>JAHREJ010000120.1 GCA_021733645.1 Bacillus subtilis subsp. subtilis | reverse complement strand
TCGCCAAGAAGGGCAACATTCCCGTCGGCTACTACAAGGACGAGAAGAAGACGGCCGAGACGTTCCGGACGATTAACGGTGTGCGCTACGCCATTCCGGGGGACTACGCCCAAGTCGAGGAGGACGGCACGGTCACCATGCTGGGTCGTGGCTCGGTGTCGATCAACAGCGGCGGCGAGAAGGTCTACCCCGAAGAGGTCGAGGCCGCTTTGAAGGGGCATCCCGACGTGTTCGACGCTCTGGTGGTCGGGGTGCCCGATCCGCGTTACGGCCAGCAGGTGGCCGCCGTGGTGCAGGCCCGGCCGGGTTGTCGGCCGTCGTTGGCCGAGTTGGACTCGTTCGTGCGCTCCGAGATCGCGGGCTACAAAGTGCCGCGCAGTCTGTGGTTTGTCGACGAGGTGAAGCGTTCGCCCGCCGGTAAGCCGGACTACCGCTGGGCCAAGGAGCAGACCGAGGCGCGGCCAGCCGATGACGTGCATGCGGGACACGTGACGAGCGGT
>JAHREJ010000119.1 GCA_021733645.1 Bacillus subtilis subsp. subtilis | reverse complement strand
CGCCGCGGCCGCCGATGCCCCGCCGTGATAGCCCACCATCGCGGCCACATCGGCGGCCCACATCTGTTCATACATCGCCTCAGCGGCCGCGATCGCCGGCGCATTCTGCCCAAACAGATTCGACAACACCAACTGCACAAACGCATTACGGTTGGCCGCCACCAGCATCGGATGCACCGTCGCCGCCCGCGCCGCCTCAAACGCACTGGCCACCGCCTTGGCCTGAGCCGACGCGCCAGCGGCCCGCGCCGCCGCAGCAGCCAACCACCCCGCATACGGCGCCGCCGCCGCGGCCATCGCCGCCGCCGCACCCTGCCAGGACTGACCCGCCAACCCCGAAGTCACCGACCCAAACGAGGACGCCGCCACCGCCAACTCCGCGGCCAAACCATCCCAAGCCACCGATGCCGCAAGCATCGGCGCAGACCCCGCACCGGTAAACATCCGCAACGAATTAATCTCCGGCGGCAACACCGAATAATTCATCAGCCCAGCCCCTTCCCC
>JAHREJ010000118.1 GCA_021733645.1 Bacillus subtilis subsp. subtilis | reverse complement strand
CCGGCAGGCCCCTGTGCAAATGTCCCCCGGCCGCGTGGCGGCCTCCTCCTTTACTTTGCCAGGCGCCTGCCGGCCGCCAAGGGGCTCGGGCTGCGGAAGCGGGCGGCAAACCCGCTCTTCTGCGCGCCGCCGGTGGTCTGGCTACGTGAGCCGCGATGCCCTTGCGGGCGACGTAAAGGAGGAGGGGCTGGCCCCACGCCGACGCCGGGGAACAGTCGTCGGCCTGGGCGTCGCGGGCCAGCGGCCCACCCACCCACTGCCTTCAAAGAAGTCCGGCTTCCCGCCCGCACCGCAAGCCGAGCCCCGTAGCAGCCGGTAGGCCCCTGGGCAAAGTAAAGGAGGAGGCCGCCCGCGGCCGGGGGACATTTGCACCAGGGGGCTACCGGCTGCTACGGGGCCCTCACGCGCGCGACCGGCCCGATCGAAGACGCCAGCCGATCCAAACGGCACCTGCACACCCGGCCATCCGGATAGTGTCGTGCTCACGCTGCGACAGCCCTTGCAACAGGACGCTCCCCTCAGATGGGAGAAGAACCTTTTTT
>JAHREJ010000117.1 GCA_021733645.1 Bacillus subtilis subsp. subtilis | reverse complement strand
CGTTGGTGGGGCCGATCAATGTTCCGCCTATTACTGTTCCCGCCATCGGTTTGGGTGTGAGTAGTTCGGGGGCGTTGGTGGGGCCAATCAATGTTCCGCCTATTACTGTTCCCGCCATCGGGCTGGGTGTGAGTAGTTCGGGGGCGTTGGTGGGGCCAATCAATGTTCCGCCTATTACTGTTCCCGCCATCGGGCTGGGCATCAACAGTACCGGGGCACTCGTTGGCCCCATCAACATCCCGCCGATCACTCTAAATTCTATTGGCCTAGAGCTATCGGCGTTCCAGGTCATTAACGTGGGATCGATTTCGATCCCCGCGTCTCCGCTTGCGATCGGCTTATTCGGCGTAAATCCCACCGTTGGCAGCATAGGCCCGGGTAGCATATCGATACAGCTAGGCACTCCTGAGATTCCCGCGATTCCGCCATTTTTCCCCGGATTCCCTCCAGATTACGTGACAGTGAGTGGTCAAATCGGTCCCATCACCTTCTTATCGGGTGGTTATAGTTTGCCGGCTATTCCGTTGGGTATTGATGTGGGTGGAGGGTTAGGCCCGTTTACGGTGTTCCCGGATGGCTACTCACTTCCGGCTATCCCGTTGGGTATTGATGTGGGCGGAGGGTTAG
>JAHREJ010000116.1 GCA_021733645.1 Bacillus subtilis subsp. subtilis | reverse complement strand
GCCCTAGACTGCCGCAGTTCCGGGGGAAGTGAACCTATTGCGCCCGTGCATCACTGCACGGGTATGGGCTTTGGCGGTCGCTTCGCACCATCAACGCCGACAGTGCGGACAGCGCAAACCGACGGCGCACCCCTTGCACGGATGTGGGGTGTTTTTGAGATGGAGCGAAAGTAGGCGTGTCTTTTATTTTCACAACCCCCCAGGCATTGGACAACGCGGCTAAGTCCGTGTCGGGGATTCACGATTTGTGGCGCAAAGGACGCTAAGGCATCGATCCCGGTGGTCAACGCTATTTGAGCCCCCCGCTTCCGACCCGGTGTCGAATAGGGATGAGGCCGCTCCTCCGCCAGCACATGAGGCAGTATCACCAGATCAGCTTTCCGGCCATAGAGCATCGTCACCGGGTTAGGCATGGTTTAGGCAGCGCTTAGCTGAGAACGCCGAGGCGTGTCGGCTCGCCGAGGCCCAAAACAGCACAACCTTGCACTGATCTAGCTGAAGACCAAACCGGCACAGCAGACATTGCCATACGCGACAACAGCCGTCATCAACCGAAAGGAGCAAAGAACAAACAGATGCATCCAATGATACCAGCGGAGTATATCTCCAACATAATATATGAAGGCCCGGGCGCTGACTCATTGTTTTTCGCC
>JAHREJ010000115.1 GCA_021733645.1 Bacillus subtilis subsp. subtilis | reverse complement strand
GGTGACCACGGCAAGCGTGACCCGCCGGCGACTGCAGCGAAGCCGGGTCTGTTGGTGACAGTGTGTATGTCGGGGTTTCAGGCGGCAGGTTCGAGGGTGACCCCCAATCCTTGGGCTTCGAGTTTGGCGACGAGGCGACGTCGTTCTTTGTCGGGATCCATGCGGGTGGTGAAGTAGTCGGCGCCGAGATCCTGGTAAGGCCGGCCGGTGGCCAGCACGTGCCAAATGATGACGATCAGCTTGTGGGCGACGGCGATGATCGCCTTCTTGTTGGCAGCGGGACTGCGGAAGCCACCGAACTTGCGGACCTGGCGACGGTAGTACTCGCGCAGGTAGCCATCGGTGCGCACGGCGGCCCACGCGCACTCGACCAGGACCGGCTGCAGGTGCTGGTTGCCTGTGCGGCGGGCACCGTGATGGCGTTTGCCGGCCGATTCGTGGTTGCCCGGGCACAGCCGCACCCACGAGGCCAGATGCTCAGCCGAGGGGAACCAGGCCGCCGGGTCGGCGCCGATTTCAGAGATGACCGTCGCCGAGGCACCCACCCCGATCCCCGGGATCGATGCAATCAGCTCGCGTCGGGCACAAAAGGGATGCATCAGCTGCTCGATCTGCTCGTCGAGAGCACCGATCATCGCATCGAGCTGATCCAGATGAGCCAGGTGCAACCTACACATCAGGGCATGGTGATCATCGAAGCGCCCTTCCAGCGCCCGCTGCAGATCGGGGATCTTCGAGCGCATA
>JAHREJ010000114.1 GCA_021733645.1 Bacillus subtilis subsp. subtilis | reverse complement strand
GTGGTGACGCTGAGCGTGGTTCCTGAGGGTTTGGCGGCCGCCAGTGCGGCGGTGGAGGCGTTGACCGCACGGCTGGCCGCCGCACATTGATTCCGCTAGCGGGTGATCCGGTGTCCTCGCACCGCACGGTCGAGTTCGGTGTCCTGGGCACGTATCTGGTTTCGGGTGGGTCGTTGTGACGGCGCCGGTGTGGTTGGCGTCGCCGCCGGAGGTGCATTCGGCGCTGCTAAGTGCTGGTCCGGGGCCGGGTTCGTTGCAGGCGGCCGCGGCGGGGTGGAGCGCGTTAAGCGCCGAGTACGCCGCTGTGGCGCAAGAGTTGAGCGTGGTGGTGGCCGCGGTGGGGGCCGGGGTGTGGCAGGGTCCCAGTGCTGAGTTGTTTGTGGCCGCCTATGTGCCGTATGTGGCGTGGTTGGTGCAGGCCAGTGCGGATAGCGCGGCGGCGGCCGGTGAGCATGAGGCCGCGGCGGCTGGCTATGTTTGTGCGTTGGCGGAGATGCCGACGTTGCCGGAGTTGGCGGCCAACCACCTCACGCATGCGGTGTTGGTGGCGACGAATTTCTTTGGGATCAACACGATCCCGATCGCGCTCAACGAGGCCGACTATGTGCGGATGTGGGTCCAGGCGGCCACCGTGATGAGCGCCTATGAGGCGGTGGTGGGTGCCGCGCTGGTGGCCACACCACACACCGGCCCGGCACCGGTCATCGTCAAACCCGGCGCCAATGAAGCCAGCAACGCCGTGGCCGCCGCAACCATAACCCCATTCCCAT
>JAHREJ010000113.1 GCA_021733645.1 Bacillus subtilis subsp. subtilis | reverse complement strand
GCGCAGACCCCGCACCGGTAAACATCCGCAACGAATTAATCTCCGGCGGCAACACCGAATAATTCATCAGCCCAGCCCCTTCCCCAGCGCGCGACGCCGATGACACAGGCGTTCGCGCACGCTACTCCACCCGTAAGAACAAACTGTAGGGAAATCACGGCACCAATATCGGCGATTTGTCAAAACACTTGTACATTGCGAAAAATTCGGGCCCACCGATCGCCACCCTGGTCACCGCGACTCCTGCCACATTGCCGCCGCGGTACCTCATCGTGCCGGCTAATCGCCCCCAGCAACGTCGGGCTCGGTAGGCGTTACGGCTGGCCGAAGAACCCGGCCTGGTTATCGCCCTGGTTGAAGGCACCCGAGGAGTTGTCACCTGAGTTGGCGACACCGGAGCTGGCATTACCGGAGTTTGCGATGCCGGTGCTGGCCACGCCCGAGTTGTAGATGCCGTTGTTAAACATGCCCGTGTTGAAGAAGCCCTCGTTGGAGTTGCCCGAGTTAAAGAAGCCGACATTCGCGTCGCCAATATTCTGGAAGCCTGAGGTGGAGTCGAAGACGTTCGAGTTCATGTTCCCAAAGCCCGAGGTAAGGTTACCCGAATTATTGAAGCCCGAGACGCTGGTGCCGGTGTTACCGAAGCCCGAGACCGAACCAGGCTGATCGACCGTGCTGCCGATGCCGGTGTTGACGTCACCCGAGTTGAATAGGCCTGTGTTGAGATCGCCGGCATTTCCGAAGCCGGTGTTCAGATTGCCCGAGTTGAACGAGCTGAACCGCCCCGGCATGTCCGGAGACTCCAGTTCTTGGAAAGGATGGGGTCATGTCAGGTGGTTCATCGAGGAGGTACCCGCC
>JAHREJ010000112.1 GCA_021733645.1 Bacillus subtilis subsp. subtilis | reverse complement strand
AGTTACGTCCAGGGGTGTGGTGTACGGGCAGGTAAGGCCGGTGGGCGTGTCGTAGCCCAGTAGTGGGCGGTCATCGCGTGATCCTTCGAAACGACCAGCAAAAGTCAATCGAAGGAAATGACGCAATGACCTCTTCTCATCTTATCGACGCCGAGCAGCTTCTGGCTGACCAACTCGCACAGGCGAGCCCGGATCTGCTGCGCGGGCTGCTCTCGACGTTCATCGCCGCCTTGATGGGGGCTGAAGCCGACGCCCTGTGCGGGGCGGGCTACCGCGAACGCAGCGATGAGCGGTCCAATCAGCGCAACGGCTACCGCCACCGTGATTTCGACACCCGTGCCGCAACCATCGACGTCGCGATCCCCAAGCTGCGCCAGGGCAGCTATTTCCCGGACTGGCTGCTGCAGCGCCGCAAGCGAGCTGAACGCGCACTGACCAGCGTGGTGGCGACCTGCTACCTGCTGGGAGTATCCACTCGCCGGATGGAGCGCCTGGTCGAAACACTTGGTGTGACAAAGCTTTCCAAGTCGCAAGTGTCGATCATGGCCAAAGAGCTCGACGAAGCCGTAGAGGCGTTTCGGACCCGCCCGCTCGATGCCGGCCCGTATACCTTCCTCGCCGCCGACGCCCTGGTACTCAAGGTGCGCGAGGCAGGCCGCGTCGTCGGAGTGCACACCTTGATCGCCACCGGCGTCAACGCCGAGGGCTACCGAGAGATCCTGGGCATCCAGGTCACCTCCGCCGAGGACGGGGCCGGCTGGCTGGCGTTCTTCCGCGACCTGGTCGCCCGCGGCCTGTCCGGGGTCGCGCTGGTCACCAGCGACGCCCACGCCGGCCTGGTGGCCGCGATCGGCGCCACCCTGCCCGCAGCGGCCTGGCAGCGCTGCAGAACCCACTACGCAGCCAATC
>JAHREJ010000111.1 GCA_021733645.1 Bacillus subtilis subsp. subtilis | reverse complement strand
TACTGGCCAGCGAGGATTGGCCGGTGACGCGAGTGGGTGTGATTTCGGACGAGTTCTGGGCCGTGGTCGAGCCGTTGATGCCGTCGCATGAGGGCAAGCCCGGCAGACGGTTTAGCGATCACCGGCTTATCCTGGAAGGGATCGCGTGGCGGTTCCGTACGGGAAGTCCGTGGCGGGACCTGCCCGCTGAGTTCGGGCCGTGGCAAACGGTGTGGAAGCGCCATCACCGTTGGTCGCTGGATGGTACCTGCGACGAGGTGTTCGCCCACGTTGCCGCGGTGTTCGGGGTGGACGCTGAGGTGGCCGAGGATATCGAGAAGCTGCTGTCGGTGGATTCCACGAACGTGCGGGCACACCAGCATTCGGCGGGCGCCTGCTCGGACACGCTCGCCACAGGGGGCACTGTCGAATTACAAGAAATCCGCCGATGAACCCGACGATCATGCGATCGGCCGCTCGCGCGGCGGGCTGACCACCAAGATCCATGCCCTGACCGATCAGCGCGAAGCCCCGGTGCGGATCCGGTTGACCGCAGGCCAGGCCGGCGACAACCCGCAACTGCTGCCCCTGCTCGACGACTATCGCCATGCCAGCACCGAATACGCCCTGGGCAGCACGGATTTCCGCTTACTCGCCGACAAGGCCTACTCACACCCAAGTACCCGTGCCGCATTACGGTCTAAGAAGATCAAGCACACCATCCCCGAACGCCAAGATCAGATCGACCGGCGCAAGGCCAAGGGGTCTGCCGGCGGGCGGCCACCAGCATTCGACGCCGCGCTCTACGGGCTACGCAACACCGTCGAACGCGGCTTCCATCGACTCAAGCAGTGGCGCGGCATCGCAACCCGCTACGACAAATACGCCCTGACCTACCTCGGCGGCGTCCTGCTGGCCTGCGCCGTCATCCACGCCCGAGTGGGAACTCCGAAATTGGGAGACACGCCCTAG
>JAHREJ010000110.1 GCA_021733645.1 Bacillus subtilis subsp. subtilis | reverse complement strand
TCAAAGTGATTCGCGCCCTTTTTCGCCCACCTGCCCGCCGCGGTGGATGTGTCCACCCGCCAGGCCGCCGAAGCCGACCTGGCCGGCAAAGCCGCTCAATATCGTCCCGACGAGCTGGCCCGCTACGCCCAGCGGGTCATGGACTGGCTACACCCCGACGGCGACCTCACCGACACCGAACGCGCCCGCAAACGCGGCATCACCCTGAGCAACCAGCAATACGACGGCATGTCACGGCTAAGTGGCTACCTGACCCCCCAAGCGCGGGCCACCTTTGAAGCCGTGCTAGCCAAACTGGCCGCCCCCGGCGCGACCAACCCCGACGACCACACCCCGGTCATCGACACCACCCCCGATGCGGCCGCCATCGACCGCGACACCCGCAGCCAAGCCCAACGCAACCACGACGGGCTGCTGGCCGGGCTGCGCGCGCTGATCGCCTCCGGGAAACTGGGCCAACACAACGGTCTTCCCGTCTCGATCGTGGTCACCACCACCCTGACCGACCTGCAAACCGGCGCCGGCAAGGGCTTCACCGGCGGCGGCACCCTGCTACCCATGGCCGATGTGATCCGCATGACCAGCCACGCCCACCACTACTCCCCCGCAAGCGGGAGGTACCCCCAGGCGATCTTCGACCACGGCACACCCCTGGCGCTGTATCACACCAAACGCCTAGCCTCCCCGGCCCAGCGGATCATGCTGTTCGCCAACGACCGCGGCTGCACCAAACCCGGCTGTGACGCACCGGCCTACCACAGCCAAGCCCACCACGTCACCGCCTGGACCAGCACCGGACGCACCGACATCACCGAGCTGACCCTGGCCTGCGGCCCCGACAACCGACTCGCCGAAAAAGGCTGGACCACCCACAACAACACCCACGGCCACACCGAATGGCTACCACCACCCCACCTCGACCACGGCCAACCCCGCACCAACACCTTCCACCACC
>JAHREJ010000109.1 GCA_021733645.1 Bacillus subtilis subsp. subtilis | reverse complement strand
GCTCGGCTCTACCGGGGAAGCGCACGGCCTTCTGGTAGTGCCGAGCCATGCTCGGCAATCGCGCGCAGCGCGGCACCCCGCCAAGCGCAGCCGAGCATGGCTCGGCTCTACCGGTGGGGCGCGCGGTCTTCTGGTAGTGCCGAGCCATGCTCGGCAATCGCGCGCAGCGCGGCACCCCGCCAAGCGCAGCCGAGCATGGCTCGGCGCTACCGGAGCAAGGGCAACAGCAGGGCGTGCGCGTCCGCCAGCGAATCCACGATGCGGTGGCCCAGCGCGCGCAGGTCGTCATCAGGGTGCACCAGGTCCGGCACCTGGATCGCCGTCATGCCGGCGCCCACCGCCGCGCGGATTCCGGCCGGTGAATCTTCCAGCGCCAGGCAGCGCGCCGGGTCCTTGCCGAGCTTCTGCGCGGCCAGTAGATAGATGTCCGGGGCCGGCTTGGGATGGGCCACGTCGCTGCTGGTCACCACCACGTCGAAGAATGCCAGCAACCCGGCGGCGGCCAGCTTGCGCGACGCCCTCGGCTGCCGCGTGGAGGTGGCCACTGCGCGCGGAATGCCATGCGCATGCAGCACCTGCAGGATCTCCAGGATGCCCGGACGCAGCGGCAGGCCGGCCTGCGTACGCGCCTCGTACAGGTCGTGGCAGCGCGCGAACAGCGCGGCCACCTGCCCGGCGTCGATGTGCTGCAACAGCAGGCGCTCGCAATCGCGGTCGCCCAGCCCGACCATGCGTAGCCAGAAGCTGTCAGCGAACGGCAGCTTCAGCTCCTGCGCGGCCTGGGTCCAGCACGCGATCGACACGCGCTCGCTGTCGATCATCAGGCCGTCCATGTCGAAGATGACGGCGTCGGGCAGGAACGGCAGCGCAGCGATGGCGGTCATGGGACGTTGAACAGCGTCTCAAGATCGGCTGCATCAAGCCTGCGCCACTGGCCTTCAGGCAGCTCGCCCAGCG
>JAHREJ010000108.1 GCA_021733645.1 Bacillus subtilis subsp. subtilis | reverse complement strand
CGGCGGGTACCTCCTCGATGAACCACCTGACATGACCCCATCCTTTCCAAGAACTGGAGTCTCCGGACATGCCGGGGCGGTTCAGGCCACGCACCACCGCCGGCAGCGAGGCCGCCAGCCACACACCAAGCTCCTCGCCGACCACATCGGCTACCGGATCCACCAACAGCGCAACGGCATTCGGATGGGGGCCCATCAAACCCACCGATCATCCCGGCGTCGCCGACCACGCCCGCGCCGTGTGCTAGCCGCCCCACTTGGCGGCTTCGGCCCCATCTCGAGCCAACATCGCCATGGTGTTGGACTCATGGGTGCCAGACATCGACTGATAGGCCCGCACCAGATCCTCTAGGGCCTGGTTCCACTGGGTCTGCCAGCCCTGATACGTGATCCCGGTATCACCCTGCCAAGCACTGGACAGCACGGCCTGCTCACTGGCGATATCGGCCCCCAAGCTCTGCAGCGTGCCCGCATAACCGGCCATGTCCCCGGCATGAGCCATCATCGCCGGATAGTTGTACATAATCTGCGACATCACAAACCCCTTTTCATTCCGAGCAGCGACTTTTTTAAAACCCGGTGTAGCTGGACGCGGCGGCGGCATCGGCGGCCACATACGTGCCCGCGGCCTCACCCAAATTGGCTTGCGCGATATCCAGCAAGGTATTGACCTTGGCGGCCGCGGCCACAAACCGGGCATGCGCACCCTGAAACGCCGCCGCGGACTCTCCCTGATGAAACGCCTGCGCCGACATCGCCTGCTGCTCGGCCTGACCGATCGTATGCCGCATCAACCCCGCCTTAGCGGCAAACGCCGTATGCGAAGCGATCAACTGCGGAATATGGGCATCCAACAAACTCATCACAATTCCTTCCAATTCGAATCACCAATTACTCGCCGTCAGATCGTCAAACTGACACCAACCCCCCATCACCGGCCACACCGACCAAATCCGGCCCCCAGCTGCCCGGCAGCATCGGC
>JAHREJ010000107.1 GCA_021733645.1 Bacillus subtilis subsp. subtilis | reverse complement strand
GGCCGGGATGATGGGCCGCGGTGGCGCAAATCCGCATGTGGTGCAGGCTCGGCCCAGTGTGGTGCCGCGGGTCGGGATCGGATAGGGCGGAGGTGATTGGTCGGGGTCTTTGCGTTGATGACATTGCGGCACGTTGGGTTTGATGTGACCTGTTGATTATGGAAGGGAGCGGTGTGGTGGCTACTCGGTTTATGACCGATCCGCATGCAATGCGGGATATGGCCGGTCGGTTTGAGGTGCATGCGCAGACCGTTGAGGATGAGGCGCGTCGAATGTGGGCGTCGTCGCAGAACATTTCTGGGGCTGGCTGGAGCGGGTTGGCTGAGGCGACATCGTTGGACACGATGACTCAGATGAATCAGGCGTTCCGCAATATTGTGAACATGCTGCATGGGGTGCGGGACGGGTTGGTCCGTGACGCGAATAACTACGAGCAGCAAGAGCAGGCGTCGCAGCAGATTTTGAGCAGCTAGAAAGGGCATTGGCGATGACGATCAATTATCAGTTCGGTGATGTGGATGCCCATGGGGCCATGATTCGGGCTCAGGCGGCGGCGTTGGAGGCTGAGCATCAGGCGATCGTGCGTGATGTATTGGCTGCGGGCGACTTTTGGGGTGGTGCCGGGTCGGTGGCCTGCCAGGAGTTCATCACTGCGTTGGGCCGCAATTTCGCGGTGATATACCAGCAGGCGAACGCCCACGGGCAAAAGATCCAGGCCGCTGGTAGCAACATGGCCCAAACCGACTCCGCAGTGGGTTCCAGCTGGGCTTAGCTAACTGCGTGGACCAGCCGTAACGGGCGCGGGTAACACGGGGGGTCGTGTTGCCCGCGCCCTTCGGCATGTCAACACCCCGATCATTCCGCGCGGAGTCAGCACTTTCTTCAAAACCCGGATTTTTGGTGTGGGTTGCTTTAGCATCCGTGATTGGTTTGTGTCTGAGCCGTTGAGGCGGCTGGCTGGTTTGGGGTTGCGATGATTTTGGATTTTTCGTGGTTGCCGCCGGAGATCAACTCGGCGCGGAT
>JAHREJ010000106.1 GCA_021733645.1 Bacillus subtilis subsp. subtilis | reverse complement strand
GGCTTGTATCTCTTGTAGTGCCGCTTTGACGGGGTGGTGGTCAGGTACGGTGGCCTCGGGAGAGGCTGGAGGGCTCGACGTTTTCGGCTGAGTGTCTGGGCCCGTGAAAGAGATCGTCTGCTCCAGCTTTGTCTCCTGAACTGACCCGGTTTAGGGAATTGGTGGCCAGGTTGCGGAAGTGCGCAGCATCGACGTGTACCTGGGTGAGGCATCGAATCATCGACAAGCACCGGAGCCGCGCGTGAACTCCCGCCGCGTTGTGGTCGGGGATGATGTGGGAGACCGGCCGGCAGTGCTGTGTACGAAGGTTCTCCCACCGCAACGAGTTCACGCACGACGGTCGGCTGGGTGGGCCCTGGAATACGTGAACTCTTCATCAACACAACATGATTGACGATGAAGGGGAGAACCTCCATGCACAACAACGCTAACCCGTGACTGCCGAGAATCCAGGACGGAGCAGGCGGACGCTGGTCGGAATCGACGCGGCGATCACGGCCTGTCACCACATCGCGATCCGCGATGATGTCGGTGCGAGGTCGATTCGATTCAGTGTCGAACCCACGCTGGCCGGACTGCGCACCCTCACCGACAAGCTCAGCGGTTACGACGATATCGACGCCACCGTGGAACCGACCTCGATGACGTGGCTGCCGCTCACGATCGCTGTCGAGAATGCCGGTGACACCATGCACATGGCCGGCGCGCGGCATTGCGCCCGGCTGCGGGGTGCGATCGTGGGCAAGAGCAAGTCCGACGTCATCGACGCCGAGGTTCTCACCCGCGCCAGCGAGGTGTTCGACCTGACGCCGCTGACACTGCCGACGCCCGCGCAGTTGGCGTTACGTCGATCGGTGATCCGACGTGCCGGCGCAGTGATTGACGCGAACCGGTCCTGGCGTCGGTTGATGTCGTTGGCGCGGTAGGCGTTCCCCGATGTGTGGACCGCGTTCGCCGGGTCGTTACCGACCGCGACAGCGGTGCTGGGGCGTTGGCCCGACATCCGCTTGCTGGCCGGCGCACCGACCCGC
>JAHREJ010000105.1 GCA_021733645.1 Bacillus subtilis subsp. subtilis | reverse complement strand
CGAGCAATAGCTCCTATGGCAAGCGGCCGCGGGTTGGGTGTGTTCGGAGCTGGGCTGGTGGACGGTGCGCAGGGCCTGGAAGACGGTGCGGGCTAGGCGGCGTTTGAGGCAGCGTAGTGCTGCGCGTTTGGTTTTCCCGGCGTCTTGCAGCCTTTGGTAGTAGGCCTGGCCCCGGCTGTCGGTCATCCGGATTTGGGTCAGTGCGATGCGGTGTAGGGCGGCGTTGAGCTGGCGGTTGCCCAAGCGGCTGAGCCGCATCTGGCCGGCGGTGTTGCCCGACCACACCGGGATGGGAGCCACTGCGGCATGGCAGGCGAAGGCGGCTTCGCTTTTGAACCGGGTCACTCCGGCGGCTTCGCCGACGATTTTGGCTGCAGTCAGCTCCGCGCAGCCAGGGATTTCCAGCAGTGCGGGGGCGACCTGGTGGACTCGGGCGCTGATGCGCTGGGCCAGGGTGTTGATCTCGCCGGTGAGCCGGATGATGTCGGTCAGCTCGGCGCGCGCGAGTTCGGCGACCAATCCTGGCTGGGTGTCCAGCCAGGTCCGCAGGGCCTGCTGGTGCTTGGCGGCATCGAGCGAGCGTGCTGCCGGTGCCCGCTCGGGATCGAGTTCATGGACGAGCCAGCGCAACCGGTTGATCGCCGACGTGCGTTGGGCCACAAGGACATCTCGACGGTCAGTCAACAACTTCAACTCCCGCGACGTCTCGTCGTGGGTGGCCAGGGGTAGGTCGGTTTCACGCAGCACCGCCCGCGCCACCGCCAGCGCATCGATCGGATCCGACTTGCCCCGACTGCGCGCCGACTTGCGGGTCTGGGCCATCAGCTTGGTGGGTACCCGCACCACCTGCTGGCCGGCCGCCAGTAGGTCACGCTCCAGACGCGCCGACATGTTGCGGCAGTCCTCGATGCCCCAGATCAGCTCGAGGCCGAACTGTTCACGGGCCCACATGATGGCTGTGGCGTGCCCGGCCGTGGTGGCCTTGACGGTCTTCTCACCGAGTTGGCGACCCACTTCGTCGGTGGCCACAAAGGTGTGGCTGTACTTGTGCGCATCGGTTCCAACAACAACCATGGTGGTTGCCTCCTTCA
>JAHREJ010000104.1 GCA_021733645.1 Bacillus subtilis subsp. subtilis | reverse complement strand
CTATGCCGGTGCGGGGTCGGGGCCGTTGTTTATGGCGGCGGCGGCGTGGGAGGGGTTGGCTGCGGATTTGCGGGCCTCGGCGTCCTCGTTTGATGCGGTGATCGCCGGGTTGGCGGCTGGGCCGTGGTCGGGTCCGGCGTCGGTGGCGATGGCGGGGGCGGCGGCGCCGTATGTGGGGTGGTTGAGTGCGGCGGCCGGGCAGGCGGAGTTGTCGGCTGGTCAGGCTACCGCGGCGGCGACGGCGTTTGAGGCGGCGTTGGCGGCCACGGTGCATCCGGCGGCGGTGACGGCGAATCGGGTGTTGTTGGGGGCGTTGGTGGCGACGAACATTTTGGGTCAGAACACGCCGGCGATTGCGGCCACTGAGTTCGATTATGTGGAGATGTGGGCTCAGGACGTGGGTGCGATGGTGGGGTATCACGCGGGGGCGGCGGCGGTGGCTGAGACGTTGACGCCGTTTAGTGTGCCGCCGCTGGATTTGGCGGGGTTGGCTTCCCAGGCCGGTGCGCAGTTGACCGGGATGGCGACGTCGGTTTCGGCTGCGTTGTCTCCGATCGCGGAGGGTGCGGTGGAGGGGGTGCCGGCTGTGGTGGCTGCGGCGCAGTCGGTGGCGGCGGGGTTGCCGGTGGATGCGGCGCTGCAGGTGGGGCAGGCCGCGGCGTATCCGGCCAGTATGTTGATTGGGCCGATGATGCAGTTGGCGCAGATGGGGACTACGGCCAACACGGCTGGGTTGGCCGGTGCGGAGGCTGCGGGGTTGGCTGCGGCGGATGTGCCGACGTTTGCCGGTGATATCGCTTCGGGGACGGGCCTAGGTGGTGCCGGTGGTCTGGGTGCGGGGATGTCGGCGGAGTTGGGTAAGGCGCGGTTGGTGGGGGCGATGTCGGTGCCTCCGACCTGGGAGGGGTCGGTTCCTGCGCGGATGGCCAGTTCGGCGATGGCGGGTTTGGGGGCTATGCCTGCTGAGGTGCCGGCGGCAGGCGGGCCCATGGGGATGATGCCGATGCCGATGGGTATGGGGGGTGCTGGGGCGGGTATGCCGGCCGGGATGATGGGCCGCGGTGGCGCAAATCCGCATGTGGTGCAGGCTCGGCCCAGTGTGGTGCCGCGGGTCGGGATCGGATAG
>JAHREJ010000103.1 GCA_021733645.1 Bacillus subtilis subsp. subtilis | reverse complement strand
CCAGGCCGCCGGTCATGGCGCTGGCCTGATCCCACAGACCCCAGCCCAGGGAGATGGCCGGCAGCCCATGGGCCCGCCGGTGGGCGGCCAGCGCATCCAAAAACGAATTGGCGGCCGCATAGTTGGCCTGGCCCGACGATCCGACCAGCCCGGCCATCGACGAAAACATGACAAACGCCGACACATCCAGGTCGCGAGTCAACTCGTGCAGGTGCCACGCCGCGTCCACCTTGGACCGCAACACCACATCCACCCGATCCGGTGTCAGTGACATCACCACCGCGTCGTCGAGTGCGCCGGCGGTGTGGATCACGCCCGACAATGGATGCTGAACCGGAATATCGGCGATCACCTTGGCCAACGCCGCTCGATCCGCCGCGTCACAGGCCACCACCTGTACCTGCGCACCGGCGGCGGCCAACTCGGCCACCAGCTCCGCAGCCCCGGGAGCATCCGGGCCGCGCCGGCTCACCAACACCAGATTGCGCACCCCATGACGAGCCACCACGTGACGGGCCACCGCCGAACCCGCCATCCCGGTGCCACCGGTGATCAACACCGTGCCCGCCGCCCACGAGCCGGGCATCAGCATGACGACCTTGCCGGTGTGGCGCGCCTGGCTCAGATAACGCAACGCCGCAGGCGCGCACCGCACGTCAAAAGTGGTGACCGGCAACGGCCGCAGCACCCCATCGCCGAACAGCGTGGCGAGCTCGGCAAGGATCTGCGCAATGCGGTCCGGTCCCGCTTCGAATAGGTCGAAGGCGCGGTAGCGCACGCCCGGGTACTGCTGGGCGATCACGCCGGGGTCGCGGATGTCGGTCTTGCCCATCTCCAAGAACACCCCACCCGGTGCCACCAGACGCAGCGACGCATCCACGAATTCGCCGGCCAGCGAGTCCAACACCACGTCGAACCCTCGACCGCCAGTGGCCGCGCGGAACTTGTCCTCGAACTCTAGGCTACGTGAATCGGATATGTGGTCGTCGTCAAAGCCCATGGCGCGCAAGGTGTCCCACTTACCCTTGCTCGCGGTCGCGAACACCTCCAACCCCAGATGCCGAGCCAGCTGCACCGCCGCCATGCCCACCCCGCCGGTGCCGGCATGGATCAACACGCGCTGGCCCG
>JAHREJ010000102.1 GCA_021733645.1 Bacillus subtilis subsp. subtilis | reverse complement strand
GATCTTGACGTCTACCTCGTGGATGCCCGCGCCCGAGGGCTGCACCACCGCGTCGCCGTTGCCGGCCGCCGACAGCGCGCGCAGCGTCCAGGATCCGGGCGCGGCGAAGAACCGGAAATCGCCGGTGGCCGACGCGACGACCTCCGCGGTGAACTCGTCGGAGGAGTCCAGCAGCCGCACGAACGCGCCGCCCACGGCCTGGCCGTCACCGTCCACTACGCGGCCGGTGATCACCGTTTCTTTTTCCAGGTCGACGCTGGCCGGCAATGTCAGTCCTTGCTTGGGTCCAGAGCACATATCAGCTTCCCAACTCGATCGGGGCGCCCACCAGGGAGCCGTATTCTGTCCAACTGCCGTCGTAGTTCTTGACGTTTTGGTGTCCGAGTAATTCCCGCAACACGAACCAGGTGTGCGAGGACCGTTCCCCGATTCGGCAGTAGGCAATCGTTTCCTTGCTGTTGTCTAGGCCGGCGTCGGCGTAAAGCTTGGCCAACTCCTCATCGGACTTGAAGGTGCCGTCCTCGTTGGCGGCCCTGCTCCACGGCACGTTGATGGCACCAGGAATGTGTCCGGGCCGCTGGCTTTGTTCCTGCGGCAGGTGCGCGGGGGCCAGGATCTTGCCGGAGAACTCGTCGGGAGAGCGCACGTCGATGAGGTTCTTGACGTTGATGGCCGCCAGGACCTCGTCGCGGAATGCCCGAATCGTGTTATCCGGCGGGGAGGCGGTGTAGGAGGTCACCGGCCGGCTGACCGGGTCGCTGGACAGCGGGCGTCCGTCGAGCTCCCACTTCTTGCGGCCGCCGTCGAGCAACTTGACCTTCTCATGGCCGTAGAGCTTGAAATACCAGTACGCGTAGGCGGCGAACCAATTGTTGTTGCCGCCGTACAGGATCACCGTGTCCTCGTTGGCGATGCCACGCTCGGACAGCAGCTTGGAGAATTGCTGGGCGTCGACGAAGTCACGTTTGACCGGATCCTGCAGGTCGGTGCGCCAGTCCAACTTGATCGCGCCGGCAATATGGTCACGGTCATATGCACTGGTGTCCTCGTCCACTTCGACGAAAACGACCTTCGGCGCGTGCAGATTGCTCTCAGCCCAGTCGGCGGAGACCAGGACATCGCAGCGTGCCATGGCGGGAATCCTTTCGCATAGTTCGGTG
>JAHREJ010000101.1 GCA_021733645.1 Bacillus subtilis subsp. subtilis | reverse complement strand
TCAACCCGGGCAGTGTCAACACGGGTTGGTTGAACACCGGTGACATCAACACCGGGGTGGCCAACTCCGGCGACGTCAACACCGGCGCCTTCATCTCCGGTAACTACAGCAACGGCGCCTTCTGGCGGGGCGACTACCAGGGCCTGCTCGACTTCAGCTTCCCGGTCGGCCCGCTGATTCCGCAAACCCACCTCGTGCATCTCCGCGAAACCGTGAACCTGGGCCCCATCCACATCGATCCGATTCACGTTCACATCCCCCCGCTGCTGGACATTGACCAAACCATCGACCTGGGCTCATTTACCGTGGCACCGATTACCGTTGCGCCGATCGCCTTGGATTACCACGAAACCTTCGACCTGGGCCCCCTCGTCATCTTCCCGCCGATGAACATTCCCGCCACGGTCATCGAGTCGTTCTCCACAGCCCCCGGTGGCCCCGCACCACCGCCGTTCGTCATTCCGGCAACGTCCAATGTGTTTATCTCCACCGTCGACTTCGCGACCGGTAACAACGTAATCGGCCCATTTTCGGGCGCGCTCGCCCCGACCACCATCCAGCTGGGCGCCTCTGGCCCATCATTTTCGGTGCTCAACCTGAGCATCCCGCCCATCCACATTCCGGGGCTGACCATTCCATCGGTGCCCCTGCGCATCGATGTGGACGGCGGCATCCCGGGTTTCACCCTCTTCCCGGACGGCCTCACCTTCCCGAAAATCCCGGTGCATGTCGATGCCTTCGCCGGCATCCCGGACTTCACCATCTTCCCGAACGGCTACACGATCGACCCAATTCCGCTGCAGCTCAACCTCGACCTCACCCTCGGCCCCGTTCACATCCTCATCGACCTTCCCGCCGTGCCGGGGTTCGGGAATACGACCGGTGCTCCGTCGTCGGGTTTCTTCAACTCCGGTGCGGGTGGGGTGTCGGGGTTTGGGAATGTCGGCGCGATGGTGTCGGGTGGCTGGAATCAGGCTCCGTCGGCGTTGCTGGGTGGGGGTTCGGGTGTTTTCAACGCCGGCACGCTGCATTCGGGTGTGCTGAATTTCGGCTCTGGCATGTCGGGGCTGTTCAACACCAGCGTGTTGGGGTTGGGTGCGCCGGCGTTGGTGTCGGGTTTGGGTAGTGTCGGTCAGCAGTTGTCGGGATTGTTGGCGAGCGGGACGGCGCTGCATCAGGGTCTGGTCCTCAATTTCGGGTTGGCCGATGTGGGGTTGGGCAATGTCGGGTTGGGCAATGTCGGGGACTTTAACCTGGGTGCGGGCAACGTCGGTGGGTTCAATGTGGGTGGCGGCAATATCG
>JAHREJ010000100.1 GCA_021733645.1 Bacillus subtilis subsp. subtilis | reverse complement strand
TCACTGATCATTCCGAGCCTATGACGGCCCGGTTCTTGTCAGTGGTGCTTCGTAGAATCCGAGGCATGAGGTCGGACACGCGCGAGGAGATCTCCGCGGCGTTGGATGCCTACCACGCCTCGTTGTCGCGGGTGCTCGATCTCAAGTGCGATGCGTTGACCACCCCGGAATTGCTGGCCTGTTTGCAGCGACTCGAGGTCGAACGGCGCCGCCAGGGCGCCGCCGAGCACGCCTTGATCAACCAACTCGCTGGGCAAGCCTGCGAGGAAGAGCTCGGCGGGACGCTGCGCACGGCGTTGGCCAACCGGCTACACATCACTCCCGGTGAGGCCAGCCGCCGCATCGCCGAAGCCGAAGACCTCGGTGAGCGCCGCGCCCTGACCGGTGAACCGCTGCCAGCGCAGTTGACCGCGACCGCGGCCGCTCAACGTGAGGGCAAGATCGGCCGAGAACACATTAAGGAGATCCAGGCCTTCTTCAAGGAGTTGTCCGCCGCGGTGGATCTGGGTATCCGCGAGGCCGCCGAGGCCCAGCTGGCCGAACTGGCCACCAGTCGGCGTCCCGATCACCTGCATGGCCTGGCCACGCAGCTGATGGACTGGCTGCACCCCGACGGCAACTTTTCCGACCAGGAGCGTGCCCGCAAGCGCGGCATCACGATGGGTAAGCAGGAATTTGACGGGATGTCACGTATCAGCGGTCTGCTGACCCCGGAGTTGCGGGCCACCATCGAGGCGGTGTTGGCCAAACTGGCCGCACCGGGGGCGTGCAACCCCGATGACCAGACCCCGGTCGTGGATGACACACCGGATGCGGACGCGGTGCGCCGCGACACCCGCAGCCAAGCCCAACGACACCATGACGGTTTACTGGCCGGGCTGCGCGGGTTGTTGGCCTCCGGTGAGCTAGGGCAGCATCGGGGGTTGCCGGTGACCGTCGTGGTGAGCACCACGCTTAAAGAGCTGGAAGCCGCCACCGGCAAGGGGGTAACCGGTGGTGGTTCGCGGGTGCCGATGTCGGACCTTATCCGGATGGCGAGCCACGCCAACCACTATCTGGCATTGTTTGACGGCGCTAAGCCGTTGGCGTTGTATCACACCAAGCGGTTAGCTTCCCCGGCGCAGCGAATCATGTTGTACGCCAAGGATCGTGGCTGCTCCAGGCCGGGTTGCGACGCCCCGGCCTACCACAGTGAGGTCCACCACGTAACGCCGTGGACAACCACCCACCGTACCGACATCAACGACCTCACGCTGGCCTGCGGCCCCGACAATCGCCTTGTCGAAAAAGGCTGGAAAACCCGCAA
>JAHREJ010000099.1 GCA_021733645.1 Bacillus subtilis subsp. subtilis | reverse complement strand
ATTCCCATGCCCAGCCATTGGGAGCCTTGGCCGGGGAAGACGAACACCGTCTTACCCGCCGCAGTCGCCGTGCCCCGAACAACCGAGCCGCCCAACTGGTCACCCGCCAGCTCATCGAGCCCGGCCAACAACCGATCACGGTCCCCGCCAACCACCACCGCCCGATGCTCAAAAACCGAACGACCCGCCAACGACCACCCCACATCGGCAACATCGAGGCCATCATCGCCACGCACGTACGCGGCCAACCGAGCCGCCTGCCCCCGCAACGCCGACTCCGACTTCGCCGACACCACCCACGGCACCACCGGCCCCGCCCAACCAGCCTCCCGCCGCGGCACCACCGGCACCGCCTCGATAATCACATGCGCATTAGTGCCACTAATCCCAAACGACGACACCCCCGCACGACGCGTCCGAGCACCAGCAGGCCACACCCGCGGCGCGGTCAACAACTCCACCGCCCCCGCCGACCAATCCACATGCGGGCTAGGCACATCCACGTGCAACGTCGCCGGCAACAGCTCATGGCGCATCGCCAACACCATCTTGATCACCCCGGCCACCCCCGCCGCGGCCTGCGTATGACCCATATTCGACTTCACCGACCCCAACCACAAAGGTTCTCCCGGCTCCCCCCGATCTTGCCCATAAGTGGCCAACAACGCCTGAGCCTCAATCGGATCCCCCAACGTGGTCCCGGTCCCATGCCCCTCCACCACATCCACCTCGGCCGCGCTCAACCCGGCATTGGCCAACGCCGCCCGCACCACCCGCTGCTGCGAAGGACCATTAGGCGCGGTCAACCCATTCGACGCCCCATCCTGATTAACCGCCGACCCGACCACCACCGCCAACACCGGATGACCCAACCGCCGCGCATCCGAAAGCCGCTGCAGCACCAACATCCCACCGCCCTCGGAGAATCCGGTGCCGTCGGCCGCCGCGGCGAATGCCTTGCAGCGCCCGTCCGGGGATAATCCGCGCCAGCGGCTGAATTCCACGAAGATGTCGGGTGTGGCGTTGACGGTGACGCCGCCGGCCAGCGCCAGATCGCACTCCCCCGACCGCAGCGATCCCACCGCCATATGCAACGCCACCAACGACGACGAACACGCCGTATCCACCGACACCGCCGGACCCTCCAACCCCAGCACATAGGCCACCCGACCCGAGGCGACGCTGGAGGTCATCCCGGTCAGCCGGTAGCCCTCGATCTCCTCGGCCAACATTCCGTAGCCGCCGACGATGAGCCCGGCGAATACCCCGGTGGCGCTGCCGCGCAATCCGGTCGGATCGATACCGGCCCGCTCCAACGCCTCCCAGGACAACTCCAGCAACATCCG
>JAHREJ010000098.1 GCA_021733645.1 Bacillus subtilis subsp. subtilis | reverse complement strand
TGAACCGCCCCGGTGAGTCCGGAGACTCTCTGATCTGAGACCTCAGCCGGCGGCTGGTCTCTGGCGTTGAGCGTAGTAGGCAGCCTCGAGTTCGACCGGCGGGACGTCGCCGCAGTACTGGTAGAGGCGGCGATGGTTGAACCAGTCGACCCAGCGCGCGGTGGCCAACTCGACATCCTCGATGGACCGCCAGGGCTTGCCGGGTTTGATCAGCTCGGTCTTGTATAGGCCGTTGATCGTCTCGGCTAGTGCATTGTCATAGGAGCTTCCGACCGCTCCGACCGACGGTTGGATGCCTGCCTCGGCGAGCCGCTCGCTGAACCGGATCGATGTGTACTGAGATCCCCTATCCGTATGGTGGATAACGTCTTTCAGGTCGAGTACGCCTTCTTGTTGGCGGGTCCAGATGGCTTGCTCGATCGCGTCGAGGACCATGGAGGTGGCCATCGTGGAAGCGACCCGCCAGCCCAGGATCCTGCGAGCGTAGGCGTCGGTGACAAAGGCCACGTAGGCGAACCCTGCCCAGGTCGACACATAGGTGAGGTCTGCTACCCACAGCCGGTTAGGTGCTGGTGGTCCGAAGCGGCGCTGGACGAGATCGGCGGGACGGGCTGTGGCCGGATCAGCGATCGTGGTCCTGCGGGCTTTGCCGCGGGTGGTCCCGGACAGGCCGAGTTTGGTCATCAGCCGTTCGACGGTGCATCTGGCCACCTCGATGCCCTCACGGTTCAGGGTTAGCCACACTTTGCGGGCACCGTAAACACCGTAGTTGGCGGCGTGGACGCGGCTGATGTGCTCCTTGAGTTCGCCATCGCGCAGCTCGCGGCGGCTGGGCTCCCGGTTGATGTGGTCGTAGTAGGTCGATGGGGCGATCGGCACACCCAGCTCGGTCAGCTGTGTGCAGATCGACTCGACACCCCACCGCAAACCATCGGGGCCCTCGCGGTGGCCCTGATGATCGGCGATGAACCGGGTAATTAGCGTGCTGGCCGGTCGAGCTCGGCCGCGAAGAAAGCCGACGCGGTCTTTAAAATCGCGTTCGCCCTTCGCAATTCGGCGTTGTCCCGCCGCAAGCGCTTCAGCTCAGCGGATTCTTCGGTCGTGGTCCCGGGCCGTGCGCCGGCATCGACCTGCGCCTGGCGCACCCACTTACGCACCGTCTCCGCGCAGCCAACACCAAGTAGACGGGCGACCTCACTGATCGCTGCCCACTCCGAATCGTGCTGACCGCGGATCTCTGCGACCATCCGCACCGCCCGCTCACGCAGCTCCGGCGGGTACCTCCTCGATGAACCACCTGACATGACCCCATCCTTTCCAAGAACTGGAGTCTCCGGACATGCCGGGGCGGTTCA
>JAHREJ010000097.1 GCA_021733645.1 Bacillus subtilis subsp. subtilis | reverse complement strand
GGCTCTTCTGACACTTCCGTGGGTGAGTTTGTGTCCTGAGTAGGCGCACGTCGTTGTGGCTTAAGGTTTCTGGCTTGTCAAGGATCAGAAACACAAGGAGCCGACAACGACGTGCGCAATGTGAGGCTATTTCGTGCGCTGCTGGGTGTCGACAAGCGCACCGTGATTGAGGACATCGAATTCGAGGAGGATGACGCCGGAGACGGTGCGCGGGTGATCGCCCGGGTGCGGCCACGAAGTGCAGTGTTGCGCCGCTGTGGTCGCTGCGGTCGCAAGGCGTCCTGGTATGACCGCGGTGCGGGCCTGCGCCAATGGCGCAGTCTGGATTGGGGCACCGTCGAGGTGTTCTTGGAGGCCGAGGCGCCGCGGGTGAACTGCCCCACCCATGGGCCGACGGTGGTGGCGGTGCCGTGGGCGCGTCATCATGCCGGGCACACGTATGCTTTCGATGACACGGTGGCCTGGCTGGCGGTGGCGTGTTCGAAGACCGCGGTGTGCGAGTTGATGCGGATCGCCTGGCGCACCGTCGGGGCGATCGTGGCCCGGGTCTGGGCCGACACCGAAAAGCGCATTGACCGGTTCGCGAACTTGCGCCGCATCGGTATCGATGAGATCTCCTACAAGCGCCACCACCGGTACCTGACGGTGGTCGTCGATCACGACAGCGGCCGGTTGGTGTGGGCCGCCCCGGGCCACGACAAGGCCACCCTGGGCTTGTTCTTCGATGCCCTGGGCGCTGAGCGGGCCGCCCAGATTACTCACGTTTCGGCCGATGCCGCGGACTGGATCGCTGACGTGGTCACCGAGCGCTGCCCGGATGCGATTCAATGCGCCGATCCGTTTCATGTGGTGGCCTGGGCCACCGAGGCGCTCGACGTCGAGCGGCGCCGAGCCTGGAACGACGCACGGGCGATCGCGCGCACCGAACCCAAGTGGGGCCGGGGCCGGCCCGGTAAGAACGCCGCACCACGTCCGGGCCGCGAGCGGGCACGGCGGCTCAAGGGCGCCCGCTACGCGCTGTGGAAGAACCCCGAGGACCTCACCGAACGCCAAAGCGCCAAACTGGCCTGGATCGCCAAGACCGATCCCCGTCTGTATCGCGCCTACCTGCTCAAAGAGAGCCTTCGGCATGTGTTTTCGGTCAAGGGCGAGGAAGGCAAACAGGCCCTGGACCGGTGGATCTCCTGGGCCCAGCGCTGTCGCATCCCGGTATTCGTCGAGCTTGCCGCCCGCATCAAACGCCACCGGGTGGCCATCGACGCCGCCCTCGACCACGGCCTATCCCAAGGCCTGATCGAATCCACCAACACCAAGATCCGCCTACTGACCCGGATCGCGTTCGGATTCCGCTCACCACAAGCCCTCATCGCCCTAGCCATGCTCACCCTCGCCGGCCACCGCCCCACCCGGCCAGGCCGACACAACCACCCACAGATCAGTCAGTAGAGCCC
>JAHREJ010000096.1 GCA_021733645.1 Bacillus subtilis subsp. subtilis | reverse complement strand
GATCCGGTGGTGGGCCGTGGGTGTCGGTGGCCGCGGCGGTCTGGGTGAGCACCTGGGCGCGCTGGCGGGCGGCGTGGTTTTGTCGACGTTCGGTGGCGATGCGATAGGCCCGGTCTTGGGCGCGGGTGCGCCGGCGTTTGGGCATCATCGCTGTGCGCTGGTCGCAATGGTCGTAGGGTGGGTCGGCTTCCGGTGCCGGGATGCCGCCGCTGAAGTGGCACAAGCTGGGGAACAGCAGCGCACTGCCCGGGGTGCTGACATAGGTATGCCCGGACGGGGAGGTCAAAATCAGGGTGCCGTCGGGTAGCTGTTGATCACGCCATCCCCAAAACGTTTTCACCAGGTGATGGGTACGGCAGCAACATTTCAGGTTCGACGCATGGGTGGGCCCACCAGCGGCATACGGGATCGTATGATCCAGGTCGCAATTGGTGGCGGGCTCATCACAGCCGGGCCAGCGACACGTCAGATCCCGGCAGCGAACGAAATCGGCGAGCGCTTTCGACGGCGCATACCCCGGCTCGGGCGGCGCATCGCCGGGATGAACCAGCGGCACCAGCGTGGCCGTCTTGGCCAGCTCGGCCACCAGTTCGGCGGTGATCAGCCCGTCGGCGTTCATCTGCGATGCCGGCGCCGAGCCCGTGCCATTGATCGTGGCCGCCTCGGCGATCAGGTGAATCACCACCGGCGGGGCCGCAGGCCGCTTCCCGGCCGCACAATCAGCGCGCCCACAGCCACAGCCCAGCCGATCGGCCCCGCCCGCCAACGCCCCCAACGCGTCCGCGCGGCGCTGCTCACGGCTGCGCGGATCGTGCTCACACACGGTGCCCGCCAACGCGCTCAACCGCGCATCGAGGGCGTGTGCGTCGACGGCCAACAGGCTGCCACCGATCTGGCACACACCGTCTTGGCTTTCCCCGACCCAGAACTGGCGCTGGGCCTGATACTCCTTGCGCCGCCGCACCGCATCGGCATCGGCACGCGCCACGATCTTATCGACCTGCCCAGCCAGGCGGGCCTTGGTCATCGAGGGCCAACGCGCCACATTGGCGGCCAACTGCGCATCCACCGCCGCCAAAACATCAGGGTCAACGATCAAGTCGGTGCGATACACAATCGTGGCAAACATCAGATAGCCGATGTCGCCGGCGCTAAACACCTCAGCCGTCTTAGGCAGCCGCTCACGCATCGCCCGCGCATACCGCAACCGGCTGGCCGCCAGACCCTGACTGATCCGCAACGCCGCCGCCACCTCGGCGGCCACCGCCGCCATGGTGTCCATCACCCACTCCTCGCGGCCCCCGCAACGCGACCACCGATAGGCGAACAACTCCCCCAACGCCACCAACTGCGCCGCAGCGGCCCGGTTTTCGGCCCGAGTCGCCGAGCAGATCCGATCGATGAACGCCGCCGACACCCTCGTGGTCCGCGGAGCATGGCATTCAAACCGCTCATCAAAATGAGCGATCGCCTCCGGTGAAGGCATGCGCCCCCGCAC
>JAHREJ010000095.1 GCA_021733645.1 Bacillus subtilis subsp. subtilis | reverse complement strand
ATGTGGGCGGAGGGTTAGGCCCGTTTACGGTGTTCCCGGATGGCTACTCACTTCCGGCAATCCCGTTGGGTATTGATGTGGGCGGAGGGTTAGGCCCGTTTACGGTGTTCCCGGATGGCTACTCACTTCCGGCAATCCCGTTGGGTATTGATGTGGGCGGCGCCATCGGCCCCCTCACTACCCCGCCAATCACGATCCCCGCAATCCCGTTGGGCATCGACGTGTCCGGCAGCCTCGGGCCGATCAACATCCCGATCGAAATCGCGGGCACCCCAGGCTTCGGAAACTCGACCACCACCCCGTCATCGGGCTTCTTCAACAGCGGTACGGGCGGCACATCGGGTTTCGGGAACGTCGGTTCGGGCGGATCTGGCTTCTGGAACATTGCTGGGAATCTCGGCAACTCCGGATTCCTTAACGTCGGGCCACTGACATCGGGAATCTTGAACTTCGGCAACACAGTCTCAGGCCTCTACAACACCAGCACGCTGGGCCTAGCGACATCGGCCTTTCACTCCGGCGTCGGTAACACCGACAGCCAACTCGCCGGCTTCATGCGCAACGCCGCAGGTGGGACGTTATTCAACTTCGGCTTCGCCAACGACGGCACACTCAACTTGGGCAACGCAAACCTCGGCGACTACAACGTGGGTAGCGGAAACGTCGGTAGCTACAACTTCGGTAGCGGAAACATCGGCAACGGAAGTTTCGGTTTCGGAAACATCGGAAGCAACAACTTCGGTTTTGGAAACGTCGGCAGCAACAACCTTGGGTTTGCAAACACGGGTCCGGGGTTGACGGAGGCCCTGCACAACATTGGCTTTGGGAACATCGGCGGCAACAACTACGGCTTCGCGAACATCGGTAACGGCAACATCGGCTTCGGCAACACGGGCACTGGAAATATTGGTATCGGGCTCACCGGCGACAATCAGGTCGGATTCGGGGCGCTGAACTCCGGCAGCGGCAACATCGGCTTCTTCAACTCCGGCAACGGCAACATCGGCTTCTTCAACTCAGGCAACGGAAACGTCGGCATCGGCAACTCCGGCAACTACAACACCGGCCTGGGTAACGTGGGCAACGCCAACACGGGCCTGTTCAACACCGGCAACGTCAACACTGGAATCGGCAACGCAGGAAGCTACAACACAGGCAGCTACAACGCCGGCGACACCAACACGGGCGACCTCAACCCGGGCAACGCCAACACGGGGTACCTAAACCTCGGCGACCTCAACACCGGCTGGGGAAACATTGGCGACCTTAACACCGGCGCCCTGATCTCGGGCAGCTACAGCAACGGCATACTGTGGAGGGGCGATTACCAGGGTCTGATTGGCTACTCAGACACACTCAGCATTCCCGCCATCCCACTGAGCGTCGAAGTGAATGGTGGCATCGGTCCGATTGTGGTGCCGGATATTACTATTCCTGGTATTCCGTTGAGCCTGAACGCGCTGGGTGGTGTCGGTCCGATTGTGGTGCCGGATATTACTATTCCTGGTATTCCGTTGAGCCTGAACGCGCTGGGTGGTGTCGGTCCGATTGTGGT
>JAHREJ010000093.1 GCA_021733645.1 Bacillus subtilis subsp. subtilis | reverse complement strand
GCTACGAGGAACCACCTAGCGTCGTCGGCCCAGTTGGGGCCGCCGTCAAGCGTGGAGCCGACCGTAAGACCGGGCCTGGCCCGGCCGGGTGGCCGTGAAGCGCGGAAGGCAACCGGCCACCCGGCCGGCGAACAACCCCGAGACGGGGTGCAAGTCAAGTGACCACTAAAGATCACTCACTTGCAACGGTTTAGTATCGATTCGCTGATGATCCAGCGCGGCTGCGGTGGCGTCACCGCCATATAACCCACACCGCGAACGGTGTCGATCATCGATTCGTGCTCGGCTCCGAGCTTTGCGCGCAGTCGTCGTACGTGAACATCGACGGTACGAATGCGACCATGGCACTCATAGCCCCACACCTCACGCATGAGCCGAGTCCGGGTGAACGCCCGACCGGCATGCTGCACAAGGAAATTCATGAGTTTGAATTCGGTGAGCGTCAGCCCCAGGTCCCGGTCGCCCAGCGACGCGGTGTAGCTGGCTGGGTGAAGGACGAGGTCCCCGAATTGCAGTGTGCCCGCTAGCGTGCTCCGTCGACGTGTGATCGCCAACCGCAACCGTGCCTGCAGCTCGGCCCCGCCGGCCGCGTTCAACAGCACGTCATCGAATATCCAATCGCCGTCCACTGCCACAAAGTTGGCCGGCGCAACAACAGCCACCACGGCAAGGGCTGGTGCGCTAGTCGTCAGCCGGCGGCACACCCGGCGAGCGGCCGCCAAGTCGGCGCGCGCGTCAATGATCGCGACATCGGCGTCCGCACCCTTGGCCGCGCCCGGGTCGTCCAGCGGTGCGCGCTGCACCGACTGCGCGAACGACTCCAGCTCCGGCAGAGCCGATTCAAGATCGGCTTCATCGGTAAGAAGTAGAACTTCCAAGAGATATCTCCAAACTTCATGAGGGTGCCACTTCCCCGTCGTGGGGCCCGTAGGCATCCCTCGCGGAGATGTCTGCCGGTACCCCTGGGTACCCGGTTCAGAACAGAACTATTCCAACTTTGTTGCTCGAGCGATGCTCACACCTTGAGATAGTCGACGGGCCTGGCCTCGGCCGGCCCCTCGTTGTTGCGTGACTAACGCACCCCGCCCACGCCGGAGCGCGGCTATTGAGGCAGGATGTGAGATGCCGTCCTGGTGGTGCCGGGATGGCACTGTCGTGCGAGGAGTCAGATGACAGAGCCCGATGTCGCCGGCGCGCCGGCTTCGAAGCCGGAGCCTGCGAGCACTGGCGCCGCGTCGGCGGCTCAGCTGTCCGGGTACTCGCGAGTGTTGCTCAAGCTCGGCGGGGAAATGTTCGGCGGAGGCCAGGTCGGGCTGGATCCCGATGTCGTCGCGCAGGTGGCCCGCCAGATCGCCGATGTGGTGCGCGGCGGCGTCCAGATCGCCGTCGTGATCGGCGGCGGCAACTTTTTCCGGGGCGCACAGCTGCAGCAGCTCGGTATGGAGCGCACCAGGTCGGACTATATGGGAATGCTCGGCACTGTCATGAACAGCCTTGCACTGCAAGACTTCCTGGAGAAGGAAGGCATCGTTACCCGAGTCCAGACCGCGATCACCATGGGCCAGGTGGCCGAACCGTACCTGCCGTTGCGGGCCGTCCGCCACCTGGAGAAGGGACGGGTGGTGATCTTCGGTGCCGGCATGGGGCTGCCGTACTTTTCGACGGATACCACCGCAGCGCAGCGTGCGCTGGAGATCGGTGCCGACGTGGTCTTGATGGCCAAAGCGGTCGACGGTGTGTTTGCTGAGGATCCGCGGGTGAACCCCGAGGCCGAACTGCTCACCGCCGTCAGTCATCGTGAGGTCCTCGACCGCGGGCTGCGAGTAGCCGACGCCACCGCGTTCAGCCTTTGCATGGACAATGGCATGCCGATCCTGGTGTTCAACCTGCTGACCGATGGCAATATCGCCCGTGCTGTTCGGGGTGAGAAGATCGGAACGCTGGTCACCACCTAAGGGGACTACGCGCTGCTTCGCGCCGGCGACGATGCAGAGCGCAGCGATGAGGAGGAGCGGCGCAGATGGTTGGCGCCGGCGACGATGCAGAGCGCAGCGATGAG
>JAHREJ010000092.1 GCA_021733645.1 Bacillus subtilis subsp. subtilis | reverse complement strand
CATTCTCGTTCTGCTCCTCTCGCCCGGTGGAATCTTCCCTGCGGCCTCATCCAACACGTCAATACGTGACTTCTCATTCTTCTGGGCCAGCTTCCACTGCCTCCCGATCGTCTTGTTCACTTCCCCGTCGCCGAAATCCGCAATTTCATCCACACCACCTGCGACCAAGTCTGGATTGTGCAGGGCGTGCATCGCCTTCATGGCGGCGTTGGCGTGCTCCCTTGCATCTTTTTCAGCGGCCTCGACATCGCCAGTCTCTGCCACTAGCTCCTCAAATTTTCTCGCTTGGATCTTCTTCTTGTACTCGTCTCTGGCCAGCCTCGCCGCCTTCTTGTCTCTGTTGGAAGGATCGAATGCCTTCCGCGCATCCAGATACTCCTCAACACTCATGTCATTGAGCCCCAGCTCCTGCCCCTTCAATTGCCTGTCCATCTCAACATGCTTGGATTCCGGCAAACCTTGCGTATTGAAACAAGGCAACTTCTTCCGCGGCATCCGCTTCGGCAGCCGCTTGGTCTCGATCTTCCTCCCACCATCCGGCGTGCGGTTGCCATCGGCCTGACGCCGCTTGCGCGTCTTCAGCGCCTTGGCCAGGCCCTTGAACGCGTCCTCCACCTCCTCCATCAGGTGCAGCAGCTTCTTGCCCACGCGGGCGGCCGTGTTGCCCGCCTTGGCCGCAGCATAGCCAAAGCCGCCGGCGCCGCCCAATTCCACGGTGACCGCCGCCAACAGGATGGACACCACCACGTCCACCATGATCTGTGAGCTGAAACGGGCCTCAATCCGCTGCTGCTCATCGGGCGGCACCGCCTCCCACCAGGCCACGCCGAAGGCCGGCAGCAGTTCGGTGATGCCGGGGTCTTCAATGAGCAGGTTGAACAGCTCCTTGGCTGCGCTGGCCGCCTCCATCACCGTGCCGCCCGCCGCGCGCAGGCTGGCGATCTTCTGATCCAGGCCGTCGCGGTCGCCGGTGAGCAGCAGGCGGGTCCAGTCTTTGATCTCGCGGTCGGTCTTGTACATCAGCACGGCCAGGTCCACCGCCGTTTGCACCGTGCCGGCCACGTAATCCCAGGTGCCCTGCCCGGCGCCCAGCGCCTGGTTGCCACGCTGCAGGCCCCAGCGCATGGCGTTGCCGGCGTTGTCCCACTGCTGCCACTCCGGCGCCATGTCGGTGCGGGTCTGGGCAACGATGGCGTCCAGTGCCGCCTTCAGACGGGCACGCGCGGCCAGGATGGCGGCGTTGTCGTCGTCGGGCTCGTTGGGCTGGAACAGCACCTGCACGGTCTGCACCGGGCCAACGGTGACCTCGGGAATGCGCGCGCGGCCTTCGTCGTCCAGGTGGCCGGTGCGGATGCTGTCGTCTGGCAGCATCACCTGGTAGGCCACGCCGCGTACCGGGGTTCGGTCCAGATCGCCGTAGTGGTAGTGCAGCAGGATGTCCTGCTTGAGCGGCGGACTTGCAGGCGCCTTGGCTGTGGTGCCCTGGGCGACGAAACCAGCGGCGGGCCCCGGGGGCGTTGCCGCGGCTGCGCCACCACCCTTGGCCGCGCCACCACCGCCCGACTCCACCGACACCGTGCTCTGCTTCACCGCGAGAACCTTGCATCCGCACGCCAGCGCGTCGCCATGCCTGGCCAGCGCCTGGCCGTCCACGATGAACGTGGGGTCGCCGGTGACGATGGGGAACGGGCCCTTGTGCTTGGGGCAGAAGGCCTTGTCGCCTACGCGGGCTACCGCCATGCCGTTGATGTCGGTGAAGGGCGAGCCGGTGAGGACCGTGCCGCCACTGCTGGTGCTATCGCCTACGACAATTGCAATGCGCCCCACGCCGGGTCCTTGGCTTTTGACAATGCCGGAGAGGCTAGCAACTTGGGTTAGCGCGCCTATTGATGACCATCACCAATTCCACATGACGGCACTCACACTTTGAGCTGCATAGGAGATTTCCTACGCGCCAAAGCGTCGTCCAGGAAGACAAACCGTAAGGAATTGAGCTTGTGGAATCGGCCTTTGCTCACACGCATTGATCCACGCTTCTAAAAGAAGGTCGTTTCACGATCACGCGCAACCTACTTGCCTGCCGGCACTTCTCAAGGCGCCGAAGCAGGTGGAATCGCCAAGAGGTCCGCCGAGGCGCGCTCGATGACCTGAAGGAACTCAGACAGAGGGAATTTCATACTGACCTCTTCTTTCAGAACTCTGGCCAGGTGAAAGAACTCC
>JAHREJ010000091.1 GCA_021733645.1 Bacillus subtilis subsp. subtilis | reverse complement strand
CCCACGGCCGCCGTGCCTCCCCGGCGAGTCCCCGTTCGTTTGCGCGAGCAGATCGCGGATTTCGGTGAGCAGCACGACTTGGGTGTCGCCCGGCTGCTCGACCTCCCCCTTCTTGCGTAGTGTGTTGTAGGGCAGCACGACTAGGAAGTACACCGCGAACGCGATCAGGAAAAAGTTGATCGCTGCCGACAACAAGACGTTCAAGTCAATGGTCTGACCACCGCCGATACCGATCCGCAAGATGCCGACGTCGGACTGTGCGTTGACGCCGATCCGGTTGATCAGCGGCGTAATGATGCTGTCGGTGAACTTGGTGACCAACGCCGTGAACGCTGTGCCGATTACCACCGCGACAGCCAGGTCGACGATATTACCCCGCGCGAGAAACTCCTTGAATCCTTTGAGCATGCGATGTCCTTTCTGCAGTCGGCGGCCGGCAGTCCGCGAGTGGAACACCTAGAAAAACTAGACCAGGTGGTGTCAATGGCCACGACGCTGGGATCGCCGTTGCCATGGGGAGCTGACGCTGCCGGGATCCGGTGCTGTTGTTTGTTGACGGGATGCCCTTGACTTCGCTGACCGTGGTGTGCGCGTAACCGGCCGGTCGGGAACGCGGCGACGGATGGCGCGGTGGCCAGGACAGTGATCGAGATGACATCACGCCAACAACGCCTTCAGCTGTGAGCGATCCGGGCTAGACTACCGCCGAAATATCCAACAAAGGACCTACATGAACCGGCAACCTATCGTTCAGCTGAGTAACTTGAGCTGGACATTCCGAGAAGGCGAAACCCGACGACAAGTCCTAGACCACATCACCTTCGATTTCGAGCCCGGTGAGTTTGTCGCGCTGCTGGGGCAAAGTGGAAGTGGTAAAAGCACTTTGCTGAACCTCATCAGTGGCATAGAAAAGCCCACCACAGGTGACGTCACAATTAATGGGTTCGCTATCACTCAGAAAACCGAGCGAGACCGGACGTTGTTCCGGCGCGATCAGATTGGCATCGTCTTTCAATTTTTCAACCTGATTCCCACTCTTACCGTATTGGAAAATATTACGCTGCCTCAGGAACTGGCCGGAGTTTCTCAGAGGAAAGCGGCCGTGGTCGCTCGTGACCTTCTCGAAAAAGTGGGCATGGCCGACCGTGAACGCACCTTTCCCGATAAACTCTCCGGCGGAGAACAACAACGGGTCGCTATTTCCAGAGCGTTGGCGCATAATCCCATGCTGGTGTTAGCCGATGAGCCGACCGGCAACCTGGACTCCGATACCGGGGATAAAGTCTTGGATGTTCTGCTTGATCTCACCCGCCAAGCAGGTAAAACCTTAATCATGGCTACGCATAGCCCGTCGATGACGCAGCATGCCGACCGGGTAGTCAACTTACAGGGCGGAAGGTTGATACCTGCCGTGAACCGAGAAAATCAAACCGACCAGCCGGCCAGCACGATCCTATTGCCCACGTCATATGAATGACCAAGCTCCCGTTGCTTATGCACCACTATGGCGCACGGCGTGGCGTCGGCTGCGTCAGCGGCCGTTTCAATATATTCTGCTGGTCCTGGGAATTGCACTAGGCGTTGCCATGATCGTGGCTATCGATGTATCCAGTAATTCGGCGCAACGTGCCTTCGATCTCTCTGCCGCGGCCATCACCGGAAAATCTACTCACCGGCTGGTCAGTGGCCCCGCCGGGGTGGACCAACAGCTTTATGTCGATCTGCGCCGACACGGGTACGATTTTTCCGCTCCGGTAATCGAAGGCTATGTGTTGGCCCGCGGACTGGGAAACCGAGCTATGCAGTTCATGGGCACCGACCCATTTGCGGAGTCAGCTTTTCGCTCGCCTTTATGGTCCAACCAAAATATCGCCGAGTTGGGTGGCTTTTTGACTCGACCCAACGGTGTCGTGTTAAGCCGACAAGTGGCACAGAAGTATGGCTTGGCTGTGGGCGATCGCATTGCTCTGCAAGTGAAAGGTGCGCCTACCACAGTAACCCTGGTGGGATTGCTGACACCTGCAGATGAAGTTAGCAATCAAAAATTGTCCGACCTTATCATTGCTGATATTTCCACGGCCCAAGAGTTGTTCCATATGCCCGGAAGACTGAGCCACATCGATTTGATCATCAAAGATGAGGCCACTGCAACACGCATCCAACAAAGACTGCCGGCCGGTGTGCGTATGGAAACGTCGGATACCCAACGGGACACCGTCAAACAGATGACGGACGCTTTTACGGTCAATTTAACCGCTCTCAGTTTGATTGCCTTGTTGGTGGGTATCTTTTTAATCTACAATACCGTGACATTTAATGTCGTGCAACGGCGACCGTTTTTCGCCATATTGCGCTGTTCGGGTGTAACCCGAGAGCAGTTATTTTGGCTGATAATGA
>JAHREJ010000090.1 GCA_021733645.1 Bacillus subtilis subsp. subtilis | reverse complement strand
CTGCCTACTACGCTCAACGCCAGAGACCAGCCGCCGGCTGAGGTCTCAGATCAGAGAGTCTCCGGACTCACCGGGGCGGTTCAGTGCCGCATGATGGTTGGCGTTAAAGCGTGAGGACCTGCCGGATGAATTGACGGGAGCGTAGCTGTGACCGCGGTCCCGTCACCCGTGGCAGGAAACAGTTGCAGTGTGTACTATCCGCCCTAGACTGCCGCAGTTCCGGGGGAAGTGAACCTATTGCGCCCGTGCATCACTGCACGGGTATGGGCTTTGGCAGTCGCTTCGCACCATCAACACCGACAGTGCGACAGCACAAACCGACGGCACACCCCTTGCACGGATGCGGGGTGTCTTTGAGAGGGAGCGAAGTAGCCGTGTCTTTTATCTTCACAACCCCCCGGGCACTGGACAACGCGGCTAAGTCCGTGTCGGGGATTCACGATTTGTGGCTCGCGGACAGCAAGACAGCGATCACGGTGGTCAACGCTATTGTGCCCCCCGCTGCCGACCCGGTGTCGAATAGGATGGTGGGGCGCATCCTCGAGCACATGGCGCAGTATCAACAGATCAGCTCTCAAGCCCTAGAGTATCTTCGCGGGTTTAGCCAGGGCTTAGCCGAGAACGCCGAGGCGTATCGGCTCGCCGAAGCCCAAAACAGCACAACCTTCGACTGATCTAGCTAAACACCAAACCAGCACAGCAGACAATGCCATACGCGACAACAACCGTCACCAACCGAAAGGAGCACGGAACAAACAGATGCCTTTCACATTGACACCAGCGCACCAGATCTCCTACCAAATGTATGCCGGCCCCGGTGCTGACTCAATGCGCGCAGCCTCCCAGCAGTTACGAGAATTGGCTTTCTCAGCTGATACGACGGCCGACTCGCTCAACGACACGCTCTTCGACCTAGATGATACCTGGATAGGTGGGTCGTCGGCGTTCATGACCGACGCGGCTTTGCGTTATCTCAAATGGCTGTCTAAACACTCCAAACGGCTTTGGCAAACCGCCAACACCATCCACCACCTCGCGAACACCTATGAGGATATACGTCAGCGGGTGGTACCCCCGGCGGCCATCGAAGACAACCGCGAGGAGGTGCGCAGGCTGATCGCGAGCGACATAACCGGGGAAAACGCTCCGGCAATCGCAGAACTCGACGAACAATATCAGTCGTACGGGGACACCAATGTGCAAGCAATGAACCTCTATGCAGAGCGCGCGCAGACTCTGCTATCGCAGCTGCCCCGGTGGCAGGAGCCGCCGCAGATCCACCAGAGGGGTAGGGGCGGGTAGGTCCCGGAGGCTGGCGCGGTCTTGCGCCCACCAGATGAATCAGGCGTTTCACATGATGCTGACCTGTTTTGCACGTCAGGAGAAACCGAGATGACGATCAACAACCAGTTTGACGACGCCGACACCCACGGCGCCACCAGTGACTTTTGGTGCGACGCCGAGTGGGCGGGCCTGCGCGGTCCGGTGGCCGCCGGCTTGGGCCGGGCAGCCTTGGTCGGCTACTTGTCGGTGCCACAGGGCTGGACCGAGGCCAACCAGGCCAACCTGGCCGCAGGGACCGAAGCCGAGCCAAACCAGGCGTTGGGCTGGCTGCCGATGCAGGACATCGACGCCGCCGCGGAGGCCGCGGCCCAGCCAAGCCACGCGTTGGGCTGGCTGCCGATCGAGGAAATCGACGCCGCCGCAAGCGATGACGGCGAGGTCAGCAGCTCACCCCAGCTCCCACCACGGCCTTTTATGATGCCCCACACCCCATCGGGCGGATAGCGGCTACCGGCCCTCAACGGCCGGCATCACCCGCTGCAGCCGCAGTCGCTGGGAGCCGCGGCGCCCCGGGTGATGGTGGCCACAACGTCGTGCAGTTCGGCAGGTAGCGGGTCGGCAGCGGTGCGGGTCTGGTTTCCTGAGCGGATGGTCACGGTGCGGTAGCGGTGTAGGGTTTGAACGAATGTCTTGATGGCCCAATCGGTTTGGTGTTCGACCCAGTGGCTACCGGCCAGGGCGGCAAACCACGATGCTCCGATGGGCCTCGATCGACTGGCGTTTGTGGTGATAGATCGCCCGGACCTACAGGTCGTGCGTGGACATCGGCAAGCTCAACTCGATGCGCCACAGCCGAGAAGGCCGTCGCCGGCGAGGTCTTCGTTAAACGCAACCGGTTCATCGCGCTCACCGGCGACACCAAAACCATCAACCGCGTCCCTGGTAGGAAACAGTTGCAGTGTGTACTATCCGCCCTAGACTGCCACCGTTCCGGGGGAAGTTAACCTATTGCGCCCGTGCATCACTGCACGGGTATGGGCTTTGGCAGTCGCTTCGCACCATCAACGCCGACAGTGCGACAGCGCACACCGACGGTACATGGCTAGACCCCTTGTGCGCGGGGTTTGTTTGAGAGGGAGCGAAGTAGGCGTGTCTTTGGATATGCACAACCCCCCAGGCACTGGACACAGCGGCTTAGCTCAGGCCACCGAGTGTCTCCGCCGGTTTGGGCAGGGGCCAAGGCCAGGGCAGGCAGGGGCCCCGGCCCAGCAACGCGCCGGCGCTACCTGACTGCTCTCGCGCGCCTCGCAGGAAACAGTTGCAGAGGGTACTATCTGCCCTAGACTGCCGCAGTTCCGGGGGAAGTGAACCTATTGCGCCCGTGCATCACTGCACGGGTATGGGCTTTGGCGGTCGCTTCG
>JAHREJ010000089.1 GCA_021733645.1 Bacillus subtilis subsp. subtilis | reverse complement strand
TGGTTAAGTCCTCGATCGATTAGTATCTGTCAGCTCCATGTGTCGCCACACTTCCACCTCAGACCTATCAACCTGATCATCTTTCAGGGATCTTACTTCCTTGCGGAATGGGAAATCTCATCTTGAGGGGGGCTTCATGCTTAGATGCTTTCAGCACTTATCCCGTCCGCACATAGCTACCCAGCGATGCCCTTGGCAGAACAACTGGTACACCAGCGGTGCGTCCATCCCGGTCCTCTCGTACTAAGGACAGCTCCTCTCAAATTTCCTGCGCCCGCGACGGATAGGGACCGAACTGTCTCACGACGTTCTGAACCCAGCTCGCGTACCGCTTTAATGGGCGAACAGCCCAACCCTTGGGACCGACTACAGCCCCAGGATGCGATGAGCCGACATCGAGGTGCCAAACCTCCCCGTCGATGTGGACTCTTGGGGGAGATAAGCCTGTTATCCCCGGGGTAGCTTTTATCCGTTGAGCGATGGCCCTTCCATGCGGAACCACCGGATCACTAAGCCCGACTTTCGTCCCTGCTCGACTTGTAGGTCTCGCAGTCAAGCTCCCTTGTGCCTTTACACTCTGCGAATGATTTCCAACCATTCTGAGGGAACCTTTGGGCGCCTCCGTTACCTTTTAGGAGGCGACCGCCCCAGTCAAACTGCCCACCTGACACTGTCTCCCCGCCCGATAAGGGCGGCGGGTTAGAAGGTCAATACAGCCAGGGTAGTATCCCACCGATGCCTCCACCGAAGCTGGCGCTCCGGTTTCCAAGGCTCCTACCTATCCTGTACAAGCTGTACCAACATTCAATATCAGGCTGCAGTAAAGCTCCACGGGGTCTTTCCGTCCTGTCGCGGGTAACCTGCATCTTCACAGGTACTATAATTTCACCGAGTCTCTCGTTGAGACAGTGCCCAGATCGTTGCGCCTTTCGTGCGGGTCGGAACTTACCCGACAAGGAATTTCGCTACCTTAGGACCGTTATAGTTACGGCCGCCGTTTACTGGGGCTTCAATTCGCACCTTCGCTTACGCTAAGCGCTCCTCTTAACCTTCCAGCACCGGGCAGGCGTCAGCCCCTATACTTCGCCTTACGGCTTCGCAGAGACCTGTGTTTTTGCTAAACAGTCGCCTGGGCCTATTCACTGCGGCTCTCTCGGGCTTGCACCCTAACAGAGCACCCCTTCTCCCGAAGTTACGGGGTCATTTTGCCGAGTTCCTTAACGAGAGTTCTCTCGATCACCTTAGGATTCTCTCCTCGCCTACCTGTGTCGGTTTGCGGTACGGGCACCTCTCACCTCGCTAGAGGCTTTTCTTGGCAGTGTGGAATCAGGAACTTCGCTACTATATTTCGCTCGCCATCACAGCTCAGCCTTATGGGAAACGGATTTGCCTATTTCCCAGCCTAACTGCTTGGACGCGGATATCCAATACCGCGCTTACCCTATCCTCCTGCGTCCCCCCATTGCTCAAATGGTGAGGAGGTGGTACAGGAATATCAACCTGTTGTCCATCGCCTACGCCTTTCGGCCTCGGCTTAGGTCCCGACTAACCCTGAGCGGACGAGCCTTCCTCAGGAAACCTTAGGCATTCGGTGGAGGGGATTCTCACCCCTCTTTCGCTACTCATACCGGCATTCTCACTTCTAAGCGCTCCACCAGTCCTTCCGGTCTGGCTTCACAGCCCTTAGAACGCTCTCCTACCACTGTTCGAAGAACAGTCCGCAGCTTCGGTGATACGTTTAGCCCCGGTACATTTTCGGCGCAGAGTCACTCGACCAGTGAGCTATTACGCACTCTTTAAATGGTGGCTGCTTCTAAGCCAACATCCTGGTTGTCTAAGCAACTCCACATCCTTTTCCACTTAACGTATACTTTGGGACCTTAGCTGGCGGTCTGGGCTGTTTCCCTTTCGACTACGGATCTTATCACTCGCAGTCTGACTCCCAAGGATAAGTCATTGGCATTCGGAGTTTGACTGAATTCGGTAACCCGGTAGGGGCCCCTAGTCCAATCAGTGCTCTACCTCCAAGACTCTTACCTTGAGGCTAGCCCTAAAGCTATTTCGGAGAGAACCAGCTATCTCCAGGTTCGATTGGCATTTCACCCCTACCCACACCTCATCCCCGCACTTTTCAACGTGCGTGGGTTCGGGCCTCCATTCAGTGTTACCTGAACTTCACCCTGGACATGGGTAGATCACCTGGTTTCGGGTCTACGACCACGTACTCATGCGCCCTATTCAGACTCGCTTTCGCTGCGGCTCCGCATCTTCTGCTTAACCTTGCACGGGATCGTAACTCGCCGGTTCATTCTACAAAAGGCACGCCATCACCCGTTAACGGGCTCTGACTACTTGTAGGCACACGGTTTCAGGATCTCTTTCACTCCCCTTCCGGGGTGCTTTTCACCTTTCCCTCACGGTACTGGTTCACTATCGGTCACTAGGGAGTATTTAGCCTTGGGAGATGGTCCTCCCGGATTCCGACGGAATTTCACGTGTTCCGCCGTACTCAGGATCCACTCAGGAGAGAACGAAGTTTTGACTACAGGGCTGTTACCTCCTATGGCGGGCCTTTCCAGACCTCTTCATCTACCTCGTTCCTTTGTAACTCCGTACAGAGTGTCCTACAACCCCAAGAGGCAAGCCTCTTGGTTTGGGCTAATCCCGTTTCGCTCGCCGCTACTCAGGGAATCGCATTTGCTTTCTCTTCCTCCGGGTACTTAGATGTTTCAGTTCCCCGGGTCTGCCTTCTCATATCCTATGAATTCAGATATGGATACCACTCCATTACGAGTGGTGGGTTTCCCCATTCGGAAATCTCCGGATCAAAGCTTGCTTACAGCTCCCCGAAGCATATCGGTGTTCGTCCCGTCCTTCATCGGCTCCTAGTGCCAAGGCATCCACCGTGCGCCCTTTCTAACTTAACCGTTAAAAAGAATCACTATGTGATATCTTGTGTTACTAATTGAATGTGATGTCTACTGTTATCTAGTTTTCAAAGAACACGTT
>JAHREJ010000088.1 GCA_021733645.1 Bacillus subtilis subsp. subtilis | reverse complement strand
ATTCGCCAAACCGAAATTGTAGCTGCCGGCATTACCAAACCCGATATTACCCAGACCCATCAGACCCGGCGTTAACCCCGAATTCGCCAACCCGACATTGCCAAACCCGACATTGCCCAACCCGACATTGTTGCCGCCGATATTGCCGCCACCCACATTGAACCCACCGACGTTGCCCGCACCCAGGTTAAAGTCCCCGACATTGCCCAACCCGACATTGCCGCCACCGAGGTTGCTCAACCCCACGTTCGGGCCGACGATCCCGACCGCGGAATTGAAGCCCGAGATCAGGTTGTTGGCGATGCTCCCGTCGAACAGGCCCAACAGTCCCACACCCAGGCCCGGGACAGCCAAACCGCTGAAGGGATCCGACGTGGTGGTGGTGGAGTTCCCTGAGCCCGGCTCGGTGATGATCGGGATGTTGATGGGGCCCACCGGGATTGTGACGTCCACGTTCAGCGGAATTGCGGGCAGCACGGTGGCCGGGATGAAGACGGCGTCCTCGAGGTTGATGGACACGTCGATAGGCAGGATTTCGTGCAGAATCATTGACTTTACGGTGGATGCCGGGGAACCGAAAGAGAAGTTGAGCGGTATGGATTCACTGACAGTGGGCAACGGGATACTGAGTCCCGCCATGGTGATGGGAATAGAACTTCCCGGAATTACAATCGGATTCAGTTCGATGCCGTCTCTGAAGTCAAACAAGAAAAGAGTCTGACCGACCGACATGAACAGCTGGGCGGGCTGGGTCTGTATATTCGTGATTTGGATTCCGGAGATATCGATGCTTCCCGTGATGCCCAGGCCGGACAGCAGGGTAGTGGCCGGGGCGTTAAAACTCACATTGACGTTTCCGTCGAGGCCAAAATTGATGGCGGGGATGGGGATGTCCGGGACGGTAAAGGGGCCGACCTCGAGGTTTCCCGTGACGGTCAGGAGGGGATTTAGCGCATCCACAACGGTGGTGGTCGGGATGCTGATGGGGCCGATGCCGCCGTTGAGGGTGAAGTGAAATGGAAACAGCCCGCTGGTGAGGCCAAAGCCGCCTGGGACCGCCGGAATGGGGCCGTTGGCCGGGGTTGGCGGGATGTAGTCCCACCGGAACGGGAAAGGGCCAATAGAAAGGGTGGTGTGCAGGTCCACCGGGATGCGGTCAACCGTGAAACCCTGCGGGAACACGGTGAATCCACCGGTGCCGACGGAGAAGTTGGTGAGGCTGACCACGGGGTTTTCCGGGAACGCCAGGCCGCCCGGGAATAGCGTGATGCTGTCCAGGCCGCCGGTCAGGTTGACGGTCACCGGTGTTTGGTCGGGAACGGTGAGGCCGGCCGGGAACAAGGCCAAGGACGATGTGGACAGATTGAAAGTCGCGCCGAACGGGCCGGGGATCGTGCCCGGGCCGCCGTAGCTGCCGATGATGGGTCCATTGATCTGCAGGTCGCTGATGCTGAGGTAGAACGACCCGGAGGGGAATTTCGCGCCGGGTGGGCCTAGCGGCGGGCCGTAGTGGTCGATCGTGATGAACGGGTCCGGCAAGACGACCGGGTCCGCGGTGATTTCTGCCATGGCGGTTTGCCCGAAAAGAACAAACGCGGGATTCACGTGAAAACCCTCGAGGCCGACGGTTCCGGTCACGTGGATCGGGATCGCGGGAATGGTGATCTCCGGGAGAGTGAATTCGCGGATCCCGATGAATCCCCCGGTGATTTGTATGTCGAATGCCGGAATATCGATGGGCTGGACGTGGATGGGACCGATCCCGCCAATCACCTGCAGGTCAATGGGGATTTCGGAAATGGTGAAAAGGGTGCCGGGGGTGAAGGGGGCCAGGACGTTGATGTTGTTGCCCGTTAAGAAGAAACCGGTGTTGTGGCTTCCCGAATTGAATACGCCCAAATTCCCGGTGCCGGAGTTGAAGAACCCGACATTGCCGGTACCCGAATTGAACAATCCCACATTCTCGCTGCCCGAATTGAAACCACCGAACCCAGTCAGATTGTCCCCGCTGAGCCCGATACCGATATTCCCGTTGCCGGTATTGGCCAACCCGATGTTGCCGATGCCCATGTTCGCCAGGCCGAAATTGCTGCTGCCGGCATTGCCGAACCCGACGTTGTCGAACCCGATATTGCCCAATCCGAAGTTGTTGCCGCCCAGCGCGCCGCCCGACAACATCCCCGACAACTGAGTACCTACATTGCCGATACCCGACATCAACGTGCCGGAGTTGAAATAGCCCGAAACCGTTCCCGGCAACACCTGCATGGCCTGGGTGGACTGGTTAAACCAGCCCGAGGTGTGCGCGCCGACGTTCCCGAATCCCGACACCCCGCCGGCGCCGGTGTTAAAGAAGCCCGAGGACGGGGCGGTGGTCGAATTCCCGAACCCCGGCGACGCCGGAACGTTGCCGCCCACGATGTCGACGGGCCCGACGCCGCCGATGGCGTGCAGGTTCAGGGGGATGTTGTCGATGGTGATTGCCGGGGTGCTCAGGGCGTTGATGTGGCCAATCACGTTGATCGCCAGCGGAAGTGGTTGCTCGGGAATCGAGAATCCCGGAATGGTGAAGGCCTCGGTGCCTGCCGTTACGCCAAGAGTCAGGGTGAGCGGCCCCCCGGTGGGAATGCTGAGGCCAACCGGGAAAAGGGTGAGGGCTGGGGTGGAATAACTGAAGGTTACTGGGATGGAAAACCCGGTATTGATATGTATTGGGCCGATCAAGGTTGTGGGAATGGGGGAAGGGCTGAGGGCGACCTGTTGGATTTGGGGAATTGTTATGGACGAGACGGGCCAGGCCAGCGTGATGGTTTGGTTGAAGTTTTGTGCCGGCCACAGGGTGATGGGATTGATTTTGATGGGGCCGATCGAAATATTGGGTATGCCGACGCCGAGCGAGATTGCCGGGACGTTGATGGGCGGGACGACCAAGGGTCCGAGGTAGAGGGTTTCGTTGATGTTGATCGGGATGTCGGGAAGTATGTGGATGGGCTCGATAGTGATGGCGCCGACACCACCGTTTATGTCCAGGCTGAGGGGAATGACAGGAAGAACGTTCGCTCCCGAGGAGAAGCCGAGCAGGCCCTGGTAGTCGCCCCGCCACAAGACGCCGTTGCTGTAGTTACCGGAGATGAAGGCACCGGTGTTGACGTCGCCGGAGTTGGCCACCCCGGTGTTGATGTCACCGGTGTTCAACCAACCCGTGTTGACACTGCCCGGGTTGAAACCGCCCGTATTGGCCTGCCCCGCGTTGAAACTGCCGGTGTTGTAGCTACCCGCATTGACCACACCCGTGTTGAACCCACCCGCGTTGAACA
>JAHREJ010000087.1 GCA_021733645.1 Bacillus subtilis subsp. subtilis | reverse complement strand
AGGTCATCAGCGCCACTCTCCCCCGCAAGCGGGTGGTGCCCCCACCTCATCGCTACGCTCTGCATCGTCGTCGGCGCAGGTCATCAGCGCCACTCTCCCCCGCAAGCGGGTGGTGCCCCCACCTCATCGCTACGCTCTGCATCGTCGTCGGCGCAGGTCATCGGCTCAGCTCTTCCTCTCGTTGTGACCTGTTTGACCGCAGTTCGGGCTCTCGCGCCTGCTCGGGTCGCTCGTCGTCGTGATAGGCCTCGATCAACGCCGGAAGAGCCAAGGTGAACGTTGACCCGGTTCCCGGTTTGCTCCACACGCGGATGGTGCCGTCGTGATTAGCCGCGACGTGTTTGACGATGGCCAACCCGAGTCCGCTGCCTCCGGTGGCACGCGAGCGCGCCTTGTCCCCCCGGAAGAACCGTTCGAAGACCCGCTCCTGGTCTTCCGGCGCGATGCCGATGCCCCGGTCGGTGACGGCGATCTCGATGTTGGCACCGCGACGGCGACGGCTGATCGACACCAGCGACCCGCGCGGCGAATAGGCAATCGCATTGGAAACCAGGTTTGCCAGTGCGGTAACCAGCAGAGTTTGGTCGCCCAGCACCCGCAGATTGCTGGGCGCGTCGGTGCGGACTTCGATGTCGGCGTTGTCGGCCGCCACCTTATGGCGTGAAATCGCTTCCGACACAATCGTATCGACGTCGACGTCGGTCATATTGGGTAGCCGCTCGGCGCCCTGTAGCCGGGATAGCTCGATCAACTCGGCGACCATGTCACCGAGCCGGTTGGCCTCAATGAGCACCTTCTCGGCGAACCGCCGAACGGTTTCGGAGTCGTCGGCCGACGCCAGCAGCGCCTCGGCGAGTAGAGCCATGGCACCGACGGGCGTCTTGAGCTCGTGACTGACGTTGGCCACGAAGTCACGCCTAGCCGCCTCCATCCGCGCATAATCCGACTGGTCGTGCACGAACACCACGGCGAACCGGCGGTCTTCCTCGCTCAGCAACCGGGCATGCCCATGCACTGATAGCCCGGATCGACCCGTGGCCGACCGCTTGCGCGGCGACAGGTCGAACTCGACGTCTTCACCACCCAGCGCCTGCCGGGCGGCCCGCCAGGCCTGATCATCGAGCTGGCGGTCGCGCACCAGACCTAGCTCTTTGGCCCGTTCGTTGAGGTAGACAACGTCGCGATGGGTGTCCACCACCGCGGCGCCCAGCGGCATCAGCGTGACAATGCATTGCAACATCTGCGAAACCGTGATTCCCGACCACTCCGTGGCCACCCGTTGGCGCTGTTCGACGACCCGCGACGTCAGCCGCATTCCAACAGCACCACCGACGGCCAGTGCCAGCGCGGACAAAACCCCGGCCAGCAACAGCGCCGAGAACACAGTCACAAGGAAAATCCTACAAATCCGGTGAACGTCGCCCTAGCGCGGCAAGGCCAAAATCGGACAAGTCACACACTACGCCACAGCTGTTCGGTTACCGTTCACATGCTGTTTGGCAAACAGCGCACCAAAGCACACCATCAGCCGCCGAAACCGCCGGCAGGTGGGATCTCAAACAATTACCCGCGGCCCTGGCCGGCCACCGCGGCGGCGCCGGCGGCTGCCGCCTCCGGGTCCAGATACGTACCACCGCGCACCAGCGGCCTCATCGCGGAATCCAGGTCGTAGCGCAGCGGAATTCCGGTCGGGATGTTCAGTCCGACGATTTCGTCGTCAGACATCTGGTCCAGGTGCTTGACCAGCGCGCGCAACGAGTTGCCGTGGGCAACGATCAGCACCGTCTTGCCGACCCGCAAGTCGCCAACGATGACGTCGGTGAAATATGGCAAAAACCGGGCGACCACGTCAGCCAGACATTCGGTGAGCGGGCCACCGCCGATGTCGGCGTAACGAGGGTCGGCGTCCTGGCTGAACTGACTGCCCCGCTCGATCGGCGGCGGCGGCGTGTCATAGCTGCGCCGCCAGGCCATGAACTGCTCTTCGCCATAGCGGGCCTTGGTCTCGGCCTTGTCCAAACCCTGCAGCGCGCCGTAGTGGCGTTCGTTGAGCCGCCAGCTACGCCGCACGGGAATCCAGAGCCGATCGGCGCTGTCCAACGCCAGATGCGCGGTGGTGATCGCGCGCCGCAGCAACGAGGTGTAGAGCACGTCGGGCAATAGGTCGTGTTCCGCGATCAGCTCGCCGCTTCGAACCGCCTCTGCCTGGCCCTTGTCCGTCAGGCCGACATCGACCCAGCCGGTGAACAGGTTGAGGGCATTCCAGTCGCTCTCGCCGTGGCGCAGCAACACCAGGCTGCCAGTGTTTGCCATACCGGCAAGTCTCTCACGCACTCCCGCACTCCTCATCGTGGACCAAAATGCCCGAATTCTCCTCGGTCCGCTGCGCAGCGCGTTCATACCGCCGAGGTGGTCGGCACCGTAACGGCCGGTTCACCAAGGCCGATACATGGGCGGCCTACGAGGTGGTCAAATGATCAGTGCGACATTGGCCGTCGGCACACTTGGTGACGTGACGAGCACAACGACGGCGACCCCAATCATCGTCACGGCAACCAGCGCATCAAGAATGCGCCAAGCAGCTGGAGTTGCGAAGAATGGCTGTAGCCGGCCCGCGCTAAATCCCAACACGGCGAACCATACGACGCTGGCGGCCCAGGCACCGGCTCCGAAAAACCACCGCAGATCTGATTCCTCATTGGCGAGGGCACCGATCAACACCACAGTGTCCAGATAGACGTGTGGGTTGAGAAAGGTCACCACCAGGCACATTTGCACCACGCCGATCAGCGCAGCCGGCCCCGATTCCGACGGCACCAGCCCGCTCGGGCGCCACGCGTTCCGCGCGGCCAATAGCGCGTAGCCAATCAAGAACGCTGCGCCGCCAAATCGGGCAACCAAAGTCATATTGGGATGAGCGTGAATCAGCGCAGCGAAGCCGCCAACGCCCGCGGCAATCAGTGCCCCATCAGCGATCCCGCACAGCGCCACAATGACCAGCACGTATTCTCGCCTAATTCCTTGGCGCAGGACAAATGCGTTTTGCGGGCCGATCGCGACCTTGAGCGTCATCATGGCAACGAAGCCGACAAACACCTGAAGAGGCACAGCGGAACGCTAAACCATCACATGCATGCCAATGACTTGAACGCGCAAATTGTGATCGCGAATTTCTGAGTCCGGAACGGGGTGAGCGCCACCAGCCCATCACCGGCGGGCGTCTTGACCTCCACGAGTGCTATTTCTCATCGCGCTGCGCGCTCTGCATCGTCGTCGGGCTCGACCTAACCGCCCAACTCCTTCTCATCGCGCTGCGCGCTCTGCATC
>JAHREJ010000086.1 GCA_021733645.1 Bacillus subtilis subsp. subtilis | reverse complement strand
GTTGGTCGGCTGCTCTCCGCGTTAAACGTCCAGGAGCCGCCGACCAACGGTCGGCTCCACCAGCGGCGTCGGCCGCAGGTGCGGCTCAGTACACCAGGGTGGCCAGCAGCGGCACGTCGCCGTCCCAGCGTTCGCGCCCGCCCAGCCCGGCCAGTTCCACCAGCACCGCCGCGCCCACCACGTCCACCTGCAGCTGGCGCGCCAGCGACAGCGCCGCCAGCAGCGTGCCGCCGGTGGCCAGCACGTCATCCACTACCAGCACACGGGCACCGGGCGGCAATGCATCGGCATGCACTTCAATGCTGTCGGTGCGATATTCCAGCGTGTATTCCTGCTTCAGGGTGCGGCCCGGCAGCTTGCCGGGCTTGCGTACCGGCACGAAGCCCACGCCCAGCACCTTCGCCATCGCCGCGCCCAGGATGAAGCCGCGCGATTCGATGCCCATCACCGCCTGCAGGTTTGCCGTGCGCCACGGTTGCACCAGGGCATCGATGGCGGCGGCGAAATCATCGCCATTGGCCAGCAGCGGCATGATGTCCTTGAACAGGATGCCCGGCTTGGGAAAATCGGCGATATCGCGCAGGCGGCCCGCCCAGGCAGGGGTGGCAGCGGAAGACTCGGTCATGATGGGATGCAGCGGAATGGGTGGCATAGGGTAACCCGCAGCGCCTGTCAGCCTGCTCACACCGCCGCCGCAGGCACCGGAATGCAGCGTTGCGTGCTCAGGAACTGCACGACAGCTGCGAGCACCCTGCCTTGTCGCGCGCCCAGTCCGGGCGCTTGCCGGCATAGTGGTCGCGCCCCGGCTGCGGCTGGTACGGGTGGCGCAGCACCTCCAGCAGGGTATGCACGCCGCCAAGGTCGCCCTGTTCCGCCTGCTCGATGGCCTCCTGTGCCAGCCAGTTGCGCAGCACGTACAGCGGGTTGGCAGCGGCCATCACCTGCTGGCGTTGATCGGCCCGCAGTGTGTCGCCGCGCACCCGGGCGGCGTACTGCTCCACCCAGGCCTGCAATGCCGGCAGCACCGCCGTGCGCCGCGCAGCGCTGTAGAACGCCGCGTCCAGCACCGCCACCGATGGTGCGGTGGCATCCAGGGCCATCAACCCGCGGAAGGCCAGGGTCATATCCATCTCACCGTCCTGCAGCAACTGCAGCCAAGCGGCCATCATCGCCACGTCGTCATCGCCGCACTCGGCCAATCCGAACTTGGCGGCGATGTCCTCGCGTTCGCGCTGGGCATGCACGGCTTGGAAACGGGCCAGCCCGTCGTGCAGCGGGGCCACGTCGTCGAACAACGGCGCCAGCGCCTGCGCCAGCCGGGTCAGGTTCCAGTACGCCACCTGCGGCTGGGTGCCGAAGCGGTAGCGCCGGCCCTGGGCGTCGGTGGTGTTGGGGGTCCAATCCGGGTCGTAGTCGTCCACCCAGCCATACGGGCCGTAATCGATGGTCAGGCCGAGGATGGACATGTTGTCGGTGTTCATCACCCCATGCACGAAACCGACCCGCATCCAGTGCGCCACCATGATCGCGGTGCGCTCACAGACCTGCGCGAACCACTGCGCATGGCGCTGTTGCCCGGCATCGACCAGCGCCGGGAAATCGCGCGCGATGCAGGCGTCGGCCAGTTGCCGCAGCAAGGCCACGTCGCCGCGCGAGGCCGGCAGTTCGAACGTACCGAAGCGGATGAACGACGGTGCCACCCGGCACACGATCGCGCCGGGCTCGGCCCGGGGGTGGCCGTCGTAGAACATGTCACGTACCACGCTGTCGCCGCTGCCCACCAGGCTCAGTGCACGCGTGGTGGGCACGCCCAGGTGGTGCATCGCTTCGCTGCACAGGAATTCGCGGATGGACGAACGCAGCACCGCGCGCCCGTCGGCCCCGCGCGAATACGGGGTGCGGCCGGCGCCTTTCAACTGCAGCTCCCAGCGCGCCCCGTTCGGGCCCACCAGCTCCCCCAGTGAAATGGCGCGGCCATCACCGAGCTGCCCGGCCCAATGGCCGAACTGATGGCCACCGTAGTTGGCCGCCCAGGGCTGCATGCCGGCGTACAGCGCGTTGCCGCCGAACACCCGCGCGAAATCCGGGCTGCCGGTCAGGTCCTGGCCAAGGCCGAGCAGGTCGGCGACCTCGGTGGAGAGCGCCAGCAACTGCGGCGCCGCCACCGGGGTCGGCATGACCGACGACCACGCCGCGCCACGCACCTCGCGCACGCGCGGGCCGGTTTCCTCGTCGCCGGGCAGGTCACTGATGAATCGGTTGTCGAAGCGCAGGGGCGGGGTATCCATGCTCACCAGATGGGGGCGCGGCCACGCCCCCGCAAGCTCACGCCGCGCCCGCACCCAGATCCAGCGCACCGCCGCGCTCGGTGGCACGTTGGTAGGCCGGGCGTTGCGCAATGCGCTGCATGAAGCGCTGCAGGTTGGGATAGGCGTCCATGCTGCCGGCGCGCGAGGCCGCGGCCTGGATCGGGAAACTCATCTGGATGTCGGCAGCGGTGAAGCGTTCGCCGGCAAACCACGGCGACCGGTCCAGCTCGCGCTCCATCCAGTCCAGGTGCAGCGTGAGCTGCGGGCCCACGAAGCCCTTCATCACCTTGTCGGCAATGCCACGGGCGATGGGTTTGGCGAAGAACGGCATCGGGGCCTTGCGCAGGCGTGCGAACACCAGGCTCAACAACAACGGTGGCATGGCCGACCCTTCGGCGTAGTGCATCCAGTAGCGGTAGCGCACCCGCTCGTCGGCCTGTGCCGGCAGCAGTTCGGGCGACAGCTGGCGGCCGCTGTCGTAGCGGTCGGCCAGGTATTCCAGGATGGCGCCGGATTCGGCCAGCACCAGCGCGTCATCCTGCAGCACCGGCGATTTGCCCAGCGGGTGGATCTCGCGCAGCGCCTGAGGGGCCAGCCAGGTCTTGGGGTCACGCTGGTAGTTGACCAGCTGGTACGGCAGGCCCAGCTCTTCGAGCATCCACAGCACGCGCTGCGAGCGCGAGTGGTCCAGATGGTGCACCTTGATCATTGACGGGTCCGAAGGTTCAAAGCGTCATCGTACCGAGGTGTGCGCCGTCCCGATGTCATTGCCACGCGCACAAACAAAAACGCCGGAAGCTTTCGCTTCCGGCGTTTTATTGCAACCTGACGGTAGCGGGGGGTCGATTAGACCGCCTGCACCTGATCAGCCTGCATACCCTTTTGGCCCTGCACGGCGACGAAGGTCACCTTCTGGCCTTCCTGCAGCGACTTGAAGCCGGTGCCCTGGATGGCACGGAAGTGCACGAACAGGTCCGGGCCGCTTTCCGGGGTGATGAAGCCGAAGCCCTTGGCATCGTTGAACCACTTGACGGTGCCGCTCTGACGATCAGACATGTACAAACTCCTGAAACAATAGTTGAAATAATCGCGGCAGCCGATTGTTCGGAGCCGAGACTGAGTTGCAGGCGTTGGTAAAGCGGATCGATGAGCAGATCGTGAGATCAACTGCACCAGGCCACGATTCACGGTGACCCTAGCAAACACAGTGTGGGTGACGATACTCGTGTTTTACCGAAAAAGCGATAGCTGATTTATTCAGCCATCCCCCCGTCCCGCCTGACAGGACAAGGGATTGGCGCATCCTACACGATTTCGCCCCGCCTATTCAGACTTTTCCTACCTTAAGATCAGCCCCCGCCCCTGCCATTCCGGCACCACCGCAATGTCCACCACCTGCAGGAAACAGCCGCGGT
>JAHREJ010000085.1 GCA_021733645.1 Bacillus subtilis subsp. subtilis | reverse complement strand
CTTGGGGCGCGCCGTCCAAGGCTGCGCACAGATCCGAGGTGGAAATCTGGCAAGGACCGTCAAGGAATGGGGCTTCCCAATCGCCGGAGCAGACGTCACCAAGGCGCTCAATGCGCGCTTCAGTCCAGAGGACATCTGGGAGCTGTCGTTCTTCGATGTCCCGTCAGGAACGCAGCCTTCAACACTGCTGCATGCAATAGGAGATGCGGTTTATGGTGGTCCTTGCCAGATTTCCACCTCGGATCTGTGCGCAGCCTTGGACGGCGCGCCCCAAGTGTGGATCCTGGACATTCGCTTGCTATCCAACCGTAGCATCAACATGCATATCGAAGATGGCGTACTGTTCGAATTGAACGTCGACGATAGCTGACCTTCCCCACCCAGCCCATACGCGACCATCCCGCCTCGCCAGCGTCCACACACTCATCAACCGATGACCCAAGCCACCCGCATCGCACTCGCCACGGGTGTGGTGCTCCTGCTCACCGCCTGCGGCAAGCCCGCGCCAGACTCCGCTGCCGCCAGGGCGTCCGCGCGCGGCGTTGCCGATGACAAGATGCGTGCCTGTGCGCTTGCCAAGACGGGCAAGGAAACGGGCATGACCTTCGTCAGCGACGCGCGTTCCGACACCGCCTGGTCCTTCGAATACGAAGGTGACGGCCGGCTGTGCCTTGTATGGGTCGGGGACGACGGAAAGATTGAGATCGATCCGTTCGACAACTGATTCCCGTTGGCCCGCCACGTTCACCGGGCGTTGCGATCGCGCAGCACGGTTCCCGAATGTCGCCGGGGAGGGGTATCGTGGTCCGGTAATCCCCGGAGAAGCCCACATGCGAACTGCCGTCTTCAGCGCACGCCCCTACGACCGCCGCTTCCTCGATGAGGCCAGTCAGCGTGCCGACGCGGCCCAGCCTTTCGAGTTCCTCTACTTCGACGCCACCCTCGACGTCCACACCGCCGCCCTGGCGCAGGATTGCCAGGCGGTCTGCGTCTTCGTCAACGACCGCCTCGACGCCCCGGTGCTGCACGCCCTGCACGCGCTGGGCGTGCGCGCGATCCTGCTGCGCTGCGCCGGCTTCAACAACGTGGACCCGGCCACCGCAGAAAAGCTCGGCTTCTTCGTCGCGCGCGTGCCGGCCTATTCGCCCGAGGCGGTGGCCGAGCATGCGCTGGCGCTGGTGATGACCCTCAACCGGCAGACCCACCGCGCCTACAACCGGGTGCGCGAGGGCAACTTCATGCTCGATGGCCTGCTCGGCCGCACCCTGCACGGCAAGACCGTGGGCATCGTCGGCACCGGCAAGATCGGCCTGGCCACCGCGCGCATCTTCAAGGGCATGGGCTGTACCGTGCTCGGCCACGATCCATACCCGTCACCGGACTTCCCGCCGATCGGTACGTTCGTGTCGCTGGAGGAACTGCTGGCGCGGTCGGACATCGTGTCGCTGCATTGCCCGTTGACCGCAGAGACGCACCACCTGATAAACGCGGCCTCGCTGGCGCGCATGAAGCCCGGTGCGATGCTGGTCAATACCTCGCGCGGCGGGCTGGTCGATACCCCGGCGGTGATCGGCGCACTCAAGGCGCGGCACCTGGGCCACCTGGCCATCGACGTCTACGAGCAGGAAAGCGCGCTGTTCTTCCAGGACCGCTCCGGTGAGATCATCGACGATGATGCCTTCCAGCGCCTGATGACCTTCCCCAATGTACTGGTCACTGGCCACCAGGGCTTCTTTACGGTGGAGGCGCTGCAGGAAATCTCTGAAATCACCGTGCGCAACCTCGGTGATTTCGCTGCCGGTCGCCCCTGTCCGAATGTGGTGGCGGGTTCCTGATCCACGCGTGTCGCCGTCTCCCGTCGCTCCCAACAGCAGGGCCTGACCATGTGGCATCAGAACTACGATCCGCTCGGTAACGCAAACCTTTCGGCGCTGCTGGCCGCGCTGCCGGTGCTGGTGTTCCTGTTGGCGCTCACCGTGTTGCGCCTCAAGGGTCTCACCGCCGCGCTGCTGGCGGTGGGAGTTTCGGCGCTGGTGTCCTCGTTGGTATTCGGCATGCCGCTGGACACGATCTTCGGCGCGGCCTTGCTGGGCATTGCCAACGGCGTATTCCCGATCAGCTTCATCGTGCTGATGGCGGTGTGGCTGTACAAGTTGGCCATCCGCAGCGGCAAGTTCGAGGTGATCCGCGGCAGTATCGCCACCATCTCCGACGACCAGCGCATCCAGGTGCTGTTGATCGCGTTCTGTTTTGGCGGCTTCCTGGAAGGTGCGGCCGGCTTCGGGGTGCCCATTGCGATCTGCGCGGCGCTGCTGGTCGAACTCGGTTTCCGCCCGCTCAAGGCGGCCATGCTGTGCCTGGTCGCCAACGGCGCGGCCGGGGCTTACGGCGCCATCGGCATTCCGGTGCTGGTGGGCGCCCAGCAGGGCGGGGTGGCGCTGGGCGAAATGTCGCTGATGCTGGTCGCGCTGGTGCAGGTGTGCGCGCTGCTGCTGCCGGCGGTGCTGGTACTGCTGCTGGATGGCTGGCGCGGCGTGCGTGAAACCTGGCCGGTGCTGCTGGTGGTGGGCCTGGTGTTCAGTGGCACCCAGACGCTGGTGCTGTGCCTGCTGGGGCCGGAGCTGGTGGACATCATCGGCCCGCTCGCGGCGATGGGCAGCCTGGCCGCCTTCATGCAGGTCTGGCGGCCGCGGCGCATCTACCGCGAAGCGCAGGCGCCGCCGGTGTCCAGCCAGCGCTGGTCGCTCAAACAGGTGTTGCTGGCGTGGTCGCCGTTCTACATCCTCACCGCCACGATCCTGGTCTGGAGCCTGCCGGCCTTCAAGGCGCTGTTCGCCGCCGACGGCGCACTGGGTCGCACGGTGCTGCATCTGCCGGTCGGTCTGCTCGACCAGCGGGTTCAGGAACTGCCGCCGCTGGTGGCCACCGCGCACGCGTTGCCGGCGATCTGGAACGTGGGCTGGCTCAACGCCTCGGGCACCGCGATCCTGATCGCCGCCGTGCTCACCGTGGTGCTGTCGCCGAAGCTGGGCGTGCGCTCGGCCACCGAGGAGCTCGCCCAGGCCGGCCGGGAGATGTGGAAACCACTGGCCACCGTGGCGTTGGTGATGGCCGTGGCCTACATCACCAACTACTCGGGCGCCTCGTCCACCATCGGCCTGGCCCTGGCCCAGGCCGGCGGCATCTTCCCGGCGCTGGCCCCGGTGATCGGCTGGATGGGCGTGTTCATCACCGGCTCGGTGGTCAACAGCAACACCCTGTTCGCCCACCTGCAGGCGGTGACGGCTGCGCAGATCGGGGTGAGTCCGGCGCTGCTGGTGGCCGCCAACACCGCCGGCGGGGTGATGGCCAAGCTGGTCTCGCCGCAGTCCATTGCCATCGCGGCGGCGGCGGTAAAGCTGGTGGGCCAGGAGTCGGCGATCATGCGCACCACCCTGGCGGTGAGCCTGGCGCTGCTGGGCTATGTGTGCCTGTGCACGTTGCTGCTGGCGTGGCTGCTGGGCTGACGCGGTGGGCATTCATGTCTATACATGAACGAGTTGGCATGCCGATTCGGGCGGTTTGCCCGCACTGCGACAACGTGTCGCAGCCAAATACGGGCTTTCCTGCGCTGGATCATTGTCAATGCCTTTCTTAAATGATGCATGACGGCCTAAAATTAGAGGGCTGACATGATCGTCCCCTGTGCCTGTCCCTCTGGACCGGCACAACCGGCCTTTGGCCGGGACGGGGCGCGCTTGAGCTGGCATTCCCTACGCAATTGGATCGACCGATGATTCCGTTGAAACCCCTTGGACGCTTTTTGCGTCCGGGCCTGCTGTTCGCGTTGTCCGTGTTCCTCACGGGCTGCAACTCGGCCATCCTCAACCCCAAGGGCCAGATCGGCCACGATGAGAAGACGCTGCTGATCACGGCTACCGTGTTGATGCTGCTGGTCGTCGTGCCGGTCATCATCATGACCCTGACCTTCGCGTGGAAGTACCGTGCGACCAATACCAAGGCCCGTTATGAGCCGAAGTGGTCGCACTCCACCGCGATTGAAGTGGTGGTGTGGTCGATTCCGTGCATGATCGTGCTGGTGCTGGCCGTGCTGACCTGGCGTTCCTCGCACGCCCTGGACCCGTACCGTCCGCTGGTGTCGGACAAGAAGCCGGTGGTGATCGAAGCCATCTCGCTCGACTGGAAGTGGTTGTTCATCTATCCGGAAGAGAAGATCGCCACGGTCAACGAGATCACGTTCCCGGTCGATACCCCGCAGTTCGTGGTTACCGTGGCCGGCCCCAAACAGTACCGGTTGTCCGACCAGGCCCGTGCCACGATGGCCCCGGTGGGTG
>JAHREJ010000084.1 GCA_021733645.1 Bacillus subtilis subsp. subtilis | reverse complement strand
CTCCGCCCAACAGCAGGCGGACCCGAATAGACCATATGTCACTGAGCCGGAGCGGTGCCTTCTGGCCGACCAGCTTTCCTTTGTTCCACAGCGTGAAACTAGACGGCATGGGAGTCTCCTGTCTGGAGTCTATACCGTGCCTGCCCTGCAACGTCTCTGCTGAGATCAAACTTGGAGGAACCAGCCTGGCTCAACGGCTGGGTGAGTGAGAAGCCGGATGTGGCAGGGAAAGTGGCACTGGGAGCAATTCATGGTCATAGTTGCTAGAACCCGGCTGACCCATCGCACATGAGCATTCTCAATGTCCTGATGACGCCCGCCCGTGCTTTTGTGGCGGTGGACAGGGCGGTCTCAACTTGCAAGCGCAACACGTGAGTTGAATTGGGCGAACTCTTCTTCCAGCGCTTGATTGGGCGTCTTCCAGCCAAGGGTTTGTCGTGGACGAGCATTCATCAGGTCTGCCACATTGTTGAGATGTTCCTGGCTCGCCTTGGACAGATCCGCGCCTTTGGGCATGAGCTGGCGCAGCAGGCCATTGGTGTTCTCGTTGCTGCCGCGCTGCCAAGGTGCATGCGGGTCAGCGAACCAAAGGTCGATGTTCAGCCGCTTCATCAACTCCGGGTAGCACGTCATCTCGGTGCCTCGATCGTAGGTCGGGCTGCCAAGCAGGAAATGAGGGAGCTTTTTCATCTGCCGCGTGAAGCCTTCCAATGCGTCCTGGGCAGTACAGCCGTCCATCCTGCACAGCACGACAAAACGCGTCTTGCGCTCCACCAGCGTGCCCACGCATGAGCGGTTGAACGCGCCCTTTATCAGGTCGCCTTCCCAGTGCCCTGGAACCAAGCGTTGGGCGACCTCCTCGGGCCGGTGAACGATACGAAGCTCCTCCGGCACCCATGTGCGTTTGGCTGCCGTGGTGCGACGCAGGCCGCGCGTCGGCTTGTGCTGGCGCAACGCTTCCACGAGCTCCTTCTTCAACCCACCGCGAGGGTGGGCGTAGATGGCGGCGTAGATCGTCTCGTGGCTTGCGCGTTGGGCTGGATCATCCGGATGCATGGCTCGGAGCTTGGCAGCAATCTGCTGAGGCGGCCAGCGATACAGCACGAGGTCGTCACGAATACGCTGGAAAAGCTCATTGCCCTCGACGATCCTGCGTCTACGCACGCTGCTCTTCCGGCAAAGCCGATAACGCTCACCTGCTCGTCTGGCAACGTATGCGGCTCCCTCCTGTCGACCCAACTCACGAGAGAGCGTGGACGCGCTGCGCTTTAGGCGTCTGGCAATGGATCGGATGCTGGCGCCGTCGCTGACCTCGACCTGCAGCACGGCACGCTCCTCGGAACTCAAATGACTGTACTGCTTTCCCATGCGGGCACCCTACGTGATTGCGGGGTGTTGCACTTGGAAGTTGAGTCTAAGCCCTGTGGGCGCGCCATCGGAAACGTTACCTGTTACATACGCACGCGTTCGGATAACCACTGCTCAATCACTGATCGCCACGACACCAGGCTGAATGGGTCGGCTGTGTGCGCTATAGGTCATCCATGAGGCGCGCCGCCGGGTTCTGTTGGGCGCCACCTTGCTGGAAGTACCCCACCACGCTGGTTACTGAGCGGTGATCGGTCATCGCCATCAGGGCGGGCAGGGCCACGCCTTGGCGCGCCCCTTCGGTGATGAAGCCCGAGCGCAGGCTGTGCCCGCCGAAGTCCCCCTCCAGCCCGGCCAGCGCCGCACGGCGCTGAATGACCAGAGCGACGGCGCGATCACTCAAGCCCGGGCCAACCCGACTGCCCCACACCCGGCGGAACAGCGCGCCTTCGGTCAGCTTGGCCGCATCCAGCCAAGCCTGCATCGCCGTCGCGGCCGCGCCCAGCAGCGGCTTGTCCGGACTGCCACCGGCCTTGGGGCCGTCCTGCAGGGTCTTACCCTGGTCCAGGTGGTAGACAAAACCGCCTTCGGGCAGGGCACGCAGATGGGCCAGGGTCGCTGACGCCACTTCGCTGCGACGGCGACCGCCAGTGGCAAAGCCGAAGGTGAGCAGGGCGCGATCGCGCAGGCCTGCCAAGTCGTGGCCGCAGGTGGCCAGCAGCGCATGCAGCTCGAGCCGTGTGATCGCTGCCTTTTTGCGTGGGCGCTCGCCACGCTTATGCGCAGTCCGGCGGGCGCTGGCCAGCAGCTGGCGCACCTCGACGCTGTCGAGGGGATTGGCCAGGTGCTGCAGCTGATGGACCTTGCTCAGCACCGAGACGCGGTGGGTGAGGGTGGCCAACCGCCACGGGCCAGGGCGGCTCTTCAACTTGGCCGCCACCAGCGCCTGGTCCAGCGCGGCCGGCAACTCCCAGCGCACACCCTCGGCGGTGTCGCGCGCCACGTGGTCGACGATGAATTGCACCGCCGTGGCCGCCGGCAGCGGCAGGCGCAGCGGCTGAGCGTAGCGGCCTTGGTACCAGCCGGCCCAGTAGCGCAGGGCGGTACGGTAGCTGCGGGTGGTATTGGCGCTGCGCGCCGCCGCCAGGATCTGGTCGGCGGCGGTGGCGGCCTGCGCCGACAGCCGGGCCGGGTCGGGCAGGGCGAGAACCCGATCAACGGTCGTGGAAGTGATGGTTTTCATATGTACTATGTATGTCTCACTACACAAAGGCGTTGCTACTTCCGATAATTCTACATTATCGGAAGTACAGGTCAGATTCGTTCCTTTTCGCAGTTGGAGACATCGCTATGGCCCGCGGCCTCACCGAGCTGGACGTCCATCAGGCCGCCGACGACCTCATCGCTGGCGGCGATCGCCCCACGGTGGAACGCATCCGCGCCCACCTGGGCACCGGCTCACCCAATACCGTGACCCGTCACCTGGACAGCTGGTGGGCCAGCGTGGGCGCACGCCTGCGCCAGCGCGCCCGCGAGCAGGGCCGCCCGGAGGTGCCGGCGGCGGTGGACGCGCTGGCGCAGCGCTGCTGGGCCGCCGCCCTGGAAGCCGCCGCCGAACACGCGCGCGCCGCGGTGGCCGCCGAACGCGCCGACCTGGAAGCTGCGCAGGCCACCCTGGCCAGCCAGCAGGAAGCGCTGGCGCATGAGCGCACCCAGACGTTGGAGCAGCTGACCCAGGCCCAGCACCAGGCCAGCACGGCCGAGGCCAGCGCCGCCGCCCTGCGCGAGCAGCTGCAAGAGCTGCACGAGCAGCGCGACGACCTTCGCCGCCAACGCGACGGCGCTTATACGCGCAACGAACACCTGGAAGAACAGGTGACCGCGCTGCGCACCGAGCTGGCGCAGAAGACCGACCAGCACACCGCCGAGCGCGATGAGCTGCTGGCGCATTCGCGCGCCACCGAGGACCGCGCCCTGGCCGAGGTGGACCGGGCGCGCCAAGCCCTGCAGCAGCTCCAGCACAGCGCCAGCACGCAGGTGCGCCAGCACCAGCGTGAGCTCAGCGAATTGAGCTCGGCACGCCAGCAGGCCGAGCAGGCGAGCGCCCAGGCGCTGCGCGAACGCGACATCCAGAGCGCGCTGGCCAGCGCCTATGCCAGCCAGCTCGAGCGCCTGGGCGATCTGCCCGAGCAGGTGCGCGCTGCACTCACCCCGCCGGCAGCGCCCGCGCGAACCAAGCCCAAATCGGCCCGCAAGGCGCGCTCGGGGTAGGCCGATGAGCGGTGCGACCAGGAACTCCAGCTCGATCACCCGCCGGCGGGGCAGGGCAGCGGTCCCGCCGCCACTCCCGCTCGCCGCAACAGACCCACCAGGTACACGATCCATGATGCGCAACGCCCAGTTGAACCGGATCCCCAGCATCGAATTGCAGCTCCTTAAGTGGATCTCACTGGTCGAGGCCGGCGAGATCCCTGACTGCGTTGAGCTCAAGCGCGCTGGCACCCGGATCTGGATCAAGCACGCGCGACAGCCGCTGGCCGGACTGGGTGATGATGTGCCCGTGCTGACCTTGAGCAGTATCCAGCTCAACCCCCGCCTCAAAGGCCGCGGTTGGCTGACCGAATTTGTTGAGCTGTGCGATACCTTGATTCCGTGGCCGGCCGTGCTCGTGGAGCGCGTGCAAAATCCCAGGCTGCCCGCCTTCCTCAGACGCAAAGGGTTTATCGAACTGCAGCACGCTAACTTTTATCGTCCGTCCAAGGCGTGGCGAGGACGCCATGGTTGGTTGCCTGACCAGGCCCTGGCCGCACAGCATCAGGCCGACCGTGCGCACGTACGGCCACTGTGGGACGACCCCGACGCCATCGCCCAATTCATCGCACAACAGATGGAGACACACCCATGACACCCACAATTTCCCGACGTGCGCACGCAGCGGACATGACCCTGCTCGTGCTCTTCATCGCGCTGTTTCCGGGTTTCCGGTCATGTCAGCGCTGCATGCCCGGGTCTCCAACGAGCTGTATCACGTTCTTGCCGGGCTCCTGATGGGCGGGATTGCCGCGCTCAGCCACGCGTTGCTCCACGATGGGTTCGTGCGCTGGCGCCAAGCCGGTGTGGCGGGTATAGAAAGGTCGCGTTCACTGCGGGTGCTGCTGCTGGGGATGGTGTACCCGGTGCTCGGGCTGGTCAGTGGTGTGATTGCACTGTTTGGCACCGAACCCAGCGTCGGTCTGCACTACGCGATCGGTTTCGCGGCGGGCGGAGCGGTGATGGGGTGGCGCGCCAAGGCGGCGCTGGCGCACAAGCGAGCGCTGGGTCTTTGACGACGGCTCGCGACGACGGGCCTGCCACGGTAACGATCCCCTGCGGAATGGGCGACGCACGAAACCTACTGATGGCGCTCGCTGGCGATGCTTGCATTGTCATTGGTGGGCGCGCCGGAACGATTTCAGAAGTCTGCCTCGCGTGGCTGCACAATCGTCCGCTGCTGCCGCTAGAGGGCTTCGGCGGCTGGTCCAGCTTGCTGCGAGCCAATCCGCCAGATGAGCGCCAGAACTCTGAGATTCTTCCGTGGACATCGATCCAAACGCTGAAGAGCCAGTTGCAATACCTTGGGCTGTCACCTGGCGACTAGACAAGGCCTCCTGTGAATGAAGGCCCGCTGCGATCCTATTCTCGAAGTCCTGAAGGCAGCAAG
>JAHREJ010000083.1 GCA_021733645.1 Bacillus subtilis subsp. subtilis | reverse complement strand
GGCGTCAAGGAAGAAGAAGTCACCAACAGCGCATCGTTCGTCGATGACCTGGGCGCTGACTCGCTGGACACCGTTGAACTGGTGATGGCGCTGGAAGAAGAGTTCGAGTGCGAAATCCCGGACGAAGAAGCCGAAAAGATCAGCACCGTGCAGGCTGCGATCGACTACATCAACGCCCACGTCAAGGCTTGATGTCAGGCGGCTCGCGCGCGGCCGTGGCGATTGCCGCGACCGCGTGCGGCAAACCCACGGGGCCGCGCTTGCGGCCCTGTGCTTTTGAGCGTTATACCGCGTGATACCCGCAACACCCGGGTCAGGAGAATCTGCAATGAAGCGTCGCGTCGTCGTTACCGGCATGGGCATGGTCTCGCCATTGGGCAATGATATGGCCACCAGTTGGAAGGGCATCACCGAAGGCCGTTCCGGCATCGGTCCGCTGACCAACGTTTCGCAGTCCTACCTGGACCGTTTCACCACCAAAATCGCAGGTGAGGTCAGGGACTTCGACATCACCGCCGACAACGAACAGTTCGGCAAATTCCGGGTCACTGGCAAGGATGCCAAGAAGATGGACCCGTTCATCCATTACGGCCTCGGTGCCGCCTTCATGGCCTTGAACGATTCGGGCCTGGAGATTACCGACGGCAATGCCGAACGCATCGGCGCCATCGTTGGCGCGGGCATCGGCGGCCTGCTGGGCATCGAAGAACAGACCATCGATTTCCATGAGGGCAAGAAGATCTCGCCCTTCTACGTGCCCAAGACCATCATCAACATGCTCCCGGGCCAGCTGAGCATCATCACCGGCCTGAAGGGGCCGTCGTTCTCGGCGGTGTCGGCCTGCGCGACGTCCAACCACTCGATCGGCACTGCGATGCGCATGATCCAGTACGGCGATGCGGACGTGATGGTGGTGGGCGGCGCCGAGCGCGGCTCCTCGCCGACCGCACTGGGCGGCTTCTGTGCGATGAAGGCGATGAGCACCCGCAACGACGCCCCTGCCGAGGCCTCGCGCCCGTGGGACAAGGAGCGCGACGGCTTCGTGCTCGGCGACGGTGCCGGCATCCTGATCCTGGAAGAATACGAACACGCCAAGGCCCGCGGCGCGCGCATCTATGCCGAACTTGCCGGTTTCGGCGCCAGCTCGGACGCCTACCACATGACCGCCCCGAGCGAGAACGGCGAAGGCGCGGCACGCTGCATGAGCATGGCGTTGAAGGACGCCGGCGTGACCCCGGACCAGGTGGGTTACCTCAACGCGCACGGCACCTCCACGCCGCTGGGTGACCTGGGCGAAACCATGGCCATGAAGACCGCCTTCGGCGACCACGCGCACAAGATGATGGTCAGCTCCACCAAGTCGATGACCGGCCACCTGCTCGGCGCGGCCGGTGGCGTGGAAGCGATCTTCTCGGTGCTGGCGCTGCGCGACAACATCATTCCGCCGACCATCAACCTGCATGAAGCGGGCGAGGGCTGCGATCTGGATTACGTGCCCAACACCGCACGCCAGGCCAAGGTCGACGTGGTGATGTCCAACGGCTTCGGCTTCGGCGGCACCAACGGTACGCTGGTGTTCAAGCGGATCTGATTCCACCGCTGCTGCAACCGCACCCGGGCCGCCATCTTGGCGGCCTTGGTGTATCTGGCCCCGCATCCTTCGGTTGACCGCCATGCTCCTGACCCATCCACTGCCCGCCACCACCGACCTGCTCGCCCTGCAACGGGTGGCGCCGCAGCGCTATCCGCTGCTGATGGAGTCCACTGCCTCCGGCACCGCCCAGGGGCGCTGGGACCTGCTGTTGATGGGCAACGGCCAGGCGCTGGCGCTGCACGCCGACGGCGTGGTCCGCGATGCCGACGACATTGCCCATCCGGGCAGCTTCCTCGACGTACTGGACGCGCACTGGGCGGCGCTGCGCCAGCCGCGTGAAGAGCTCCAGCTGCCGTTCCGCGGTGGCTGGGCGCTGATGCTGGATTACGAACTGGCCGGGCAGATCGAACGCGTGCTGCAGCTGCCAGCCCGTGCCGATGGCCTGCCTGCGGCGCTGGCGTTGCGCTGCCCCGCCGCGGTGCTGCATGACCGCGTGCTGGGCCAGTACCACGCCGTGTGCGAGGCCGACCACGCCGCCCTGCTGCCGACCCTGCTGGCCGACCTGGACGCGGCCGCCGCGCTGCCGCCGCTGCCGGCCTGGCAGGCACCGGCCGAGGTGGAGGAGGATGCGCCGACGCGTTTCACCGACGGCGTGGGCAACGTGATCGATTACCTGCGCGCCGGCGACGTGTTCCAGGTGAACCTGTCGCGGCGCTGGAACGCTCGATTCACCGACTCCGTGTCGCCGCAGGCGCTGTACGCACAACTACGGGTGGCCAACCCGGCGCCGTTCGCCGGGCTGTTCATCGCGCAGGGCAGGGCGGTGGTGAGTTCCTCGCCGGAGCGGCTGGTCTCGGTGCATGGCGACGACGTGCAGACCCGGCCGATCGCCGGTACCCGGCCGCGGTTTGCAGGGGATGACGATGCTGCGCGCATCCAGGAACTGGTCGGCCACCCCAAGGAGCGCGCCGAGCACGTGATGCTCATCGACCTGGAGCGCAATGACCTGGGCCGCATCTGCACGCCCGGCAGCGTCGAGGTAGACGAACTGATGACCGTGGAAAGCTACGCCCACGTGCATCACATCGTCAGCAACGTGCGGGGGCGCCTGCGCGACGGTGTGAGTCCCGGCCAGGTGATCGCCGCCACCTTCCCCGGCGGCACCATCACCGGCTGCCCCAAGGTGCGCTGCATGCAGATCATCGCCGAGCTGGAGCAGACCGCACGCGGTGCCTATACCGGCGCGTTCGGCTGGCTGAACCGCGACGGCGACCTGGACCTGAACATCCTCATCCGCACCGCCGAAGTGGCCGCCGACAGCGCCGCGTTCCGCACCGGCGCGGGCATCGTGGTCGATTCGGACCCGGACAAGGAACTGGACGAAACCCGCGCCAAGGCCCGCGGCCTGATGCGCGCGCTGGGCCGGCGTGACTGAACCGTTTGGCCGTGTGCAGCAGCCGCGCGGTATGCTGCGCGGCGGCGAAAACCATTCGAGGTGACCATGGCGGGTGCGAAACGGGGATGTCTGGCCGTGCTGGCGGTGCTGCTGTTGGGGGCATTGCTGCTGGCCGCAGCAGGCGCGTGGTTCTGGCACAGCCAGAGCGGCTTTGCCGATGCGCCGCTGACCCCGGACCAGCCCAGCGTGGTGATCGCCTCCGGCGACGGCCTCGGTACCGTGCTTGGCAAGCTGCGCGCCGCCGGCGTGGACGAAGGCAGCGACACCCAATGGCAGCTGCTGGCCCGTCAGCTGGATGCCGCCGGCAAGCTCAAGGTGGGTGAATACGCCCTGGACGCCAGCCTCACCCCGCGCGAGCTGCTGCTGCGCATGCGCCAGGGCCGGGTGCTGCAGCACCGGGTCACGATCGTGGAAGGCTGGAACATCCGCCAGGTCCGTGCCGCGCTCAAGCGCGCCGACCCGCTGGTGCACACCACCGACACGCTGGACGACACTGCGTTGATGACGGCGATCGGCTTCCCCGGCGAACACCCGGAAGGTCGCTTCCTGCCCGAGACCTACGTTTACCAGCGCGGCGACAGCGACGTGGACGTGCTCAAGCGCGCGCATGCGGCGATGGAAAAGGAACTCACCGCCGCCTGGAACAGCCGCGCCGACGACCTGCCGCTGAACACGCCCTACGAACTGCTGATCCTGGCCTCGATCATCGAAAAGGAAACCGCGCTGCCCAGCGAGCGCCCGCAGATTGCCGGCGTATTCATGCGCCGCCTGAAGATCGGCATGCGCCTGCAGACCGACCCGACCGTGATCTACGGCATCGGCAGCAGTTACGACGGCAACATCCGCAAGCGCGACCTGACCACCGATACGCCGTACAACACCTATACCCGCGCCGGCTTGACCCCGACCCCGATCGCCATGCCCGGCCGCGATGCGCTTCAGGCCGCTGCGCAACCGGCGCCCGGCAATGCGTTGTACTTCGTGGCGGTGGGCGATGGCAGCGGTGCGCACGTGTTCTCGGCCAACTACGCCGACCACAACGCCGCCGTGGCGCGTTACCTGCAGCAGCTGCGCCAGCAGCGCAGCCAGGCGGCACCGCAATGACCGCCTCACTGCTGCGGCATCCGCGCTTTGTGAGCCTGGAAGGCGGCGAGGGTGCCGGCAAGACCACCGCCATCAACGCGCTGCGCGATGCCCTGCACGCGCGCGGGCACGACGTGCTGTTGACCCGCGAACCCGGCGGCACGCCGCTGGCCGAGCGCATCCGCGCCCTGGTGCTGACCCCGGATGCGGAGATCGCCGGCGAGCCGTTGTCGGCCGAAGCCGAGCTGCTGCTGGTGTTCGCCGCACGCGCCCAGCACGTGCGCCAGGTGATCGCCCCGGCATTGCGCCGCGGCAGCTATGTCATCAGCGACCGCTTCACCGATTCCAGTTATGCCTACCAGGGCGGCGGGCGCGGCCTGGAACCGGCCTGGATCGCCGATCTGGAACGCCGGGCGGTGGGCCTGCTGCCCGGCTTGACCCTGCTGCTGGACGTGGACGTGGCCGTGGGCCGCGCCCGCGCCAATGGCCGCGACCTGTGGCCGGACCGCATCGAGAGCGAGCAGGATGACTTCTTCCAGCGTGTGCGCGCGGTGTTCCGCCAGCGCGCCAGCGACGACCCCGCGCGCTTCCGCCTGATCGACGCCAGCCAGGACCAGGCCGGCGTAGCCGCCTCGGTGGTGGCGGCGGTGGACGCCTGGCTGGCGCAGGAGAACTGACATGAGCGAGACCTTTTCCCCTTGGCAGCAGCGCGCCTATGACCAGACCGTGGCCGCGCTGGATGCCGAGCGGCTGGGCCACGGCCTGCTGATCTGCGGCCCGGCCGGGCTGGGCAAGCGCGCCGTGGCGCTGCGCATGGCCCAGCACATCCTGTGCCGGGGCGAATCGGCGCAGGCCCAGCGCAGCGCGCAGCTGATCGCCGCCGGTACCCATCCGGACCTGCAGCTGATCTCCTTCATTCCCAACAAGTCCGGCGACAAGCTGCGCACCGAAATCGTGATCGAGCAGATCCGCGAGATCTCGCAGAAGCTGGCATTGACCCCGCAGTACGGCATCGCCCAGGTGGTGATCGTGGACCCGGCCGACGCGATCAACCGCGCGGCCTGCAACGCGCTGCTCAAAACCCTGGAAGAGCCGCAGCCCGGCCGCTACCTGTGGCTGATCAGCAGCGACCCGGCGCGCCTGCCGGCGACCGTGCGCAGCCGCTGCCAGCGGCTGGAGTTCAAGCTGCCGCCGCGCGAGGAGGCGCTGGCCTGGTTGCTTGCCCAGGGCCACCGTGAAGCCAGCGCCACCGAGGCGCTGGACGCTGCACGTGGCCACCCGGGGCTGGCCGATGACTGGTTGCGCCAGGACGGCCTGGCGCTGCGCCGGCAGGTGGCCGCCGATCTGGAGGCGTTGCTGGCCGGGCGCTCCGGCGTGGTGGAACTGGCCCAGCGCTGGACCGGGGACGACAACGCCGCCCTGCGCCTGCGCCACGCCGCCGACCTGGCCCTGGCCCAGGCCAGCGCAGGCGGCTTGACCGATCCGGACCGATTGCACAAGCTGGCGGCGTGGTTCGACGCCGCCAACCGTACCCGCGATCTGCTGCGCACCACCGTGCGCGCCGACCTTGCGGTGGTGGAATTGTTGTTGGCCTGGAACAAGGTCAACGAGCGGCAAGCAAAGGGGAATAAAGCATGAGTGCCACCAACGCCCGCCAGGGCATCCTGTCGCTGGCGGTCAAGGACAAGGCCGCGCTGTACAGCGCGTACATGCCGTTCGTGAAGAACGGCGGCGTCTTCGTACCCACGCCCAAGCGTTACTTCCTGGGCGACGAGGTGTTCCTGCTGCTGACCCTGCCCGATTCCAGCGAGCGCCTGCCGGTGGCTGGCAAGGTGATCTGGGTGACCCCCGCCGGTGCCCAGGGCAACCGCGCCGCCGGCATCGGCGTGCAGCTGGCCGAAGGCCCCGAAGGCGAGAATGTGCGCAACAAGATCGAGACACTGCTGGCCGGCATCCTGACCTCGGACAAGCCTACCCACACGATGTGAAGAAATTTCAGTGAAACCGTTGACGCCAAAAAATGCCGCCCTATAATGAGCGGCTCGGCAGCATCGGGCGGTTAGCTCAGCGGTAGAGCATTGCCTTCACA
>JAHREJ010000082.1 GCA_021733645.1 Bacillus subtilis subsp. subtilis | reverse complement strand
GCTCGATGTAGGAGAGCGCGTCTCCGTCATGGATGGGCCTGACCATTCGCACTACGAACGCCTTTGCTCCCACGTAGTCGCGAGTGGACCCGTATTCGCCAGGCCTCGCAGCGGATGGGTCATTCCCGCTCCCGGTTCGTTCCGGGGGCTCGACATGATTCGTCGCCGACGGGAGACCCACAGTGGCCACAGACACATTTCCACCTGAGCCTCCGCGAAAAAAGACGGCCGCCACCACTGCCGTCAGCACCAGCGCGGCAGTTGGATAGACGATACGTTTCATGACTCCTCCCGCTCCTTTCCCCAGTCGAATCTCAACGCCCGGCACCTGGGAATCAGCACCGTTCTTTTCAATGGCTACGGTCAGGCGGTAGCGATGCTGGCGCGATGAGAATCGACGTGTCAGTGCGAGCACCTACGTTATCCAATGCGCTGACGAGGACGTATCGGGAAACGCCCTACCGCCGGCCCGGGAAAGTAGGCATACCATCGTGGGGGTGCTGCCTGGTGGAGCTGCGGTGAGGTGTGTGGAACGGCGCAGCAACATATGCGCCTTGCGTCTGCGCCAAAAACGCAGAAAGGCCGCCCGGAGGCGGCCTTTCTGCTTGCAGCAGCCGAGCATGGCTCGGCTCTACACGATCGTGCCGGCCGTGGGCCGGCAACGCTCTTACTTCACCAGCTTGGCGATGGCAGCGCCCAGGTCACCCGGCGAACGCACGGTGACGACGCCAGCAGCTTCCATTGCAGCAAACTTGCCTTCGGCAGTGCCCTTGCCGCCCGATGCGATCGCACCGGCGTGGCCCATGCGCTTGCCGGCCGGGGCCGAGGCACCGGCGATGAAGCCGACGACCGGCTTCTTCACGAACTGCTTGATGTACTCGGCACCGGCTTCCTCGGCGTCGCCGCCGATTTCGCCAACCATGATGATGCCCAGGGTCTGCGGATCTTCGTTGAACAGCTTCAGGCAGTCGACGAAGTTCAGGCCGTTGATGGGGTCACCACCGATGCCGATGCAGGTGGACTGGCCCAGGCCGACTTCAGTGGTCTGCTTGACCGCTTCGTAGGTCAGGGTGCCCGAACGCGACACGATGCCGATCTTGCCCGGCATGTGGATGTGGCCCGGCATGATGCCGATCTTGCACTCGCCGGGGGTGATGACGCCCGGGCAGTTCGGACCGACCAGCACGGTGTCCGGATGGGCACGGGTCAGCACGTTCTTGACGCGCAGCATGTCCAGCACCGGAATGCCTTCGGTGATGCACACGATGACCTTGATGCCGGCAGCAGCGGCTTCCAGGATCGCATCGGCCGCGTACGGCGGCGGCACGTAGATGACCGACGCGTCAGCGCCGGTAGCCGACACGGCGTCGGCAACGGTGTTGAAGACCGGCAGGTCGATGTGGGTGGTGCCGCCCTTGCCGGGGGTCACGCCGCCAACAACCTTGGTGCCGTACTCGATCATCTGAGTGGCGTGGAAGGTACCCTGCTGGCCGGTGAAGCCCTGCACGATCACCTTGGTGTTCTTGTTGATCAAAACTGACATTGGATTTCCTTCGGTGTCGGATCAGGCGGCGGCTTTGACAGCAGCGACGACCTTCTTGGCACCGTCGTTGATGTTGTCGGCCGGGATGATGGCCATGCCGCTGTCACGCAGCAGCTGCTTGCCTTCTTCCACGTTGGTGCCTTCCAGGCGCACCACGACCGGCACCTTGACGCCCACTTCCTTCACAGCGGCGATGATGCCTTCGGCAATCATGTCGCAGCGGACGATGCCGCCGAAGATGTTGACGAAGATGCCTTCGACCTTGTCCGAAGACAGGATCAGCTTGAACGCTTCGATGACGCGCTGCTTGTTGGCACCGCCGCCCACGTCCAGGAAGTTCGCCGGCTCGCCGCCGTTGAGCTTGATGACGTCCATGGTGGCCATGGCCAGGCCGGCGCCGTTGACCATGCAGCCGATGTTGCCGTCCATGGTGACGTAGTTGATGTCCAGCTCCGAAGCGGTCACTTCGGTTTCGTCTTCCTGGGTCTTGTCGCGCATGGCAACGAGAGCCTTCTGACGGAACGCGGCGTTGTCGTCGCTGTCGAACTTGCCGTCCAGCGCGTACAGGTTGCCGTCGTCCAGGATGGCCAGCGGGTTGATTTCAACCAGCGCCAGGTCCTTTTCGTTGAACAGGCGGTACAGGTTCACCATGATGTTGGCGAACTGGCCGGCCTGCTTGGCGGTCAGGCCCAGCTTGAAGCCGAAATCACGGCCGTGGTAACCCTGCACGCCTTCAACGAAGTCGACGTTGAGCGAGTGGATCAGCTCCGGGGTTTCGGCGGCGACCTGCTCGATTTCCACGCCGCCTTCCGAAGAGGCGATGTAGGTGATGGTCTTGGTGCCACGGTCAACCAGCACCGACAGGTACAGTTCCTTGACGATCTCACCGGCGGTGGTCACCAGCACCAGGTTGACCGGCAGCTCGACGCCGGCGGTCTGGTAGGTGGCCATCTTGGTGCCGAGCATCTTGGCTGCAGCGGCCTTCACATCGTCGGTGGTCTTGCAGAACTTGACGCCGCCAGCCTTGCCGCGGCCGCCAGCGTGGATCTGCGCCTTGACCATCCAGGGGCCCTGGCCCAGCGACTGGGCAGCATCGACTGCTTCGTCCGGAGTAGCCGCGACCTTGCCGGCCGGGACCGGGATGCCGTACTCGGCAAGCAGTTGTTTTGACTGGTATTCGTGGAAATTCATGCGTCACCGTGGGAATAGGAACGACCGCACGCATCTCCAAGGCTCCCTCGCGGGGCACCGGCACGGACCGCGGCGGGCCCACTATTGTGGACGAGCCGGCGCGCAGGCGCAAAGACACGCGTGCCTGTCGCCTGGCCCGGGCAATTTTTCACCTTCATTCAGGCAGTTGCGGCATGGTCGCCGGGCCGCCGCCGCTGCCCAGCCGGCCAAAATGCGCGGCGCGCGGCGATGGCCGGCCCCCTTCGAACAGCGGCGTGCCTATACTGGGTGCTCAACGGACCGGCCCGGGCCGTTGAACGGCAGCCGAGCACGGCTCGGCTCTACCAGGGCAGCCAGAAGGGGAGTTCCGGCGTGTCACCCAGCGCTTCATTGATCGACCGCATCGAATCGATACCGACGCGGGAGCTGTACTTTTTCGCCCTGTACCGCCTGCTGATCACCGCCGTGATCGCCGCCCTGCTGTTCAGCCCGCTGAGCACCCTGGTGGGCGTGGCCGACCACCCACGCCTGGCCGCCTGGGTCAGCGTCATCTATCTGGTGCTGGCGCTGCTGATCCTGCTGGTGGGCCGCCGCGAGCGCTGGCTGCGCCGCATCGTGGTGGCCGGGGTCGCGGTGGACATCATTGCCGCCACCCTGCTCGCCCATGCCCTGCCCGGTGCCAGCGCCGGCATCTCGATGTCGCTGCTGTTCAACATCGCGGCGGCCGCCACGCTGCTGCCGCTCAGCCTGGGCATGAGCCTGGCGCTGGCTGCCAGCGCCGCCACCGCCGGCGAGTACATCTGGAAGCTGGTGGAAGGCGGCGACCCCACCCGCACCCTGGCCGAACTGGCCATGTTCATCACCAGCTACCTGGCGCTGGCCTTCGTCAGCTACCAGGTGGGCAACCGGGCGCGTCGCAACCAGCAACTGGCCAACCAGCGCGGCGACGAAGTCGCCAACCTGTTTGAGATCAACGAACTGATCATCCGCCGCATGCGTACCGGCGTACTGGTGGTGGACGGGGCCAACCGCATCACCCTGGCCAACGAAGCGGCGTCCACCCTGATCGGCGACGCCGAGGGCAATGGCGGCAGCGGCCGGCTGGAGCTGGGCAGCGCCGCGCCGGACCTGAGCCGCCGCCTGCAGCGTTGGCGCAACGGCTGGACCAACGAGGAAACCCCGCTGCAGCTGTCCCCGGACCAGCCCGAGGTGCAGCCGCGCTTTGCCCGCCTGCTGGCTGGCAGCGACCTCACCCTGGTGTTTCTGGACGATTCGACCGTGGTGTCGCGCCGTGCCGAGTCGCTGACGTTGTCGGCGATGGGCCGTTTCTCGGCCAGCCTGGCCCACGAGATCCGCAACCCGCTGGCCGCCATCAACTACGCCGCCCAGCTGTTGGAGGAGTCCACCGCGATCGGCGACACCGACCGCCGCCTGCTGCAGATCATCCACCAGCAGTGCCAGCGCACCAACGGCATCGTCGAAAGCGTGCTCGGGCTGGCCCGGCGCGAGCGTGCCAACCCGGAAAACCTGGACCTGGCCGCGTTCGTCCGGCGCTTCGTGCTGGAGTACAAACAGGGCATCACCCTGGAAACCGACAGCGTGGAGCCGATCATCACCGAGACCTCGGTGCACGCCCTGGTCGACCCGCGCCACCTGCACCAGATGCTCACCGTGCTGGTGCACAACGCGCTCAAGTACGGCCGCATCGGCCAGGAGCCGGCGCGCGTGCGGCTGCGCGTGGCGCGCCAGGAACGGGCGGCGGTGATCGATGTGATGGACCGCGGCCCGGGCATTCCCGAAACGGTGGCCAGCCAGCTGTTCCGCCCGTTCTTCACCACCTCCGAGCACGGCACCGGGCTGGGCCTGTACATCGCCCGCGAGCTGTGCCGCGCCAACCAGGCCTCGCTCGACTACGTATCGGTGCCCGCCGGCGGGGCCTGCTTCCGGCTGGTGCTGCCCGGCCCGCACACGATGCTGCCGCAGTGATCGGGCCAACGCGGCGGCCGTCCCCGCTTTTTGCCGCAAGCGTCAAACATTTGTCGGATACAACCGCCCTCGGCTATCTTCCCCCCATATGAACGACAACCGCAGCGCCCTCGTCGTCGACGACGAACGTGACATCCGCGAACTGCTGGTACTGACCCTGGGCCGCATGGGCCTGCGCATCAGCACCGCAGCCAACCTCGCCGAAGCCCGCGAGTTGCTCGCCAGCAACCCGTACGACCTGTGCATCACCGACATGCGGCTGCCCGACGGCAACGGCATCGAACTGGTCACCGAAATCGCCCAGCACTACCCGCGCACCCCCGTGGCGATGATCACCGCCTTCGGCAGCATGGACCTGGCCGTGGAAGCACTGAAGGCCGGCGCGTTCGACTTCGTCAGCAAGCCGGTGGACATCGCCGTGCTGCGCGGGCTGGTCAAGCACGCGCTGGAACTCAACAACACCGAACGGGTGGTGCCCGCAGCGCTGGCCACCGAACAGGCCGCCCGCCTGCTGGGCGAATCGCCGGCGATGGATGTGCTGCGCACCACCATCACCAAGGTTGCGCGCAGCCAGGCACCGGTCTACATCCTCGGCGAATCCGGGGTGGGCAAGGAACTGGTCGCGCGTACCATCCACGCGCAGAGCGCGCGCGCGGCTGGCACCTTCGTGCCGGTCAACTGCGGCGCCATCCCTTCCGAACTGATGGAGAGCGAATTCTTCGGCCACAAGAAGGGCAGCTTCAGCGGTGCCCATGCCGACAAGCCGGGCCTGTTCCAGGCCGCACACGGCGGCACCCTGTTCCTGGACGAAGTGGCCGAACTGCCCCTGCAGATGCAGGTCAAGCTGCTGCGCGCGATCCAGGAAAAGTCGATCCGCCCGGTGGGGTCGGCCACTGAAGTGGCGGTGGACGTGCGCATCCTGTCGGCCACCCACAAGGACCTGGGCGAGCTGGTGGAAGATGGCCGCTTCCGCCACGACCTGTATTACCGCATCAACGTGATCGAACTGCGCGTGCCGCCGCTGCGCGAACGCCGCAGCGACCTGCCACAACTGGCCGCCTCGATCCTGGCCCGGCTGGCCCGCACCCACGAGCGCCCCACCCCGCTGCTGGCCCCATCGGCACTGGATGCGCTGGCCCAGTACCACTTCCCCGGCAACGTGCGCGAACTGGAGAACATCCTCGAACGCGCCCTGGCCCTGGCCGAATCGGACAGCATCGGCGCCAGCGACCTGCGCCTGCCGCAGCCGCCTGCGCACCGCCACGGCAGTGGTGCGCCCGTGGTGCACGAAGAAGCGGTGGTCGACCTGCCAGCCGGCAGCGGCGCACTGCCCTCCTACATCGAGCAGATGGAGCGCACCGCCATCCAGCGCGCGCTGGAGGAAAACCGCTGGAACAAGACCCGCACCGCCGCGCAGCTGGGCATCACCTTCCGCGCGTTGCGGTACAAGCTGAAAAAGCTGGGCATGGATTAGCGGCAACGCATGCCGTGACACGGATCTTCGAAACTCCAAGAACAGGCACCCTCATGGACGTCATGTGTAGGCGGAATGCCCGCGCCACCAACCCGTGCGGGCATGCACCCATGAATGGATGGACGCCTTCGTCGGTGGCACAGTGCCCTGCATGTCGGTATACCGAGACGGGCAGGAAGACGCAGGCGTCAGGCCGCCGCAAGCGCAAGCGAAAGCGTCGAGGCAACCATTGACCAATTGATGGTCGCCCGGGTCGAACACCCCGACTCAGTCCGCCAGCGCAACTCGAACGCGTTCGAGAAACACATCGCCAAGCGCGGCCGCATAGGTGCACGTGGCGACGTCGCGCATGACTCTCCGGCTAGCTGGTGCGCGAGCACATCCTGGCGCTTACGGGCACCTCGACCGGACTTTGCCCAATACCTCGGTTCTGTCGCACACCCCAGTGGCTGCGGCTGGAGTTACAGAAGAGGCATCATTCAGTGCGATAGAGCCAGGCTTCCTGGCCGTCCCACGGCGATTTTGACAAAAACCAATTCGCCGCCACGCTGGAATTACCTACGCCCAACTCAGCAAATCTCGTACCTCTCGTAAG
>JAHREJ010000081.1 GCA_021733645.1 Bacillus subtilis subsp. subtilis | reverse complement strand
GCCACGGCCGCGACGTTGTCCAGGTCCAGCCCACGCGGGTACCCATAGCGCACCAGCGCCACCGGCATGCCGGCGTCCACCGCGGCGCGGTAGTCGGTGATTGAATCGCCCACCATCAGCGCCTGCACCGGCGCCACGCCGAAGTGCGCGGCGATGTGCCGCAACGGCGCGCCACTGGGCTTGCGCTCAGGCAACGAATCACCGCCCAGCACCAGCGCAAACAGATCCTGCAGACCGAAGTGCCGCAGCAACGGCGCCACCAGCGCCGACGGCTTGTTGGTGCAGATCGCCAGGTGCACGTCGCGCTCGCGCAGCGCCTGCAGCGTCGCTTGCACACCCTCGAACAACTGCGGGCTGCGCAGCAGGCAGGCCTCGTAGTGGCGCATGAAGCCGGGCATCACCTTGTCCAGATCGACGCCGCTGCCGGCCGCGTCGAACGCCTGTTCCACCAGCCGGCGCACGCCATCGCCGATCCAGGTCAGCACCGTGGCCTCGGGCACGCGCGGCAACTGCCAGTCCTGCAGCGTGCGGTTCAACGCTTCGGCGATATCGGCCGCGCTGTCCACCAGCGTGCCATCCAGGTCGAACACCACCAACGAATACGGATACGGCAAGACACAACTCACTTGTACGAGGTGGGGAGGGCCATTGTACGTGGCTGCCCGCAGCGCCCTGCGCGCCGGGCCTCAGATCCGCGCCAGGAATGCCGGGCTGGAAAACCGTTCCACCAGGAAATCCAGGAAGCTGCGCATGATCATCGGCAGCTGCCGGCGTGAGGCGTAAACCGCGTGGATGCCCAGCCCTTCCACCTCGTAATCAGGCAGCACTTCGATCAGTTCGCCACTGCGCAGCAGAGGTGCGATCTGGTAGGTGGGCAGCATGGCGATGCCCGCGCCGGCGCGCACCGCCTCCAGCAGCAACGACGCTTCGTTGGCACTGATGTTGCCGCCCACCGCCACGGCAATCGCGCGGCCGCCCCGCTGCAGGTGCCACACGCTTTTGCCAACGTAGTGATGGGTCAGGCAATTGTGCGCGGCCAGTTCGTCGGCCGTGGTGGGTGTCCCGCGTTCGGCCAGGTAGGACGGTGCCGCGCACAGTACCGACCGGCACGGTGCCAAATGCCGGGCGATCAAGGCCGGATCGATCGCGCGCGAGATGCGCACCGCGATATCCACCCGCTCCTCCACCAGGTTGACCACCCGGTCCACCAGCAGCAGCTCCACCCGCGTGAGCGGATGGCGTTTGACGAAGTCGGCCACGGCCGCGGCCAGGTGGATCTGCCCGAACGACACGCTCGCCGTCACCCGGATCAGCCCATGCGGTTCGGGGTTGTCGGTGGCCAGCTCGCCCTGCAGTTCATCGCCGATGGCCAGCATCTGCCGGAACCGCAGCAGCGCCGCCTCACCCGGGCCGGTCAGGCTGATCCGGCGCGTGGTCCGGTGCAGCAGGCGCGCGCCCAGCCAGCGCTCCACTTCGGCCAGATAGCGGGTCACCATCGCCCGCGACATGTCCAGCGCCTCGGCGGCGGCAGTGAGGCTGCCGCGCTCGGCGACCTCGACGAACACATTCATGGCGGTCAGGCGATCCATTTGATCGATCCGTGCAACAAATTAGGCCGTTATACGCGGTTTTTCGTACGATTTCAGGCGCATAAGCTGGCGTTCCTCCCTCAACGGATCTGCCCCCATGAAAATTGCCCTCGTTGGTGCCACCGGCAACATCGGCCGTGAAATCGCCCGTCGCGCCCTGGCCCGTGGCCACCAGGTCACCGCCATCGTACGCAGCGATACCGGCCTGCCAGCCGAACTGGACGGTGCCCAGCTGGCCGTCGCCGCGCTGGATGACACCGCCGCGCTGGCGGCCGTGCTGGCCGGCCACGACGTCCTGGCCAGTGCCTACGGTCCGCGCCCGGGCGACGCACCGGCCGATGTCGCCGCCGTGGCCACCCATCTCACCGACGCCGCGCGCCAGGCCGGCATCCGCCGGGTGGTGGTGGTGGGCGGGGCCGGCAGCCTGGAAGTGGCCCCGGGCGTGCAGCTGGTGGACACCCCCACGTTCCCCGACGCCTACAAGCCGATCGCCCTGGCCCACCGCGAAGCCTTCAAGGTCTACCAGGCCGCCGACGACCTGGACTGGACCTTCTACTCCCCCGCCGCCGAAATCGGCCCCGGCCCGCAGCGCGGTGGCTTCCGCACCCAGGCCAAGGCCTTCCTGGCCAATGCCGAAGGCCATAGCCGGATCAGCTACCCCGACTACGCCGATGCGTTCGTCAGCGAAATCGAGGCCCCGCGGTTCGTGCGTCAGATCGCAACCGTCGCGTACTGAGCGGGCGGTCCCGTCTCGTTCGGGGTTACCCGCGCAGCCGAGCATGGCTCGGCTCTACCCGAGCGGCCGGGCGTGGCTTGGCCCCACATGAGCAGCCGGGCGTGGCTCGGCTCTACCTGGTCCCGGTGCATCGCCGGGGCCGCATTGCACAGGATCGCTTGCCATGCTGAATTTCTCCCGCACTACCCTGGCCGTTGCGCTGGCCGTGGGCGCCGCGCTCGGCGTCACCGCACCCACCCCCGGCCACGCTGCCACGCCCGCCGCGCAGCACGCCCCCCTGCAGGTGCAGCCCTACCACCCCGGCGACAAGGCGATGTTCTCGGTGGCCTCCACCCTGATCACCGGCGAGCACGATGCCATCCTGGTGGACGCGCAATTCGCCGCGACCGATGCGGCCCAACTGGTGCAGCGCATCCGCGCCTCCGGCAAGCGCCTGACCACCGTCTATATCAGCCACGGCGACCCGGACTTCTACTTCGGCCTGGCCACCGTGCAGGATGCATTCCCCGGTGCCCGCATCGTGGCCACGGCCCAGACCGTGGCCCACATCGAAGCCACCCAGGCCGGCAAGCTGGCCTACTGGGGGCCGCAGATGGGAACCGACAAACCCGCGCGTATCGTGATTCCGCAGATCCTGGCCGGTGACACGCTCACGCTGGAGGGCCAACCGTTGAAGATCATCGGGCTGGACGGCCCCACGCCGGACCGCAGCGTGGTGTGGATCCCCGCCCTGCGCACGGTGCTGGGCGGTATCCCCGTGGTGGCCGGCGAACATGTGTGGATGGCCGACACGCAGAGTGCGCAGTCGCATGCCGACTGGCTGACCACCCTGGCCACGATCAAAGCACTCAACCCGGTCCGCGTCATTCCCGGCCACTACGCCAGCGGCGCGACGCTGGATGCCGGCGCCCTGGATTTCACCGCCGGGTACATCCGTGCATTCGACCAGGAAAGCGCGCGCAGCAAGGATGCCAGCGCGTTGATCGCCGCGATGAAAACGCGCTACCCGGCACTGCAGGGCGACAGCTCGCTGGCGTTGAGCGCCAAGGTCGCCAAAGGCGAAATGCAGTGGCCGTGAGGCCGTGAGGCTGTGATGGCGTGATGGCGTGATGCGGGATCGTGCGCCGTGTCCACCCGAAGGTGGGCGCGGCGTTGCCGTCAGCTGTCAGCTGTCAGCCGTCGTCCAGATGATCGAACAATCCGGGTTGGCTCACCGTGCCGCGCTCGCGGAATCCGCCCAGGCCTACCCCAACCAGCCGGTAGCGGGTGGCCGCCGGCAGGTCCACCCGTGCACGCAATGCCAGCGCGATATCGCGCAGGTCCTGCCACGACTCCGGCGGCGATTCGGGGGTGAAGCTGCGCGTGATGATCCGGAACTGCGATGTCTTCAATTTGAGCACCACCGTGTGCCCCACCCGCTCGGTGTTGCGGGTGGCGTGCCAGGTTTTGGCGGCCAGCTGCACGATCGCCGGTTCCAGTGCTTCCAGCGGCAGGTCCTCGGCGAAGGTGTCCTCCGAGGAAATCGACTGCACCGGCTGGTCCGGTTCCACCGCCCGCTCATCGATGCCCCGCGCACGGTTGTACAGGCGCGCCCCGAACGTACCAAAGCGCCCTTCCAGCTGCTCCAGCGGCAACGCGCGCAGATCGCCTACCGTGGCGATGCCGAGCTCGGCCAGCTTGGCCTCCATGACCTTGCCAACACCGGGCACCCGGTTCACCGGCAACGGCGTCAGGAACTGTTCCACCCGGTGCGGCGGCACCACGAACTGTCCATCGGGCTTGCGCCAATCGGAGGCGATCTTGGCCAGGAACTTGTTCGGCGCGATCCCCGCCGATGCGGTCAACCGCGTCTCCTGGCGAATCTGCGCACGGATGATTTCCGCGATCTCGGTGGCCACCGTCAACCCGCCTTTGTGCACCGTCACATCCAGATAGGCCTCGTCCAGCGACAGCGGTTCGACCAGATCGGTATGCCGCAGGAAAATTTCCCGGACCTGCCGCGACACGGCCTTGTACCGCACGAAATCCGGCGGCACGAACACCGCATCCGGACACAGCCGCTCGGCCCGCACCGCCGGCATCGCCGAACGGATCCCGAACACCCGCGCCTCGTAAGACGCTGCGCAAACCACCGACCGCGCGCCCTTCCACGCCACCACCACCGGCTTGCCGCGCAGCGACGGATCGTCGCGCTGCTCCACCGACGCGTAGAACGCGTCCATGTCCACATGGATGATTTTGCGCAGAACGGACACGTCGGGAAGACTCGGACCTGGAAGCAGATGCGTAGATGAACAAGATTAACGCCACACGCCTCAGTATGGTCTTTTCATAACAACAACATGCGTTTTTCAAGCTGAAAACACTACGCCGGCGTACGGTTAAAACGTTTGATTGAATCCGCTTTCCTCTGCACTCTTGCGCACTTGGTTCCAAGCAACACAGCCTGCCCACGGCCGGCTTAACCCGATGGCAACTTCTTCAGGATTGCGCTTTCCATGACTCGTCTCCACGCGTTCTCGCGCGAACAACTGCTGGCCAGCGCCCGCGGTGAACTGTTCGGCCCGGGCAGCGGTCGCCTGCCCAACGATCCGATGCTGATGTTCGATCGCATCACCGACATCTCCGACGACGGCGGCCCACACGGCAAGGGACTGGTACGCGCCGAACTGGATATCCGTCCGGACCTGTGGTTCTTCGGCTGCCACTTCATCGGCGACCCGGTCATGCCCGGTTGCCTGGGCCTGGATGCGATGTGGCAGCTCACCGGCTTCTACCTCACCTGGCTGGGCGCGCCCGGCCGTGGCCGTGCGCTGGGCTGCGGTGAGGTGAAATTCACCGGCCAGGTACTGCCGGACGCCAAGCTGGTCAGCTACGAAATCGACATCACCCGCGTCATCAACCGCAAGCTGGTGATGGCCCAGGCCGACGCCCGCATGCTGGTGGATGGCCGCGAAATCTATTCCGCCAAAGACCTCCGCGTAGGTCTGTTCACTTCCACCGAGAACTTCTGATGCGTCGCGTCGTCATTACCGGAATGGGCATTACCTCGTGCCTGGGCAACGATCTGGACACGGTGTCCAGCGCACTGCGTGAGGGCCGTGCGGGCATCCGCCACCTGCCCGACCATGCCGAAGCCGGCCTGCGCAGCCACGTCGGTGGCAACATCGAGCTGGACCTGGACGCGCAGATCGACCGCAAGGTCAAGCGCTTCATGAGCGATGCCTCGGCCTACGCCTACATCGCCATGCGCGATGCGATCGCCGATGCCGGGCTGGACGCCGACCAGGTGGCCAACCCGCGTACCGGCCTGATCGCCGGCTCCGGTGGTGGCTCCAGCCAGTGGCAGGTGGAATCGGCCGACATCCTGCGCGCGCGTGGCGTGCGCAAGGTTGGCCCGTACATGGTGCCGCGCACGATGTGCTCCACCGTGTCGGCATGCCTGGCTACCGCCTTCCAGATCAAGGGCCTGAGCTACTCGCTGTCGGCGGCCTGCGCCACCTCGGCGCACTGCATCGGCGCGGCGGCCGACCTGATCCGCCACGGCGCGCAGGACGTGATGTTCGCCGGTGGTGGTGAAGACCTGCATTGGTCGATGAGCGTGATGTTCGACGCCATGGGCGCGTTGTCCACCCGCTTCAACGAAACCCCGGCCAGCGCTTCGCGCCCGTACGACAAGGACCGCGACGGCTTCGTCATCGCCGGTGGCGGCGGCATGCTGGTGCTGGAGGATTACGACCATGCCGTGGCCCGTGGCGCGCGCATCTACGCCGAACTGGTGGGCTACGGTGTCACCTCCGACGGCGCCGACATGGTCGCCCCGTCCGGCGAGGGCGCGGTTCGCTGCATGAACATGGCCATGGCCAACCTGAGCGCCCCGATCGACTACCTCAACACGCACGGCACCTCCACCCCGCTGGGCGATGTGACCGAGCTGAAGGCCGTGCGCGAAGTGTTCGGCCAGGACGTGCCGCCGCTGTCGTCGACCAAGGCCTTGTCGGGTCATTCGCTGGGAGCCGCCAGCGTGCACGAAGCAATCTACTGCCTGCTGATGATGCGCGACGGCTTCATCGCCGGCTCGGCCAACATCGGCGAGCTCGATCCGCTGGTGGAGGGTTTCCCGATCGTGCGCGAAAGCCAGGACGCCCAGTTGAACACGGTGATGTCCAACAGCTTCGGCTTCGGCGGCACCAACGCCGCGCTGGTGTTCGGCCGGGTGTGATGCACGGTTGACGCGGCGACGAAAAGACCCGGCCACGTGCCGGGTTTTTTTGTGTGCAACGTTGCGAACACCACGCCCCTCCCCGGAGTGAAGCGCAGCCGAGCATGGCTCGGCTCTACCGGTGAAGCGCACGGTCTCCTGGTAGTGCCGAGCCATGCTCGGCAACCGCGCGCAGCGCGGCACCCCGCCAAGGGCAGCCGAGCATGGCTCGGCGCTACCGGTGAAGCGCACGGTCTTCTGGTAGTGCCGAGCCATGCTCGGCAATCGCGCGCAGCGCGGCACCCCGCCAAGGGCAGCCGAGCATGGCTCGGCTCTACCGGTGGGGCGCGCGGTCTTCTGGTAGTGCCGAGCCATGCTCGGCAACCGCGCGCAGCGCGGCACCCCGCCAAGCGCAGCCGAGCATGGCTCGGCTCTACCGGTGGGGCGCATGGTCTTCTGGTAGTGCCGAGCCATGCTCGGCAATCGCGCGCAGCGCGGCATCCCGCCAAGCGCGGCCGAGCATGGCTCGGTGCTACCGGTGAAGCGCACGGTCTTCTGGTAGTGCCGAGCCATGCTCGGCAATCGCGCGCAGCGCGGACGCCCCGCCAAGAGCAGCCGAGCATGGCTCGGCTCTACCGGTGGGGCGCACGGCCTTCTGGTAGTGCCCAGCCATGCTCGGCAATCGCGCGCAGCGCGGCACGCCCCGCCAAGCGCAGCCGAGCATGGCTCGGCTCTACCGGTGGGGCGCATGGTCTTCTGGTAGTGCCGAGCCATGCTCGGCAATCGCGCGCAGCGCGGCACGCCCCGCCAAGCGCAGCCGAGCATGGCTCGGCTCTACCGGGGAAGCGCACGGCCTTCTGGTAGTGCCGAGCCATGCTCGGCAATCGCGCGCAGCGCGGCACCCCGCCAAGAGCAGCCGAGCATGGCTCGGCTCTACCGGTGGGGCGCATGGTCTTCTGGTAGAGCCGAGCCATGCTCGGCAATCGCGCGCAGCGCGGCACCCCGCCAAGCGCAGCCGAGCATGGCTCGGCTCTACCGGGGAAGCGCACGGCCTTCTGGTAGTGCCGAGCCATGCTCGGCAATCG
>JAHREJ010000080.1 GCA_021733645.1 Bacillus subtilis subsp. subtilis | reverse complement strand
ATCCATCCGAGGTTTCACCGATGTCCGTGGAAAACGTTGAGAAGCTGATCAAGGACAACCAGATCGAGTTCATCGACCTGCGTTTCGTCGACATGCGCGGTATCGAACAGCACGTCACCTTCCCGGTGAGCATCGTCGAGCCGTCCCTGTTCGAAGAAGGCAAGATGTTCGACGGCAGCTCGATCGCCGGCTGGAAAGGCATCAACGAATCGGACATGGTCCTGCTCCCGGACCCGTCCAGCGCCTACATCGACCCGTTCTACGCCGACCCGACCCTGGTGATCAGCTGCGACATCCTCGATCCGGCCACCATGCAGCCTTACGGCCGCTGCCCGCGCGGCATCGCCAAGCGCGCCGAGGCCTACCTGAAGTCCTCCGGCATCGCCGAGCAGGCCTTCTTTGGCCCGGAGCCGGAGTTCTTCATCTTCGACTCGGTGCGCTTCTCCAACGACATGGGCCACACCTTCTTCAAGATTGATTCCGAAGAAGCGGCCTGGAGCACCGGCGACAAGTACGACGGCGCCAACAGCGGCTACCGTCCGGCGGTGAAGGGCGGCTACTTCCCCGTGCCGCCGACCGACTCGCTGCACGACCTGCGTGCTGAAATGTGCAAGACGCTGGAACAGGTCGGCATCGAAGTGGAAGTGCAGCACCACGAAGTGGCCACCGCCGGCCAGTGCGAAATCGGCACCAAGTTCAGCACCCTGGTGCAGAAGGCCGACGAACTGCTGCGCATGAAGCACGTCATCAAGAACGTGGCCCACCGCAACGGCAAGACCGCCACCTTCATGCCCAAGCCGATCGTGGGCGACAACGGCAGCGGTATGCACGTGCACCAGTCGCTGTCCAAGGGCGGCACCAATCTGTTCTCCGGCGACGGCTACGGCGGCCTGAGCCAGATGGCGCTGTGGTACATCGGCGGCATCTTCAAGCATGCCAAGGCCATCAACGCCTTCGCCAATTCCGGCACCAACAGCTACAAGCGCCTGGTTCCGGGCTTCGAAGCGCCGGTGATGCTGGCTTATTCGGCCCGCAACCGTTCGGCCTCGTGCCGCATTCCGTGGGTGTCCAACCCGAAGGCGCGCCGCATTGAAATGCGCTTCCCCGATCCGATCCAGTCCGGCTACCTGACCTTCACCGTGCTGATGATGGCCGGCCTGGACGGCATCCGGAACCAGATCGACCCGGGTGCGCCGAGCGACAAGGACCTGTACGACCTGCCGCCGGAAGAAGAGAAGCTGATCCCGCAGGTCTGCTCCTCGCTGGACCAGGCCCTGGAAGCGCTGGACAAGGACCGCGAGTTCCTCAAGGCCGGTGGCGTGATGAGCGACGACTTCATCGATGGCTACATCGCGCTGAAGATGCAGGAAGTGACCCGCTTCCGCGCCGCCACGCATCCGCTTGAGTACCAGATGTACTACGCCAACTGAGCAACAGGTGACGGTGACGAAGGACCTCCCTCCCACCTTCGTCATCGTCATCGCCTTACCGGCTGGGGAGCCGGGCAAGGCATGCCGCAAAGCGGACCGTTGGTCCGCCGTGAATCGCAAAGCGGACCGTTGGTCCGCCGTGAATCGTAAAGCGGACCGTTGGTCCGCCGTGAATCGTAGAGCGGACCGTTGGTCCGCTGCATCACCAGGGGCAAGAGAGACCGGACGCGTGCCGTGGGCCCTTCCTCCCTCCCGCGTCACCGCTACCGTTGCCCGCCAGGGCACGGCAGTGGCGAGGCCCAGGCATCGTTCGGCGCACCAGGGGGCGACCATGTGCAAGTGGCCGCCCGCTGACCTGACACCGGCCAGCAGCACACCGCCGGTTCCATCCACCATCGGGACATGCGCATGAAACTGATCTCCGCCATCATCCGGCCGTTCAAGCTCGACGAGGTCCGCGAGGCCCTCTCCGATGCAGGCGTGTCGGGCATCACCGTGACCGAAGTGAAAGGCTTCGGCCGCCAGAAGGGCCACACCGAGTTGTATCGCGGCGCAGAGTACGTCGTGGATTTCCTGCCGAAGATCAAGATCGAAACCGTGGTCACCGACGACCGCCTGGACGCGGTGGTTGAGGCGATCCAGAACGCGGCCGGCACCGGCAAGATCGGCGACGGCAAGATCTTCGTCACCGCGGTCGAACAGGTCGTTCGCATCCGCACCGGCGAAATCGGCGCTGACGCGCTCTAAACCCCTCTCGGAGCCCACAATGAAGACCTCTTTGTTCACCGGGTGGCAAGCCCGGTTCCATGCCGTGTGCCTGATGATGCTGGTCAGCGCGTTGGCCGTTGGTGCGTTTTCCAACAGCGCGCATGCCCAGGCGCAGGTCACCCCGGCACCGTCTGAAACCGTCGCGGTCGAGCCGTTGCCGGTGGCCGAAGCGGCGGCGGCACCGGTGGCCGACGCTGCCGCGGCGGCCGCCCCCAGCTTCGATCATGGCGATGTGGCGTGGATGCTGACCTCCACCCTGCTGGTGCTGTTGATGGTGGTGCCTGGCCTGGCGCTGTTCTATGGCGGTCTGGTGCGTTCCAAGAACGTGCTGTCCATCCTGAGCCAGATCCTGGTGGTGTTCTCGCTGATCCTGATCCTGTGGGTGGCCTACGGCTACAGCGCGGTGTTCAGCGAAGGCAATGCCTTCTTCGGCTCGTTCACCGAATTTGCCTTCCTCAAGGGCTTCACCCCGGAGTCGGTCGGCAACACGCCGATCAAGGGACTGCCGGACTACCTGTTCGTGGCCTTCCAGTCCACGTTTGCCGGCATCACCACCGCGCTGATCGTGGGTGCGTTCGCCGAGCGCATCAAGTTCAAGGCGGTGCTGCTGTTCTCGGCGCTGTGGTTCACCCTGAGCTACATCCCGATGGCGCACATCGTGTGGGGCGGCGGCTTCCTCGGTGCGATGGGCGCGATCGACTTCGCCGGTGGCACCGTGGTGCACATCAACGCCGGCGTGGCGGGTCTGGTGGGCGCGTACTTCGTCGGCAAGCGCATCGGCTATGGCCAGACCGCGCTGAAGCCGCACAACGTGCCGTTCACCTACATCGGCGCGATGCTGCTGTGGGTGGGCTGGTTCGGCTTCAACGCCGGTTCGGCGGCCGCCGCCGACACGGTGGCGTCGCTGGCCTTCCTCAACACCCTGCTGGCCACCGGCGCGGCGGTGCTCGGCTGGACGCTGGTGGAGGCGGTCACCAAGGGCAAGCCCTCGGCACTGGGCGCCGCCTCCGGCGCAGTGGCCGGTCTGGTCGGCATCACCCCGGCCTGCGGCACGGTGGGGCCGCTCGGCGCGATCGTGATTGGCCTGGTGGCCGGCGTGGTCTGCGTCTGGGGCGTCACCGGTCTCAAGCGCCTGCTGCGCGTGGATGACACCGCCGACGTGTTCGGCGTGCACGGCATCGGCGGCATCGTCGGTGCGCTGCTCACCGGCGTGTTCAGCGCGCAATCGCTGGGCGGCACCAAGGCCGGTCTCGACATCGGTCACCAGGTGTGGGTGCAGCTGGTCAGCGTGGGCTTCACCATTGTCTGGTGCGCCGTGGTCACCGTGGCGATCCTGCTGGTGGTGCGCCTGGTGTTCGGCCTGCGCGTCACCGAAGAGGCCGAGCGCACCGGCCTGGATGTCACCTCGCACGGCGAGTCGGCCTACGAGGCCTGATCAACGCTGCCTGGCAACCCGGCATGGATAGTGCCGTGCTCTGCCCGGCAACGAAAGAAACAAGAAACGAGAGAGAGACGCTGTACCTTCGCCGGCGACCTTCGGGTCGCCGGCTTTTTGGTTGCCCGGCAACGGCAGCCGCGCACAACCCGGATCCTCCCCGTGCTTCGGCAACCGCGCCTCGAATCACGCACAATGCCCCCATGCGTCCCATCCGCACCCTGCTCCCGCTGCTCGCCTGCCTGCTGCTTGCCGCCTGCGCCAGCACCGGCATCCGCAGCCCGCTCGCCACCTGGGTGCCCTCGCCCAACTACAACGCGCGCAGCCCGGTCATCATCGTGCTCCACCACACCGACCAGCATTCGGTGCAGGAAAGCCTGGACACCCTGCGCAGTGCCAACAGTGGTGGCAAGGTCAGTTCGCACTATCTGGTGGGTGCCGATGGCCATCTCTACCAGCTGGTCGGCGACGACCGCCGCGCCTGGCATGCCGGCCCCGGCCGCTGGGGCACCCTGACCGACCTCAATTCGACCTCGATCGGCATCGAGATCGACAACGACGGCGACACCCCGTTCGCGCCCGCGCAGATCGACGCGCTGATCCGCCTGCTCGACGACCTGTGCACGCGCCTGCGCATTCCGCGCACACAGATCATCGCCCACGCCGATCTGGCGCCCGCGCGCAAGCAGGACCCCAGCCGTTTCTTCCCGTGGCAGCAGCTGGCCCTGGCCGGCTTCGGCGTGTGGCCGCGCGACAGCGATGGGCCGCCACCGGTTGGCTTTGATGCATACCTGGCGCTGCAGGCGTTCGGCTATCCGCTGGATGACCGCGCCGCTGCCGTGGGGGCGTTCCACCGCCGCTTCCGCGGCCGCGACGACCTGCCCACCACACTGGATGCCGAAGACGCCCGCATCCTGCATTCGCTGCTGCGGCAATCGCCATAACGGCCGCGCGATCCCAGGACACTGCCCATGACGTTCGCACGCCTCATCGCCGCACGCCGACGTCCTGTGGCACCGCGCATGGGCCTGTACCTCATGCGCAACCGTGAACCGGTAGCGCCGACCGTTGGTCGGCTGCTCTCCCTCACATACACCGCGCGGTCGCAGCGCCAGCCGACCACCGGTCGGCTCTACGATGTTCAGCCGCACCAGCCGACCAGGTCGGCTCTACCATTTCAGGACCATCACCCATGACGATCACACGCCTCACCGCCGCATGCCGACGCCCGGCGGCACTGCTCATGGGCATGGCCCTGCTGACCAGTTGCGCCGTGTCCCCGCAACGCCCCAGCGCGCCGGTCAACACCTACGTCAAGGCCGCCTGGAGCGCATTGCCCGCCGTCGCCGATGCCGACCTGCAGGCCGGCTTTGCCGCGTGGCGCAGCAGTTGCCCGCGCCTGAAGACCGACACCACCTGGGCGCCGGTCTGCACGGCGGCGGCCACGGTCGGCACCACGCCCGCCGCCATCCGCCAGTTCCTGCAGGAGCGCCTGGACGTCTACGCGCTACGCGCCGCCGGCAACCGCGCCGAGGGCCTGATCACCGGCTATTACGAACCCATCTACCCCGGCAGCCTGACCCGCACCGCCACGGCGACAGTGCCGGTGTACGGCGTGCCCAGTGACATGGTCAGCGTGCAGCTGGACAGCCTCTACCCCGAACTCAAGGGCAAGCGCCTGCGCGGCCGTGTCGATGGCCGCGTGCTCAAGCCCTACGACGATGCCGCCACGATCGCCACCAACGGCGTCAAGGCGCCGGTCCTGGCCTGGCTCACCCACCCGATGGACCTGCAGTTCCTGCAGATCCAGGGCTCGGGCCGCATCGTGCTGGCCGATGGCCGCCACCTGCGCATCGCCTACGCCGACCAGAACGGCCACCCGTATCGCCCGATCGGGCGCTGGCTGGTGGAGCAGGGCGAGCTGAAGAAGGAAGACGTCACCATGGACGCCATCCGCGCGTGGGCCATCGCCCATCCCGCGCGCGTGCCCGAGCTGCTGGCCAGCAACCCCAGCTACGTGTTCTTCACCAAGGGACCCGAGGGCGACGAAGGCCCGCGCGGTTCGTTGAACGTGCCGCTCACCGCCGGCTACAGCGTGGCGGTGGACCGCACCGTGGTGCCGCTGGGCAGCCTGCTGTGGCTGTCCACCACGCGCCCGGACGGCACCCCGGTGGTGCGCCCGGTGGCCGCGCAGGACACCGGCGGCGCCATTGCCGGTGAAGTGCGCGCCGACCTGTTCTGGGGTACCGGGGACGCCGCGGGCAAGCTCGCCGGTGACATGAAACAGACGGGCGTCATCTGGATGCTGTGGCCCAAGGGTGCGGCGTTGCCGAAGGCGCCATAGGGAGCGCTGCCCCGCCCACGGGAATCAAGCGTGTCGTCGCCACTTTCGATGCGCCTGATCCTGCGTTATGCGGGACTTGCACTGGCCTACGGTACGGTCAGCGAGCCATGGCGGGTGGCGCTTCCACGTGCGCGACCCGTTCGGACAACTGGTCAACATCCTGCAGCATCGAAGACGACCATACCTGCCATCTTCGTTCCTGCCGTCCAGAGCAGCTACGGCTTCCTCTCCGAGGGAGATATCGCGCTAGCCACATGAGCGGTGGCGAAGGCGCTGGAACTGGAACTGGAACTGGAACTGGAACTGCATTCGGGAGGGGCCCGCTAATGCGCCACATACCATGGAGCCGTGCAACCAGCGGTGTTTAGGTCAGTGTTCGGGTCGTTTGATCCCGATCCCAGATCCAGAACGTGTTGCCGTAGTCCGTATCGACAATGTTCGGGAACACTTCGCCCTGCTTGAAGTAGCGGCGTGAACCGAGCCGGGCAGGGGTGTACCACCAGCCATCTCTAGGAACCGGCTCGCTGGCAAGCACGCGGTCAGGCGTGGCATCGGCCAGTACAGCCTTGCTTGCCGCATTGTCGCGCGCGAAGTCGGCTAAATCCTTCGGGTAGAACGCCATGTCCCGGTAACTGCTGTCGTCGATGCCCAGCACAACCGTGGTGGCAGCGGCTTCCCACGACCAGTAACCGTAGAAGTCGACATCGCCCTCGCCGTGCTGGTCCACATACGGCTCCCGACGACTGGCGTGGTACCACTCGTCCAGGTAAGTGGCCATCAGGCTGGGCCGCTGTTCCGGCTGCGCCGAGAACACCTCGAACAACTTGCGATATGGCAGGTGGCGGGCGGCGATGTCGGGGGGCGTCGGACGCCCACTGACGTACGGAGCGATCAACCGCTCCAGGAGACCGTCGTAGACATCCAGCCCGGCATTGGCGTAGTCCAGAAATGCCATTACCCGCGGCATCTGTGCAGCATGACCTGTCAACAAACCGAAGCACACCAAGCGCAGGGCAACGATCCAATACTCCTCCGAAACCAGCGCCACATGCGGCGTGATATCGCCTGAAGTGTTCTCAACCGAAGTATGGTAAGCCGCGTGAAAGCTGCCGTACTCTTCAGCCCACTCCTGCGCGTGGGGCCACACTTCAGCCCACTGCTTCACAGGGGCGCCTGCTGAATACTGCGGGCTCATCCAATCCAGCGTGCTCCACAATCGGCGTCGTGTGGATGTCATTAGCCCACCCGCGCGTGCCTTCTTCACGTGCTTGGGAAGATCGGTTGTGACCATGGCAACGCCACCAAGGTGTTCGTTGAGCAGCTGCGGATACGTGGCATAGCGCAGGTACGGCTCGCGTCGCTGATCGAACCGTTCCTCTGGGATCTTCCAGGTCAACCAGCGCTGCCATCCGGGTGCAGGGAGCTTCATCGAAGGTGGCTACGTCAACGTGCGTGAGGTTTGGTCCCGATCCCAACTCCAGAACGTGTCGCCATAATCGGTGTTCACGATCTGCGGAAACACCTCGCCCTGCTTGAAGTAGCGACGTGACCCGAGCTGGGCCGGGGTGTACCACCATCCACTTTTTGGAACCGGCTCGTCGGCAGGTACGCGGTCCGGTGTGGAATCTGCACGCGCAGCAACCCCAGCGGCCCGCCCGCGCGCAAAGTCGGCCAGATCCTTAGGGTAGAACGCCATGTCCCGATAGCTGCTGTCGTCGATGCCCAGAACCACCGTCGTGGCGGCGGCTTCCCAGGACCAGTAGCCGTAGAATGCGACGCCGGATCTGTCGTGCTGGTCTACATACGGCTCGCGGCGGCTGGCGTGGTACCACTCGTCCAGGTAGGTGGCCATCAGCACGGGGCGCTGCTCTGGTTGCGCGGAAAAAACTTTGAACAGCTTGCGGTACGGCAGATGACGAGTAGCGGTGTCAGGCGGCTCGGAACGACCGCTCACGAAGGGTGCGACGAGACGTTCCAGAAGACCGTCATAGGTATCCAGATCGGCGTTGGCGTAGTCCAGGAATGCCATGACCCGCGACATCTGCGCTGCATGGCCGGTCAGCAGGCCGAAGCAGACAAGACGCAGTGCATACATCCAGTACTCCTCGGAGACAAGAGA
>JAHREJ010000079.1 GCA_021733645.1 Bacillus subtilis subsp. subtilis | reverse complement strand
ACCTGAGGCGAGGCAACGGCTTGACCACGTCGGTCGATCCTGGGAGTGGTGGGAAAGGGGGAATTATGGGGCAAAGTGATCGGGGGCGAAACTTGCATTGACATCGGTAGCTGTGCTTTGTTTGCCCTTAACAAATCGGATCGTTAAGCTCGCGGCACATAGCCGTGAATTGTTCATGAGCAAAGGGAGCGCCTCAACCGTGTCAACAGTGCGCCTTGCCGCAAGTCCACTGGCCCTGGATATCGCCACCATCGACCGGTTTCTGGCCCACAGCCATCGTCGCCGCTATCCCGCCCGTACCGACGTGTTCCGCCCTGGAGACCCGGCTGGCACCCTTTACTACGTGATCAGTGGCTCGGTCTCTATAATTGCTGAGGAAGAGGACGATCGCGAGCTGGTCCTCGGCTACTTCGGTTCAGGTGAGTTCGTTGGCGAGATGGGCCTGTTCGTCGAATCGGACCGCCGCGAGGTGATCCTGCGCACCCGCACCCCCTGCGAACTGGCTGAAATCAGCTACGAGCGCCTGCACCAGCTGTTCCTCGGCCCGCTCTCGGCCGATGCCCCGCGCTTGCTGTATGCGCTGGGCCAGCAGATCTCCAAGCGCCTGCTGGACACCAGCCGCAAGGCCAGCCGGCTGGCGTTCCTGGATGTCACCGACCGCATCGTGCGCACTCTTCACGACCTGTCCCGGGAGCCGGAGGCCATGAGCCACCCGCAGGGTACCCAGCTGCGCGTGTCGCGCCAGGAACTGGCCCGCCTGGTGGGCTGCTCGCGTGAAATGGCCGGGCGCGTGCTCAAGAAGCTGCAGACCGACGGGCTGCTGCATGCCCGCGGCAAGACGGTGGTCCTGTACGGAACCCGTTGATCCGGCCTTACCGGGACCGTGCTCCGGCCGGTTCCGGTCGTGCCGGCCGCTGGCAGGCAACCACGCAGACCCAGGCCCTGGCCCATCCGGCAGCGGCGAGGTTGTCGGCCAGCGACCGGCACCACCCCGCCGTTTGCCGTTAGGCTGGTCCGATGGAGCTGGGCAGCGAATTCTATTGGTTCATCCTGATCGGCCTGGGCGCACAGCTGGTCGACGGGGCGCTGGGGATGGCCTTCGGGCTGATTTCGTCCTCGATCCTGCTCAGCATGGGCCTGCCGCCGGCGGCAGTCAGCGCCAGCATCCATACCGCCGAAGTGTTCACCACCGGCGCCTCGGGCGTCTCGCACCTGGTGGCCGGCAACGTTGACCGACGGCTGTTCCTGCGCCTGGCCCTGCCCGGGGCGGTGGGCGGGGTGGTCGGTGCCTACGTCCTGACCCAACTGCCTGGCGAGCTGATCCGCCCGTTCATCTACGCCTATCTCTTGGTGCTGGCAATCTTCATCCTGCTGCGCGCGGCCGGGCGGTTGCTGCCCGCGCAGGAAGTGAAGCGGGTGCCGGTGCTGGGGTTCTTCGCCGGGCTGCTGGACGCCAGCGGCGGCGGCGGCTGGGGGCCGGTGGCCACGTCCACCCTGCTGGCCCGCGGCGGCCAGGCCCGCACCACCATCGGTACGGTCAACGCGGCCGAGTTCGTGGTGACCCTGGCGGTGTCGATCACATTCCTGCTGACCATGGGCCTGCAGTACCTGAACATCGTGGCCGGCCTGCTGATCGGCGGGATGATGGCCGCACCGGTGGCCGCGCTGCTGGTGAAACGGGTCAAGGAACGCTGGGTACTGGTGGCCGTGGGCGTGCTGGTCCTGACCATCAGCCTGTTCCAGATCGGCCAGGCGCTGTGGCAGTGGCGCACGGCCTGAGCCGGTTGCGTCATCCCGCAGGACGACGCCAAGACGCATCTTCAATCAATCCGGTCAGACCGGATCGCCAGCTCGATCAACGCAGCCCCAATTGAGCACCGGCGTGCCTGGCGGCAGCACCTGGCGGAAGTGCGCCACCCGCGAAGCCTTCGGATTGACCACCACCGGTGCCTTGGCGGCCAGCAGCAGCGGCAGGTCGGCGCTGCTGTCCGAATAGGCGATGGCGATCTCGCCATAGCCGCGCTCGCGCAGCATGCGCATTTTCTCTTCGTTGTGGCAGTGGCGGGTGGCAATCACCGCACCCAGGCACGGGCCGACCTCGGTGCCGATCACCGGCACGCCCTGGTGGGCCACGAAGGTAAGGATGGCGCGGGCAAGCTCCGGCGGTGCACCGGTGGCCACCACCACGCGGTCACCCTGCTCACGGTGCCGGGCGAACACGTCCAGCGCCACCGGCAGCAGCCGGCGGCGGATGTCGGCTTCGTGGGTGAGCACGTAGCGGTCGATGGCCTTGTTGAGGTCACGCGCCCGGTGCAGCCCGAAGGTGGCGATCCACACATAGCCGGAAATACCGCGGCGGCGGGTGGGCAGCAGCGCCACCAGCGGGCCCAGCAACGGGGTGGCCAGCAGCGCGGCCAGCAGGCGCAGCGGGTTGCGCTTGATCAGCCAGGCAAACAGATGGCTGCCCGAATCACCGTCGTAGAGGGTGTGATCGAAATCGAAGACCACCAGCGGGGCGTCGTCGCGCGGCGTTGGGTAGATCGCAGTCATGCGCTGAAGAATAGCTGACGCAGGCCCTCGCCGGGCTCTTCGACCCGCATGAACGCCTCGCCCACCAGGAACGCATGAACGCCGGCGTTGCGCATCAGGCTGACATCGTCGGCGCCAAGGATGCCGCTTTCGGTCACCAGCAGACGGTCGCGCGGCACGGCCTGGCGCATGTCCAGGGTGGTCTGCAGCGACACCTCGAAGGTGCGCAGGTTGCGGTTGTTGATGCCGATCAACGGCACCGGTACCTGGATGGCGCGCTCAAGCTCGTCGATATCGTGCACTTCCACCAGCACGTCCATGCCCAGCTGCATGGCCAGGTCGGACAGCTCGGCCAGCTGGCGGTCGTCGAGCGCGGCCACGATCAGCAGGATGCAGTCCGCGCCGAGTACGCGCGCTTCATACACCTGGTAGGCATCGATCACGAAGTCCTTGCGCAGCACCGGCAGCGTGCACGCGTCGCGGGCCTGCTGCAGGTAGGCATCGCTGCCCTGGAAGAAATCCACGTCGGTCAGCACCGACAGGCAGCTGGCGCCGCCGAACTCATAGCTGACTGCGATGTCAGCCGGGTGGAAGTCGGCGCGGATCACCCCCTTGGACGGGCTGGCCTTCTTCACCTCGGCGATCACGGCCGGGTTGCCAGCCGCAATCGAGGCCCGCAGCGCATCGGCGAAGCCCCGCACCGGCGGCGCCTGCTCCACGCGGGCAACCAGCGCCTCCAGCGGCACCTGTGCGCGGCGGGCGGCGACTTCTTCGGCCTTGCGGGCCAGGATGGTGTCGAGGATGTCGCTCTTGTCGCTCATGTCAGTCAGGGTCCTTCAGGCCGGCCATTATCGGCCAGCCGTGGCTAAAGCGTGAAACCGGCGGTGGCGCGTGGCTCAGGCGCTGGCGCGGATGCGCTGGGTGGCGTCCACGTATTGTTCCAGCCGCGAGCGTGCACTGCCGTCGGCAATGGCCGCGCGGGCGCGGGCCAGGCCATCGGCGATGCTGTCGGCCACGCCGGCCACGTACAGCGCCGCACCGGCATTGAGCGCCACGATATCCAGCGCCGGGCCGGGCTGGTTGTCGAGCACCCCGCGCAGCATCGCAATGGATTCCTCCGGATTGGCCACCTTCAGGTTGCGGCTGGCCGACATCGCAATGCCGAAATCTTCCGGGTGGATTTCGTACTCGCGCACCTTGCCGTCGCGCAGTTCGCCGACCAGGGTGCCGGCGCCCAGCGAGATCTCGTCCATGTTGTCGCGACCCCACACCACCAGTGCGCGCTCGGCGCCCAGCTCGCGCAGCACGCGCGCCTGGATGCCGACCAGGTCTGGATGGAACACGCCCATCAGCACGTTGGTGGCGCCCACCGGGTTGGTCAGCGGGCCGAGAATATTGAAGATGGTGCGCACGCCCATTTCGCGGCGCACCGGTGCCACCACCTTCATGGCCGGGTGGTGCATCGGCGCGAACATGAAGCCGATACCGGTTTCGGTGATCGCGCGGGCCACTTCGTCCGGGCGCAGGTCGATGATCGCGCCCAGCGCTTCCACCGCATCGGCGCTGCCGGACTTGGACGACACGCTGCGGTTGCCGTGCTTGGCCACCTTGGCCCCGGCCGCGGCCACCACGAACATCGCGCAGGTGGAGATGTTGAAGGTGTGCGAGCCATCGCCGCCGGTACCGACGATGTCCACCAGGTGGGTCTTGTCCTCCACCGGCACCGCCAGGGCCAGTTCACGCATCACCGTGGCCGCACCGGCGATCTCACCCACGGTTTCCTTCTTGACCCGCAGGCCGGTGAGGATGGCGGCGGTCATCACCGCAGAGACGTCACCGCGCATCACCTGGCGCATCAGGTCGACCATTTCGTCGAAGAAGATTTCGCGGTGTTCGATGGTGCGCTGCAGGGCTTCCTGGGGGGAGAAGGTCATGCGGGGGTCCTTTGTGGTGCGGGTGCGGCGCGCTTCAGCGCTGCAGGAAATTCTTCAACAGCGCGTGGCCGTGTTCGGTGAGGATCGATTCGGGATGGAACTGCACGCCCTCGACCGGATGCTCGCGGTGGCGCAGGCCCATGATCTCTTCGATCGAGCCATCCTCGTTCTCGGTCCAGGCGGTGACTTCCAGGCACGCCGGCAACGTGGTCTTGTCCACTACCAGCGAGTGGTAGCGCGTGGCCTGGTAGCGATCAGGCAGGCCGGCGAACACGCCTTTGCCTTCATGCCGGATCGCGGAGGTCTTGCCGTGCATGATGGTGCCCGCGCGGATCACATCGCCGCCGTAGACCTGGCCGATGCCCTGGTGGCCCAGGCACACGCCCAGGATGGGCGTGGTGGGGCCCAGGCGGCGGATCAGCTCCAGCGACACGCCCGCTTCGTTGGGCGTGCACGGGCCGGGGGAAATCACGATGCGCTCCGGGGCGAGGGCTGCGATCTCATCGACGCTCAACGCGTCGTTGCGCACCACCTTGACCTCCGCGCCCAGCGTCTGCAGGTACTGCACGAGGTTGTAGGTGAAGCTGTCGTAGTTGTCGAGCATCAACAACATGGTCAGGGTCCGTCTTGAATGAGGAAAATGGCGTACACGTTTTCGGTGTACGTGATGGGCGCGGCGGTGAGCAGTTCGCCACCCGACGCAGCGCGATAGCGCGATCCGGTCACGGCCACCTTGTCCAGCGTTCCGCTTTCTCCGCCGGAGCCGAAGCCATCCCGGCCGGGCGTGCCCCAGGTGCCGGCCTGCACGCCATAAGCGAAGTTCGGCGCGACGTCGGAAATGCTGTACAGACCGGTGATCTTCGTGCCGTAGGCGCCAGCCAGGCCCTTGGCCGATTCGCGCGTCTGCGCGGCGGCCTCGGCCTTCAGTTCGCCACGCAGGCGGCTTTCACCCGAATACGTGGGTTCAGCGGTGCTGACCTGAACCTCGCGGCTGGCCTTCAGCTCGCCCAGGAAGGTTTTCAGGGCCTGCGCGTCCGGGAATTCGGCCTTCAGGTCGCGCCGGGCGGCGGTGCCGTTGAACACCTCCTCATCGTTGCGATAGCGCGTAGAGGGCGCGATGCTCAGGTTGGCGGCGCGCACGCTGTCGTCGATGGCACCGTGCCGGGCAAACAGCTGCAGCACGCGCTCGGCGTTGGCCTGTACGCGGGTGCGGGCGGTGTCGGTCTGCATGTCGATCGATTCCAGCGCCACCTTCACCGTGAAACGGTCCGGCATCACCGTGCGGGTGGCACTGCCCTTGACCAGCAGATGGGGCTGCGAGGGAATGGTATTGGCCTGCGCCCACACGTTCGGGGCCACCATGGCCAGCGTCGACGACAACAGCAGTGCGTGCAGCAGCTTCATGCGTTTGATCCTTGTCGGGTGTTGGATGCAGCGAACGCCGCGGCCAAGGCCACGGCACGGGAAACTCACAGCCCCTTGGCCGCCTGCGCCACGGCACGGAACAACGCGCGGCCCTTGTTCATCGTCTCGTCCCATTCCTTGCCGGGATCGGAGTCGTACACGATGCCGGCACCGGCCTGTACATGCAGGCGACCGTCCTTGATCACCGCGGTGCGGATCGCGATCGCGGTATCGGCATCGCCGTGCCAGCCGATGTAGCCGATGCTGCCGGCGTAGACGTTGCGCTTGATCGGCTCCAGCTCGCGGATCACTTCCAGCGCGCGGATCTTCGGCGCGCCGCTGACGGTGCCGGCCGGGAACGTCGCGCGCAGCACGTCGGCGTAGCTCAGGCCCGGCTGCAGCTTGCCGGTCACTTCGCTGACGATATGCATGACGTGGCTGTAGCGTTCGATCACGAACTGTTCGCCCACTTCCACCGTGCCCGCCTGCGAGACGCGGCCGGCATCGTTGCGCCCCAGGTCGATCAGCATCAGGTGCTCGGCGCGTTCCTTCGGATCAGCCAACAGTTCGGCTTCCAGCGCGTTGTCCTCTTCCACCGTGGCGCCGCGCGGACGGGTGCCGGCGATCGGGCGCACGGTGACTTCGCCGTCCTGGAGGCGCACCAGGATTTCCGGCGAGGAGCCGACCACCTGCACATCGCCTACATCGAGGAAATACATGTACGGCGAGGGATTCAGTGCACGCAGCGCGCGGTACACATCCACCGGGCGCGCCTTGAACGGCACGCTCAGGCGCTGGCTGAGCACCACCTGGAAAATGTCGCCGGCACGGATGTATTCCTTGGATTTTTCTACCGCGCCGATGAAGCCTTCGCGGGTGAACCCGGACACAAAATCGTTCTCGTCCAGCACGTCGCGGGTGATCGGTGCAGGGTAGCCGGCGCCGGGCGCGCGCAGCTTGGCCACCAGCGCATCAAGCTTGGCCTGCGCTTCATCCCACGCGCCGGGCTGGCCCGGGTCGGCGTGCACGATCAGGTACAGGCGACCCTTGAGGTTGTCGAACACCGCCAGTTCTTCGGAATGCAGCAGCAGGATGTCCGGCGTACCCAGCTCATCGCGGCCGCGCGGCGGTGCCAGACGCGGCTCGATGTAACCGATGCACTCAAACCCGAACCAGCCCACCAGGCCGCCGGTGAAGCCCGGCAGGCCAGCCAGCTTGGGCACCGAGTGGGCGCTGCGCAGCGCCTCGACCTCGGTGAAGGGGTCGGCCACCTCACGGGTTTCCACCACGGCGCCGGACTCGCTGATGGTCAGGGTGTGGCCGTGGAAGGCGTACACCCGGCGCGCCGGCAGGCCGATGATGGAATAGCGCCCGAAGCGTTCGCCGCCTTCGACCGATTCAAACAAATAGGTATGCGAGCCGTCGGCGAGCTTCAGATAGACCGAGAGCGGCGTGTCCAGGTCGGACAGCACTTCGCGGACGACGGGGATGCGGGTGTGGCCTTCAGCGGCCTGCTGCTGGAACTGCTCGAACGTGATCAAGACGACTTTCCTTCCGGGAAACGGCGGTGGCGGGACGGACGACGGCAACAGGCCACCATCGCCACCAACGGCGAGCGGAAGAAAGGGTATGCGGGGTCGTCAGAATGGACACCCGGTGACTGTATCGCAGCTGGGGAGCAAGGGGAACCCTGGCGCCGCGCGGTTCGTCAGGGCGGCGACAGCAGGTGGCTGCCCGGGTGCAGGTGCATGCGGACCCGCGCGGCCACGCATTCGATGCGGAAATGGCGGGCCTTCACCGGCTCGCCGTCCAGGTTCAGGGTGATCGGCTGGTCGGCCTCGATCTCCACCCACGGCGCGCGGGCGCGATGGGCCACCTGCTCCAGCGCCCCCTGCTTGCCGCCCCTGAGCAGCGCGCCAATGGTCGAAGCGACTTCGCCGGTCAGTTCGGGGATCACGGTGACATCCAGCAGGCCGTCGTCGATCAGGGCGTCCGGGCACAGCACCTGGCCACCGCCGGCCTGGCGCCCGTTGCCAATGCCCAGCGCGATGAAGCCGCCTTCCCAGTCCAAGCCCGGCGCACGCAGACGCGCACGGATCGGGTCGATCCGGCCCAGCCGCGAGATGCCCGTCACCAGGTAGGCCAGGCCGCCGAGCACCTTCTTCAGGCCTTCGTCGGTTTCCACGGTGACCTCGGTTCCGAAGCCGCCGCTGGCGACATTGGCGCACCACCAGCGCTTGCCGTCGGCATCGATGTTCAGCAGGTCGACCGGGCGGGCCGCCGCCTGCTCGATCAACGTCAGCGCCTCCAGCGGCGCATCGGGAATGCCGGCGGCGCTGGCAAAATCATTGGCCGTGCCCAGCGGCACCAGCCCCAACGAAGGCAGCGCATCGGCCGGCTCCGGCCGGTGCGCGAGGGTCTCGGCCACTTCGCTCAGGGTGCCGTCGCCACCGGCGGCGATGATCGTATCCACGCCGTGGTCGATCGCCTCGGCCACGTAGCGCTCGGCGTCGCCATCCTCCCAGGTCACCCGCACTTCCAGCTGCACGCCGCGCTCGCGCATGGCGTGCACGGCCTCGCGCACATCCGTGTTGCCGGTGGACTTGCCGTTGAGGATCAGACGCCAGCGGGTACGGCTCATGCAGCACTTCCATGGTAGGGGGAGGCGCAGGCTACCAGTGGGGTGTTTCAGGGCTGGTGAACGTCATCAAACGGTCACCGGGTGCCCGGAGAATGGAAGGCCATAGCAGGGACGATGGCGTCTGAT
>JAHREJ010000078.1 GCA_021733645.1 Bacillus subtilis subsp. subtilis | reverse complement strand
CACAACAACACCCACGGCCACACCGAATGGCTACCACCACCCCACCTCGACCACGGCCAACCCCGCACCAACACCTTCCACCACCCCGAACGATTCCTCCACAACCAAGACGACGACGACGAACCCGATTGACCCCCAGCAGTCAAAGCCACACGCCACAACGCCGCACAACCATAAACACCGAGTCCGTCAGGGCCTGGCCGGAGCAAACACGCCACGGTGGTAGGAGCTGTGGGCATATGCCTTGGAGCCCACCAGTTGTGACAACGGCGTGTGCACCGACTGCCCGCGTGCGAGTCTGGCGGCGACCGCGTTTAGGTCGAACCGCGGACGCCAGTTCAAGTCACGGCGAGCGCGGGAGTTAACGTACACGCGGTCGAGGCGGTCGGGGAAGCGCCAACCACGCTGGGTCCACACAGCCGCGGCCAGCGGTACCCGCCGGGCGAACACCGATGCCGCGTCGGTGCGCAGCTGCGTCAGGTCATCACGGGTAAACGGTGTGGTCGCCGACACCAGATAGCGCCCGAACCCCAGCTGGGGAGCTCGCTGCGCGGCGTTGAGGTGCGCATCTACCGCGTCTTCGAGCGCGACCCGCCGGCAGGCATATTCGTTGGCTTTGATGTTGTCCTGGCTGCGCCCGTCATACAGGTCAGGCATGTCATCGCCCTCGACGAAGAATCGGGCAACACGCAGCACGACGCAGGCCAAACCGTCGTTGCGATGTGCCAACTGGCAGAGGTCCTCGGAGCTAGCTTTGGTCACGCCGTAGATGTTCTTGGGAATGGGCGTGACGGATTCGTCGATCCACGCCGCGGGCTGGTCTGCCGGCGGTGTCAGGGCGTCGCCGAAAACGGTCGTCGATGATGTCATGACGAAGGCGCGGACGTTGGCGGCGACCGCAGCATCCAGCACGGTCTGGGTACCGATGATGTTCGTGTCCAGAAACGCCTGACGCGGCAGGAAGGCCAGTTGCGGCTTGTGATGGGCGGCCGCGTGGAACACCACCTCAACGCCGGCCATCACGTCTCGCAGCAGTGCTCGATCACTCACGCAGCCAACGATATTCGTGTACCGCGACGGTCTGCTGTCGAGGCTGACGACGTCGGCGCCCCGTGCACGCAGAGTGCGCACCAGCGCCTCGCCCAGGTGACCGGAGCTGCCGGTAACCAGGGTACGCATCCCGCTCTCGGCGGCGGCAGCCGTCGGAGGCGTGCCCGCGTGCAACAACAGCGGACTGGACCGCACGCCGGCGCGGACTCTCATGGTGGCTGCATGTGTTCCCACGACTCACGCCCTCATTCCCACGACCACTCGATCGATGTCTTGCGGGGACAACCACTGCCCCGCATGACTTTTCGCGGTCTGCCGAATAACGTGGGACACGGAAAGCCCCGCCTGTTGGGCCGCTGCGCGGAGGTGCTCGACCTGCAGCGAATCGAGTCCGTGGAATCCGAACGAGATCTCCCACGGATCGATGCCGTAACTCTGCGGGCTCCGGCCCAACATATCCGATCGCGCTGCGTCGAAAATCCGATCCAGGTCGACTGCCGCCAGGTGCCCGCGCCGCTGCAACGCGGCGACGAGGCACTCGATCTGGCAATTCCCGGCCCCGCGACCGAAACCCATCAGCGTTCCATCCAGGAAATCGGCCCCGGCGTCGAATGCCTCCAAGGTGTTGGCGACGGCCATGGCGAGGTTGTTGTGCCCGTGGAAGCCGACGGAGACATCGCTGGCACCGCGGAGAGCCTCGACGTAGCGGCGCGCGTCCTCGGGCAGGAAGGTTCCCGTCGTATCCACCACGTAAACGATCCGGACGCCCACATCGCGGGCCCGCTTCCCGGCAGCAGCAAGCACATCGGGCTCGAAGAGATGCGACTTCACCAGCTGGATCGAAACCTCCAGACCTTTTGACTGCGCACGCTCGACGAACGGCATCACCAACTCAAATTCGGTGGCGATGACACATATGCGCAGAAAGTCCAGATAGTCTCCGGCCAAATCGACCGTCTCGATGCGGGCCAGGGCCGGCACGATCACGGCACCAAGTCTCGCGTTTCGAACCACCGATCGGGCGGCGCGGAAATATTCTTCGTCGGTGTGAGCCGCCGGGCCCTGCGCCGCGGCGGCTCCGATGGTGACGCCGTGACCGATTTCAATGTAGGGAATTCCCGCTGCGTCGAGATCCCCGACAATCCTGCGGACATCGTCGTCGGTGTACTGGAAGTTCACCGCATAGCTGCCGTCACGGACGGTCGTGTCCAGGACAATCGGCTCTCTGTGGGTCGCAGTCATGAGCATCAGTGTCAGCCCGCACCCTTGCCGGATCCTTGATGAATTCTTGGACGCGCGGCTGGTGTCCTATCGACCCAGTCCAATGTCGGGTTTGTTGATCTCTGGATCGATCGCGATATCGAGGACGCAGGGACCGGTGGCGGCCAACGCTTTTTGCACACCGGCGCGCAGCTCGCAGCGCGTATCGACCCGAATCCCTTCCGCTCCAAGGGCGCGGGCCATCGCCGCCAGATCGTTCGCGCCGATGCGAGCGACCGGCGACGGATCCATCCGCCCGCTGACCGGGCCGGCGCTGGCACTCATTTGTCCGTCGTTGAGGACAGCCCAGGTCACCCTGATCCCGTGCGCAACCGCAGTGGAAATCTCCGTGCCATGCATCAAGAAAGCCCCGTCCCCGGCGATGCATATGACGTGTTCTTCCGGTCGAGCCAGGGCCACGCCAATGGCTCCGGCGATGCCGCATCCCATGGGCGAAAAGTCAACGGTGGCAAAGAATCTGCCGGGCCGCCGCACCGGTATCCCACGAAACGTCCAAGAAATGCAGGTACCCACGTCGGCGCATATCGTGGCGTTGGGTGCAAGCTCGCGGTCCAGTTCGTGCATCAGCTCAAGCGGGTGAATCGATTCCCCCCGCGCTTGCGGGGTCCCCGGCAACGCCGCTGGCGCCGGCGGCCGCACGCCCACCCTCCGACAAAAGCGTGGCGGCCGCCCGCAGTTCAGGGCATTGACGAACGCGCGCCCGGACGTGGTGATCCCGAGCGACGTAGCGACGAATCGGCCAACTGCCGATGGATCGGGATCGACATGGACGACGTCGGCTTTCAGCCCGCGCCAGCGGGGCGAAAAGGAGCGGGTAACCAACCCGCCGAAGGAAACACCGACCGCGATCAACAGGTCGCACGGTGTGTCGAAGAGGTACTCGTCGGCCCTGCCGTCACCAAATATGCCGAGCACACCCAGAGACAGCGGATGGGTTTCCGCGACGATCCCCCGCCCGTTCGGTGTGGTCGCAAAAGGAAGTCCCGCCTTCTCGCAAAACGCGACGATCTGCTCGCCGATGCCGTCCAGCCGGCAGCCATTCCCCAGCACGAGCATGGGGGCACGCGACCGATCCAGCCTACCGATCACCTCGTCAGCGACATCAGGACCGCACGGCGCCAGGGTTCTTAGGCCCCCAAGACCGGCCGCGGCAGTTCCAAGTTGGTGAGCCGGCAGCCGCTCGTCCACTAGATCGCGCGGCAGAGCAATGTGCACCGGTCCGCGAGGGATGCTCGCCAAGGCCCGGAACGCCGAATCGATCTTGCTGCGCGCATTGGCGATCGATTCGATGGACACCGAACAGCGGCAGAACCGGCGGAAGGTTGCGCCCAGGCCCAGTCCGTCGTCGCTCGTATCCTGCTGCGAGTGCAGGCCGAATTCTCCGACCGCCACCTCCCCGGTCAGGATAAGCATCGGAACCTGATTCACCGACGCATTGGCCACGGCGCTAATGACGTTGGTCGCCCCAGGTCCCGCCACAAACACCGCAGCGGACTTGCCGGACGCGCGGGCGAACCCGTCGGCCAGGTAGCCGGCGCCGCCCTCGTGCCGGGCCAACACGATCTGAAAGCCGGCATCGCGGGACAGACGCACCAGCAACGAATCGAGCCGGGAAGTCGGTAGCCCGCATACGACCGAAATGCCGGCTGCGCGCATCCTGGCGACGAGATGATCCCCGACGGTCACGGGAGTCACGGCCATGCCCCGATCACGGCGGCCTCGCCCATGCGCTGATCGCGTTCCGGTAGGTAGGCCGGGCCGCAGGCGCACAAGAATGTCAACGGAACTGAACCTAGGGCCCGGATTTTCTGCGGGACACCAGCCGGTATCCAGACCGCATCGCCGGGCCCGACCTCGCCAGATTCGTCTCCGACCGAAACCAGCCCGCGCCCCGAGAGAACAAAATAGATCTCATCGGTGGCTTGCAATCGGTGCCATACGGTCTCGGCTCCCGCCGCCACGGTCGCATGGGCCAGACTGACCGAGGCGACGCCCACAGTGGCCCGATCCACCAGGACCCGAATCTCGGACAAGTCCGGCGCCACGAACGGCTCTGCCTCCCTGGCGTTGCTGACGAACATGGCAGCAGCGTGTGCCCGCGCTCTTGGCGGATCCTTGACGAATCCTCGGAACGCGGGTTTGTGACCGGCGGAGAGCGCGACGGTTGCCTGCAGCACAGCGTCTGTCGACGTTGACGCTCGCTCCCGTTCGGGCCGGGTTGACATCCCCCACCACCGGCCACACAATGCGCCCGGTGGATGAGCAGTGGATCGAGATACTCAGGATCCAGGCACTGTGTGCTCGGTACTGTTTGACGATCGACACCCAGGATGGCGAAGGCTGGGCGGGATGCTTTACCGAGGACGGTGCCTTCGAGTTCGACGGCTGGGTGATCCGGGGGCGGCCCGCATTACGCGAATACGCAGATGCGCATGCCCGCGTCGTGCGGGGCCGCCACTTGACCACGGATCTTCTCTACGAGGTCGACGGGGACGTCGCCACCGGGCGCAGCGCCAGCGTGGTCACTCTGGCCACTGCCGCCGGCTACAAGATCCTCGGCTCGGGCGAGTACCAGGATCGCCTCATCAAGCAGGACGGCCAGTGGCGTATCGCGTACCGGCGATTGCGCAACGATCGGCTGGTGTCGGATCCCAGCGTGGCGGTAAACGTCGCCGATGCCGACGTCGCCGCGGTCGTCGGTCACCTTCTCGCGGCCGCGCGCCGGCTCGGAACCCAGATGAGCGACACGTAGGGGCGACAAGCTAGGGCCGACGTCGGTGTACGGACACACGCGCTCGCGGGTTGGCTGTGCAGGACCTTCCCTAACCCCATCATCGGACGCCGACATGCCGAGCGAGAAAATCTAGGACCGCCCCTGCGAAAGCGTCGTTGCGATCGCCGGCGACCATATGTCCGGCGCCGCGCACATCGGTGAACTCGACTTGCGGAAACCGCGAGAGAAATTGGTCGGCGCTTTCTTGGCGGACGATGTCGCTGACTTGGCCGCGCACGAGAAGCACCGGCACTTCGTCGCGCAGGATCGTCGCAACGGCTGCATTCATGCGGTCGACGTCGGTGACCTCTACGGGAGGAAACGCCGCGATACCACCGATGAACTGCGGATCCCAGTGCCAATACCAGCGATCACCGCGGCGGCGCAGGTTGGCCACCAAGCCATCCGGATCCGAAGGCCGCGGCCGATGCGGGTTGTAGTTGGCGATGACGTCAGCCACCTCGTCCAACGAGCCGAACCCCGATTCCACCCGTTCGGCCATGAACGCGTGGATCCTGCTCGCCCCGGCCAGGTCCATATTCGGCACGATGTCCACCAGCACCACTGCGCTGGCAATGCCCGGCGAGAGCTCCCCCGCCAGCAGCATCGCGGCAAACCCACCCAAGGAGGCGCCCACCAGCGCCGGCTGCCCAGGCAGGTTGCGCAGCACTTCCTGGATATCGCCGGCGAAGCTGACCAACCGATAGTCGCCTTCGCTCGACCAGTCGGATTCGCCATGCCCGCGCAGATCGATCGTGACCGCTTGCCAGCCACGTTCGGCGACAGCGGCTGCGGCCCGACCCCATGAGCGTCGCGTCTGTCCACCGCCATGCAAGAACACCACGGCACGCGCTCGCGGGTCTCCCAAGCGGTCGGCGACGATACGGACACCGCCCGGCCCGTGGACCGAGAACGATTCAGCTGCCATTGATATCGGGTCCATCAGGGGATCCAGAACCATCCGTTTGCATGCCCTACCACGATCCTGTCCTACCGAGCGGCCCGCAGTCACCCCAGATTCGGCGTCAATCCGGCACCCGGTTCGTGGTCCATCCACGGAACCCAAGGCGCCATTTTCGCAGTGATTGCACGCTCGGCGAAAGGTGTTACCCAGACGCTACAGCTATGCGTGCCCGTAGAATGCAAATCCCTGCTCGCGGTCGAGGTAGGTATCGGCCTTGTTCTTGATGAAAAACACATAGACAATCAGCGAGACCGCTATGCACGCGGTCACGTAGGCGATGAACATCGGCACCTGATCGCGTTCCTTAAGAGCCTGGTAGATCAGCGGCGCGGTGCCGCCGAAGACCGAGTTCGCCAGTGCATAGCCGACTCCGACACCAAGGGCGCGCACGTGCGCGGGGAACAGTTCGGACTTGACCAGTGCATTGATCGAGCAGTATCCGGTCAGAATCACATAGCCGACGGCCACCAATAGAAACGACATTGTCGGCGAACGTGTTTCGGGAAGATAAGTAACAAGGACGTAGGTATAGATGAGTCCGCCGACGCCGAACCACAGCAGCAGTGGCTTGCGGCCGATCTTGTCGCTGATCATGCCCCCGATGGGCTGCAGCATCATCAACAGAATCAGACCAACCAGGTTGATCCAAGTAGCGGTCATCGCCTGCGAACCGTAGACACTCTTGACGATCGCAGGTGCATTGACGCTGTAGGTATAAAACGCGACCGTGCCGCCCAACGTGACGAGGAAACAGAGCAGCAATGGCTTCCAATAGTGGGTGGCCAGTTCACGGAGCGACCCGGAGTCGTGGTCCCGCCCGGCCTTGATCGCAGTCAGGCGTTCCTGACTGAGCGATTCATCCATCGTGCGCCGCAACCAGAACACCACGATCGCGGCGCCACCGCCTACGGCGAAGCCGATGCGCCAGCCGAATTCGTGAACCTGCTCGCGGGTGAAGACCGCCAGGATGACTAGCAGGGTGAACTGGGCAAGCACGTGCCCACCCACCAGCGTCACATACTGAAACGACGAGAAGTAGCCGCGCCGCTCCCGCGTCGCGGCCTCAGACATGTACGTCGCCGACGTGCCGTACTCTCCGCCGGTCGCAAATCCCTGGACGAGCCGACACAAAATAAGCAGGATCGGCGCAGCGACGCCAATGCTCGAGCGAGACGGCACCAACGCCACGATCAGCGAACAGGCGGCCATCAGCGACACACTGAACGTCAGCGCGGCCCGGCGGCCGCGGCGGTCGGCAAACCGACCAAAGAACCACGATCCGACGGGCCGGGTCACGAAGGTAACAGCGAAGATCGCGTAGACATAGACCGTCGAGTTGCGATCGGCCCGATCAAAGAATTGGTCCTCGAAATACGTAGCGAACACGGTGTAGACGTAGACGTCATACCACTCGACCAGATTGCCCGACGATCCCCGGATCGTGTTCCAAATGGCCCGACGGGTCTCGGCCTGACTCGGGCGCGATGGAGGTGCAATGGAAACGGTCATGGTGTCCTCCATGCGATTCGCATTGTCGCGCCGTCTGACGGTCACCATAGTGACCGACGTCAGCACCCGCCGTGCAGGGCTGGAGCGTGGTCGGTTTTGACTCTGCGGTCAAGGTGACGTCCCTCGGCGTGTCGCCGGCGTGGATGCAGACTCGATGCCGCTCTTTAGTGCAACTAATTTCGTTGAAGTGCCTGCGAGGTATAGGACTTCACGATTGGTTAATGTAGCGTTCACCCCGTGTTGGGGTCGATTTGGCCGGACCAGTCGTCACCAACGCTTGGCGTGCGCGCCAGGCGGGCGATCAGATCGCTTGACTACCAATCAATCTTGAGCTCCCGGGCCGATGCTCGGGCTAAATGAGGAGGAGCACGCGTGTCTTTCACTGCGCAACCGGAGATGTTGGCGGCCGCGGCTGGCGAACTTCGTTCCCTGGGGGCAACGCTGAAGGCTAGCAATGCCGCCGCAGCCGTGCCGACGACTGGGGTGGTGCCCCCGGCTGCCGACGAGGTGTCGCTGCTGCTTGCCACACAATTCCGTACGCATGCGGCGACGTATCAGACGGCCAGCGCCAAGGCCGCGGTGATCCATGAGCAGTTTGTGACCACGCTGGCCACCAGCGCTAGTTCATATGCGGACACCGAGGCCGCCAACGCTGTGGTCACCGGCTAGCTGACCTGACGGTATTCGAGCGGAAGGATTATCGAAGTGGTGGATTTCGGGGCGTTACCACCGGAGATCAACTCCGCGAGGATGTACGCCGGCCCGGGTTCGGCCTCGCTGGTGGCCGCCGCGAAGATGTGGGACAGCGTGGCGAGTGACCTGTTTTCGGCCGCGTCGGCGTTTCAGTCGGTGGTCTGGGGTCTGACGGTGGGGTCGTGGATAGGTTCGTCGGCGGGTCTGATGGCGGCGGCGGCCTCGCCGTATGTGGCGTGGATGAGCGTCACCGCGGGGCAGCCCCAGCTGACCGCCGCCCAGGTCCGGGTTGCTGCGGCGGCCTACGAGACAGCGTATGGGCTGACGGTGCCCCCGCCGGTGATCGCCGAGAACCGTACCGAACTGATGACGCTGACCGCGACCAACCTCTTGGGGCAAAACACGCCGGCGATCGAGGCCAATCAGGCCGCATACAGCCAGATGTGGGGCCAAGACGCGGAGGCGATGTATGGCTACGCCGCCACGGCGGCGACGGCGACCGAGGCGTTGCTGCCGTTCGAGGACGCCCCACTGATCACCAACCCCGGCGGGCTC
>JAHREJ010000077.1 GCA_021733645.1 Bacillus subtilis subsp. subtilis | reverse complement strand
CAACCGTGAGCGCGTCCAGGCTTACGAAGGCGTCGTGATCGGCACCAAGAATGCCGGCCTGAACTCCGCTTTCACCGTCCGCAAGATCTCGCACGGCTACGGCGTCGAGCGCGTCTTCCAGACCCACAGCGCCATCATCGACTCGGTCGAAGTGAAGCGTCGTGGCAAGGTCCGCTCCGGTAAGCTGTACTACCTGCGTGGCCTGGAAGGCAAGGCTGCCCGCATCAAGGAAGATCTGGCTGCCGCTGCGCAGGCCAAGGCTGCCCGCCTGGCCGCCAAGGCCCAGTAATTTCCGCCGACAGCTTCGGTTGTCGTGCAGCAAACGGCCACCTTCGGGTGGCCGTTTGCGTTCAGGGGGTACCAACGCATGCATCGTTATCCAGCTTCGATCCAGGCCGCGCTGCACGCCATGCAGGCTGCCGGCGTACCGACGTCCCTGCAGGCGCCGCCCCTGCACCGGCTGTTATGGCGGGTGGGCATGGTGATGCCGCCGCCGCTGCTGGCCGGGTTCGCCGCCAACGCGCTGTTGATGGGGGTGTTCTTCGCGGTGGGCTGGGGCGTGCTGATGGTGCCGTTGTTCGGGCTGATCGTGCCGCTGTCGACGCTGGCGATATTGGGTAGCGCCGGTGGTGCCGGGGCGCTGTTTGGCGTGATCATGGCGCTGGTCATGCGCTACCAGCAGCAGCGTTACCCGCTGCCGGCGTGGCGCAGCCTGCGCCGGGGCGGCACGGACTAACCCGCGCGCAGCGGTCCCGGCGGCGGGGTGCTCGACGGCGCCACATCCGGATCGGGATCGGCCACCGGTGAAGGCGGCATCGCCGGCACTTCGGCCGGCGCGGCCATTTCGTCGCGGTGGCCTGGCAGCATGCGTGCCTTGCGCCAGTTGCCCCAACGGTAATACGCCAGCGACATCAGCATCGCGCAGAACGAGCTGACCGGGAAGCTCCACCACACCGCGTCGGCGCCCCAGCGGTCCTGCAGCAGTTCGGCGAAAGGCACGCGGATGCCCCACAGCGAGGCGGCCAGGATCAGCAGCGGGGGAATCACTGCGCCGGTGGAGCGCACCACGCCGGAAATCACGAAGTTCACGCCGAAGAACAGGAACGACCACACCGCGATGTGGTTCAGATGCCGCGCCACTTCCAAGGCCTCGCTCGCCTCGGGCAGGAACAGTGCCAGCGTATAGCGGTCCAGCAGGATCAGCGGCAGGATCAGCACGCCGGTGAGCAGGAAGTTGTACAGCACGCCGCTGCGCGCGGTGCCGCGCACGCGGCTCCAGTTGCCGGCGCCCACGTTCTGCGCGGCCATCGACGAGCACGCTGCGCCGATGGCCATCGCCGGCATCTGCACGTAGGTCCACAGTTGCAGCGAGGCGCCGTAGGCGGCCGCGGTAGCGGTGCCGTAGCCGTTGACCATGCTCATCATCAGGATCATCGACAGCGAGATCAGCACCATCTGCAGGCCCATCGGCACGCCCTTGACCACCAGCGCGCGCAGGATCGTGGTATCGATCTTGAACATCGCCATGTCCTTGCGGCCCAGCCACAGCACGTGCCGCTTGTTGCGCATGTACCAGAGCAGGCCGATCAACGCCAGCGTCTGCGCGATCAGCGTGGCCCAGGCCGCCCCGGCGATGCCCAGCTGCGGGAAGGGACCGATGCCGAAGATCAGCAGCGGATTGAAGCCGATGTCCAGCACGACCGACAGCAGCAGGAACCGGAAGGGCGTGCGCGAATCACCCACGCCGCGCAGCGCCGAGCTGAGGAACGCGAACGCGTACAGCGTTGGCATGGCCAGGAAGATGATGCGCAGGTAGGCCTCGGCCAGCGGCAGCGATTCGGCCGGGGTGCCCATCGCCGCCAGCAAGGGGTGCGACAACCACCAGCCCGCGATGGCGATGACCACCGACAGCCCGATGAAGAAGGTGGCACTGGTGCCCATTACCCGCCGGGCCTGCACGGTGTCGCGCGCGCCCATCGCCTGGCCGATCAGGATGGTGGCGGCCATGCCGATGCCGAACACCGAGCCGATCAGGAAAAACATGATGTTGTTGGCGTTGGCGGTGGCGGTGAGTGCCGCCTCGCCGAGGAACCGTCCCACCCAGATCGCATTCACCGAGCCGTTCAGCGACTGGGCGATGTTGCCGGCCAGGATCGGCAGCGCGAACAGGAACAGGTTGCGCCCGATCGGGCCGGTGGTCAGGTCAAGCGGCGCTTTGGCCATGGGCTCTGGAGATCGGGCGTGGAGAGCGGCACACTAGCACCAAGCCCGTCAGCGGGGTATCGCGATGCGACGTTTGATCAAGCAGTTGTCTGGTGCCGGCGCCCGCCACGCAGGCGTGCTCTTGATGGTGGCCGCGCTGGCCGCATGTTCCCGTACAGCGCGCCTGGACGATGCCCAGGTACGGCCGATGGACCGCCCGGAATGCCAGGTGGGCAGCCAGCGCCGCGACCTCGATGCCGGCGTGCCGATGCTGATCGGCGGCACCGGATGCCGCGGCAATCCGGACGCTCCGCTACCCTTGAACAAACGACCGGCCAACGCCGTGGAGCTGGGCAGGACGCATGACTGAAACAGAACCGTTGGCCGCCAGCGTGCGGCTGGACGTGTGGCTCTGGGCCGCACGCTTTTACCGCACCCGCAGCCTGGCCAAGCAGGCGGTGGAGACCGGCAAGGTGGACGTGGCCGGGCAGCGCCCCAAGTCCTCGCGCGCGGTGCGCGTGGGCGAGCAGCTGCAGATCAGCCGTGGCGAGGAAACTTTTGATGTGCAGGTGCGAGGCTTGAGCGAGCTGCGCGGGCCGGCGCCGGTGGCCACCCAGCTCTACGAGGAAAGCGCCGCCTCGCGTGCGCGCCGCGACGAGCAACGTGCGCAGCGTGCGGCCGCCCGGAACGGCTACCAGCCGCCGGAGCATCGGCCGGACAAGCGTGCGCGGCGGTTGATCCGCGCACTGGGCGATCTGGACGCGCTTTGAAGCCGGCGTGCCGACCGATGGCCGGCACGCCGCGACCGGGTTACCGGTGCAGGTCGTAGCGATCCAGCTCCATCACCCGCGTCCACGCGGCGACAAAGTCCTGCACCAGCTTTTTCTCGCCATCGGCACTGGCATACACCTCGGCCAGCGCGCGCAGCACCGAGTTGGAGCCGAACACCAGGTCGGCACGGCTGCCGGTCCAGCGCTGCGCGCCGCTGCTTTCGTAGCCGTCCGCCGTCGCCTTCCATTGCGTGCGCATGTCCAGCAGGTTGACGAAGAAGTCGTTGCTCAAGGTGCCGGGGCGATCGGTCAGCACGCCCTGTGCATTGCCATCCACGTTCGCGCCCAGCACGCGCAGGCCGCCCACCAGTGCGGTCAGCTCCGGCGCGGTCAGCGTGAGCAGCTGCGCCTTGTCCACCAGCAACACTTCGGCCGGCACGCTGTAACGCCCCTTGGTGTAATTTCGGAAGCCATCGGCGTAGGGCTCCAGCACCGCGAATGACTCAACGTCGGTCTGCGCCTGGCTGGCATCGGTGCGCCCGGGGGTGAACGGCACGCTGATGTCGTGGCCGCCGGCCTTGGCGGCCTGTTCCACGCCCACGCCACCGGCCAATACGATCAGGTCGGCCAGCGAGACCTGCTTGCCGCTGCCGTTGAAGCCGGACTGGATCTTTTCCAGCGCAGCCAGCACGCCGGCCAGCTGCCGGGGCTGGTTCACCGGCCAATCCTTCTGCGGGGCAAGCCGGATGCGTGCGCCGTTGGCGCCGCCGCGCTTGTCCGAGCCGCGGAAGGTGGAGGCCGATGCCCAGGCGGTGGACACCAGCTCGGCCACGCTCAAGCCGGCACCGACGATCTGCTGCTTCAGTGCAGCGATGTCGCTGGCGTCGATCGACGGGTGTGTGGCGGTGGGGACCGGGTCCTGCCAGAGGAAGCTCTCGGCGGGAATCTCCGGTCCCAGGTAGCGCGCTCGCGGCCCCATGTCGCGGTGGGTCAGCTTGAACCAGGCCCGCGCGAAGGCATCGGCGAACGCCTGCGGGTCGGCCAGGAAGCGTCGCGAGATCGCCTCATAGGCCGGGTCCACGCGCAGCGACAGGTCGGTGGTGAGCATCGTCGGGCGATGCCGCCTGGACGGATCGTGCGCATCGGGAATGATCGCTTCGCTGTCCTTGGCCACCCATTGGTGGGCACCGGCCGGGCTCTTGGTCAGCTCCCACTCGTGGCCGAACAGGATCTCGAAGAAGTCGTGGCTCCACTGCGCCGGGGTGCGCGTCCAGGTCACTTCCAGGCCGCTGGTGATGGTGTCGCCACCCTTGCCGCTGCCGAACCCGTTCGCCCAGCCCAGGCCCTGGCTTTCCAGGCCGGCCGCCTCGGGTTCAACCCCGACGTTGTCGGCCGGGCCGGCACCGTGGGTCTTGCCGAAGCTGTGGCCGCCGGCGATCAGCGCAACGGTTTCCTCGTCGTTCATGGCCATGCGGCCGAAGGTGTCGCGGATGTCGAAGGCGGCCTTGAGCGGATCCGGGTTGCCGTCCGGGCCTTCAGGGTTCACGTAGATCAGGCCCATCTGTACCGCGGCCAGCGGGTTTTCCAGTTGGCGCGAGTGGATGTCGCCGTCGGCGTCGTCATCGGACACCAGTACGCCGCCGGCCTTCTCCACGCCGGGGTCGCCATGCGCATAGCGCACGTCGCCACCCAGCCAGGTGGTCTCGCGGCCCCAGTACACGTCCTGGTCCGGTTCCCACGTATCCGGGCGCCCGCCGGCGAAGCCCAGGGTCTTGAAGCCCATCGATTCCAGCGCGACGTTGCCGGTGAGAATCAGCAGGTCGGCCCAGGAAATGGCCTGCCCGTATTTCTGCTTGATGGGCCACAGCAGGCGGCGCGCCTTGTCCAGGCTGACGTTGTCGGGCCAGCTGTTGAGCGGGGCGAAACGCTGCTGGCCGCGGCCACCGCCGCCACGCCCGTCGCCGATGCGGTAGGTGCCGGCGCTGTGCCAGGCCATGCGCACGAACAGGCCGCCGTAATGGCCGAAGTCAGCCGGCCACCAGTCCTGCGAGTCGGTCATCAGCGCCTTGAGGTCCGCTTTGAGCCCGGCGTAGTCCAGACCCTTGAAGGCCTGGGCGTAGTCGAAGCTGTCATCGAGCGGATTGGAGCGGTGCGAGTGCTGGTGGAGCAGGTCCACGCGCAACTGCTTGGGCCACCAGTCGCGGTTGGTGGTGGCATCGCCGACCAGGGCGTGGTTGAAGGGACACTTTGCTTCGCTTTTCATGGGTATCTACCTGTGGACTGGCGAACGTGGAAACCACTATCGACAAGGCACCGAGGGTGACGTCGGAACGGGCCTCCCGGCGCGGGAGCGTGTTGCCCGACAGCGTTTCGGCCGGGGGCCGCAACGCTGTGAAGGCATGCAGACACGTTAAGCAGCGCCGTTCATTTGGTAAATTCGAATGAATCTACCAATTCGATAGGGGTTGGCTATTCAAACGTCGGACGGTGCCGTTGAACTCAACGTTTGCCGCCCAGCAGCCCGCCGCCCAGCTTGAGCAGGTCGCCGATGCCCAGCTGCCCGTCGCCGTCCTGGTCGAGCACCGAGGTCAGCAGCCCACCGCCGCTGGCGGCCTGGGCTTCCTGGCCCAGCGCCTGGCTGAGTTGGCCCGGGTTGCCGCCGCTGGCGAAGCGTTGGGCCAGGTAGGACATGACGATGGGCGCAAGGATGGCCAGCAGCTGGCTGGTCTTGCTGCTGTCCAGGCCGGTGGCCTGGCTCAGGCCCTGCGCGGCGCGGTCGCTGTTGCCGCCGAACACGTGGCCGAGGATGCCGGCACCGTTGCTGGCGTTGCCACCGCCACCGCCACCGCCGAGCACGCTGCCCAGCAGCCCGCCCAGGTCGAAGCCGCCGCCGGCAGGTGCGTGGTCACGCTGCAGTGCGCCCAGCAGGGCTTCTGCGCCCTGCGGCTGCTGGGCATTGCGGCCCATCGCGCCAAGCAGCAGCGGCAGCGCCGCGCCCACCGCGCCGCTGGCCTGGTTCTGGTCGATGCCAAGCTGTTGGGAGACCTGCTGAAGGGCCGGGCCCTGCTGCAGTTGCTGGAAGAGGGAAGCAGCGAGCGATTCGGTATTCACGGCGGACTCCAGGCAGGGTTGGGAACGGCCCGAGCATAACGCTGCGTTGACGACGGGAATGCGAAGGGCACCCCCGGCCCCCGGGCGGGTTCAGACCAGGGCCTTCAACCGGTACAGCGCTTCCAGCGCCTGCTTGGGGGTCAGTTCGTCCGGATCGATCGCGGCCAGCGCGTCCTGGGCGGCGGTGCTGGGGGCGTTGAACAGGCCGAACTGCTGCGGCGCATCCAGTGCCTGCGGGGTGACTGCTGCGACGTGGCTGTCGCCGCCGCGCTGCTCCAGTTCGGCCAGGCGCCGGCGTGCCTGCGCCACCGTGGATTTGGGCAGGCCGGCCAGCGCGGCCACCTGCAGGCCGAAGCTGCGGTTGGCCGGGCCGTCCTTCACTGCATGCATGAATACCAGGGCGTCGCCATGCTCGACCGCATCCAGGTGCACGTTGGCGATGCCGCTGGGGCCGCCTTCGTGTTGCTCGTCGGCCAGCGCGGTCAGCTCGAAGTAATGGGTGGCAAACAGCGTGTAGCAGCGGTTCTGGTAGGCCAGGTGACGCGCTACGGCATCGGCCAGGGCCAGGCCGTCGTAGGTGGAGGTGCCGCGGCCGATCTCGTCCATCAACACCAGCGAGTGCGCGCTGGCGTGGTGCAGGATGTAGCTGGTTTCGGCCATCTCCACCATGAAGGTGGATTGCCCGCGCGCCAGGTCGTCGCCGGCGCCGATGCGGGTCAGGATGCGGTCGATCGGGCCGATCACCGCGCGGCTGGCTGGCACGAAGCTGCCGATGTGGGCCAGCAGCACGATCAGCGCGTTCTGGCGCATGTAGGTCGATTTACCGCCCATGTTCGGGCCGGTGATGACCAGCATGCGGCGGTCCGGGTGCAGGTCCAGGTCGTTGGGTTCGAAGGGCTGCTCGCGCACCGCTTCCACCACCGGGTGGCGGCCGCGTTCGATGCGCAGGCACGGCGCGGTTTCCAGCTCCGGGCGCGCCCAGTCCAGTGCCTGGGCGCGTTCGGCGAAACCGGCCAGCACGTCCAGTTCGCTCAACGCGCCGGCACACTGCTTGAGCGGTTCGAGCTGGCCACCCAGGGTGTCCAGCAGCTGTTCGTACAGCACCTTCTCGCGCGACAGCGAGCGCTCGCGCGCCGACAGTACCTTGTCTTCGAAGGACTTCAGTTCTTCGGTGATGTAGCGCTCGGCATTGGTCAGGGTCTGGCGGCGGGTGTAGTGCACCGGCGCCTTGTCGCTCTGGCCCTTGCTGATTTCGATGTAATAGCCATGCACGCGGTTGTAGCCGACCTTCAGCGTGGCGATGCCGCTGCTGATGCGCTCGCGCTGCTCCAGGTCGATCAGGAACTGATCGGCATGGGTGGACAGCCGGCGCAGCTCATCCAGCTCGGCATCGAAGCCTTCGGCGATCACGCCGCCATCGCTGAGCTTCATCGGTGGCGTCGGCGCGATCGCGCTGGCCAGCAGGTGCGCGCATTCGTCGTGCGAGCCCAGCGCGTCGTGCAAGGCCACCAGCCGTGGTGAATCCAGTGGCGCCAGCACCGCGCGCACGTCGGGCAGCAGGCCCAGGCCATCGCGCAGGGTGGAAAAATCACGCGGGCGCGCCGAGCGCAGCGCCACGCGGGTGAGGATGCGTTCCAGGTCGCCCAGCGCCCGGAAGGCATCGCGCACGTCGCCGTCGGCACCCCGGTCGATCAGCGTGGCCACCGCATCGTGGCGCTGCACCAGCACCTCGCGCAGCCGCAGTGGACGGTGCAGCCAACGCCGCAGCAGGCGGCCGCCCATCGGGGTGACGGTGGTATCGAGCACGCCCAGCAGGGTGTTGCGGGTATCGCCGTCCACCCGCGTGTCCAGTTCCAGGTGGCGGCGCGTGGCCGCGTTCATCGCAATGGCCTCGGCGGCCGATTCGGTGGCGATCGCGGTCAGGTGCGGCAGGCGCTGTTTCTGGGTTTCCTCGACGTAGCCGAGCAACGCGCCGGCCGCGGCGGTGGCGCGGGGCTTGTCGTCGATGCCGAAGCCGGTCAGGTCGTGCAGCTTGAAGAATGCCAGCAGCTGGCGGCGGCCACTGTCGGCATCGAACAGCCACGGTGCGCGGCGGCGGATGCCGTTGCGGTGCTTGAGGAATTCCGGCCAGTTCTCTTCATCGGGGACCAGCAGTTCGGCCGGCTCCAGCCGGGCCAGTTCGGCTTCCAGCGCGTCTTCGGTATCCACCTCGTTGACCAGGAAGCGGCCACCGGCCAGGTCGGCCCAGGCCAGCCCGTAGCCGTGCTTGCCACGCGACAGCGCCATCAGCAGGGTGTCGCGGCGCTCGTCCAGCAGCGCCTCGTCGGTGACCGTGCCGGGGGTGACGATGCGCACCACCTTGCGCTCGACCAGGCCCTTGGCCAGCGCCGGGTCGCCGATCTGTTCGCAGATGGCCACCGACTCGCCCAGCGCCACCAGCCGTGCCAGGTAGCCTTCGTAGGCGTGCACCGGTACGCCGGCCATCGGGATCGGCGCGCCGCCGGAACTGCCACGCTGGGTGAGGGTGATGTCCAGCAGGCGCGCGGCCTTGCGCGCGTCGTCGTAGAACAGCTCGTAGAAATCGCCCATGCGGAAGAACAGCAGCAGGTCCGGGTAGTCGGACTTTGCGGCGAAGAACTGCTTCATCAGGGGGGTGTGCTCTGCGGCCCCCTTGCTGTCCTTGGATTTCATTGTCGAATCAGTGGTTTGCAAGAAACGTCCTTACGGGAACTGGCGGTCAATCCGGGTCGCTGACGGGAAGTAACGGTGTCTTTAGTCGCGCTGCTGTTGCAGCGCCTCTACAAACAGGATGAGATCGATATTGCGACGGAACCGAGAGGGATCGACCATGGATATGGTTGTTGCGACGGAGGGGGATGCCCCAGTCGCCGAGGCACCAAGTTTAAGCTGACCCACCGCCAAATCCTCGAGTTGTCTGTCGGGAGGATGCCCATGCAGGGCAAGGCCGGCCGTCTCCTTGTCGGTCCAAGGCCGGAGGATGACCCCCCCCGCAAACCCTATCGGGTGCTGGACGGGCGGATACCAAACCAACTTCGACCTGTCACTGGAGTGGTACTACGCCGACGCCAGCTACGCCTCGCTCGGCTTCTTCCGCAAGAACATCAAGAACTTC
>JAHREJ010000076.1 GCA_021733645.1 Bacillus subtilis subsp. subtilis | reverse complement strand
CGCTGGCCACCACCATCCAGCGCCTGTCCTCGGGTTCGCGCATCAACAGCGCCAAGGACGATGCGGCCGGTCTTGCGATCTCCGAACGTTTCGGCACCCAGATCCGCGGCACCGACGTGGCCATCCGCAATGCCAACGATGGCATCTCGCTGGCCCAGGTGGCGGAAGGTTCGCTGACCGAAATCGGCAACAACCTGCAGCGCGTCCGCGAACTGGCCGTGCAGGCTTCCAACGCCACCAACTCGGCCAGCGACCGCAAGGCCCTGCAGGCCGAAGTGACCCAGCTGGTCAGCGAAATCGACCGCGTGGCCAAGCAGTCCGATTTCAACGGTACCAAGCTGCTGGACGGTTCGTTCTCCAGCCAGCTGTTCCAGGTCGGTGCCAACGCCGGCCAGGCCATTGCCATCGACAAGGTCGTCGACGCCAAGGCCAACGCACTGGGCGGCGCGCAGTTCTCCACCGCCACCATCGCCGCGCAGACCCTGACCGGTACGCCGGCCACCACGGCCGACGTCGCCGCCTTCTCGCTCACCAGCGCGCAGGGTACCGTCGACTTCGCCGCGCTGAAGGTGGAAAACACCACCGTTGGCGATGCGGGCAAGGCCCTGGCCACCCACATCAACGCCAAGATCGGTGAAACCGGCATCTATGCCGAATCCGATGCCGCCGGCGTGGTGACCCTGACCTCGGTCAAGGACAGCGTCGACAAGGACGGTGCCAACGTGCTGCTGACCGGCACCGACATCACCCTGACCAACGCAACCACGGTGCCGGCCAAGCAGTACGCCGACAAGATCGACGTGTCTTCGGTCAAGGGTGCACAGCAGGCGCTGGAAATCGTCGACAAGGCCCTGGGCTCGATCAACAGCACCCGCGCCGACCTCGGTGCCATCCAGAACCGCTTCACCTCGGTGGTGGCCAACCTGCAGACCTCCTCGGAAAACCTGTCGGCCTCGCGCAGCCGTATCCGCGATACCGACTTTGCCAAGGAAACCGCAGAGCTGACCCGCACCCAGATCCTGCAGCAGGCCGGTACGGCCATGCTGGCCCAGGCCAACCAGGTGCCGCAGAACGTGCTCAGCCTGCTGCGCTGATCCACGCGTCCACGCCGCCGGCAACCGCCGGCGGCGCGGGCAAACCCCGAAACATCCGTACAAACCCCGCGCAGGAACGGGCCATGGCCATGGGCCGGACTCTCTCTCTCCCGGCAGCCACATCCCCGTGGCCATGGCCCGCCCCTGCGGCAGAACCGTTATCAGCGCTGTTAGTTTGACTGAACATCCCGGGTGGCTTCGTCTCCCCCCGCTTTTCAGTAGCCTGAGCCCTCCTCTACATTGGAGGAGGGTTTTTTACAGACCACCGGCCGGACCCGCCCTGCGTCCCGCCTGGATACCCCTGCAAAGCGCGTGCCATTTCTCCGCGCCATGCCCTTGGCACAACTCCTGCATCAACGTGGTTCTAAAGACCCGGCGGCTACGGCCGCTACATTCGTTGACAGCACGGCCACGCAGCACCCCTGCGGCGGCCCACAGACAGGAGAAAGAACGTGGCTGAGTTTGGTTACGGCGGCATCGGTTCGGGATTGAACATTTCCGGCATGGTGGCCAGCCTGGTGGCGGCAGACCGCAAGCCTGCCGACAACGCACTCAACCTGCAGCAGTCCAAGGCCAAGATGCAGCTGTCGGCCGTGGGCACGGTCAAGTCCGCCTTCGACCTGCTGACCACCTCGCTGAAGGCGCTGAAGGCCTCCACCGCATTCGATGCCCGCCTGGTCAGCGCGACCAAGTCCGGCACCGACGATATCCTGACGGTCACCAGCACCAATGCGGCCGCCACCGGCAGCCACGAAATCAACGTGACCCAGCTGGCCACGGCCAACAAGTGGATCGCCGATACCTCCGTACCCAAGACCAAAACCTTCGGCGCCGGAACCCTGACGCTGGACGTGGGCGTCGGCGACAAGATGAAGTCGCTGGAGATCCAGGTGGAGGCCGATGACACCCTCTCCTCGATCCGCACCAAGATCGAAAAAGCCGGGCGCAGCCTGGGCGTGCAGTCCACCCTGATCGCCTCGGGCGACAACCAGTTCCTGTCCATCTCGCAGGAAAAGGCCGGCACCGCCAACGCGATCAAACTCAGTGCCGGCACCGGCAACGCCGACCTGACCGCCCTGGCGGCAAGCATGTCCGAGCGCACCCCGGCCGCCGACGCCAAACTCACCATCGACGGCGTGGCCGTGGTGACCAGCGAAAACACCGTCACCGACGTGGTGCCGGGCCTGACCCTGAACCTGAAGAAGACCGGCACCAGCACCGTCACCGTCAGCACCGACGTGGCGGCCGCGCGCAAGGTCATGCAGGAGTTCGTCACGGCCTACAACGGTGCCATCAGCGCCATCAATACCGCCACCAAGTACGACATCGAGAACAAGGAACCGTCTTCGCTGACCGGCGATGCGCAGATGCGGGGTGCCTCCAGCCAGCTGCGCTCGATGATGGGCGGCGTGCTCAAGGACCTGGCGGCCGCCGGACTGGACCCCAAGACACTGGGCCTGCAGACCCGCGCCTACCCCAATGCCGATGGCAGCCTGGTGCTGGATGCCACCAAGTTCGAAGCCGCGCTGGTCAACCAGGCCGGTGCGGTGCGCCAGGCCCTGACCGGCGAGGATGGCGCGGCGACCAAGCTGTTCAACATGGTGGATGGCTATACCAGCACCACCGTGGGCAAGGAAGGCGCGTTCGTGTCGCGCACCAAGAGCATCAACGCCACCCTGACCGACATCGACAAGCGCCGCAAGGCACTGGATGTGCGCATGGCCGGCGTCGAAGAGCGCTACAAGAAGCAGTTCCTGGCCCTGGACACCCTGATGGGCAAACTCAGCCAGACCACCTCCTCGCTGAGTGCCCAGCTCAGCCAGCTGGCCGGCTGATGCAGACGGCAGCGTGCTCAAGTTCAGCGCGCACGCTGCCGATACTGGTATCACCGCAGCACCCCTCGCAGGCTCCACCCCGGTGCCGCAGACCTTGCCAGATTCGCGGCCCCGCACGAAGGAGACATGATTGATGTACGGTTCGAACCGTCAATTCACCGAGCAGTACCGCCAGGTCGGCGTGCAGAGCGCGATCACCGATGCCGATCCGCACAAGCTGGTGGCGCTGCTGCTGGCTGGCGCACTGGAACGGGTACGCCTGGCCCAGGCCTGCCTGGAAGGTGGCGACCAGGCCCGCAAGGGCAAGGCGATCGGCGAGGTCTGCGCGATCGTCGGCCACCTCAACGGCTCGCTCGACCACGAAGCCGGTGGCGAGATCGCCGGCAACCTGTCGGCGCTGTATGACTATGTGATGCAGCGGCTGACCGAAGCCAACCTGCACAACGACCCGGAGGCCCTGCGCGAATCGCTGGAGCTGCTGGGCGAGATCGACGCAGCCTGGAACGCGATCCCGCGCGACCAGCGGGTGCCCGCGCAGGCGGCCCTGTAATGGCCACCACCGCACTCAGCCTGGCCGACCTCAATGGCGAGCTGGACACGCTGGAAGCGGCGCTGCTGGCCGATGACCACGACCGCGCCAGCCTCTGCCTGGACACGCTGCACCTCAACCAGGCGCGCTTCCTGGCCCAGCCCGGCGCGCTGGACGACGTGGCTGGCCTGAGCGCGCTGGAAGGACGCCAGCAGCGGATCATGGTGATGATGATGAGCCAGCGCGATGAAGCCGCACGCCACCTGCGCCAGGGCGTCAGCGCCGGCCGTGCCGCCCACGCCTACCTCACCGCGGAATCGCTGGCATGAACGACGCGCGCCCCGCAGCCATCCATCATCCCGCCGAGAGCGAGCTGTTCGATGAAACACTGAGCTGCGAGGTTGCGCTGCCGGCCGAGTTCCGCCTGGGCAGCGCCGTGGTGCGCCCCGGCAGTGCCGAGACCCTGCTGCGCAGCGTGGCGCTGGTGGAGGACTCGCGCGGCGATGACGGCCACGATGAGCGCGGCGAATCCACCGCCCAGCTGCAGCGGCTGGAAGCCAAGCTGGACCTGACCATGGTGCTGCTGGGCCGGCTGGTGCGGCAAAGCGCACAGGACCTGCCGCTGCGCCCCCTGCGCTGGTCACGGCGCGGCATCCGCCTTGAACAGGGCATGCGCACCGGCGCGGCCCCCGGCAGCCTGGGGGTGATCGGCCTGCAGCCCTGCGACTGGCTGCCCGACCATATCGACCTGCCCGTCGCCGTCCTGGCCGAAGCGGCCACCGGCGCCGGCGCACACTTCCTGTGGCTGCGCTTTGAACCGATGAGCGATGCGCTGGAAATGGCGCTGGAACGCCATCTGTTCCGCCTGCACCGGCGCCAGGTGGCCCAGGCGCGGGCGGCCGACCGCCGTCCGCCGGGCGGGTAAGCCCCGGTTTTGCGAGGTGGCCGCGCAGCAGCGGCCACTACCGTGACCGATTCGGCTTGGCGGTAGGCCGCCACTCCGTTAAGGTGGCGACCTCTCCTTCACATCTCCCCTGCCTGCCTGTGCGCGTTCTCATCGTCGATGATCACACCCTGGTCCGCGCCGGCCTCAGCCGCCTGCTTCAGGGCTTTGCCGACGTGGACGTGGCGGCCGAGGCCAGCAATGCCGAACAGGCGCTGCAGATGGCGATCCAGCACAGCCCCGATGTGATCCTGATGGATCTGTCGCTGCCGGGCCGCACCGGCCTGGAGGCGCTGAGTGACATCCTGCTGCGCGCGCCCGGCACCCGGGTGGTGATGATGACCATGCACGATGATGCGGTGCACGTGCGCGATGCGCTGGACCGTGGCGCGGTTGGCTTCGTGGTCAAGGATGCGGCCCCACAGGAACTGGAACTGGCACTGCGCGCCGCGCATGCCGGCCAGGTGTTCCTGAGCCCGCAGATCTCGGCCAAGATGCTGGCCCCCATGCTGGGCAGGGAAAAGCCGGTGGGCGTGGCCGCATTGTCGCCGCGCCAGCGCGAGATCCTGCGCCAGATCGGCCGCGGCGAAAGCAACAAGGAAATCGCCGCCGACCTGGGCATCAGCGTCAAGACCGTGGAAACCCACCGCGCCCGGATGATGGAGTCGCTGGGCTGCCGCCGCGCCAATGATCTGCTGCTGCTGGCCGCGCGCCACCAGCACGAACTGGAATGACCGGCGTCGGTTCTCCGGCAGCCTGAAGCCTTCAGCCAGGACCCCGCCGGAATTTTGAACCCCGACCGGTCGCCAGGACCACGCAACACCGGGGTTGCAGGCACCCACCGCGTCAAATTTCCGCGCCACTGTAGGGGTTTTCCCCACGCGCTGTCAGGACCTTGACGACAGCACTAGGGAACCCCCCGATGTTGGTGTCGCGATAACGGAAGCAAGATGTGTTCCATAACGCACCGGGGAGTCGGTGCGACGGGGAACACGCATGAAGCCGACGATGTCGACCCAGATGGGTCAGCAGCTCCACCTTACGCCGCAGCTGTTGCAGTCGATCCGGCTGCTGCAGCTGGACGGCATGCAGCTGGAGCTGGAAATCCGCCGCGCACTGGAAACCAATCCGCTGCTGGAAATCGAAGAGGCGCCCGACGCACCCGACGCCGACACCCTGGACAGCACCACCACCCAGGAAGTGGCCGCGTTCGACGAGCTGCCCGAAAGCGCCATGTGGGACGTGCCCGGTGCCAGCTGGCAGGACGGCGACGAAGACCGCATGCAGCGCATTGCCGCCGACGAATCCAGCGACCCGCAGCTGCGTGCCCTGCAGCGGCTGGCGCTGGAGCTGGATGCGCGCGAGCTGGCGGTGGCCCGCTTCTGGCTGGAGCATTGCGACGATGCCGGCTACCTGGATGCGCCGCTGGCGCAATTGCAGCTGCTGGCCAGCGCCCGCTGCGACGTGGACGCCCAGGGCGTGGAAGCGGTGCGCCAGCAGATCCTGCACGGCGACCCGGCCGGCCTGGCCGCCCGCGACCTGCATGAATGCCTGTGCGTGCAACTGCGTGCCCTGCCCGGCCGCGTGCCGGCCCGGCACCTGGCCCAGCGGGTGCTTGACGAGGGGTTGGACAGCCTGGCCGCGCACGATTACATCGCCCTGGCCGCGCAGCTCGACGCCGAAGTGGCCGACATCCATGAAGCGGTGCGGCTGATCCTGTCGCTGCAGCCGCGCCCGGGCGACAGCCTGCGCCCGGACGACAACGGCGTGGTCATTCCCGACGTGATCGCCTGGCATGCCGACCACCAGTGGCGCGTGGCGCTGAACCCGGCCACCAGCCGTCGCCTCAGCATCAACCCCGGTTACGAGCGCGCCCTGGCCGATGCCGGCGATGCCGCCCAGCCGCTGCGCGACATGCTGCAGGAAGCGCGCTGGCTGACCCGCGGGCTGTCGATGCGCTATGACACCCTGCTGCGCACCACCCGGGTCATCATCGAACGCCAGGCCGGCTTCCTTACCCGTGGCGAGGAGGCGATGGCGCCGCTGACCCTGAAGGAAGTGGCCGATGCGATCGGCATGCACGAGTCCACGGTCTCGCGCATCACCACCGGCAAGTACCTGCAGACCCCGCGTGGCACGCTGGAACTGAAGCACTTCTTCGCGGTGCGGCTGGAAGGCGCCAGCGTCTCCGGCCAGGCCGTCAAAGCCATGGTGCGACGCCTGATCGACGCTGAACCGGTCGGCCGGCCGCTGGCCGATGAAGCCATCGCCGGCCTGCTGTCGCGCCAGGGGGTGAACATTGCGCGCCGTACCGTTGCAAAATACCGCGAACAACTGGACATCGCCCCGGCCCGCGAACGCCGCCGGATCCATGCCAGGACCCCGCAATTGGCCCGGGTGGGCTGAAGGAAATGGACGACATGAACAAGCTCACCGTGCTGCTGGTCGACGACCACGAAGGTTTCATCAACGCCGCCATGCGCCACTTCCGCAAGGTCGACTGGCTGGATGTGATCGGCAGCGCCGCCAACGGCCTGGAAGCCATCGAGCGCTCGGAAACGCTGCGACCGCAGGTGGTGCTGATGGACCTGGCGATGCCCGAAATGGGCGGCCTGCAGGCCACCCGCCTGATCAAGTCGCAGGACGATGCACCGTACATCGTGATCGCCAGCCACTTCGACGACGTCGAGCACCGTGAGCATGCGCTGCGCGCCGGTGCGGACAACTTCGTCAGCAAACTGTCCTACATCCAGGAGGTCATGCCGATCCTGGAAGGCCTGAAGGGGAATGGATCATGAGTGAGTCGCGCATCCTGGTACTGGACAGCGACGCGGTGCGTGCCGAGCGCACCGTCGCCCTGCTCGAATTCATGGACTTCAACCCGCGCTGGGTAGCCGACGCGGCCGATTTCGACATCACCCGGCAGCGTCCGACCGATTGGATGGCCGTCATCATCGGCGGCCTGGAAGCCGGCGCGCGCAGCGATGCGTTGTTTGCCTGGGCCGGCCAGGGCGCGCTGCCGCCGCCGGTGATGCTGATCGACGGCGATGCACCGCGCTTTGCCCAGCAGCATGGCCTGCACGAAGCCAACGTGTGGCCGCTGGAAGCCCCGCTGCGCCACGCCCAGATGGAAGCCCTGCTGCGCCGGGCCAGCCTCAAGCGGCTGGATGCCGAGCACCAGGCCGGTGCCGTGCAGGAACAGGGGCCGACCGGCGAAGGTGCGGCCGTGAGCGCGCTGCGCCAGATGATCGAGCAGGTGGCCGCCTTTGACACCACCGTGCTGGTGCTGGGCGAATCGGGCACCGGCAAGGAAGTGGTGTCGCGGTCGATCCACCAGCGTTCGCCCCGTCGCGATGGCCCGTTCGTGGCGATCAACTGCGGCGCCATTCCGGCCGAGCTGCTGGAAAGCGAACTGTTCGGTCACGAAAAGGGCGCCTTCACCGGTGCACTGAGCGCGCGCAAGGGTCGGTTCGAAATGGCCGAAGGCGGCACCCTGCTGCTCGATGAAATCGGCGACATGAGCCTGCCCATGCAGGTCAAGCTGCTGCGCGTGCTGCAGGAGCGCAGCTTTGAACGCGTGGGCGGCAACCAGACCATCCGCTGCAATGTGCGGGTGATTGCCGCCACCCACCGCGACCTGGAATCGCGCATTGCCGACGGCAAGTTCCGCGAGGATCTGTTCTACCGCCTCAACGTCTTCCCGATCGACGTGCCGGCCCTGCGCGAGCGCAGTGAAGACCTGCCGGCGCTGGTCACCACCATTGCCGCACAGCTGGCGCGTACCGGGCGTGGCGAAGTGCGCTTCAGCGGTGAAGCCCTGCAGGCACTGGCCAGCTACGAATGGCCAGGCAACGTGCGCGAGCTGACCAATCTGGTCGAACGCCTGGCGGTGCTGCATCCCGGCGGCAACGTGCGCGTACAGGACCTGCCGGCGCGTTACCGCGGCGATTTCAGCGCCACCGCGCCGGTGGTGGTGGTGGCCCCGGTGCCGGTGGCCGACGAACGCCTGGACCTGCGCAGCTTTTCCTTCCACGTGCCGACGCCGGGCAATGGTGCCGCCGCGGACGCCGGCCCGGCCGCCCGCGCCCCGGCCCTGCCCGACGCCGGCCTGGACCTGCGCAACCACATGGCCAACATCGAGTTGAACCTGATCAACGAGGCGTTGGAACGCACCCAGGGCGTGGTCGCCCACGCCGCCCAGCTGCTCGGCCTGCGCCGCACCACCCTGGTGGAAAAGCTGCGCAAGTACGGGATCGAGCGCGACCAGGCCGAACTGGCCAGCTGAACCCGCACCGGGTAGTGCCGAGCCATGCTCGGCAACCCGGCTGCCACCGGCGTGCCACCCGGCACATTCAAAGCCCGCGGCCCAACCCCACGCCCGTTTTGCAACCTTTCCTACAGACACACGCGCATCGGTGACTAGCATCAAAGGCACGTTCCGCCCGAGGTGACCCGATGCGCCTGTTCTCCACCCTGCTCAGTCTGACCCTGCTGCCCGCCGCCGCCGACGCGATGCCGGCCTGCAGCCTGCCCGCGTCGCTGGATGCGCGCCAGTTCACCAACCTCAGCGACCCGCTCTATCGCCCCGACAATCCCCATGCCGGGCGGATGGTGCAGGTGCATTTCGCTGCCGACCACTACGTGCTGGACATCCTTGGCACCCCGATCCGCGTGCAGGGCCACTACCGCTATCAGCGCCACGCCCCGCACATCGGTGAAATCCAGATGCGCGAATCCTTTCCGGGCGGTACCGCCGACTACACCCTGCTGCTCACCTGCCTGACCGACAGCGACGGCACGTTCGTCTACACCCAGCACGCCGGCCCCATCGGCCCCGCGCGCCGCCAGAACAGCGGTCGGTGGACCCTGCGGTAAAAAAGGTTCTTCTCCCATCTGAGGGGAGCGTCCTGTTGCAAGGGCTGTCGCAGCGTGAGCACGACACTATCCGGATGGCCGGG
>JAHREJ010000075.1 GCA_021733645.1 Bacillus subtilis subsp. subtilis | reverse complement strand
GCATTTCAGATAAGCGCAATTTATCACATATGCAGATAAATACAAGATACCCGAAAAGCAAATAAATTAAATTTACCCGAAATACAAATAAAGCCATGGATGCTGCTGCGGCATCCATGGCTGTAGCAAGGGATCCTGCTCAGCCCCGCCCGCGGAGGTCGCGAGCCCTACTAAAACGATCTTCACAAGCTGGCAGTTGGTCCACGACGCGGGCGAAGGCGTAGGAAGTAGCGGGTCGATCCCGTAGGTCCCCTCAAACTTCGCGCACGAGCCCGGGTCTCGCCCCTTCAGGCCTGGGCACCTATGCCCTTCGCGCTGGATGACCAACGCTGCGCGCTCCGCTTGCCACCGCGCGCGGGGCGCTTTGCATGCCCCGCTGTCTGCAGTCGGGGTTGCTTTGTTCATGCGGTCGCTCAATTGCTGTGGATCTGCCCGGTGCCCATGCAGGTCGACCAGTAGGCCTGCGCTGGCATCGAGCGCGCGACGCCTTCGTCAAAACCAGTCGCGCTTTTCATGACTCAGTCGCAGTTATCGTGACTCGTGACAGCCGCCTCCCACCAGTGACGCAGCGCTGGCAGTGTGATGCGGCGACCGGTACGGCCGCTGCCGCCAGCGTGTGGCGTCGATGCCATGCCCGCTGCAGGCGGTCACGGTGGCCGTCTCCAGCGCTTCGGCGTCGGTGGCATCGGGCAGGATGCCGGGCAACCGCGACGCCAGCAGTGTCTTGCCGCACCCCGGCGTGCCGATCAGCAGCAGATGGTGGCCGCCGGCCGCGGCTACTTCCAGCGCGCGCCGCGCCTGCGGCTGGCCGCGTACATCGCGCAGGTCCGCCATCGGTGAACCGGCAATGTCCACGGGCATGGCGCGCGGAAGCTCACGCTCGCCCAACCCGGCGCATACCTCCAGCAGGGTACGCGCCACGCGCACGTCGGCATGCCCGGCCAACCCGGCTTCGGCCGCGTTCTCCGGCGGCACGATCAGCGTGCGGTCCAGGCGGGCGGCGGCCAGCGCAGCGGGCAGTACACCGTTCACCCCGCGCAGTTCACCGGTGAGGGCCAGCTCACCCAGGAACTCATAGCGTGACAACAGCTGCGCGTCGATCTGCCCGCTGGCGGCCAGGATGCCCAGCGCGATGGCGAGATCAAAGCGTCCGCCCTCCTTGGGCAGATCGGCCGGGGCCAGGTTGATGGTGATGCGCCGCTGCGGAAACTCGAACTGCGAACAGACGATGGCCGCGCGCACCCGGTCGCGCGATTCGCGCACGGCGGTTTCCGGCAGGCCCACCATCTGGGTGTGCGGCAGCCCGCCGGAGAGCAGCACTTCAATGCGAACGGCAGGCGCGTTGACGCCTGCGCGGGCACGGCTGTGGACGAGCGCCAGGCTCATGCAGATTCCGGGGTGGCCGATGAAGAGGATGATGATGGCCAGCGGCCGCGGCCGGGTATGTAGGTCTACTCCTTTACCTGCGGTGGGGTCTTGCGCTGCCTGCTACCGCTAGACTGGATGCCCCCACGCGCATGCCCTCCGCTCAACGTCATGGATATTCAACACGCCCACGCCCCGGTCGAACTGATCGCCATCGACATGGACGGCACGCTGCTCAACCCCGCGCACAAGCTCACGCCACGGGTGAAGCAGGCCATCGCCGCTGCCCGTGCGCTGGGCGTGCAGGTCGTGCTGGCCAGTGGTCGGCCGGTATCCGGGCTGGCCCCGTTCCTGGCCGAACTGGGCATCGAGGGCGACCAGGAATTCTGCATCGCCTGCAATGGCGCGGTGGTGGAGAACCTCGGAACCGGCCAGCGCGTGGTCGAGTATCCGCTGAGTTTTGACGACTTCCTGTTCTGCGCGCGCATCGCGCGCGAGCTGGGTGTCCATTTCCAGGCGCTGGACGGCCGGCGCATGTATACGCCCAACCAGGACATCAGCATTTACACCGTGGCCGATTCGCACCTGTCGCATGTGCCGCTGTCGTACCGGCGGGTGGAAGACATGGACCCGGCCATGCAGTTCATCAAGCTGATGATGATCGACGAGCCGGCCATCCTCGATGCGGCGATCCAGCGCCTGCCGGCGGCGCTGACCGAGCGTTTCGCGGTGCTGAAAAGCGCGCCGTTTTTCCTGGAGGTGTTCGACCATCGCGCCGGCAAGGGGCAGAGCCTGCGGAAGCTGGCCGCGCACCTCGGCGTGGAGGCCGCGAATGTGATGGCATTGGGCGACCAGGAAAACGACCTGAGCATGCTGCAGTTTGCCGGCACCAGCGTGGCGATGGGCAACGCCATCGAGGTGGTGAAACAGACGGCCCGCTTTGAAACTGCGACCAACGCCGACGATGGCGTGGCGCTGGCCATCGAGCGGTTCGTGCTGCGTCAGCCGTAACCGGCGCGCCTTACTCGGTGGTGCGGGTTGCCGGGTTGCCCTTGGCTTCCAGCTCCGCCACGGTCTTCTCCAGCGCCTCCAGCTTCTCACGCGTCTTGAGCAGCACCGCGCGCTGTACGTCGAATTCTTCGCGGGTGACCAGGTCCAGCTTGCCCAGCCCGGCCTGCAGCGCGCTCTTGAAGGTGGCCTGCAGTTCTTCGCGCGATTGGCGCAGGCCCGGCGGCACCATGTCGCTCAGGCGACGGGCCAGGTCATCAAGGTGGTTGAGGTCGATCATGCTACTGCTCCGCAGGGTATACGCTAAGGATAATCCGCCCGCCCGCCGCCGGCACTGGCCGTGCGCATCGCGTTCACCGGCGGACAGGCGTTATCCTCGCTCGCCGGACTACAGGAGCCAAGCAGAATGAAGATGGTCATGGCGGTGCTCAAGCCGTTCAAGCTCGACGACGTGCGCGAAGCGCTGGCCGAGCGCGGCGTCACCGGGATCACGGTGACCGAGGTCAAGGGCTTCGGGCGCCAGAAGGGGCATACCGAGTTGTACCGCGGCGCGGAGTACGTGGTGGACTTCCTGCCCAAGGTGAAGATTGAAGTGGCCGTCACCGACGGCCAGGTCGATGAAGTGGTGGAAGCCATCGTCAAGGCGGCCGGCACCGGCAAGATCGGCGACGGCAAGGTGTTCGTGTACGACCTGGGCAGCGTGGTGCGCATCCGCACCGGTGAGCTGGACGCCGACGCGCTGTAAGCAGGAGGGGACGCCGGGAGGCGGGTTGCCGGGCAGCGCCCGGCACTACGTTACCCCTGGCCTTTGAACCAGCGGTAGAACCGCTTCCAGCCCACGCGCAGGCTGGCCACCCAGTGCGGGTCGGCCACCAGTGCGGCCTGGCTGGGGGTTGGCGTCAGGCCGGTCAGGCGCTGGCGCATTTTCAGCAGGTTCTTCATGTCGCTGCGGCGCAGCTGGCGCGACACCGGGTGCACCGGCAACCAGCGCGGGCTGCGCCAGGCCGAGGTGAAATCCACCAGCACCGGCACGCCGCCGCTGACCATCACGTTGGTGCCGTGCAGGTCGTTGTGGGTGATGCCGGCGGCATGCAGGCGGCTGAGGGCGTACTGCAACTGCTCGAACACCTCCGCGCCCACCGACTGCGCCGCGCTCAGGGTCTGGCCGGGGATGAATTCCATGCCCAGCGCCAACCCGCCGATGGTGCCCAGCAGCGCCGGGGCATGCTTCCAGCCATTCAGGCGCTGCAGGATGCGGGCCTCGCGGCGCACCAGCAGGCGCGCCACCGGCGACAGGGGGGTGCCGCGGTAACGGGTGTAATCCTTCACCACCGCCTGCTGGCCGTTGAGGCAGGTGCGGTAGACGTCGGGTTCAAGCAGGCGTTCGCCGCGCTTGAGCAGCTCGGCAGGGGCGGTGTCGGTGGCGACACAGGAGGCAACGAAAGAGGTCATGGCGTTCTTTGGGCGACCCGGTGGTCGGCGCAAAGCGTCAGGCGTACCGGTGCAGCTACGTGGGGGAGGGGAGTATCAAGATTTCGTTAATTTTAGTACTCCCCAGTACACGAATCCACATGTTGTCGGAAAAATGTCGTAATCGGGCATGGAACAGTTCGTCATGCAGAACCGGACAATTCTGTATCGTTTGGAATAATTTCGTTTTCAATCAATCGGTTGAGGCGTGGGCGGTTTCGGCGATGCGTTTCAGGAACGGCAGCAGTGCGTCGCGCAGCTGGTCCAGGCCGGGCTGCTCGATCGGGAAGTGGCCGCAGCCGGCCAGCAGTACACGCTGCCTTGGCGCGGCCAGTCGGTTGAAGAACCGGTCGCTGATGGCCACCGGGGTCCAGGCGTCGCAGGCCGGGTGCACCATCAGCACCGGGCAGCGATTGAACTGCTCCGGCTCCAGGGCCGGGGCGGTATCGAACAGCGAGGCGAGCAGGCCCAGTGGCACGCGGTTGCCGCCACCGAGCGGGTCGCGGCAGACCAGCGCTGACAGCGCCGGCGCGTGTGACATGCGCGCCATGTGGGTGAACCAGCGCACGGGAATGCGCAGGCCCCGGGTGAGCCGGCTCAATGGGCGCAAGGCCGGCAGCAGCGGGCGCATCCACGGCTGGCGCACCAGCGCGGCCTGCACGGCCGGGTCGCGCGGGTCGGCCAGGGTGGTGGCCACCAGGCCGTGCACCCCGGGTGACTCGGCCGCCACCAGATAGGCCAGGTAGCCACCGATGCTGGCCCCGAACAGCACGATGGGCCGCGCGCGCTGCGCCTGTTCGGCGTCGATCAGCCCCAGCAAGGTGCGCTTCCACGCCGCGTAGTCCACCTGCGACCAGTGGGCAGGGCTGAGTCCGTAGCCGGGCAGGTCAGGGGCCAGGACCTCATGGCCGGCCACCGCCAACCGCTGCGCCAGCGGCGCGAACATCCGCCCGTAGCCGCCGGCGCCGTGCACCAGCAGCACGGTGATCGGGGCATCGGGTGGGCCGTGGCGATCCAGCTGCAGCGGGCCGCAGGGGCCGTCCAGGCGGCAGGATCGGGGCGGCTGCGCGCCGTCCACGGGGTCAAAGAACCCTTGGTAGGCTTGGCTGAGGGCAGGGTAGGGATCGGCGTGGTCAGGGTGCGGCATCGGCACAGTCTAGGCCCGGTGTTCGGCCAAGCCGCGCTGAACATGTCGTGTCCCGCGCTTGACCCCGACGCGGTCGCTGCCGACCATACGCTGCTGATCGCAGCACTGGCGGCCGCCCCTCCCTGGCACGTCCCCGCCCCTGCCGCCGTATCGGTGCCGGTATCTGCCGTGCACCGTCCCCACCGTTTCGGGTTCCGGCCATGCCGGAGGAAGACTGATGACCAAGATCGTGCTGGCAGTGCTGTTCATCGCCTGCGTGCTGTATATCCACTACCGCGGCAAGGTACGCGCGCGCTGGTCGCGCCAGTTGCTGGACCATTCCAGCTTCATGGCCCCGATCAACGTGATCATGTACGCCTTCTCCAAGGTGCCGACCACGCCGTTCCTGGACCCGGGCAAGGAATTCCCGCAGTTGGAGCCGCTGCGCCAGAACTGGCAGATGATCCGCGATGAAGCGCTGGCGCTGCGCGATGCCGACAAGATCGCCGCGTCCAGTACGTTCAACGATGCCGGCTTCAACTCGTTCTTCCGCCGCGGCTGGAAGCGCTTCTACCTGAAGTGGTATGGCCCCTCGCACCCGTCGGCCAAGGCCATGTGCCCCAAGACCACCGCGCTGCTGGAATCGCTGCCGGACGTGCGTGCGGCCATGTTCGCCCAGCTGCCCTCCGGCAGCGAGCTGCGCCCGCACCGCGACCCGTTCGCCGGCTCGCTGCGGCTGCACCTGGGTCTGGCCACGCCCAACGATGATGGCTGCTACATCGAAGTGGACGGCATCCGGAAGAGCTGGCGCGATGGCGAGTGGATGATGTTCGATGAAACCTACATCCACCATGCGCACAACGAGACGCCCGATGACCGGGTGATCCTGTTCTGCGACATCGCCCGCCCGCTGCGCTTCGGCCTGCCGGGCCTGTTCAACCGCGCGGTGGCCTCCACGCTGCTGGCCGGCGGCGCATCGCCGAACCTGCCGGGCGATCCCACCGGTGGGGTCAACAAGGCATTCGGCAGCGTCTACAAGGTGCGGCTGAAGGCCAAGGCGCTGCGCGAGCGCAGCGTGGTGGCTTATCAGGTGATCAAGTGGGGCCTGGTGCTGGCGGTCATTGCGGGCATCTGGGCGCTGTGAACAGGTAGGTGCCGGCCGTCGGTCGGCACGAACGCCAACAAAAAACCCGCGCTGCTGCCAGCGCGGGTTTTTTGTTGTCTGCAAGGTAGCGCCGCGCCATGCTCGGCTGCGGGGCTCGCGATGCATCGGAGGCAGCCGAGCATGGCGCGGCGCTACCCCATCGACGCGCTTGCGGTTACCCGATCAGCCCTTCAGGGCCGCCGCCACGAACGGCGGGGTCACCAGCACGCCGGTGTGCAGGGCGGCGGTGTAGTACAGCGTGTCGAAGGACTTGGCGGCCGAATCGGCCTGGCGGAAGTCGAAGCTGCTCTGGCCCTTGCGCGCCAGGGTCACGCTCCACCAGCCGGTGGGGTAGCACGGCTGCGGGAACGGCAGGGTCTTGAACGAACCGAAGCCGGCCTTGCCCATCTCGGTGCGCATTTCGTTGATCAGGTCCAGCTGCATCAGCGGCGACTCGGACTGCTGCACCAGGATGCCGTCTTCCTTCAACGCCTTGAAGCAGCTGGCATAGAAGGCCTTGTTGAACAGGCCTTCGCCCGGGCCGACCGGGTCGGTGGAATCGACGATCACCACATCCACGCTGCCTTCGGGGCAGTTGGCCATGTAGGCCACGCCGTCGTCGAACATCAGCTCGGCGCGCGGGTCGTTGTTGGACTCGCACAGTTCCGGGAAGTGCTTGCGCGCCATCACGGTGACCTGCTCGTCGATGTCGCACTGGGTCACGCGCTCCACGCCGGCGTGCTTGAGCACTTCGCGCAGGGTGCCGCAGTCGCCGCCGCCGATGATCACCACGCGCTTGGGCGCGGCGTGGGTGAACAGCACCGGGTGGCTGATCATCTCGTGGTAGAAGAAGTTGTCCTTGCTGGTCAACATGATGGCGCCATCGATGGTCATCAGGTTGCCCCAGTCGGTGGTCGCGAAGATCTCGATCTTCTGGAACGGCGACTGCACCTCGTCCAGCTTGCCCTTCAGGCGGTAGCCGATGGCCGAGCCGGTGCGCTCGAAGTGCTCGATGTACCAGTTGTTGTTGTCAGTCATGGAGAAACAGTCCTGTTCGGAGGGGTAAGCCGGGCGGCGGGGCCGCGTGGCATCAGCCACGTCCGGACGGCGGCCCGTTCAGGCTCGGGGGAGCTGGAACAGGCGCGGGCGCGGATTGTAACGGACCCTTGGCGACACAGGCGTTATCATGCACGCCCTTTTTCCTGTTCAGGCCCACTGAAATGACCGATTGGTCCCTCGACCAAGCCCGCAAGACCTACTCGATTCCGCATTGGGCGGATGGCTACTTCGACGTGGATCAGGCAGGACACATGGTGGTGAGACCGACTGGCCAGGACGGCCCGGTGGTGTCCTTGCCCAAGATCGTGGACGCCGCCCGCGAGGCCGGCGCCAAGCTGCCGCTGCTGGTGCGCTTCCCGGACATCCTGGGCCAGCGCCTGGGCAAGCTGCAGGCCGCCTTCGCGCAGGCCCAGGCCGATTGGGAGTACCCCGGCGGCTACACCGCCGTGTACCCGATCAAGGTCAACCAGCACCGCGGCGTGGCCGGCACCCTGGCCAGTCACCACGGCGAAGGCTTCGGCCTGGAAGCGGGCAGCAAGCCCGAGCTGATGGCCGTGCTGGCGCTGTCGCGCCCGGGTGGCCTGATCGTCTGCAATGGCTACAAGGACCGCGAGTACATCCGCCTGGCCCTGATCGGCCGCAAGCTGGGCCTGCAGACCTACATCGTCATTGAAAAGCCGTCCGAGCTGAAGCTGGTGCTGGAGGAATCCAAGGCGCTGGACGTGAAGCCGGGCCTGGGCGTGCGCATGCGCCTGGCGTCGCTGGGCGCGGGCAAATGGCAGAACAGCGGTGGCGACAAGGCCAAGTTCGGGCTGTCCCCGCGCCAGCTGCTGGACCTGTGGAAGTCGCTGCGCGATACCGAATACGCCGACTGCCTGAGCCTGCTGCATTTCCACATGGGCTCGCAGATCTCCAACGTGCGCGACATCGCCAACGGCATGCGCGAAGCCACCCGCTACTTCGTGGAGCTGTCGCGCCTGGGTGCCAAGATCACCCACGTGGACGTGGGCGGCGGGCTGGGCGTGGATTACGAAGGCACCCGCTCGCGCAGCTTCTGCTCGATCAACTACGGCCTGAACTCCTACGCCAGCAACATCGTGCAGCCGCTGGCCAACGCCTGCGAAGAGCACGGCCTGACCCCGCCGCGGATCGTCACCGAGTGCGGCCGCGCGATGACCGCCCACCACGCGGTGCTGATCGCCAACGTGTCCGAGGTGGAACAGGCCCAGGAAGGCCGCGTGCCGGACCCGCACGACGATGAGCCGGCCGCGATCCGCCACCTGCGCGAAATCCACGACGAACTGGACGTGCGCCCGGCGGTGGAGCTGTTCCAGGAAGCGCAGCACTTCCATGCTGAAGGCCTGTCCAGCTACGCGCTGGGCCAGATCGACCTGCCGCAGCGCGCGCGCATCGACGACCTGTTCTACGCCATCGCCCATGCGGTGCGTGCGCGCCTGAGCTATGACGAAAAGAGTCATCGCCCGGCGCTGGACGAGTTGAACGAGCGCCTGGTGGACAAGTACTTCGTCAACTTCAGCGTGTTTGAATCGATCCCCGATGCGTGGGCGATCGACCAGGTGTTCCCGATCGTGCCGATCGAGCGCCTGGACGAGGCGCCGCAGCGCCGCGGCATCATCGCCGACATGACCTGCGATTCGGACGGCATGGTGAAAACCTATGTCGAAAACGAGAGCCTGGACAGCTCGCTGCCGCTGCACGCGCTGAAGTCCGGCGAGAGCTACCGCATCGGCTTCTTCATGGTCGGGGCGTACCAGGAAATCCTCGGCGACATCCACAACCTGTTTGGCGATACCGACGCGGTGGAAGTGCTGGCCGATGCCGATGGGTACGCCATCACCCAGCAGCGCCGCGGTGACACCACCGATGTGATGCTGGACTACGTGGGGTACAGCCTGGCCGATCTGCGGGCGAGCTACGCCGAGCGCGTGGCCGCAGCGAAGCTCACCCCGGAACGCGCGCAGGAATTGTCCGAGGCGCTGGAAGCGGGTCTGACCGGTTACACCTACCTGTCCGACGAACCGCTGGCGTAAGCCGGCACCTGGCCCATGAGCGCACGCGCAATTTTCCATCTGTGCCTGCATGCCGCCGTACCGGCGTTGCTGGCATGGATGTTCTGGCGCAAGCGCTTTCTGTCGGCGTGGGCGCTGTTGTTGCTGGGCTGGATCATCGACCTGGACCACCTGCTGGCCGATCCGGTCTACGCGCCGAACCGCTGCAGCATCGGTTTCCATCCCCTGCATACCGCGCCGGCCGTCGCGGTCTACGCGGGCCTGTGTGTGCCGAAGAAAACGCGGTTGTTCGGCATCGGGCTGATGATCCACATCGTGCTCGATGCCCTTGATTGCTGGTGGATGCACCACGCCCGGTAGAGCCGACCGTTGGTCGGCTGACGCGTAGATGGTCGCGTTCGGTTGTTCGCCAAATGCAGCCGACCAACGGTCGGCTCTACACGCCATTGGGTCCGGTAGAGCCGACCGTTGGTCGGCTGACGCGTAGATGGGCGCGTTCGGTTGTTCGCCAAATGCAGCCGACCAACGGTCGGCTCTACACGCCATTGGGTCCGGTAGAGCCGACCGTTGGTCGGCT
>JAHREJ010000074.1 GCA_021733645.1 Bacillus subtilis subsp. subtilis | reverse complement strand
TGGAACATGCCCGAGGTGCCGTTGTTGATGTTGTTGATCTGCGTGTCGGTGTAAGCCTTGGACTGGTCGATGGCGTAGTTCACGCGTCACTGGTGCAGCTGCTGCAAGCGCCTGAGGCTTTTGAAGGCCGTGCCGTTGCGGTGGTCATCTTCTACCCCGGCGATGGTGCGCGTGCGCTGTTTGCGACCCGCGATGCGGCCGACGCAAACGACCTTGCCTCAGCGCTGCTTATCGACAGCACGAAGGTCGAGGGCGACTACCCCGTCAAGGACGAACTGAGAGCGGCCGGTTTCTACCGGGTCCATGGCACGTTCAAGCGGTCGCAGCCTGTTGTGGTTGGCGAAGGCGTGGTGGTGCCCTTTGTAGTGGGTGGCCGGCTCTCAGATCTGGACGGAATCGAGCAGCTCAGGACCCTCACGCAGATGCGTGAACACTGCGCGGAACGCCCGCATTGCAGGATCGAGTACATGGGCGGAATCCTGCCAATGCCACGTATCGGAACCGCGCAGAAGCCAACCGAGGCGCGGGAGTAGCCCGCGTTCTTTCGCTTGCGGTGCGGCCACCGGAACGCTGTTCCCGGGTGCCGGAAAGAAGATGCGGCTTGGTAGCCTGGTAAGGTAGCTGAAATGAGAAGGATCAGAGGATGGGGGCTGATTGCCCTGGCGCTGGCAGGATGCCAAGGAGGAGACCCGGCTCCCGTGAACAGCGCCGAAGACATATGCGCCTATCGGATCAGCGGGGGCGTTCGTCATGTCTCGCCGACCCAGCTGCTGACCGCGCCGGAGAGGATGGCGGGCAGAGACGTCGTCGTGATCCTCTACTACCCCGGCTTCGGAGCCCGCGTGTTGTTCGCCAGCCGCGATGCGGCGCAGAGCAACGATCTGTCGTCCGGCTTCGTTGTTCCCAGCGACTACCGTGTAGGTGGCGAAGGGGGCAAGTCAACGATGGATCAGCCCGGCTACTACCGCGTGCTCGCTCAGTTCGAACGATCCGAGCCGGTGGTTTTCGGTGAAGGGATAGCACCGTTGGAAGTTGTTGCAGGTCGATTCGATCGCATTGCCCAGGCGCGGCGCATCTCTTCCCTGGACGAGGTGGTGGAGGAGTGCAGCGCGCTCAAGAACTGCAGCATGGGCTACTCACACGGGCTTCTGCCCATGCCACGGCTGGAGGCCACCGATAAGAAATAGCGTCCCGTCCTTGGCAACGTATGGATGCGTCGAAGGCCGTGTGTGACATCGGCGCCGCCTGACGCTGGCCGTTCCGCCGTCAGGGTGCGGTCACCGGCACCACCGTCTGCCCGATGAAATGCCGCGTTCCATCAAAGTCGTAGCCGATCTGAATCTGCCCTACGTCGGCACAGGCGTGGCATTCGCGCAGCGGCGTGCGATACACCATGCGCACCCCGCCGCCGTCCAGCGGGGTGCTGCCGGCGGCCTGCGCCGGGGCGAACGGAATCGCCTGCGGGTGTGCCTGCAGCACGGCCTGCACACCGGGGTCGGCGCGCAGCATGTCGTCCAGCTGCACGGTATCCACGTCGATGCGCTTGCCGGCCGCATCGATCAGCCGCGTGCCCTCGTTGGTGTTGGCCCGGAACGGGTAGGCCACCGTGGCCACGCCGACCCCTTGCTGTTCATGCCAGGCGGTCACAAACGCCAGCTCGCCGGCGCTGGACAATTGCTTGGCCGCGGTGACCGCATCGGGGCTGGCGCCACCGGCCTGCATCGCCTTGACCAGGCACTCGCGCGTGACTGCCGCCTCGCCCTGGCGGCAGCTGTTCAGATCGCCGCTCCACACCACCGCATTGCTCCAGCGCAGCGTGGCATCGGCCGCCATCTTCTGCGCGCTCGGCGCGCCGGTCGGGCCCGGGTCGGTGGGTTCGGCGGGGCCTTTCTGACACGCAGTAAGCAGGGCCAGGCCCAGAGCAGGCCACAGACAACGGGAACGGCGCATGGCAAGTACCTCGCAGCGGTAACCGGGACGCCACTATCGTCAAGGGCCGGTTAAATGCGTGTGGGCGCGGCATACTGGCGCGAACCTTCATGTGCAGGAGCATCCGACGTGGCCAGTCTGCAAGGCAAGACCATTTTCATTACCGGTGGCTCGCGCGGCATCGGCCTGGCCATTGCGCTGCGCGCTGCCCGTGATGGCGCCAACATCGCCATCGCCGCCAAGTCGTCGGTGCCCAACCCGAAGCTGCCCGGCACCATCCACAGCGCGGTGGAAGCGGTCACCGCCGCCGGCGGCCAGGGCCTGGCGCTGAAATGCGACATCCGCGAGGAAGACCAGGTGCGCGCCGCCGTGGCCGCCACCGTGGACACCTTTGGCGGCATCGACATCCTGGTCAACAACGCCAGCGCGATCTGGCTGCGCGGCACCCTGGATACGCCGATGAAGCGCTTCGACCTGATGCAGCAGGTCAATTCGCGCGGCAGTTTCCTGTGTGCCCAAGCCTGCCTGCCGTACCTGCTGCAGGCGCCCAACCCGCACATCCTGACCCTGGCGCCGCCGCCCAGCCTGGACCCGAAATGGTGGGGCCCGCACACCGGCTACACGCTGGCCAAGATGGGCATGAGCTTTGTCACCCTGGGCCTGGCCGCCGAGTTCGGTCCGCAGGGCGTAGCGGTCAACGCACTGTGGCCGCGCACCATCATCGCCACCGATGCGATCAACATGATTCCCGGCGTGGACATCGCCGGCTGCCGCACGCCGGCGATCCTGGCCGATGCCGCGCACGCGGTGCTGACCCGCGAAGCAGCCGGTTTCAGTGGGCAGTTCCTGCTCGATGACCAGGTGCTGGCGCAGGCCGGCATCACCGACCTGAGCGGCTATGCGGTGGACCCGACGCGGCCCTTGCTGCCGGATCTGTTCCTGGATTGAACCCCACACGTGGGCCGCGCACCTGCGCGGTCCACGTTGCTAAACTCCATCTCTGGAATCGTTTACAACACGGAGATGTTTGATGAAGCACGCACTTTCCGCGGCCGCCCTGGCCGTGTCGATCGCCCTGTCGCTGTCGGCCTGCGGCAACAAGTCCGCCGATCCCGCCAAGGATGCCGCCGCTCCGGCCAGCAAGGTCGATGCACAGGTAGAAGAAGCCGAGCAGGCATTGACCGGCAAGCTCAACAGCTACATCGACTGCTACAACGATGTCGATTCGGGCATCCACCAGGGCATCGGGTACTACACCAGCTGGATGAAGGACCCCAAGGCCGGCCCGACCGGTCGTGAGGACCGTCCGATCGGTCCGCCGGACCTGGAAGCCAGCGACCTCAAGACCTGCGATGCCGCCATTCCGACCGCGATCGCCGCCCAGCCGTCGCTGCCGGAACTGGACAAGGCCGCCAAGGCCTATCTGGACAGCCTGCACGTGCTGCAGCCGCTCACCCACCAGGCGTACGACTACTACAAGCGCCAGGATTACGAAGACGATGGCTACGCCCGCGGCAAGGCGCTGCATGCGCCGTTGATGGACGCACTGGCGGCCTTCGTCCAGGCCAGCACCGTGTTCAGCACCGCACTGGAAACCGAGAACGACCGTGCCCAGCAGGCGCAGTTGGCGGCGCTGGAAAAACAGGAAGGCCGCACCCGCACGTACTACCGCCTGGCGATCATGCTGGAGGCCAAGACGCTGATGGACCTGATGGCCGACGACGACTTCGACGTGGCCCAGGCCCGTGGCAAGCTGGATGCGTTCAATACGATTGCCGACGAAGCGCACGCCAAGGTGGCCGACCAGGAACCGGGCAAGATGGACTGGAACAGCTTTGAAACCGCCGCGGAGAACTTCCGTCGCGAGGGCAAGGAGCGCATCAAGCGCGTGGTCGACAAGACCCCGTACAGCGACTTCGAGCAGCGCATGCTGGATTCGCCGTCGCACGCGCCGCAGGGATCGGCCGGGCGGCTGTTGAACGAATACAACAGCCTGGTGTTCCAGAGCAATCGGCAGTAAATGCCTTCGCCCGGTCCCGGTGCGGATGCGCGCCGGGACCGGCGCGTCAGTGGTTGAACAACTCGGGGAGCGCTTGGCCGCAACGGCGGCAATGCCGGGCATCCGGTTCGTGCCCTTCCAGCCCGCAGTGCGGGCATCCGCGCGCATCGCGGCGCGCGGCGAGGTCGGCCTCGCGCATGGTGCTGGCCAGCTCGGCGGTGTAGATGCCGGTGGGCACGGCGATGATGCTGTAGCCGATCAGGATCAGCACCGAGGTGACAAAGCGGCCCAGTACGGTCTGCGGCACGATGTCGCCAAAGCCCACCGTGGCCATGGTCACCACCGCCCAGTACATGCTGCTGGGGATGCTGGTGAAGCCGTGGTTGGGGCCTTCGATCACGTACATCAGGGTGCCGGCGATGATGGTCACGGTGATCACCGTGAACAGGAACAGCAGGATCTTGCGCCGGCTGCGCCACAGCGATTCCATCAGCACCCCGCTTTCTTCGATGTAGCGGGTGAGCTTGAGGATGCGGAACACCCGCAGGATGCGCAGCGCGCGCACCACCAGCAGGCTCTGCGCGCCCGGGATGAACAGGGACAGGTAGGTGGGCAGGATCGAGGCCAGGTCGATGATGCCCCAGATGCTGAACGCGTAGCGCAACGGGCGTTTGACCACCACCAGGCGCAGCAGGTACTCGGCGGTGAAGAGCACCGTGAAGCCCCATTCCAGCACGTACAGCCAGCTGGCATGGGCGATGTGGAAGCGCTGCACGCTGTCGAACATCACCACCAGCACGCTGGCGATGATGGCGTAGACCAGCAGCAGGTCGAAATTGCGCGACGGCCGGGTGTCGTGGCGGTAGATGATCTCAAACCAGGTCCGGCGCCAGCCGGTCTCGGTGGCGGGGTTGAGCTGGGGGGCTGTGAACGGTCGCATGGGCTGCATTGTGCCGCAGCGGCAGTAGGCGCGAGAATGGGCACTTTCCTCACAGCCCTTATTGCCATGACCGCCGCTGCCACCGATCCGCTGTTGTCCCTGTCGCATTACTACCTGCCGGTGTACAAGCCGCGCCAGGTGGTGCTCGAGCGCGGGCAGGGCGCGCGCGTCTGGGATACCCAGGGGCGCGAGTTCATCGACCTGGCCGCCGGCATCGCCGTGTGCGGCCTGGGCCACAACGATCCTGACCTGACCGCCGCGCTGGTCGAGCAGGCCGGCAAGCTGTGGCACACCAGCAACGTGTTCTACAGCGAGCCGCCGCTGCGCCTGGCCGAAGAACTGGTGACCTCCTCGCGCTTCGCCGAGCGGGTGTTCCTGTGCAATTCCGGTGCCGAAGCCAACGAAGTGGCGATCAAGCTGGTGCGCAAGTGGGCCTCCTCGCAGGGCCGTCCGGCCCACCAGCGGGTGATCGTGACCTTCCGGGGCAGCTTCCACGGGCGCACCCTGGCGGCGGTCACCGCCACTGCCCAGCCCAAGTACCAGGAAGGCTACGAGCCGCTGCCCGGTGGCTTCCGCTACGTGGATTTCAACGATGAGGTGCAGCTGGAAACCGCGATGGCCGCCGGCGACGTGGCCGCGGTGATGCTGGAGCCGATCCAGGGCGAGGGTGGGGTGATGCCGGCCAAGCCGGGCTTCATGCAGCGCATCCGCGAGCTGTGCGACCAGCACGGCGCGCTGATGGTGCTGGACGAGATCCAGGTGGGCATGGGCCGCACCGGCACGCTGTTCGCGCATTGGCAGGACGGCATCAAGCCGGACATCGTGACCCTGGCCAAGGCGCTGGGCGGCGGTTTCCCGATCGGCGCGATGCTGGCCGGCCCCAAGGTGGCCGAGGTGATGCAGTTCGGCGCGCACGGCACCACCTTCGGTGGCAATCCGCTGGCGGCGGCGGTGGCGCGCGTGGCGCTGCGCAAGCTGTCGTCCCCCGAAATCGGCCACAACGTCAGCCGCCAGTCGCAGGCACTGCGCGATGGCCTGGGCGAGATCAACGATGCGTTCAAGGTGTTCAGCCAGGTACGCGGTCGCGGCCTGATGCTGGGGGCGGTGCTGGACCGCGATTTCGCCGGCCAGGCCGGAGGCATCCTCGACCACGCTGCCGACCACGGCCTGCTGACCCTGCAGGCCGGCCCGGACGTGCTGCGCTTCGTGCCGGCGTTGAACATCAGCGATGAAGAAGTCGCTGAAGGTCTCAAGCGCCTGCGCGCGGCGATTGCCTCGTTTATCGCTTCGCGATAAGCGATGGCGTGCAGATCCACGCATGGCGTGGATCTGCACGATGGGTTTATCCGCTCAGTCCATACCGCTTCAACACCTTGCCGACGCTGCGGCTGTCGGTGGCCGTCTCGGCATGCAGCCCGGCCGTGCGCGCACCGCGCACGTTGGTGAACAGGTCATCGATGAACAGTGTGCGCCCGGTGCGTGCGCCCAGCAGCGCCATCGCCTGTTCGAATACGGCCGGGTCCGGCTTGCGCCCGCCCAGTGCGCCGCTGCACAGAATGCGTCCATGCAACGCAGCGGCCAGGGTAGGGAGAATGCGCGGGATGGTGTCGGCCATCAGCGCGCCATTGTTGGTCAGGATCGCAATCGGCATCCGACCTGCCACCTGCTCGATGCGTTCGACCACCCCGGCCTGCGGCATGGACGCAGCGATACGGGCGGCCTGCCACTGCGCGATGCTGACCGTGGTACCCAATGCAGCCCCCAACTGCTGCAGATACAGCGTGCCGTGCAGGCCAGCGTCATGCTGCCGGTCCAGGCCGCTGTCGAACAGGGCCGCCTGCACCTGCGCCACGCTGCAGCCGCAACTGGTGGCCAGGTGCCGCACGCGCAGATGCCGCGCGTAGCGCACCAGCACGCCATCGAAATCCAGCAGCAGGCAGTCCACGGCAACGGCCATCACGCACTCTCGTCCAGGTCCAATGCTGACCGTACCCCAGTCCGGGCGTACGCTGCGACATCGCGTCGCAGGCCGGGCGCGGGCACGGACTCTAGAATCGCGTGGACTGTTGGATGGAGATCGCCGTGAAACTGCTTGTTCCCGTGTTGCTCGCCGGCCTGATGCTGGCCCCGGCTGCCCATGCCCGCGTGTGCGCGGTCAGCATCGACAGCACCGACCAGATGACCTTCAGCCAGAAGGAGATCAAGGTCGGCGCGGACTGCAGCCAGGTGAAGCTGACCCTGCGCCACACGGGCAAGCTGGCCGCCACCGCGATGGGCCACAACTGGGTGCTCACGCGGACCCCGGACTACCCGCCGGTGGCGATGGCCGGCATGCGCACGACCCTGGCCGACAGCTACCTGCCCAAGGGCGATGCACGCGTGCTGGCGCATACCGCTGTGATCGGCGGTGGACAGACCACCAGCGTGACCTTCTCGACCGCGAAGCTGGCCAAGGGCGGCGACTACACGTTCTTCTGCTCGTTCCCGGGACACTTCGCCATGATGAAAGGCCGTTTCGTTTTCGGTTGAAGACCGAAAGCGAAACGGCCGGTTGAAGAGGTGACTTCCATCGTCGTCACCTGCCGGGTCTGATTACCCTTTGACTACCTTGAACGCCTCGCGGGCGGCTTCAATGGTGGCGTCGATCACGCTGTCATCGTGCGCGCTGGACATGAAGCCAGCTTCGTACGCCGACGGGGCCAGGAACACGCCGCGTTCGAGCATCGCGTGGAAGAACGTGTTGAACGCGGTGATGTCGCACGCGGTGGCCTGGGCGTAGGTGTCCACCTTCTGGTCGGTGAAGAACAGCCCGAACATGCCGCCCACCTGGGTGGTGGTGACGGCCACGCCCGCCGCGGCCGCGGCCGCTTCCAATCCGGCGCACAGGCGCGCGCTGGCCGCGCTCAAACGCGCATGGAAGCCCGGCGCCTGCACCAGTTCCAGCATCGCAAGGCCGGCCGCCATCGCCACCGGGTTGCCGCTGAGCGTGCCGGCCTGGTAGATCGGGCCTGACGGGGCAATCTGCAACATCAAGTCGGCGCGGCCGCCATAGGCACCCACCGGCATGCCGCCGCCGATGATCTTGCCGAAGGTGGTCAGGTCCGGGGTGATGCCGTAGTACGCCTGTGCACCGCCGAGGGCGACGCGGAAGCCGGTCATCACTTCATCGAAGATCAACAGCGTGCCGTACTGCGTGCACAGCGCGCGCAGGTGCTGCAGGTAGCCCTCACGCGGCGGGATGCAGTTGGCGTTGCCGACCACCGGTTCGATGATCAGCCCGGCAATGTGCTCACCCTGTTCGGCGAACAACGCCGTGGCGGCCTCGAAATCGTTGTAGGGCAGGGTGAGGGTGAGTTCGCTCAGGCCGGCTGGCACGCCCGGCGAGGTCGGCACGCCCAGGGTCAACATGCCGCTGCCGGCCTTGACCAGGAACGAGTCGCCGTGGCCGTGGTAGCAGCCTTCGAACTTGACGATGCGGCTGCGCCCGGTGGCACCGCGCGCCAGCCGGATCGCCGACAGCGTGGCCTCGGTGCCAGAGTTGACCATGCGCACCATGTCGCACGACGGGATCAGCCGGGTGAGGGTTTCGGCCATCACGACTTCGGCCTCGCACGGCGCGCCGAAGGAGAGCCCGTCGTTGATCGCGCGCTTCACCGCCTGGCGCACGGCCGGGTGGTTGTGGCCCACGATCATCGGACCCCATGAACCGACGTAGTCGATGTAGCGGTTACCGTCCACGTCGTACAGGTAGGGGCCATCGGCACGCTGGACGAAGAATGGCTCGCCGCCCACCGACTTGAACGCGCGCACCGGCGAATTGACGCCGCCGGGCAGCAGCTTCTGGGCGCGGGAGAACAGGGCGTGGGACTGGTCGTGGTTCATGGGGTGTCCTGGTGGTGCGGGAACTGGGCGAGGAAGGCGCGTTGGGCGGCCACCGGATCGGCGGCGGCGAACACGCTGCTGACCACGGCGACCAGATCGGCGCCGGCCGCGATGATCGGACCCACATTGTCCGGGCTGAGGCCGCCAATCGCCACCCGTGGCACGCCCAGTGCGGCGCTTTGCCGCAGCAGGTCGGGGCTGGCGCGGCTACTGGTGACCTTGGTGGTGGTGGGGAAGAACGCACCGAAGGCCACATAACTGGCGCCTGCGGCCACGGCACGCTCGGCATTGGCCAACTGGTCGTAGCAGGACGCGCCGATGATGGCGTGCGGGCCAAGCAGGGCGCGCGCGCTGGCGATATCGCCGTCGGTGCCGCCCAGGTGGACGCCGGCGGCACCCACGGCGCGGGCCAGCACCGGGTCGTCATTGATGATCAGCGGCACCCCATGCTGCGCGCACAGTGCCTGCAGGGCGGTGGCCTGCGCCAGCTTCAGCGCGGCATCGGCGGTCTTGTTGCGGTACTGCAGCCAGGTCGCACCGGCGGCCAGCAACGGCGCGGTGCGCGCCTGCAGGCGGGCGGTATCGGCGTCGTCGGGGGTGATCAGGTAGACGCCACGCGGGCGTGCGGTGGAGGCTGAAGCAGGAGTCATCGGTGGCTACCGGTAGCGCGGCGGGAGTGGGACAATGGCCATCGCCAGTTCTTGTCCAGCCGTGATTATCCAATGACCGATGCCACCGCCACCACTTTCCGCACCTGGATGTGCGTTGTCTGCGGCTTCCTGTACAGGGAAGAAGAGGGCCTGCCCGAAGAGGGCATTGCGCCTGGCACGCGCTGGGAAGATATTCCCGACACCTGGACCTGCCCGGATTGCGGCGTGACCAAGGACGATTTCGAAATGGTCGAGGTGGATTGAGCGCCGCCGAAAGCAGCCGAGCATGGCTCGGCTCTACCGGACCGGAGCCGGTAGTGCCGAGCCACGCGCGCCACCCGCGCACGCGCGGCACAACCCCAACCGGATCCCGGTAGTGCCGAGCCATGCTCGGCAACCGCGCAACGCGCGGCACAACCCCAACCGGACCCCGGTAGTGCCGAGCCATGCTCGGCAACCGCGCAACCCCCAGCACGACCCCAACCGGATCCCATAGCACCCAGGTAGTGCCGAGCCATGCTCGGCAACCGCGCAACGCGCGGCACAATCCCAACCGGATCCCGGTAGTGCCGAGCCATGCTCGGCAA
>JAHREJ010000073.1 GCA_021733645.1 Bacillus subtilis subsp. subtilis | reverse complement strand
GTGTCTTTATGACTTCTTGATGAACGATTGACAGCCCATGTTAAGCCTGTGTTAACCTCCAGTTATCGGCTTGTGAAGCTGATCACAGGGGGGCTGCGGTCTCGCCCCGTCGGGAGCACACAGGTGTCGGATTCGGGCCCATCGCCCACCAGACGCCTGGCGCATAGAACTGATTTCAAGGGGAACTATTCATGACACATCGCACGCTGCTCAGCCGCAACCCGCTGAGCTTTGCGCTGGCTTCGGCACTGCTGATTTCCGCAGTTGCTCCGGCCTTCGCCCAGGAAGCCGGCAATGAGGTCGGGGGCAAGAACGCCACCAACCTGGACCGCGTTTCCGTGGTCGGTTCGCGCATCAAGCGCTCGGAAGTCGAAGGGCCGGCACCGGTCACCGTGATCACGCGCACCGACATCGACCGCGAAGGCTTCCAGACCGTCGGCGACATGCTGCAGACGCTGACCCAGAACACCACGTCTTCATTCACCGGTGATCTGGCCGTGACCGGCTTCACGCCCAATGCCCAGGTGGTCAACCTGCGCAACCTGGGCCCGGGCTACACGCTGACCCTGGTCAACGGCCGCCGCCCGGCGCAGTACCCGCAGCCGTACAACCGCGACAACAACGTGGCCAACATCAACTCGATCCCGAGCAGCATCGTGGAGCGCGTTGAAGTGCTGACCGGCGGCGCCTCGGCCATTTACGGCTCCGACGCCGTGGCCGGCGTGGTCAACATCGTGCTGCGCGAGCATTACGACGGCAACCTGGTGCGCCTGACCACCGGTACCACCTATGAAGGCGGCGGTGACACGGTCAACGTCGAACTCACCGGTGGCCGTACCGGCGACCGCTGGAGCGCCGTGTGGGCCCTGCAGTACAGCGATCGTGAAGCGGTGTTCGCCAACCAGCGCGAATTCCTGTCGGACATGCGCGAAGGCCCGCTGGGCAGCACCGCCGTCCCCAGCCTGTCGCTGATCGCGATCCGCGCCGTGGCCTCGGCCAACGGCCCGGTCAACCACAACGCCCTGTACCCGGGCGCGGCCAAGTGCGATGCGCTGAACTTCGACACCGCCACCACCGCCGCGCGCGGCACGTACTGCGGTTCGTACACCACCAACGCCTCGCGCTCGATCTCCAACCAGCGCCAGTTCTATTCGGCCTACGGTTACGGCACCTTCGACTTCACCGATACCACCCAGGGTTGGGCCAGCCTCAACTACTACACCACCAGCGCCAAGGCCAGCTCGGGCACCGAGTTCTGGGCCACCTCCAGCGACCGCTTCAACCAGACCCGCACCGGCGCGGCCACGCAGTACTTCTACGATCCCAACATCAAGGATCTGCTGACCCTGCAGCGCGTCTTCACCCCGGAAGAACTGGGTGGCAACGAAGCGGCCAGCACCCTGTATGACGAGTACACCTACGACTTCAACGCCGGTGTGCGTGGCACCATCGCCGACCGCTTCGACTGGGAAGCCAGCGCAGGCTACGGCTTCTACAACTACAAGATGGATCGTCCGCGCCTGCTCGCCAAGGCCGTGCACGACTACTTCCTGGGCCCGACCCTGGGCTATGCCAACACCGCCGGCGGCACCACCGGCGCCAGCGCGATCTACCCGATCCACGTGCTGAACCAGGATCGCTGGACCTCGCCGATCACCCCGGACATCTACCGTTCGTTCTCCACCCGCGTGATCAACCGCTCGGAAACCAGCGTTGCCAACGCCAACTTCAACATCAGCGGCGACCTGTTTGAAATGCCCGCCGGTGCGGTCGGCTTCGCCGGTGTGTTGGAGTGGAACCGCCAGAAGATGGACATGGTGAGCGATCCGCGCACCGACCAGCTGCGTCCGCTGGATGACCAGACCATCTTCAACCTGACCAGCTCCGGTGAAACCCACGGTACGCGTGACCGCTACGCGGTGGGTGCCGAGTTCCGCGTGCCGATCTTCAGCAGCCTGAGCGCGAACGCGGCGGCCCGCTACGACAAGTACGACGACATCTCCTCGGTCGATGCGGCCAGCACCTACAACCTGGGCCTGGAATGGCGCCCGTTCAGCAACCTGATGGTGCGTGGCAGCTACGCCACCAGCTTCCGTGCGCCGGACATGCAGCTGATCTACGCCTCGGGTGCGGCCTCCTTCACCACCGAGCTTGACGAATACGCCTGCCGTTCCGGCACCGGCGCCGGTGCGTCCAACGGCCCGCGTACCCGTGCGCAGTGCCAGGCCCCGACCAGCGATCCGACCAAGTACTCGGTGCAGACCCTGGTGGCTGGCAACCCGGACCTGACCGAAGAAAAGGGCAAGTCGTGGGGCGCAGGCTTCGTGTGGGACATCACCGATGGCATGTCGCTGACGGTGGATTACTACCGCATCCGTCTGGAAGACGCCGCGGCCCAGCTCAGCAACGACTACCTGCTGCGTTCGGAAGCTGCCTGCCGCCTGGGCAGCACCAGCGACCCGTCGCGCCCGATGCCCAGCGCCGCGCTGTGCTCGCAGCTGTCCACGCTGCTCACCCGCGTCAACTCGCCGGGTGCACCGGATGACGGCCGCCTGTCGCGCATCAACAACGCCTACGTCAACACCGCGCTGCAGGACACCAGCGGTATCGATGCCAGCTACAAGTACGCGCTGGACACCGATCGCTGGGGCCGCTTCGCCGTGGACCTGGGCTACTCGCTGACGCTGACCAACAAGTACAAGCAGCTCAAGGATGAGCCGCTGGTCGACTACCGCGATCTTCCGCCGGAAAACTGGTACCCCGAGCGCAGCCGCGCCCGTGGCAGCCTGACCTGGACCAAGAGCGACTGGTCCACCACCGTGTTCGGCACCCGCTACGGTTCGGCCTTCAGCAATGCCGAAGCCGATGGTGTCAACTCGGCCGGCGGCTGGTACCCGCGCCGTCTGGCCCCGTACTTCCTGTGGAACCTGAGCGTGGGCAAGAAGTTCGGCGAGAACGTGCTGGCAACCTTCCAGGTGGTCAACGTGTTCGACAACCAGTACCGCAAGGACAACAGCTTCACCGCTTATCCGTTCTACCAGCCGTTCATTGGCGCCGACCCGTTGGGCCGCCGCTTCTATGTGAGCCTGCAGTACAAGTTCTGATCACCTTCGGGTGATGTAGGGATGCGTGGGAAAGCCCGGTCCTTGACCGGGCTTTCCTTTTTTGATTGCCGCTGCCGGCAACGCAGCGGTCCTGGACAGGAAACAGGCACACATGCAGATGAAGTCGATGCTGTACGCACCCCTGGCAATGGCGATGGCGCTTGCCGCAACGCTGCCGGCGGCACAGGCTGCCACGCCGGGCAACACGCCTTACTCGATTGAGGATTTCGCCAAGCACGCCAGCTTCAGTTCGGCCAAGATCTCGCCCAACGGCGACTACCTGGCCATCAGCGTGGACCTGGGCGACCAGGACGTGCTGACCATCCTGCGCACCAGCGATCTGAAGGTGCTCAAAGTCAACCAGCTGCCGGACAAGAAGAGCGTCGGCAGCTTCCATTGGATCTCCCCGCAGCGGGTGATGTTCAACGCGGTGAAGAAGCTGGGCGGCTACGCACAGCCGTTCCCGACCGGTGAATGGTTCGCGGTGAATGCCGATGGCAGCCTGGCGCGCCCGGTGATCTTCTACGGCACGCGCGACGCCACCCAGCGCGGCAAGAGCGTGGGCAACGAGTCCTACTCGCTGCTGGACACGCTGCGCGGCGACGACCAGAACGTGATCATGCAGGTGCGCTACCCGCGGTCGTCCGAAGGCGCAGGCACCCAGGTGGTCAGCCTGGACACCATCAGCGGCCGGCGCACGCCGCTGGCCCGCGCGCCCAAGGAAAACTGCGACATCGCGCTGGACGCGGCCAAGGAGCCACGGTTTGCGGTCTGCAGTTCCAGCCGCGACGAGAGCGGTGAGTATGACGAGCGCAGCGAACTGTATCGCCGCGATGGCACCAACTGGACGCTGATCAACGCCTCCAAGGCCGATGGCAAGCACCTGCGCGTGCTGCGTACCACCGCCGATGGCACCGTCTACGCCGAGCAGGACGATGGCAAGCTGCCTGCGGCGCTGGGCACGCTGGATACCGCCACCGGCCAGTTCAACACCCTGTTCCAGGACCCGGTCACCGATGTCTCGCAGATGATGTGGAGCACCGATGACAAGCGCCTGCTGGGCGTGATCAACCAGTCCGGCGCGCCCAAGGTCACGCTGATCGATGAAGACCACGCCGACGCGAAGCTGTACCAGTCGCTGGCCGCGGCCTTCCCCGACCAGATGGTGCAGTTCTCCAGCTATACCGAAGACGGCCAGAAGATTCTGGTGTCGGTCTACAGCGATACCAACCCCGGCGAGTTGTACCTGTTTGATCGCAGCACCGGCCAGGCGCGTTTCCTGCTGCAGGGCCGCGATTGGCTCGACCCCAAGCGCATGGCCAGTGTTACCCCGTTTACCCTCAAGGCCCGCGACGGCCGCCAGTTGTACGGTTATCTGACCGTGCCCAAGGGCGCCGAAGGCAAGCCGTTGCCGATGATCGTCAACCCGCATGGCGGCCCGATCGGCCCACGCGACAACTGGGGCTTCAACCCCGAAGCACAGCTGCTGGCCAGCCGTGGTTACGCGGTCCTGCAGGTGAACTTCCGCGGTTCGGGTGGCTATGGCAAGGCGTTCGAAGAGGCCGGGCACCGGCAGTGGGCCGACGGCATCCAGAACGACATCCTGGATGCCACCCACTGGGCCATCGCCCAGGGCGTGGCCGACAAGGATCGCCTGTGCATCTACGGCGGCAGCTTCGGGGGTTATTCGGCGCTGATGGCACCGATCCGCGAACCGGGCCTGTTCAAGTGCGCATTCGGTTATGTGGGCGTGTATGACGTGGACATGCTGTTCACCAAGGGCGACATCCCGCAGCGTGAATCGGGCCTGCGTTACCTGCGCCGTACCCACGGTGTGGATCCGGCCGAACGGGCCAAGGCGTCGCCGGCCAAGCGGGCGGCCGAAGTCCGCATTCCCGTGTTCCTGGCCGCCGGTGCGCGCGACGCCCGTGCGGTGCCGGAGCAGACCGAACTGATGGCCAAGGCACTGACCGAGGCCGGCAATGCGCCGGAAGGGGTCATCATCCAGTCCGGGGAAATGCATGGCTTCTACGAGGTTCCTGCGCGCGTGAACCTGTACACGAAGATGCTGGCCTTCTTCGACCGCCATATCGGCGCCGGCAGCAAGCGCTGAACACGGCCGGGGCGCGCGGCCGCGAGGTCGCGCGCCCTGCCTTTTGGCATAGTGACGTACGCCGCATGCACCCGGCCCGATCGTGGCTGGACCATGCACCCGTCGGCATCCGCCCCGGGAAGATCAAGGAATGATGTAATGACTACACCGCGTTATCTGCTCGCCCCCCTCTTCGCCGCGCTGCTGTTGCCCACCGTTGCAACCGCCGCCCCGCCGGCCGCCAAGGCCAAGACCGCCGCTGCACTGCCCAGCGACCCCGTCGAAGACCCGCTGATGATCAGCGCCGGTTTCCTCAACGGCCATCCGGACCTGCGCTTCCGCATGCTGGGCATGGAGAAAATGCGCGGCAACGACCCGACCACCGCATTCGGCTTCTTCCAGCGCGCCGGGTTCTATTCGGACAAGGTATCCCAGGCGATGGTGGCCGAGATGCTGTGGAACGGCACCGGCACGCCGGTCAACCGCGCGTTGGCCTATGCCTGGATGGACCTGGCCGCCGAACGCGGCTACAAGGGCTTTGTCGAACTGCGCGAACGCTACTGGGCCGGCTTGAGCGCCGCCGAACAAGCCCAGGCCGTCGCCGAGGGTGAGGCGATCTATGCACGCTTCGGTGATGCGGCGGCCTCGCCGCGACTGAACCTGGCCATGCGCCGCGAACAGCACCGTATGACCGGCAGCCGCACCGGCTTTGCCGGCAACGTGAAGATCCTGGTGCCCGGGCCCAATGGCGTGGTCGAGCAGATCGACGGAACCAAGTTCTATGACCAGCGCTACTGGGACCCGGACAAGTACCGCCAGTACCAGGACAGCATCTGGATGACGCCCCGGGTGGGTCGGGTCGATGTGGGAACGGTCAGCACGGTCCCGGTGACCGGCGACCGCAGCACGCGCATCCCCGAGGTCCCGCCACAGGTGGACGCCACCGAACCGACGACCGACGATCTGCAGCCGGATCTGGACGGCAAGTAGGCCGCCATCTGTCAGCCGCGCAGGATCACCTGCGCGGCATTGTGCCCCGGCGCCCCGGTGACCCCGCCGCCGGGATGGGTGCCCGACCCGCACAGGTACAGCCCCGGCAACGCGCCGCGGTAATCGGCCTGGCCCAGCATCGGACGCGCACTGAACAGCTGGTTGAGACTGAGCGCGCCGTGGAAGATATCGCCGCCGACCAGACCGAACGTGCGCTCCAGGTCCAACGGGCTGAGTACCTGGCGCCCCAGCACCGAGGCTGCGAACCCGGGGGCATGGCGCTCGACCGTGGCGATCATCAGGTCGGCCACCTCGTCACGGTGATCGTCCCAGCTGCGCCCGCCGGGCAACTGCGGTGCCACGTGCTGGCAGAACAGGCTGGCCACGTGCTGGCCGGGCGGTGCCAGCGAATCATCCAGCGTACTGGGAATGAGCATCTCCACGATCGGTTCGCGCGACCAGCCATGCTGGCGCGCATCGGTGTAGGCCCGGTCCATGTAGTCCAGCGAGGGCGCGATGATGATGCCCGCAGTGAGGTGGTCGCCCGTGCCAGGCAGGCAGGTGAAATCGGGCAGCCGCGACAGCGCCACGTTCATGCGGAACGTACCCGAACCACAGCGCCAGTTCGCCATGCGTTCGCGGGTAGGCGCCGGTACGTCGCCGGGGTCCAGCAGGTGTTCGTAGAGCAGTTTCGGATTGAGGTTGGATACCACCGCGCCGGCGCTGATGCGCTCGCCCTGCAGGGTCTCCACCCCAACGGCCCGGCCGGCCTCCACCAGCACCCGGCGCACCCCGGCGTCGGTGCGGATCTGCGCACCGGCGGTGATCGCCGAACGCGCCATCGCCTGGGTGATCGCGCCCATGCCCCCGATGGCGTGGCCCCACGCTCCTTTGACCCCGTTGCACTGGCCGAAGGCGTGGTGCAGCAGCACATAGGCCGTACCCGGCGCGTAGGGGCTGGCGTAGTTGCCCACCACGCCATCGAAGCCGAACAGCGCCTTGATCGGCGCACTTTCAAACCAGCGGTCCAGGTACTCGGCGGCGGAGACGGTGAACAGGTCCAGCAGCTCCTGGCGCAGCGCCGGCGACAGCGCGTGCAGGCGCCGGCCCAGTTGCCCTGCCCGCCACAGTTCCGGCAGCACCTGCAGCCAATGCCCGCCGCCCACGTTCGGCGGTGCCTGCAGCGCCACGGCGCGCAGCACGTCGGCAAACACCTCCAACCGCTGTTCGTACAGCGGCAACTGCTGTGCATCGCGAGCTGAAAAACGACGTACGTGGGCCTGGGTAAGACCGGTTCCGGCGAGCAGGTGATCGCCCCCCGGCAACGGCAGGAAATTGTTGATCCGACGCGCCACCACGCGCAGCCCATGCGCGGCCAGGTCCAGGTCGGCCACCACCTTGGGCTGCAGCAGCGACACGGTGTAGGAGGCCACCGAATTGCGGAAGCCGGGATGGAATTCCTCGGTGACCGCCGCGCCGCCCACCACCCCGCGCCGCTCCAGCACCAGCACCCGTTGACCGGCGCGCGCCAGGTACGCCGCGCAGACCAGGCCGTTGTGCCCAGCCCCGATGATGACCGCGTCCCACGCCTGCGCAGAAGGGTTTGCCATGCCTGCTGTATACACGCCGCCGCGCGGGTTGTCGCGACCGGTGCGGTGACCTTGCCGCACCGGCCGGCCCGGCGTGCCGGATACGGCCAACCACCCGGCGCGGACATCGCTTGCCATCGGCCATGACCTTCGACACCCTTGCAGGCCGGGCCAGCGGCGTATCGTCTGGCCCACGGCCCCGCAGGGGCCTGCCCATGCATGACTCTTCGGCCTGGAGGCCATTCAAGTGATCGCTCGCACACCCAAGATTGTTCTGCTGACCCTGGCCGTTTCGGCCGCGCTGGTCGGCTGCGGCAAGAACGAAACCCCGGCCACGGACAGCGCGGCCTCCACCGCCACCCCGGCCGCCCCCGCTGCCGCCACCGAGTACAAGCTCGACGAAGGCAAGCTGCCGGCCTACAACGCCTTCCACCCGTCCGACCTGGACACCAGCCTGGACGCCTGCAGCGCGTTCGGTGACTACGTCAACAGCAAGTGGCTGGCCGCCAATGAAATCCCGGCCGACCGCACCAGCTGGGGCGCCTTCACCATCCTGGACGAGCGCTCGGTCGCCGTGCAGCACCAGCTTGCCGAGCAGGTGGCGGCAGTGAAGAACCCCAATGGCATCGAGAAGATCGTCGGCGACTTCTGGGCCACCGGCATGGACGAGGCCAAGATCAACGCGCAGGGCATCGAGCCGATCAAGGCCGACCTGGCCGCCATCGACGGCCTGCAGAGCAAGGATGCCGTGGCCGGCTTCCTGCGCAGCAGCGCAGCCAAGGGCGAAAACGTGCTGTTCGGCTTCGGTCCGGAAGCGGACTTCAAGAACTCGGCCATGAACATGGCCTACGCCAGCCAGGGCGGCCTGGGCCTGCCGGACACCACCTATTACACCGACGCCAAGAACGCCGACAAGCTCAAGGCCTATCAGGCGCATGTGGCCAAGGTGCTGGAACTGTCCGGCGTGGCCACGGCCGATGCCGAGAAGCAGGCGGCCGACGTGGTCAAGTTTGAAACCCGCCTGGCCAAGGCGTCCAAGTCCAGCGTCGAGCTGTCGCGCGATGTGTCGCTGTACTACAACCCGGTCACCCTGGCCGACGCCGACGCGCTGACCCCGAACTTCAGCTGGACCGAGTTCTTCAAGGCCCAGGGCGTGGCGGCGCCGGAGAAGTTCTCGCTGGCCATTCCGTCCTTCCACCAGGAAGTGAGCAAGGCGCTGGGCGACACCGATCCGTCGGTGTGGCGCGCCTACCTGCGCTTCCACACCGTGGACGGCGCCTCGCCGTACCTGGCCGATGCGTTCGTGCAGGAAAACTACGACTTCTACGGCAAGACCCTCAACGGCCAGAAGGAAATGAAGCCGCGCTGGAAGCGCGTGCTGGGCACCATCGAAAGCGATGCGGGCGATGCGTTCGGCCAGTTGTACGTGAAGGTGGCCTTCTCGCCGGAAGCCAAGGCCAAGATGGAAGAGCTGGTCAAGAACCTGGCCGCTGCGCTCAAGGAGCGTATCCAGGGCCTGACCTGGATGAGCGATGAAACCAAGGCCAAGGCCATCGCCAAGTGGGAAACCTTCACCCCGAAGATCGGCTACCCGGACAAGTGGCGTGACTGGAACGGCCTGACCACCGGTCGCGACAGCTACCTGGGCAACGTCCGCGCGGCCAACGAGTTCAATTACAAGTGGGCGCTGGGCAAGATCGGCAAGCCGGTGGACAAGACCGAGTGGGGCATGACCCCGCAGACCGTCAACGCCTACTACAACCCGCTGCAGAACGAGATCGTGTTCCCGGCCGCCATCCTGCAGCCGCCGTTCTTCGATCCGAAGGCCGACGACGCGCTGAACTACGGCGGCATCGGTGCGGTGATCGGCCATGAGATGACCCACGGTTACGACGACCAGGGCAGCCGTTTCGGGCCGACCGGCAACTTCGAAAACTGGTGGAATGCCGCCGACACCAAGAACTTCAGCGGCCTGACCGGCAAGCTGATCAAGCAGTTCGACGGCTACAAGGTGGATGGCCAGCCGGTCAACGGCAAGCTGACCCTGGGCGAGAACATCGCCGACCTGGGTGGCGTGGCCACCGCCTACGACGCGCTGCAGAAGGCGTCGGCCGGCAAGGAAGATCCGAAGGTGGACGGCTTCACCCGCGACCAGCGCTTCTACTTCAACTGGGCCACCGTGTGGCGCACCAAGTACACCCCGGAGAACATGAAGGTGCGTCTGGCCACCGACCCGCACGCCCCGGCGCAGTTCCGCGCCATGGCCGCGCCGTCGAACCTGCCGACCTTCGCGGCGGCCTTCCAGTGCAAGGCCGGCTCGCCGATGGTCCGTGCTGGCGACCAGCAGGTGGTCATCTGGTAAGCCATCGCGCCACCGCGTGATGTAATGCAGGCAAAGGCCCGGGATTTCCCGGGCCTTTGTTGTTTGGCTGCGACCCACCATCACCGGCAGTGCCAAGCCCCGTTCGGTAGTGCCGAACCATGCTCGGCAACCCCACCCCGTTCGGTAGTGCCGAGCCATGCTCGGCAGCCCCACCACGTTCGGTAGTGCCGAGCCATGCTCGGCAGCCCCACCACGTTCGGTA
>JAHREJ010000072.1 GCA_021733645.1 Bacillus subtilis subsp. subtilis | reverse complement strand
GCCCCACTCCCCCTCCACGATCACCACATCGTCCAGCCGGATCGGCTGGGTCAGTGCGATCTGCAGGCCGGCAATCAGGTTGCCGCCCCTGTGCAGAAGCAGATAACCCAGGGCTGGAAGATCCATGTCAGTTGCACGTTGAAGGACGCGGAAACCGTCCTGCAGACCGTCATGCGCGTGTGTGCCGCACGCACGACCGAATTCAAGTTCGCCAGCGACGAATTCATCCACCGCAAGCTGCTTTCCAAGACCGCCGCGCGCCAATCCGGCGGCAAGTTCATCACGGTCTATCCGCAGTCGGTGCAGATGTTTGAACTGCTGCTGGAGGACCTCTACCAGGCGCTGCGCGACGTGCGCGGGCCTTACATCCTGTCGGATCGGCAATACAAGGATTCCGGCGCCGTGTTCTATCGTTACGGCGGGTTCCGCTCCTTCACTGTCCAGGATGCGATGGGTCGTGAGCGCAGCATGATCCTGGACGCGTCGTTTGCCTACGTCGAAGACCAGCGCCTGCCGCACTTCAACGTACCGGCGTTCGTCGAGGACAAGCAGTGGGGGCAGGAGACGGTTGACGCCGGGGCGTCGGAGCCGGACACGCTGTTCGGGCAGCAGTACGAAGTGGAATCGGTGCTGAAGTTCTCCAATGCCGGTGGCGTTTATGCGGGCAGGCGGATCAGCGACGGCCTGGCCGTGGTGATCAAGGAGGCCCGGCCGCTCGTCGACGCGGAGGTCAATGGCATCGACTCACTCAGCCGTCTGCAGAAGGAACAGCGCATCCTGACGTCGCTGCAGGACACCGACATCGCCCCCAAGGCGTTGGGCTGGTTCGTTGAATGGGAGCACACGTTCCTGGTCCAGGAGAAGATCGAAGGCGAGACGTTGCGCAGCTACAGCCTGCACGCCACGCGCGCGCTCTACCCGGGCTCCACCCAGGAGGAGGTGGTGCAGTGGATCTCCAGGGCGGCTGTGATCGGGATCGACCTGATCGGCAAAGTGCAGGCGCTGCACCGCCGCGGCATCGTGTTTGGCGATCTGTCCACCAACAACATCATCGTGGACGAGGCGACCATGACCGTTCGCCTGATCGACTTCGAAGGCGCCCACGAGCCGGGGGTCGACCATCCCATCAACATCTACACCCCGGGCTTCCGTTCGAAAGCGCGCCGCCAGCGGGATTGCGCCAAGCCCGAAGACGACGTGTACGCCCTTGGGTGCGTGCTGCTGTCGCTGCTGTCGCCCAGCTCGCTGGCGCTGGACGTGATGGATCACTATGCCGAGCGCGCGCTGTTGGCGCTGCGCGATGACATTGGCCTGCCCGAGGCATTCGCCGATTGTCTGCAGCGCCTGCTGCAGGAGTCCGAGCCGGACCTGGAAGCGTGCATGGGGCTGTTGCGCGGCATGGACATGACGTCGGTGCGGGCCTTCGATGCCGAACCTGCCACGATCCATCCCCGGCCGCTCGAGCCGGTCGTGCAGCGGGTCATGGACTACATGCGGCACGCCATGGACCTGAGCCATTCGTGGCGTCCGTTCCCCATGGACGCATACAGCACCGACCTCATCGCGCTGGACCACGGCGTCGGCGGCATCGCGCTTGCCTGGCAGCAGGTGGAAGGCGAGGTGCCCGGGGCGCTGCTGGACTGGCTGGAGCGCCTGGGCAGGACCGGAACGCACCTGCCCGGGCTGCTCAACGGGCTGTGCGGCCTGGCCTGGCTGCAGTGCGAAGCCGGCCGGATGGATGAGGCGGCGGCCACGCTGGGCCGCGCCAGCGGGCAGCCACTGTTGTACCAGGACATGACGCTGGGCTACGGCTATGCAGGCTTCGGCCTGACCTGCCTGAAGATGTGGCACGCCACGCAGGAGGCACGTTACCTGCGTGAGGCCGAGCGCGTGGGTGCGGCACTGCTGGCGACGGCGATCACGCGCGAGACGGGCGTGTGCTGGGGCGAAGACGCCGAGGGCGTGGTGGGCACCGGGCTGCATCGCGGCGGCGCCGGCGTTGCCCTGTTCCTGCTCTACCTGCACCAGGCCGTGGCGCACGCCCCGTACCTGGACACCGCGCTGCAAGCGCTGGATTACGACATCTCCTGCGGCCGGACCCTGCAGGGCATGCTCGGGTTCGCCCAGGACACCGCCGCCGCCAGCACCATCCTCTACCCGTACCTGGGCATGGGCACCGCGGGCGTGGCGACGGTGGCCCTGCGCGCGTTCAAGATCACCGGGCAGCAGCGCTACGCCGACTTCCTGGAGAGCGTGAAGTGCACCGTCGCGCAGAAGTACACCGCCAGTTGTGATCTGTTCCTGGGCCTGGCCGGGCTCGGCCACTACCTGCTCGATGCGGCCCAGTTGCTCGGCGATGACAGCTACCGACGGCTCGCGTGGCGTGCCGCCAAGGGCCTGGAAATGTTCGAGATGGACAAGGACGCCGGCCTCTGTTTTCCGGCGGGAACCTCCACCAAGATCAGCTGCACCTGGGGCAATGGTGGCGCGGGCGTCATGACCTTCCTCGACCGGCTGGCACATGACAAGCCCAACGGATTGCTGACGCTCGACGTGCTTCTGCAGCCTGCCGTTGCGTCGCCGCCATGAGGGCCGTGCGTGCCGCACGGAGGTGGCCGTGAATCGCGACCAGGACGACGCCGGGAAGCGAACGGACAGGGGAGTGTTCCGGCATGAGGCCCTGGCGGCCGCGCAGGATACGCGGCCCTATGGCACGGTGCTGCTGATCGGTGATCGGCTGATGACGCGGCTGGCGTGGGCGGGGATGGCCGTGATCGCGTTGATCCTGGTGTTCCTGTTGACGTTCAGCACCTCGCGCAAGGTGAAGTGGCAGGGCGTGGTCGTACCGGAGGGCGGCACGGTGTCCATCCTGGCGCCGTCTGCCGGCAGCGTTTCGCAGGTGCTGGTCGCCGAGGGCGAAGACGTCAAGGCGGGCCAGGCCCTGTTCGTGGTGTCCGACGCACGTTCCAATACGCAGATCGAAGGCAGCGCCGGCTCGGTCAGCGACCTGCTGGCCACGCGCCGGGACAGCCTCGAGCAGGAAATGACCGAGCGGCACCAGCAGTTGGACGGGCAGCGCGGGCCGCTGCGCGCGCGCATCGTGGAATACGACCGCGAGCTGCAGGCGATGGTGGAGCAGGAGGGCCTGCAACGGGACATCGTGGCGCTTGCCGAGCAGACCGCGCAGACCTATGCCGAGCTGGTGAGTTCGCGCTACGTCTCCGGTGTGTCCGCGCGCGAGCGCCAGGCCGATCTGCTGGACAAGCGCCAGCGGCTGGCGGAGGTGCGGCGGCAGATCGCCAGCCTGCGCCGGGAGAAGATCTCCGCGCGCCTGGAGCTGGACAACCTGGATGTGCAATCCCAGCGCGACACGCGCGACATGCAGCGCAACGTGGCCGAGCTGGGCCAGCAGATCGTCGAGAACAGCGGATTACGCACCGTCGTCGTGCGTGCCCAGAGTGACGGAACGATCGGCACGGTCAACATCGTGGCCGGACAGAGCGTCGCCGCGCTGACCGCGCTGGCGGTCATCATTCCCGCGCACCTTCCCCTGGAGGTGGAGATGTATGCGCCGTCCAAGGCGGTTGGGCTGATGCGGGTGGGCATGGATGTGACCATGCGATACCCCGCCTTCCCGTACCAGAAGTTCGGCCTTCACCACGGCAGCGTGAAGGCGATTTCGCGATCCACCATGCGCGCAGATGAAGTAAGGCTGCCGCAAAGCGTGCTCGATTCGGGTGCCGAGCCGCTCTACCGGGTCCGTGTCAGCCTGGACTCGGCCAAGGTGCGGGCCTATGGCGAAGACGTCGCACTGCGGCCGGGGATGCTGGCCGAGGGCGACGTGAGCCTGGAGCGCAGGCGTTTGTACGAGTGGATCCTCGATCCGCTGTTCACGGTGACCGGACGCATCTAAGGCAAGGGAACACGGACGATGACAACCCTGAACATCGATCTCTGGAAGCGCAGCCGCGTGCCGGTGATCCTCCAGGCCGAGGCGAGTGAGTGCGGGTTGGCGTGCCTGGCGATGGTGGCCGGGTTCTGGGGATACACGGTCGACCTGCATTCATTGCGGCAGCGCTTCCCGGTGTCGATCAAGGGCACCACGATGCTTGGGCTGGTGGGCATCGCCAATGCCTGCTCGCTGCAGTCGCGCGCCCTGAGCCTGGACGTGGACAGCCTGCCCGACCTCGCCACACCGTGCATCCTGCACTGGAACTTCAACCATTTCGTCGTCCTCATTTCGGTCGGCCGGGATTCGATCGTCATCCACGACCCGTCTACCGGGCGCCGTCGGGTGGGCATGAGCGAGGTGCGCAGATCCTTTACCGGGGTCGCGCTGGAACTGGCGCCGTCCAGCGACTTTGTCCCGCGCAAGGAGCTCCAGCGGTATCGGATCCGCGATCTGATGGGGCGGGTGGTCGGGCTTCGGCGCGGGCTGTTGCGGGTGGTCGCGCTGGGCGTGGCGCTGCAGGCGTGCGCGCTGCTGCTGCCGTTCTTCCTGCAATGGACCGTGGACGAGGCGCTCGTCAACGGCGATCTCGACCTGATCGCGGTCCTGGGCATCGGCTTCATCCTGCTGGTCCTGGTGCAGACCGTGCTCAGCGCGGCGCGCACCTGGGCCACCACGACGCTGTCGACCAGCTTCAACTTCCAGTGGCTGGGCAACGCCTTCGCGCACCTGATGCGGTTGCCCCTGCCGTTCTTCGAAAAGCGCACCACCGGCGACATCATTTCCCGGTTCAACTCCATCATCGCCATGCAGCGCATCGTCACCACCCAGTTCGTGGAGGCGATCCTGGACGGGCTGATGATGGTGGGCACCCTCGCCATGATGCTGGCCTACAGCCCCCGCCTGGCACTGGTGACACTGGCGGCGGTGCTGGTCTACGTCGTCCTGCGCCTGGTGTTGTTCGGTCGCCTGCGCAACGCGACGTCCGAGCAGATCATCCATGCGGCGCGGCAGGAACAGAGTTTCATGGAATCGGTACGCGGCATCCAGAGCATCCGCCTGTTCGGACGGAGTGCGATCCGCCACAACAGCTGGTCCAATACGCTGGCCGAGCAGTACAACGCGGAGTTGGGCGTGGCCCGGTTGTCGATGTTGAACCAGACCGCCAACACGCTCCTGTTCAACGTCGAGCGGATCATCGTGATCTGGCTGGCGGCCGTGGCCGTCACTGAAAAGCAGTTCTCGGTGGGCATGCTGTTTGCCTACCTCAGTTACAAGGACCAGTTCAGCCAGCGCGTGGCCGGCCTGGTGGACAAGTTGTTCGAGGCACGCATGCTGTCGCTGCATGCGTCTCGTGTTGCGGACATCGTGATGACGCCGGGCGAAGCGCCGTCGCATGGCGAGGACAGCCTGGCCAGCGAGCCGGTGGAGATCGAGTTCCGCAACGTGAGCTTCCGCTACTCGGCACTGGAGCCGTACGTCCTGCACGGCATGAACATCCGATTCAACGCGGGCCAGTCCATTGCGATCACCGGGGTGTCCGGCTCCGGCAAGACCACGCTGGTCAAGCTGCTGCTCGGCCTGCTGGAGCCGACCACGGGCGAGATCCTGGTCAACGGAACGCCCATCGACCGCTACGGTCTGTCGCGCTACCGGCGCCTGCTGGGCACGGTCATGCAGAACGATGTCCTGTTTGCAGGCTCGATCGCCGACAACATCTGCTTCTTCGACCCCCAGCTTGATCTGGAGCGGATTCGTCATTGCGCGGGCCTGGCCTCGATCGATGCCGAGATCGAGGGTATGCCCATGGGTTACCACACCATCGTCGGGGACATCGGCTCCGGGCTCTCCGGCGGCCAGGCGCAACGCATCCTGCTGGCGCGCGCGTTGTACGGATCGCCGCGGGTGCTGGTTCTGGACGAGGCGACCAGCCACCTGGACATCGCCAACGAACGCACGGTCAACGCGGCGATCGGCCAGCTCACGTTGACCCGCATCATCGTGGCGCACCGGCCGGAAACCATCGCCAGCACGGACCGGGTGGTAAGCCTGGTGCAGGGGACGGTGGTGAACGATCGGCTCCAGCAACCGGTGGGCGAGATCGCCTGATGGCATGACCTTTGGCCATAGGGCAGGGCCGCGGCGGGGTCTAGGATCGGGTGTTTCGCTGTTGGAGCCGTACCTGATGAAAATGCGTGCCACCGTCCTGTCCGCGCTGCTGGCGCTGTCTGCCAACGTCGTGCAGGCGCAGACCCCGCCGCCGCAGGATGTCGCCTGGCCGGGCGTGCTGCGCATCGAGGTGGACGCGCGCGACATCGGCCGCCGCATCTTCAAGGTCAAGGCCACCCTCCCGGCCAAGCCGGGCCCGCTCACGCTGCTGTATCCGCAGTGGCTGCCGGGCGCGCATTCGCCCAGTGGCCCGATCGACAAGCTGGCCGGCCTGGTGGTCACCGCCAATGGCAAGCCGCTGCAATGGACGCGCGACCCGTACGATGTCTACGCCTTCAAGGTGGACGTGCCGGAAGGCGCCAGTGAGGTGGTGGCCCAGTTCGAGTTCCTGTCCTCGCAGGGCGGCAGCCAGGGCCGGGTGGTGATGACCCCGGAGATGCTCAACCTGCAGTGGAACGCCAACTCGCTGTACCCGGCCGGGGTGATCACCCGCAACCTGCAGGCGCAGGCCAGCGTGACCCTGCCCAAGGGCTGGAACTACGCCACCGCACTGGAAACCGAGCGTCGCGACGGCGACACCGTGGTGTTCAAGCCGATCCGCTATGACCACCTGGTCGATTCGCCGCTGTTCGCCGGCCGTTACTACCAGCAGTTCGACCTGGATCCCGGTGCCAAGGTGCCGGTGCGCCTGAACGTATTTGCCGACGATGCCAAATCGCTGGTCGCCAAGCCCGAACAACTGCAGGCACACCGCGCGCTGGTGCAGCAGATCTACAAGCTGTACGGCGCGCGCCACTTTGATCATTACGACTTCCTGCTGGCGCTGACCAGCAAGCTCGGCGGCATCGGCCTGGAGCACCAGCGCTCCAGTGAAAACAGCGCCGAGCCGGGTTATTTCACAGAGTGGGACAAGAGCTGGCTGGGCCGCGACCTGCTGCCGCACGAGTTCAACCACTCCTGGAACGGCAAGTACCGGCGCGGTGCGGACCTGACCACGCCCAACTTCAACGTGCCGATGGGCGACAGCCTGCTGTGGCTGTACGAAGGCCAGACCCAGTTCTGGGGCCAGGTGCTGGCCGTGCGCTCGGGGCTGTGGACCGTGCAGCAGACCCGCGAAACGCTCGCCAATGTCGCCGCCACCTACGACCGGGGTCGCCCGGGCCTGGCGTGGCGCACGCTGCAGGACACCACCAACGATCCCACCATCGCCCAGCGTCGCGCGCTGGCCTTCCGTAATTACCAGATGAGCGAGGACTACTACTCCGGCGGCCAGATGGTGTGGCTGGAGGTCGAAGGCAAACTGCGCGCACTGACCGGCAACAAGCGCAGCCTGGATGATTTCGCCAAGGCGTTCTTCGGCATCAACGATGGCGACTGGAACGTCAATCCGTACACCTTCGACGACGTGGTGCGCACCTTGAACAGCGTTGCGCCGTTCGACTGGGCCAGCTTCCTGCGCGAGCGCCTGGACGGGCATGGATCGCTGACCGGTGGGCTGGACGCGGCTGGTTGGAGGCTGGTCTACACCGATACCCCGAGCGATGCGGTCAAGGCGCAGGAAACCCGCGCCGCCGGCATCAACCTGACCTACTCGCTGGGCGTCAGCGTGACCAACAGTGGCGCGCTGACCGACGTGCTGTGGGACAGCCCGGCGTTCAATGCCGGGTTGGCCCCGGGCATGACGGTGCTGGCGGTCAACGGGCAGGTCTTCAAGGGCGACGTATTGAAAGACGCGGTGACCGCCGCCAAGACCGACAAAGCGCCCATCACCCTGCTGGTGCGCAGTTTCGACCGCATCGACACGGTGAGTCTGGATTACCACGGCGGCCTGCAGTATCCCTCGCTGCAGCGCATCGCCGGCACGCCTGACCGGCTGGCTGAACTGTGGAAAGCCCGATGAGCACACGCGGCCGCGATGCACTCATCGTGGCGTGTGCCGTGGCCGCGATCCTGGGTGCGGGGCTGGACGGCGAGGGGCGCTGGCTGCACTGGGCGGCCAAGCCGCTGACCACACTGCTGATCGCCACCATTGCATGGCAGGCCGGTCGTGCCGGCCGTGGGTCGGCAACCTCGGCCAACGCACCAATGCCTGGCTACCGGCGTGCGGTGTTGGCCGGCATGGTGCTTTCCTGCATCGGCGACATCGCGCTGATGCTGCCGGTGGATGCGTTCGTGCCGGGCCTGGTTGCGTTCCTGTTGGCGCACATCTGCTACATCGTCGCCTTCCGCAGCGGACTGCGCGCCGGGTACGGGCTGGGCGTGGCGGCACTGCTGTTGGGGGCGTTCGCCACCGGCAACCTCATCGCGTTGTGGCCGCATCTTCCCGGCGATATGCGTGTTCCGGTGCTGGCGTACGTGGTGGTGTTGGCGATCATGGCGATCCTGGCGCTGGCCCGGCATTGGGCTCGCCCCGCACGGCACGGCGCGGCACGCTGCAGCACCGCGTGGGCGGCAGGCGGTGCGGGGTTGTTCGTGGCCAGTGATTGCCTGCTGGCCTGGGACCGCTTCGGCGGAGGCCTGCCGATGGCCAGCCTGCTGGTGCTGAGCACGTACTACGCGGCGCAATATGGCATTGCGCGCTCGGTGCAGGACAGTAACGCCGTCGCGCGTTGAGCGCACACGCAGCGCTGCGGTGGTGGCGCTGCCGATCAGTCGGCCGCCCCCGCATCCTGCGCGCTGTCGCACTGGCGCGTAGGCGCACACAGCCGGTCCAGCAGCGCCAGCGTCACCCCGTTGCTCCAGCCGAAGCCATCCTGCAGCGGGTACTCGCCGCCCCCGCCACCGCCCGCCGAGCCGTCCACCACGTACTTTTCCACCAACTTGCCTTCGGCGTCGTAGACACTCTGCACGGTGTGCAGGAAACGCGTGCCGACGCGGCGGGCGAGTGCGTCCTGTCCGTAGTGCTGCAGTCCGTCCACGGCGACCCACTGCAGTGGCGCCCAGCCATTGGGGGCATCCCATTGCTGGCCTGTGTTGACCGTAGTTGTCAGCAGGCCGCCCTGGCGCAGCAGTTGCGCTTCCACCGCCGCTGCCGTCTGCCTGGCCTGGGAACGGGTGGCCACCTGCAGCCAGAGCGGAAACAGCGCCGCTGCCGTGAGGGCAGGGCGCGTTTGACCGCGCTCGATATCGCGATCCACGTACCAGCCTTGGGCGGCGTCCCAGAGCAACGTATTGATCGCCTTCCGGCGCGCCTGCGCCCGCTGCTCGTAATCGCGTGCCGCAGCGCGGTCACCGGCCGCCTTGCTGGCGCGGACCACGGTTTTTTCCAGGTGGAACAGCAGGCTGTTCAAGTCCACCGGCACGATGGCAGTGGTGTGGATGCTGCCCAGCGCGGCCGGATCGGCCAGCCAGCGGGAGCTGAAATCCCAGCCCGACTCCGCCCCCGCGCGCAGGTCGCGATAGACCTGCGATGGCGCGCGCTGTGGTGCCTGTGCTGCGGTGGCCAGATCGTCGGTCCACGATTCAGTGCGTGGCACCACACGCGCATCCCAGTAGCGGTTGAGCAACTGCCCATTGGCCAACCGCACCACGCGCTCGGCGGCACTGCCCGCGGGCACGCCTTCGGCACCGCGCATCCAGAACGCGTGCTCGATGCGCAGGTGCGGCAGGTACCGGCGGTACGCCTCATCGCCCTCGTGCGTGGCCAGCAGATCCACCATCAGGCTGAAAAACGGCGGCTGCGAGCGGCTCAGGTAGTAGCTGCGGTTGCCGTTGGGGATGTGCCCGTACTGGTCCAGCTGCCAGGCGAAGTTGTCGACCATGTCGCGCACTTGCTGCCAGCGACCGCTGGAGGCCAGGCCCAGCATCGTGAAGTAGCTGTCCCAGTAATAGACCTCGCGGAAGCGGCCGCCGGGCACCACGTAGGGCCTGGGCAGCGGCAGCAGTGAGCCGTGCGGGTCCACGGTGCTGGAGCTGCGGGTCAATACCGGCCATAGCCCCTCGATGTGGGCACGCAGGCTTTCGCCGGCCGGGGGCACATAGGCGGCCGTATCGCCGGGCACGGCGAACTGGTGGGCGACGAAGGCGGGCAGGCTGTAGCCCGGCTGCTTCTGCGCCTGCTGCCAGTGATCAAGCAGCGACCGGGCATCCTGGCGCGGGATAGCATCGGCGAAGGTCTTCTGGTCCTTGAACAGGTGGGCGCCCTGGACCTGTTGGAACAGCGGCTGCCACTGCTGGTCGGGTGGCTGTGGCGCTTGATGGATAGGTTCGGCGGCGGCGCTGCCGGTGCAGAGCAGGGCGGCCAGCAGGAGGCCGGTCAGTGGCGAACAGATGGGCATCGGGAGCTTCCAGGCGGGGGTGGGGCCACTGTAGGCGGCCTGGCGTCAACGGCTGGTGGGGCGGGGCGTGTGCCTGCACCTTGCTTGCGGGCGCTGCGGTGCCAATTGACCGCTTGGGGGCCTCCACCGTAGAATTGCCTGCTCAGCCGGAATAGCTCAGTTGGTAGAGCGGCGCATTCGTAATGCGTAGGTCGTAGGTTCGATTCCTATTTCCGGCACCAGATACAGCGAAAAGCCCCGGCCTTGGTCGGGGCTTTTTGTTTGTGGGTTGCTTGGTGGTAATGCCGGCCGCTGGCCGCTTGCTTCAGTAGCGCCACCCCATGGCTGGAATTCATGAGCTTCCCGTAGCCCCTAGCGAGGCATCGCACTTGGCTTCGCTGGTGCTTATAGCCAAGGGTCTTGTCCAACTCGGAATGGCCCCTTTGGCCTCGGCTCTGGAGTTGGATTCCGATAAGCTACTTCCTGTGCTATGAATGCCAAGCCTTGCTTGAAGGCTCTTTCAGGGATTGGAAGGATGCGTTGGTTCGGGGGAACTGCAGGCGGTGTGTCGACCCGCTTCACGGAGGGGGAAGATCGATTTCGGAAGTAGTGGGTCACGGGAAGTACTAGTGACGCCCCCGGACGCCGAAGCGACCGGGGGCGGGGGGATCAATGCCGTTGCAGCTG
>JAHREJ010000071.1 GCA_021733645.1 Bacillus subtilis subsp. subtilis | reverse complement strand
CAGAACGTGGCCATCTGACGGGACGACACGCACAATGAAACTGTTTCCGCTGCACATCCTCCCGAACGACACCAAGATCGACTTCATGCGGTGGCGTCATGCCGCCATGGTGGTCACCCTGCTGCTGTTCGTCGGTTCGGTCGCCCTGATCGCAACCAAGGGCTTCAATTACGCGCTGGACTTCACCGGCGGCACCCTGATCGAGGCGCGTTTCGAGCGCAAGGTGGACGTCGAAGACGTTCGCGCCAAGCTCGAAGCCAATGGCTTCGAGGGCGCCCAGGTGCAGAGCTTCGGTGGCAATACCGACCTGCTCATCCGCCTGGCGCCGCAGGGCGAACACGCGCCTGGCACCGGCAATTCGGCCAGTGACCAGCGCACCGCTGCGGCGGTGGTGAAGGCGATCTCGCTGGACGACAACAAGGCCACGATCCAGCGCAACGAGTTCGTTGGGCCACAGGTGGGCAAGGACCTGGCGATGAACGGGCTGTACGCCACGCTGTTCATGCTGGTGGGCTTCCTGATCTACATCGCGTTCCGGTTCGAATGGAAGTTTGCGATCACCGCCAGCATCGTGGCGCTGTTCGACCTGCTGGTCACGGTGGCCTATATCTCGGCCACCGGCCGCGAGTTCGACCTGACCGTGCTGGCCGGCCTGCTGTCGGTGATGGGCTTTGCCATCAACGACATCATCGTGGTGTTCGACCGTGTCCGCGAAAACTTCCGCAGCCTGCGCGTGGAGCCGCTGGAAGTGCTGAACCGTTCGATCAACCAGACGCTGTCGCGTACGGTGATCACTGCGGTGATGTTCTTCCTGTCCGCGCTTGCGCTGTACATGTACGGCGGCACTTCGATGGAAGGCCTGGCTGAAACCCACATGGTGGGTGCGGTGATCGTGGTGCTGTCCTCGATCCTGGTGGCCGTGCCGATGCTGACCATCGGCGCCCTGCGCGTGACCAAGCAGGACCTGCTGCCCAAGGCCAAGGACATCGAGGCGCTCGAGCGTCGTCCGTAAGCCACCGGCTGCATGAAGCACCTGAAAAGCCGCGCCCTGCGCGGCTTTTCTTTTGGGCGGCGGCAAAAGCCCAGCCGGGCAGAGCCCGGCTCTACCCGGCTGCTCTTCTCTCCGCGCCCATCCCGTCCCTCGCAACTTCGGGGCAAGCAACCCGCCATACACCCCCGTCGGTTGTGAAACACCGCCCCGCGCACTACGATCCCATGCGTTCCGCGCAGCCGCCCAGGTGGCGCGCGCCGCCCACTTTCATCGCGCAGGCCAGGCCTGCGCCAGTCCAATCGAGGTCTTCATGGTCATCAAACCGCGCGTACGCGGCTTCATCTGCGTCACCACCCATCCCGTTGGCTGCGATGCGGCCGTCAAGCAGCAGATCGACTACATCCAGTCCAAGCCCAGGATCGCCAATGGCCCCAAGAAGGTGCTGGTGCTCGGCGCCTCCACCGGCTATGGCCTGGCCGCGCGCATCACCGCCGCGTTCGGCAGCGATGCCGCCACGCTGGGCGTGTTCTTCGAGCGCCCGGGCACCGAGACCAAGCCGGGCACCGCTGGCTGGTACAACACCGCCGCGTTCCACAAGTACGCCGAGCAGGCCGGCCTGTACGCCAAGAGCGTCAACGGCGATGCCTTCTCCGACGAGGTGAAGGCCAAGGTCATCGAACTGATCAAGCAGGACCTGGGCCAGGTCGACCAGGTGGTGTACAGCCTGGCCGCGCCGCGCCGCAAGCATCCCAAGACCGGCGAGATCATCAGCTCCACGCTCAAGCCGATCGGCGCGCCGATCACCCTGCGCGGGCTGGACACCGACAAGGAACGCATCACCGAAACCACCATCGAACCGGCGACCCCGGAAGAAGTGGCTGGTACCGTCGCGGTGATGGGCGGCGAAGACTGGCAGATGTGGATCGACGCGCTGCTGGAAGCGGGCGTGCTGGCCGATGGCGCCACCACCACCGCCTTCACCTATGTGGGCGAAGAAATCACCCAGGCCATCTACTGGAACGGTTCGATCGGCGCAGCCAAGAAGGACCTGGACAACAAGGTGCTGGGCCTGCGTGAAAAGCTGCAGGCGATCGGCGGCGATGCACGCGTGTCGGTGCTCAAGGCGGTGGTCACCCAGGCCAGCTCGGCCATCCCGACCATGCCGTTGTACCTGTCGCTGCTGTTCAAGGTGATGAAGGCCAAGGGTACCCACGAGGGCTGCATCGAGCAGCTCGATACGCTGTACGACATCGTCTACGGCGGCAAGGACACCGGCACCGCCACCGAACGCCTGCGCCACGCGCTCACCGATGGCGACCGCCAGGTTGACCTGATCGACGACGCCGGCCGCCTGCGCGCGGACTACAAGGAAATGGCCCCGGACGTGCAGGGCGAAGTGGTGGCGCTGTGGCCGCAGGTGACCGACGAGAACCTGTACGAGATCAGCGACCTGGCCGGCTACAAGGCCGACTTCCTGCGCCTGTTCGGCTTTGGCGTGGACGGCGTGGATTACGACGCCGACGTGGCCACCGACGTGCAGATCCCGAACCTGGTCGACATGGCCTGACCCAGGGCGCCCATCAGGGGCACGCCTGAGGTGCACTGCAAACGCCGGGATTACCCGGCGTTTGTCGTTTCCGTCCGCGACGGCTGCCCACGTGCGGTCAGCACCACGGCCAGAATCAGCGCGGCGGCGGCACAGCCGGCCGACGTCCACAGCATGACGCTCAGCCCCGGCCCGTCCATCAGCTGGCCGCCACTCCATGAGCCCAACGCGATGCCCACGTTGAATACGCCGACATAAAGCGCGCTGGCCATTTCAACGGCGCGCGGCGCGGCCCGCATCACCCAGGTCATCAGCGCCACCGACACCCCGCCGTAGGCCAGCCCCCAGACCAGCAGCACGGCGGTGCCACCGGCGACCGTGTCGCCGATGGTCAGGAACAACACCGGTGTGAGCAGCAGGCCCAACGCAATGGCAGCCACCGTCGGTGCAGTGCGACGGGCAGCCGCGGTGCCGGCGAGGAAATTACCGCCGATGCCCGCGATGCCGTAGCCGAACAGCACGGCCCCCATCCAGCGCGGATCGATGCCGGCCACGCTGACCAGTAGCGGCCGCACGAAGGTGAAGGTCATGAAGTGACCGCCGACCAGCAGCAACGTCAGCAGCAGCCCGGCCTGCAACGCCCGGTTGCCCAGCTGCCCGCGCAACTGGCGCAGGGTGGGCGACGACGCCACCGGCAGCGCAGGCATTGCCGCAAGATGCAGGGCCAACACCGCCGCGCTGAACAGCGCCATGCCGGCAAAGGCCCACCGCCAGCCTGCCAGGTCGCCGACCCAGGTGCCCAGCGGCACGCCCAGCACCGACGCCGCGGCGACACCGCCGAAGATGATCGAGGTGGCCAGCCCCACGCCCTCGGCCGGCACCAGCCGCGCCGCCAGGCCACCGGCGATGGCCCAGATGCCGCCCATGCAGAACCCCACCAGCACCCGGGCGGCGAGCAGCCAGTAAATGTCCACCGCCAGCGCCGAGGCCAGGTTGGCGACCACCAGCAGGGCAAGCAGGCCCGCCAGGATCCAGCGCCGATCAACCCCGCCGGCGCCGATCACCGCGATCGGGGCGAACAGCGCGGCCAGCAGCGCCGGCAGCGAGAGCGTCAGGCCCACGGTGCCGGTGCGGGTGCCCAACTGCTCGGCGATGCTGGACAGCAGGCCTACCGGCAGCATTTCGGTGGTGACCACCGAGAACGTGGCCAGGCCGGCGGCAACCACCGCCAGCCTTGGACGCGGTGCGAAGGAAGGTGCCACCGAAACGCGGGTCATCGGTCGGATCCTGCAGCAAGGGAGGCGGGCGCTTCGGCCGCATCGGGTGCGGCGCCAGTCCGGGCGGGCAGGCGCTGATGCACCCACAGCGTGGTGATCACCACCAACGCGGCACCGGTCACGGCGACCCCGAATCCTGCGCGTGCACCGGCGATATCCACGATCTGGCCAGCACCGGCCGCACCCATCGCCACGCCCACGTTGAGCCCGGCCAGCAGCCAGGTCATGCCTTCGGTCAGCCGATGCGCAGGCACCAGCCGCTCCACGATCGACATCGCCACGATCATGGTCGGGGCGAAGAACACCCCGGCCACCAGTATGGCGACCGCAAGCGCGGCGATGCTGTCCACCTGCAGCAGGGGCAGGGTGGACAGCGCGGTTGCCATGCCGCCCAGCAACAGCAGCCGCCGCAGCGGCCAACGCCGCGAAACCGCCCCGAACAACAGGCCGGCCACGCACGAGCCCAGTGCATAGGCGGACAGCACCACGCTGGCGGCGCCGGGCACGCCGCGCTGCTCGGCGAAGGCGACGCTGGTGATGTCCACGGTGCCGACAATCACGCCCATCGCCACCATCAGCAGCGCCAGCAGACGCAGGTTCGCCACGCCGATCGCCGACCCGTGGCGGTCGTCCGCATCGATGGGCTGCAGCGGCGGTTCGCTGCCGCGTTGCACGACCAGCGCGGCGACGCCCAGGGCCAACAGCACGGCGGCGGCAAACAGGCCGGCCAGCGGATCGATCGCCACCGACAGCCCCACCGCCAGCGGCGGACCGGCAATGAAGGTCACTTCGTCCAGCACGGTTTCCAGTGAGTAGGCGGTCTGCAGGCGCGCTTGCCCCCGGAACATTGCAGCCCAACGCGCGCGCACCATCGCCGACATGCTCGGCATGGACCCGGCCAGCACCGCCCCGGCAAACAGCGTCCAGGCCGGTGCCTGCCGCCAGGCGGCGGCGAGCAGCAACGCCATCCCCAACACACTGATCGCCGTGGCGACTGGCAGCACGCGCGATTGACCAAGGCGGTCTACCAGGCGTGAGATCTGCGGCGACAGCAGCGCGTAGGTAAGGACGAAGGTGGCGGCCACGCTGCCGGCCAGGGCGTAGCTGCCGCGCAGTTGGGCGAGCAGGGTGATGATGCCGATACCGGTCATCGGCAGGGGCAGGCGCGCCAGCAGCCCGGCCAGGGCGAAGCGCCAGGTTCCGGGCGCGGCGAACAGGATTCGGTACGGGGCGAACATCGGTGTTTCTCCAGGATTCGGCCGTCGGCCCGATGGGCTGACGAAAATACATACGGCGTGTATGAATAAAATCCTATATACATACGCAGTGAATGTAAATAATCATACGTCGCGTATGTAAGGAGTTGAGCGGATGGCCCGCCGTACCCGTGCCGAAATGGAAGAAACCCGCGCGGCCCTCTTGGCGACCGCGCATGCCGTGTTCACCGCGCAAGGCTATGCGGACGCCTCGATGGACGATCTGACCGCGCAGGCCGGGCTCACCCGGGGCGCGCTGTATCACCACTTCGGCGACAAGAAGGGATTGCTGCAGGCCCTGGTGGCGCAGCTGGACGCCGCCATGGACGCCCGTCTTCAGACGATCTCGGCCACGGCGGCCGACCCATGGGACGGGTTCCGCAGCCGTTGCCATGCCTATCTGCAGATGGCCCTGGAGCCGGACATCCAACGCATTGTGCTGCGCGATGCGCGCGCGGTGCTGGGCGGGGCATCACCGGAGGCGCAGCGCCATTGCGTGGCCTCGATGCAGGGCCTGATCGAGAACCTCATGCGCCTGGGCGTAGTGGCGGACGCCAACCCGCAGGCGCTGGCCTCGTTGATTTACGGCAGTTTGGCCGAAGCGGCGTTCTGGATAGCCGAGCAGCCCCAGGCGACCGAACGCCTGCGCCAGGCACAGGCCGCGCTTGATCTGCTGCTGCGCGGCCTGCTGGTCACCCCGTAGGTCACGACCGTTGGTCGTGACGCCCCTTACGCGAAATCGAAGTTCATCGTCGGCCCGGCCGGCCCCACGAACTCGCCCTGTACGTAATCCACCCCGGCACTGAACAGCAGGCTCATCGAGTTGGCATCGGCGACGAACTCGGCGATGGTACGGATGTTGGCCGACTGCGCGCGCGCGGTGATCTCGCTGATCTTTCCGCTGTGTTCGCGGGTGCTGGCCAGGTCGCTGGTGAAGTCGCGGTCCAGCTTGAGGAACTGCGGCTGGAAATGCGCCAGCAGCTGGAACGAATCCAGCCCCGAGCCGAACTGCTCCAGGCCGATCCGGCACCCCAGTGGCGCCACCTCGGCAAGGAACTGCTGTGCGTTGCGCAGGTGGGTGAACACCTTGGCTTCCGGTGCATGCAGCCACAGCCGTTCGCCCGGTACGCCGTGGGCCTGCAGCTCGCGGCGCAGGGTGGGCACCATTTTGGGGTCGTTGAACGACTCCGGCGTGATCTTGACCATCATGTGGGTGGGCTGCCCGGCGCGTTCACGCTGGCCCAGCACGCCGATCGCATGGGTCACCACCCAGCGGTTGATGTCGGCCATCAGGCCATGCTCTTCGGCGATGCCCAGGAACGCCGTCGGACTGAGCAGTTCACCGTTGTTTTCCAGGCGCAGGTACGCCTCGTACAACTCCAGTGGCTCGCCCTGCAGGTTCAGTACCGGCTGGTAGTGCAGCTGGAAGCCATCGCCGGCCAAGGCCTCGCCGATGCGGCTCACCCAGCGCTGGATGCGTTCTTCCTCGACCCGGTCAACCGCGGCCGGGTCGAAGATGCGGCTGGTGTTGCCCAGTTCCGACGCAGCCTGCTGGCATTCGGTGGCGCGCGCCAATACCTGGCCGATGCTGGCGATCTTCTCGCCCACCTGCACACCGCCAATGCTGACGGTCACCGTGGCCGAGCGATCGCCGATGCTGAACACCTGCGCGGCAAACGCGTCGCGGATCTGGTCGGACAGCGCCACCGTCTGCGCGTAGGCGCCTTCGGTGAGGACGGCAAAACTGTGCTCGCCGAAGCGCGCCACCTGCGCCGCATCGCCCACGCTGGCGGCCAGGACCTGGCCCAATGCGCCGATCAATGCATCGGCCGAATCCAGGCCAATGTCCGGCAGCAGACGTGCGTAGTGGTCCGGCTCGATCAACAGCAGGCCGAACTGGCCTTCGCTGCGCCCGGCCTGGGCCACGGCATTTTCCACGTGCAGCATGAAGGTGGGGCGGTTGAGCAGGCCGGTGACCTGGTCGCGCTGGCGCAGGTCTTCCACCTCGCGCGCCAGTTCCGGGTCGAATTCCATGCGCCGGCGGCGGAACACCACCTGCAGGCAGGATTCGCCTTCGTAGCTGGCCTGGGTGAACTCCATCGTGGCGGCGAACACGGCCCCCTCCTGGCTGCGTGCATCCACCTGGTACTGCGGCGGCGGCGCCTCGCCCTTGCTCAATGATTTGAGCAGCTGCTTGAAGCCATCCACGTGCTGCGGGGCCACCATGTCCAGCAACGAAATGCCTTCCACGTCATCGAAGGTTTCATAGCCGAACATCTCCAGGTATGCCTCGTTGGCCCGGATGTGCATGCCTTCGTGGACGTAGGCGATCGGGTCGCGCGAGGAGGAGATCAGCGCATCGCAGCGACGCTCGGTCTCGCGCATCTGCGCCTCGATCCGGCGCAGGCCGCGGCGTGCGTGCAGGTCGGTCCACTCGTTGCGCACCACCGCCAGCAGATGCTCGGGGCGGTTGCGCAGGGCGATGGCGCGGATGCCATTGGCACCGGCCTCGACCCACTCGTTCTCGTCGATCGATTCGGCCAGCAGGATCATCGGGATGTCCTTGCCGCTGGCCGCGATCTGCTGGGTCACCTGCAACAGCGGGATGCTCTGCGCCGGCGCCACCAGCACCAGGTCGATCGGCTGGGCACCCAGAATCTGGGCCAGCTCGGCGCTGTGCTGCGGGCGCGCCGGGCGTACCGCGATGCCGCTGTTGCGCAGCGTGCTGACGATGGTTTCAGCGTTTTCCCCGCTGTCATCCACGATCAGCAGGCGCACGGTGATGTCATTCGTGTTCTGCATTCAGTACTCCCCGGACTGCAAACTTGATACACGATGGATGCGGATACGTCCATGCGGCAAACGGTAGCCGATCACGGATTGGACGCCTGCTCACACCACCTGGCCGGCGGCATGGCCGCTGGCCCAGGCCCACTGGAAGTTGTAGCCCCCCAGCCAGCCGGTCACATCCAGCACTTCCCCCACGAAATGCAGGCCCGGCACATGCTGTGATTCAAACGTACTGGAGGACACCTTGCGGGTGTCCACGCCCCCCAGGGTAACCTCGGCCGTACGGTAGCCCTCGGTGCCGCTGGCCACCAGCGGGAAGTTCTGCAGCAGTGCGGCGGCCTCGCGCAACTGGGGCTCATCGATCTGCTTGACCGGGCGGTCGGGCAGCCAGTGCTCGCACAGGCGCAGCGCCAGCCGCCGCGGCAGCACCTCGGACAGCACCGTGCGCAGCTCGGCCGCGCCCCGGTCACGCTTCATCGCGCGCAGCCAGCCTTCGGCGTCCTGGTCGGGCATCAGGTCCAGGCGCAGGTCGTCGCCGGGCTGCCAGAACGAGGAGATCTGCAGGATCGCCGGGCCGCTGATGCCGCGATGGGTGATCAGCATCGAATTGCGGAAGGTCACCTCGTTGCAACGCGCCGCGATCGGCAGCGCCACGCCGCTGAGGTCGTTGAAGCGTTCCTGGTGCTTGCCGCTCAGGGTGAGCGGCACCAGCCCGGCGCGGGTGGGCAGCACGTCATGGCCGAACTGGCGGGCCAGCTCGTAACCGAAGCCGGTTGCGCCCAGGCTGGGAATCGACAACCCGCCGGTGGCCACCACCAGCGAGGCGGCATGGAACTGCCCCTGCGCGGTGCTGACATGGAAACCATCGGCACCGCGTTCGACCTTCTGCACCGCGCAATCGGTACGCACCTGCACGCCGGCGGCCTGGCACTCGTCCATCAGCATGCGCACGATCTGCTTGGAAGAGACGTCGCAGAACAGCTGCCCCAGTTCCTTTTCGTGATAGGCGATGCCGTGGCGCTCGACCATCTCGATGAAATGCCACGGCGTGTAGCGGGCCAGCGCCGACTTGCAGAAGTGCGGGTTGTCCGAGAGGAAGTTGGCTGGCGTGGTGCCGGTGTTGGTGAAGTTGCAGCGCCCGCCACCGGACATCAGGATCTTCTTGCCCACCTTGTTGGCATGGTCGATCACCTGCACGAGGCGGCCGCGCTTGCCGGCGGTGAGCGCACACATCAGCCCGGCCGCGCCGGCGCCGATCACCAGCACGTCGCATGCAATGGGCTTCATCGCCTGGCTCATTCCTTGATGCGCTTGCGCCAGGTCGGGATCACGTCCAGCTGCATCTGGTCGTTGATCAGCTGCACTTCGCCATCCTGGATCAGCACATTCCAGCGCATGGCGCGCTGGATCTGCTCGGCCCAGCGTTCCACGAAGGCGCCGTCCAGATCCAGCACCGAGAGGTTGTCGAAGCGCTCCAGGCCCTTGGCCTGCTTGCTCCACCAGATATCGGCGGCGTGCCCGGCGAAGGTGATCACCTGCACCTGCCGGCTGCGGTTGCAGGCTTTGCGGATGCGCGATTCGTCGGGCTGGCCGAGGTCGATCCACTGCAGGATGTCGCCGGTGTAGTCGCGGTGCCACAGGTCCGGCTCATCGTCGGTACTCAGGCCGCGGCCGAACTCCAGGCGGTCCTCTGCATTCAGCGCGAAGGCCAGCAGGCGCACCATCAGGCGCTCATCGTTTTCCGACGGATGCTGGGCCAGGGTCAGGTTATGGGTCGCGTAGTAGCCGCGATCCATGTCGCTGATCTGCAGTTCGGCCTTGCGGATGGTGGCGGTGAGAGCCATGGGGATACCGGGAGCAAAGAGGACCATGATAGTGGTTTGCCCCGGGGGTGTCCGGCGCGATGCTTCTGGATGAAGGCGTTTGGTGGCACGCTGGGGGCCTTCGCGGTCCGGTTGTCGCCCTGCATGTCACGTCCCCAGCCACGCCGTCTGGTCATCGATGGTGCCCCCTTCATCTGCAGTATCCGACGCGGGCCGGTCACCGCCGACCCGGCCTGGACGGTGCTGTCGGCCTACGGTGCCGGGCGCCGGCTGCGTATCCGCTTCGACGCCGACCCGGCAAGCGGTTGCCTGTCGGCCAACGCGGGGCTGGCCACCGGCAGCGTGCGGACCGCCGACGGTCAGTGGATCAACCTGCACCGGCCGGCGGTGATGCGGGCGCTGATCGAGGCCGGGCTGGCCGCGGCCGATGCGCGCAGTGACGAGCGCGATGGCTGGGCACTGCTGGCGGTGGCCACGCTGCCTGCCGACGACGACGCGCGCAGCGGGGCGTCGGCATGACCCCGCCCAGTCGCCTGCAGCTGCCGCCGGGCGCGTGGGCAACGCTGCTCGACGGCCTGTGCGCGCGCTTCCCGCGGATCGACCGGGCGCAATGGGAAAGCCGCTTCGCACGCGGTCGGGTGCGCGACGCGCAGGGCAGGGCACTGGCGCCGGATCAGCCGTGGCAGGTGGGGCTGGAGATCCAGTACTTTCGTGAGGTGATCGACGAGCCGGTGATTCCGTTCATCGAAACCGTGCTGTACCAGGACACACACCTGCTGGTGGTCGACAAGCCGCACTTCCTGCCGGTCACCCCCGCCGGTGGCCACGTGCGCGAAACCCTGCTGGCGCGGCTGGTGGCGCGCACCGGCAATCCGGACCTGGTGCCGCTGCACCGATTGGACCGGCTGACCGCCGGCCTCGTGCTGTTCTCAACCCGCCCCGATACCCGCGACGCCTACCAGCGCCTGTTTCGCGAGCGGCGCATTGCCAAGACCTACGAAGCGCTGGCGCCGGCGCTGCCCGGGCGAATCTTTCCGCTGGAGCGGCATACCCGGCTGGTGCCCGGGGAACCGTTTTTCCGCATGGCCGAAGCGCCCGGCGAGCCGAACGCCCGCACCCGGGTCGAGGTCATCAACGCCGACGGCCCGATCTGGCGTTACCAGCTGCACCCCGAGTCCGGCCGCAAGCACCAGTTGCGCGTGCACATGGCCGCGCTGGGCGCGCCGATCCTGGGCGACGACCTGTATCCGGTGCTGCACAAGGCGGGGCAGGGCCAGGCCGAGCAGCCGCTGCAACTGCTGGCGCAGGCGCTGGCGTTCGATGATCCGTTGAGCGGCCAGTCCCGCCGCTTCACCAGCGCATTGCTGCTCCGATAGCACCGTGCGCTGGCCGGCGGCTCGCCGCGCCGCCGCCGCGTTCAGCGCCCTGAACGCTTCGCCAGCCAGCCATCCAGCGCCGCGGCGAACGCCTGCCGCTCACGCGGCCCCAGGGGAGGCGGCCCGCCGGTCTGCACCCCGGCGCCGCGCAGTTCCTCCATGAAATTGCGCATCGACAGCCGCTCGGCCATGTTGTCCGGGGTGTACAGCTGCCCGCGCGGATTCAGCGCCACCGCCTGCTTGTCCAGGACCAGCGCGGCCAGCGGGATGTCCTGGGTCACCACCAGATCGCCGGCGGCCACCCGTTCGACGATCGCGCTGTCGGCCACGTCCAGACCCGGCGGCACCTGCAGGAACTGGATCAGCGGCGAGGGCGGCGTGCGCAGCCAGTGGTTGGCCACCAGGGTCAATGGGATCTTCACGCGCTCGGCGGCGCGGAACAGGATCTCCTTGATCACGCCGGGGCAGGCGTCTGCATCCACCCAGATGCGGGCAATGGCGGAACTTGAATGGGGCATTTGGCTGATCTTAAGGTAGGAAAAGTCTGAATAGGCGGGGCGAAATCGCGCAGCGACTGGTCGGCACTGTGCGGGTCGTGGAAGCCGGCGTCGGCAAGCAGATCGGCGCTGCCGTTGTCGG
>JAHREJ010000070.1 GCA_021733645.1 Bacillus subtilis subsp. subtilis | reverse complement strand
CGGTTGCCTTCCTTGACCTTCACGTTGACGACGACGGTGTCACCCTGGCTGAACTTCGGCAGCTCGCGGGTGATCTGGGCGGATTCGAAGTCCGCAAGGATGGTTTTGTTCAGCTTGCTCATGGGTGCACCGATAGTGTTCGGGTGATCGTGTCGTTCGACAACGTGGGCTCATGCAGTCACCGGACTGTGCTGCACGTTTTTTGTAGGGTTTCCACCATCGGGCGCAAAGGCCTGATGGGAATCGCCAATGATAACCGAAGATTCCCGCCCCGCGCTAGGGGGTGGGGTCATCGGCAAGGGCCTCCCGGGCCTGCGCGAGCAGGATCCGGTCGGCCTTGGACAGCTGGGCCTCGTCAAGCAGGTCCGGCCGTCGCAATGCGGTCCGCAGCAGCGACTGCTGGCGGCGCCAGCGGGCGATGGCGGCATGGTTGCCCGAGCGCAGCACGTCCGGGACGGTGCCCCATTCGTGCTGGGCCGGGTGGCTGAAGTGCGGGCAGTCCAGCAGCCCCTGCGGGCCTTCGAAACTGTCCTGCACCGCCGATTCGGCATCGCCCAGCGCACCGTCCTGCAACCGGGTGACCGCATCCACGATCACCGCCGCGCCCAACTCGCCGCCGGACAGGACGTAGTCGCCGAGGGAGATTTCCTCGGTCACCTCCGCCTCCAGGAAGCGCTCGTCGATGCCTTCATACCGCCCGCACAGCAGGATCATGCGCGGCAACGCGGCCAGTTCGCGGACCTTGGCCTGGGTCAGCGGCTGGCCCTGCGGGCTGAGGTAGATCACCGGCGCCGGCGCCGGATCCGCCGCCTTGGCCGCGGCCAGGCAGGCGCGCAGCGGCTCGATCAGCATGACCATGCCCGGGCCACCCCCGAACGGACGGTCGTCCACCCGGCGGTAGTTGCCTTGGGCATAGTCACGCGGATTCCAGCCATGCAGGTCGAGAAGGCCGCGTTCGGCCGCGCGGCCGACCACGCCCAGCGCGGCCGACTGCGCCATGAACTCGGGGAACAAGGTGATGACGTCGATGCGCATCGGGCCTAGAACTCCGGGTCCCAGTCGACCACGATCAGGTTGGCCTCGAAATCCACCGACACCACGAACTCGGGCTGCACGAACGGAATCATCCGCTCACGGTCGCCCTGCACCACCAGCACGTCGTTGGAGCCGGTGGAGAACAGGTGCGACGCGCGCCCCAGTTCAACCCCGTCCACCGTACGCACCTGCAAGCCTTCCAGGTCGACCCAGTAATACTCGTCGGCCTTGGGCGGCGGCAGCGCGCTGCGCGATACATAAACTTCGGTTCCGTACATCGACTCGACCACGTCGCGGTCGGTGATGCCGGGAAACACCGCGACCAGATGCTTGCCGGACTGACGTCCGCGCGCCCCGGTCAGGGTGCTCTCCTGGCCGGCGGGCGTGCGCAGGATCCAGGGCTGGTATTGGAAAATGGCGGTACGCGGCTCGGTCCAGGACTCGAGCTTGATCTCGCCTCGCACACCAAAAGCGCCGACAATCCTGCCCAGCAGGATCCGGCGCTCGGTATCTTTCATCTGTATAGACCGAATGGGCCGCGACCAGCGCGGCCCGTCAGGATCAGGCCGCCGAGGCCTGGGCCTTGGTCGCTTCCTTGTACAGGTTGCGAACCTTGTCGGTCAGCTGGGCGCCATTGGCAACCCACGCGTCAACGCGCGGCAGGTCCAGCACGATGCGGTCTTCGGCACCCTGTGCAACCGGGTTGTAGTAGCCCAGACGCTCGATGTTGCGGCCGTCGCGCGCGCTGCGCGAGTCGGTCACGATGATGTGGTAGAAGGGACGCTTCTTGGCGCCGCCGCGGGTCAGTCGAATCTTGACCATGGTATTGGTTCCTTAATGCCCAGTCGCCAGGATGGCGCGGTAAGCCGGCGATTATAGCGGCGGTCTGCGCGCATTCCAAGTCTGTGAAGACCGGCAACGCTGAACAGGGGCCTACGCCACGTCGGCGGCGGTACCCAACGGCTGCCACGGGGCCGTCTCCAGGATGCCCCTGGCCCGCTGGCAGAACGCTTCGGAACGGGCAAACGCGATCGCATCGATCGCCGCGATCGGCCAGACCCCGGCCGAATTGCAGGCGATGGCCCCGTCGAACCGGCCCAGCGCGTCCAGTGCCAACGGGCGCACGTCCTGCTGGCCCGGTGCGAACCCGGCCTGCAGCAGCCGTTCGTGGGTACCCCGCAAGGCCGGGGCCTGCGGCCACACGATCCGGTCGCCGTGCTGGAAGGCGATGTTCCAGGTGCTGCCCTCGCTGACCAACCCCTGGTGGGTGACAAACAGCGCGTCGTCGAACCCGTCCTGCAGTGCGCGCCGGCGCTGTTGGAACAGCGGAAACGTGCCGACATGCTTGAGGTGCGGCAGGTCACGCTGGTAGGCCACCGAACGCAGGCGGCGTGCCGCGGCCGGCATGCCGACCGGCGCGGCAACCGCCACCAGCACATCCACCGCAACCGGCTGCAGCGGCTGGCGGAAATCGAACTGCCGCGAAAACACCGTCACCCGCAGCGAGGCATCGCGCAGGTGTTCGGCCTGCAGCGCGTGCTGCATCCAGGCACGCGCCTGCGCCACATCCAGCGCCGTGCCGAACAGTTCAGAGGTGGCGTCCTGCAGGCGTTGCAGGTGCAGGTCCAGGCCCTGTACCGCACCGCCGCGCACCTGCAGCGAGGTGAAGTGGCCGTAGTTGGTCAACGCCCCGGCCAGGTCGTCGGCGCTGGCCGGGAGGCCGTTGCAGTACAGGCTCATTGCAGCAGCGCCCGCGCGTCGGACCACATCCGCGCCAGCACGTCGGCAGCCGGGTCCGCCGGCGCCATCCAGGCCGATTGACCCGCCCAGGCCTGCATTGCGTCGAGCCGGTGCTCGGCATTGGCCTGGGCACGCATCGGCGCGGTCAGCCCGCGCTGCACCGGGTACGGGCGCGGCGGCGGCGCATCGGCGGCCGCCGCCGCGCGCACATAGGCGGTGGCCAGGCCACGACCCAGGCGGCCACTGAACGCGCGCGTGGGCCAGGTATCCTCCGGCTCGGCGGTGGCCAGGCCCTGCGACCAGGCCGGATCGATCGCGCACTCGGGCGTGCGCAGGAAAGCAGTGCCCACCTGCACCGCGCTGGCGCCCAGCAACAACGCCGCCGCGATACCGCGTCCATCGGCGATGCCACCGGCAGCGATTACCGGGATCTCAAGGTGGTCGGCAAGCCGCGGCAACAGCGCGAACAGGCCCACCAGTTGCCGCTCGGCCGCAGCGGGATCGAACGCACCGCGATGGCCACCGGCTTCGAAGCCCTGCGCCACCACGGCATCGGCACCGGCGGCCTGTGCGGCGCGCGCTTCGGCCAGGGTGGTGGCGCAGGCGAACCAGGCGATACCGGCCGCTTTCAGGCGCTGCACCTGCACGGCGGAAAACACGCCCATGATGGTGGACGCCACCGCCGGACGCGCGGCGATCAGCGCATCGAACTGCGCATCGAAATCCGCAGGCCCGGCGTCACCGGCACCCGCCGCCACGTCCGGTCCCCAGTGCGCAAGAAACGCGCGCGTGCCGGCCTCGGCATCGGCATCGCGCGCGGGCGGCGCATCGGGAATCCACACATTGACCTGGGCCGGGCCGGCAGACTGGGCGCGGAACGCATCCATCCACGCCAGGATGTCCTGCGGCTGGGACAGCACTGCGCCCATCGCGCCCATGCTGCCGGCATTGGCCAGCACCGCCGACAGCGGCACCGGGCAGGCACCGGCCATCGGCGCCAGCAGGATCGGCGCCTGCAAGGCAAAACGCCGACAGAAGCTGTCGGCGCGTTTGAGGATCGGCGAAGGACTCACGTTCGGCGCACCTGTGGGGTCAGACGCTGCCAGCATACGCCGCAGTGCCCTGCCCCGGCAGCCACGCCAATGGAACTCAGCGCGCCGACACCGCGTAGGTGCGAACCAGCTGGCTGTCCATTTCCTCGTTGAAGGTAAAGGTCACATAGCGCGCGTCGTCGGCGGCAAACACTTCTTCCACGACCGCACGGCCGATCTCGGTGCCTTCGCCATCCAGCGCGCGCGCCACCAGCTTGCCCTTGAACGGTTTGTCGGCCACCACGTACACCGCCGCATCCTTGGAGCCCATGCCACGGCTCTTGCCCTGGGTCACGGTCAGGCCGCGTGCCGCCAGGCCGGGGTCGGTCTGCAGCGTTACGTTCATGCGCTTGTCCACGCCTTCACCCAGGCCGGCGACGAAATCGGCGGCGGTGCCGCTGATCGCACTGCCGGCCTTCTGCGACATCGAGGTGTCGTCCTTGCAAGCAGTCAGCGCCAGTACCAACGCCACCACCACGATCGACTTGTTCACAGGCATTCCTTTGAGGGTTCTGTAGCGCGGCAGTCAATCACCCGGCCGCGGGGGTGGCAAGTGCTACTCAGCGGAACGGCAGGCCGCCGCGGCCGCCCATGGCGCCCATCATGCCCTTCATGCTGCGCATCATGCCCTTCATGCCGCCGCCGGCCATCTTGCTCATCATTTTTTCCATCTGCTGGAACTGCTTCATGAGCTTGTTGACGTCGGCCGGGGTGAGGCCGGAACCGCGTGCGATGCGGGCACGGCGCGAGCCGTTGAGCAGGCCCGGATTGCGGCGTTCCTTCTTGGTCATCGAGTTGATGATGGCGATCATGCGCGGCACTTCCTTGCCCTGGCTGACCTGCTGCTTGAGGTGCTCGGGAATCTGGCCCAGGCCCGGCAGCTTGTCCATCAGGCCGCCGATGCCGCCCATGTTCTGCATCTGCTCCAACTGGTCGCGCATGTCGTTCAGGTCGAACTTCTTGCCCTTGGCGACCTTCTCGGCCAGCTTCTGGGCCTTGTCCTTGTCCACCTGCTGCTCGACCTGCTCCACCAGCGACAGCACGTCGCCCATGTCCAGGATGCGGCTGGCGATACGATCCGGATGGAACACGTCCAGGCCGTCGGGCTTTTCGCTGACACCGACGAACTTGATCGGCTTGCCGGTGATGTAGCGCACGCTCAGTGCGGCACCGCCGCGGGCGTCACCGTCGGTCTTGGTCAGCACCACGCCGGTCAGCGGCAGTGCCTCACCGAAGGCCTTGGCGGTGTTGGCCGCGTCCTGGCCGGTCATGGCGTCAACCACGAACAGGGTTTCGGCCGGGTTGACCGCGGCGTGCAGCGCCTTGATCTCGGCCATCATCGCGTCGTCGATGGCCAGGCGGCCGGCGGTATCGACGATCAGCACATCGGCGAACGACTTGCGTGCGTCATCAATGGCCGCGCGCACGATCGCTTCGGGCTTCTGGTCGGCACTGGAGGGGAAGAACAGCACGCCCACCTGGTCGGCCAGGGTCTTGAGCTGCTCGATCGCGGCCGGACGGTAGACGTCGGCCGACACCACCATCACCTTCTTCTTGCGCTTTTCCTTCAGGTGCTTGGCAAGCTTGGCCACCGTGGTGGTCTTGCCCGCGCCCTGCAGGCCGGCCATCAGGATGATCGCCGGGGCCGGCACGTTGAGGTTGAGGTCCGAGGCGGCCGAGCCCATCACCGTGGTCAGCTCGTCGCGCACGACCTTGATCAGCGCCTGGCCGGGGGTCAGCGACTTGAGCACTTCCTGGCCAACGGCGCGCACCTTGATGCGTTCAACCAGCGCCTGCACGACCGGCAGGGCAACGTCGGCCTCGAGCAGCGCGATGCGGACTTCGCGGGTGGCCTCGCGGATGTTTTCCTCGGTGAGGCGACCGCGGCCACGCAGCCGCTCGATGGTGCCGGAGAGGCGCTGGGTCAGGGACTCGAACATGGAGGCAACCTGTTCAGGACGAAAGACTAAAGAGACGCACAGTATAGCCGGTCCACCATGCGCCCCGGACCGCGCCTGCGCCTGCGCCCAGTGACCGCAGCCATCGCCAGCACCCCGGGGGTATGCGAAACTTCCACGATGACAATCGTTCTCATCGCGACCCTGCTGTACCTGACCGCCACCGCCCTGCTGGTGCGCGCGGTCAGCCGCGACGATGCGGTTGATTCGCCAGCGTGGCTGTGGCCGGCCCTGCCGGCAATGCTGCTGCACGGCGGTTACCACGTACTGGTGGCGATGCGCACCACGGGCGGGCCGGACATGCATTTCTTCGCCGCGCTGTCGCTGGTTGGCCTGGGCATGGCCTGGCTGACCTCGCTGGTGGCCGCGCGCGGGCGCATGGCCGCGCTGGGCGTGCTGGTGTTCCCGATGGCCGCGGCGGTGTTGTGCATTTACCACGGCTACGGCCACGAACCGAGCAGGCCACTGGGCTGGCAGCTGGCCACCCATGCCTGGCTGGCGCTGCTGGCCTACGCCACCCTGAGCGTGGCCGCGCTGCTGGCGATCATGCTGTGGCTGCAGGAACGGGCGCTGCGCCGCCGCGATTTCCGCCCGTGGCTGCGTGCATTGCCGCCGCTGGCCGACCTGGAGGCGCTGTTGTTCCGGGTGATCGCGGTCGGCTTTGCGCTGCTCACCCTGACCCTGGTCACCGGGGTGCTGTTCGTCGACGACCTGCTGGCACAGAAACTGGTGCACAAGACCGTGCTCAGCGTGCTGTCCTGGATCGTGTTCGGCACGCTGCTGATCGGCCGCCGGCGCTACGGCTGGCGCGGGGCCAAGGCCGTGCATTGGACCCTGACCGCGATGGCGCTGCTGCTGCTGGCCTTCTTTGGCAGCCAGTTCGTGATCGAACTGGTGTTTGGGCATTCGCGCTGAACGACGCGCTGGGGGCGCTGGGCCATGCCCGGCGGGCCGAATCGGGCGTCGGACGCGGGTTGGTGAGGAGGGGTCAGGGGAGCCGGAAGCCGCTGAGAGCCGCTTGGAGCAAAGCCTGGAGCAGCCGAGCATGGCTCGGCTCTACGTGTTTTGTGGCTTATAGGGGGGCTGACAGCAGTGCGCGCTGCGATTGCCCGCCGTGGGTGATCAGGTCATCCACCCGCCAGCAGCCGTCGTCGCCGCGCACCATCGGCACCCGCGTCACGCGCGGATCGTCCCAAACCCGGTAACGCGCCTCCACGGTGACCCGTGCGGCTTCCTTCGATGGCGGGGCAACAAACACCGGCGGCGTGTCGATTTCGCCGTCCTGGCCGTCGAGCCACGGGTCGCTGTCGAACCGGCAGATGCCCTCCTCCTCCCGCTGGCATTCGCGCTCACCGGCCAACACCTGGGCGAACCCGGGGGTGAGCAACGCCGGCGAGGCCGCCAGGAAATCCTCGACGCTGGCGTTGAAGAACGCCTGTCCCACCGCGACCGGATCGCCGCAGACCGTCGCTGCCTGTACACCCGGCGCCAACAACAACGCCGCCCACAAAATCCCTTTGCGCATGCCACAACTCCGTTGGATTGATCAGCAGCGTCGATTGTACGGCTCAGGCCGCTTCGATCGCCTCGGACAAACGTTCCACCGCGATGACCTCCATGCCCTTCACGCTACCGCCCTTGGGCGCATTGGCCTTGGGCACGATGGCGCGCTTGAAGCCGTGCGTGGCCGCTTCGCGCAGGCGGTCTTCGCCATTGGGCACCGGACGGATCTCACCGGACAGCCCCACTTCGCCGAACGCAATGGTCTTTTCGGCCAGCGGCCGGTCCTGCAGCGAGGACAACACCGCCAGCAGCACCGGCAGATCCACCGCGGTTTCCTGCACGCGGATGCCACCCACCACATTGACGAACACGTCCTGGTCGCCGGTCAGCACACCGCCATGACGGTGCAGTACCGCCAGCAGCATGGCCAGGCGGTTCTGCTCCAGGCCCACCGCAACGCGGCGCGGATTGGACAACGGCGAGGTATCCACCAGCGCCTGCACTTCCACCAGCAACGGCCGGGTGCCTTCGCGGGTGACCATCACGCAGCTGCCAGGCTGCTGGGTGCTACCCCCGGACAGGAAGATCGCCGAAGGGTTGGAGACTTCCTTGAGCCCCTTCTCACCCATGGCGAACACACCCAGTTCGTTGACGGCCCCGAAGCGGTTCTTGAACGCACGCAACAGACGGAAACGGCTACCGCTCTCGCCTTCGAAATACAGCACCGCATCGACCATGTGCTCGAGCACGCGCGGACCGGCGATGCCGCCTTCCTTGGTGACGTGGCCGACCAGGAACACCGCGGTGCCGGTCTCCTTGGCAAAGCGCACCAGCCGCGCGGCGCTTTCGCGCACCTGGCTGACCGAACCCGGCGCGGCGGTGAGCGATTCGGTCCACAGGGTCTGGATCGAATCGGCCACGATCAGTTTCGGCCGGGCCACGCTGGCGTGCTGCAGGATGGCTTCGACCTGGGTTTCGGCCAGCGCGTTCACGTTGTCCAGTGGCAGGTCCAGGCGTACCGCGCGCCCGGCCACCTGCGACAGCGACTCCTCGCCGGTGATGTAAAGCACGGGCAGGGTGGCGGCCATTTTTGCCACGGCCTGCAGCAGCAGGGTGGATTTGCCGATGCCCGGATCACCGCCCACCAGCACCACCGCGCCCTCGACCATGCCACCGCCGAGCACGCGGTCGAATTCGCCGATGCCGGTACTCACCCGCAGGTGGTCGGTCTGCTGCACGTCCTTGAGCGCCATGATCTTCGGCGCATCCACCTTGCCTGCCCAGCCCGAGCGGCGCGATGCCGGCGACTTGACTGCCGCCGCGCTTTCCAGGGTGATCTCGCTGAGCACGTTCCACACCCCGCACTCGGTGCACTGGCCCTGCCACTTGCTGTATTCGGCGCCGCATTCACTGCAGACGTAAGCGGTGAGTCGCTTGGCCATGTCCACTTCCACTTCATCGGTTGTCGGGCAGGATAGCCGAGCCGCGTCGCAGCAACCGAGACGCGCCGCGCGGGGTGCCCTCAAGTTCCCCGGGGCAATGCCGATACCACGGCGGGCGATTGCCCCCTCCATTCTTTTCCAGGCTTCTCCATGACCGGCACCTACAGCCAGAGTCTTGTCGTGTTCTCGCTGCTGGTTGCCATCCTCGCCTCGTACACCGCGTTGGACATGGCCGGCCGGCTGGCCAGTACCCAGGGGCGGGTTGCCCGCTGGTGGCTGGCCGGCGGCGCCGGCGCGATGGGATTGGGCATCTGGTCGATGCACTTCATCGGCATGCTGGCCTTCCACCTGCCGATCCCGGTGGGTTATGACCTGGGCATCACCCTGTTCTCGCTGGCCGTGTCGGTGGGTGCTTCGGCCTATGCGCTGTGGCTGGTGTCGCGCCCGGCGCTGCCCTGGGCGCGGCTGGCGGCCGGCGCGGTGCTGATGGGGCTGGGCATCGCGGCCATGCATTACCTGGGCATGGCGGCGTTGCGCATGCAGCCGGGCATCGACTACGACCCGTTCTGGTTCACCCTGTCACTGTTGATCGCCATCGGGGCGGCAGGCGCGGCCCTGTGGATCGCCTTCCACCTGCGGCTGGAACAGCGCCGCCCGTTCCTGCTGCGCGGGATCGCCTCGCTGTTGATGGGGCTGGCCATCGTGGGCATGCACTACACCGGCATGGCCGCGGCCACCTTCCCGGCCGGCAGCATCTGCGGCGCGGCAGTTGGCACCGGCCTGGACAACAAATGGCTGGCGGTCCTGGTGATTGTGACTACCCTGGCCACGCTCGGCATCGCGTTGCTGGCCTCGGTGTTCGACCGGCAGATGCGCACCCGTACCGGCCTGCTGGCCGATTCGCTCGCACACGCCAACGAGAAGCTGCTGCAGGCCGCCCTGCACGACCCGCTGACCCAGCTGCCCAACCGCATGCTGCTGCAGGACCGTATCGAACAAGCCATCGAGAAGGCCCAGCGCCGGCAGTTCAACTTTGCGGTGATGTTCTGCGACCTGGACGGCTTCAAAGCCATCAATGATGCCTACGGGCATCAGCTGGGCGACAAGCTGTTGATCCAGGTCAGCGCGCGCGTGAGCACGCTGCTGCGCAGCCAGGATACGTTCGCGCGGCTGGGCGGGGACGAGTTCGTGATCGTGTTCCAGGTCGATGCGCCTGAAGATGCCGCCGTGGTGGCCGAGCGCATCATCGCCCGCGTTGCCGAGCCGTTCGTGATCGATACGCTGGAACTGCAGGTCAGCGCCAGCCTGGGCATCGCGCTGTACCCCACCGATGCCACCGGCGAGCGCGAACTGATGGCCCACGCCGATGCGGCGATGTACCACACCAAGGAATCGGGGCGTAACGGCTACACCTTCTTCACCGAGTCGATGCATGTCAGCGCCAACCGGCAGCTCAAGCTGCTGCAGGAACTGCGCCGGGCCATCCACCGCAACGAGCTGGTGCTGCACTACCAGCCCAAGTTCCCGGCCACCGGCCAGGCCCTGATCGGGGCCGAGGCGCTGGTGCGCTGGCAGCACCCCGAGCTGGGCCTGCTGACCCCGGACAGCTTCATTCCGGTGGCCGAACGCAGCGGGCTGATCCTGCCATTGGGCGACTGGGTGCTGGATCGCGCCTGCGCGCAGCTGCGCCAGTGGCACGATGCCGGCCACCCGGAGTGGTCGATGGCAGTGAATCTGTCGCCGTTGCAGTTCGGCTCCAGCACGCTGCTGGACACGGTGAGGCGCACCCTGGAAAAGCACGCCCTGGACCCGCACCACCTCACCCTGGAAGTAACCGAAACCACCGCCATGAAAGATGTGGAGGCCAGCCTGCAGATCCTGCACGGGCTGACCGACATGGGGGTGAACATTTCCATCGACGATTTCGGCACCGGCTATTCCAGCCTGCTCTACCTCAAGCGGATGCCGGCCACCGAACTGAAGATCGACCGTGCCTTCGTGCGCGACCTGGAAGACAACGCCGAAGATGCCGCGATCGTGTCCTCGATCATTGCCCTGGGCCGCTCGCTGCAGCTGCAGATCGTGGCCGAAGGCGTGGAAACGGCAGGGCAGCGGCAATACCTGAGCGACCTGGGCTGCGATCTGCTGCAGGGCTACCACCTGGGCCGGCCAGTGGCGGCCGAGGAGTTCCTGCGGCTGGCGCAGGTCACGTAGGGCCACGCCCCGGCAGGGTCGAACCTTGGTCGACTGCCGGTAGCGGTGCAACACCCGGTGGCGACATGACCGTTGAACGGGACCGCCGCGGCAGCGGCCGGGGCGCGTCCTCGATGGCTGTCCTGCGTCCACCGGGCATGGCGGCGAGATATCGGCCGTCGCCCGGGAACCGCCCCTGCCGCGACCCACGCCGCAGCAACAGAAAGGCCGCCCGAAGGCGGCCTTTCTGCATGCGGCAACGTCGCGGAGACGTTACTGCATCATGTGCACGTTCATGTTGTGCATGACCCACAGCGAACCGGCCACGATGATGCCGATCACCACCACGGTGAAGGCCGCCGCGCTGACGTTCCAGCGCTGCTCCGAGGAGCGGTTCAGGTGCAGGAAGAACACCAGGTGCACCAGGATCTGCAGCACCGCGGCGATCACGATGATGACCCCGGTGGTGAAGGTCGGCAGGTTGCCGTGCATCACCAGCCAGAACGGGATGATCGTCAGGATCGCGGCCAGCGCGAAGCCGACCAGGTACGACTTGACGCTGCCGTGGCTTTCGCCGCCGGCACCGTGGTCGTGTGCGTGATTGTCATGTGCGGCCATTACAGCGCTCCCTTCAGGTAGACGACGGAGAACACGCCGATCCAGATCAGATCCAGGAAGTGCCAGAACAGGCTCAGGCACGCCATGCGGGTCTTGTTGGTCGGGGTGAGGCCGTTCTGCTTGATCTGGATGAACATGATCAACAGCCACAGCAGGCCGGCACTGACGTGCAGGCCGTGGGTGCCCACCAGCGCGAAGAACGCCGACAGGAACGCACTGTGGTCCGGACCGAAGCCCTCATGGATGAGGTGGTTGAACTCCCACACCTCCATGACCATGAAGCCGAAGCCCAGCAGCCAGGTCAACCCCAGCCACAGGTACATCTGGCCCACCTTGTGCTTGTGCAGGGCGATCATGCCCAGCCCGAAGGTCAACGAGGACACCAGCAGCAGCGTGGTTTCCCAGGCAACGAAGGTCAGGTCGAACAGGTCCTTCGGGCCCGGGCCACCGTTGGTGCCGCCGGCCAACACGATGTAGGTGGCAAACAGGCTGGCGAAGATGAGGCAGTCGCTCATCAGATACACCCAGAAACCGAAGACGGTGTTGCCGCCGGTGTCGTGGTGCTCGTGCTCATCATGGCCGTGGGCCGCCGCGTGCGCGGCGTGCCCAGGGTTCATGGCGTTGGGGGTCGTGCCGCTCATGCCTTCAGCTCCGCTTTCACCAGGCCCTGCGCCACCAGGTGGCGACGGTGCTCATTTTCGATGCGCTCCACTTCGGCGGCGGGCACGTAGTAATCGGTGTCCTTGTCGAAGGTGCGCCAGATGAAGGTGCCGATCATGCCGACGATGCCGACGATGGCCAGCCACCAGATGTGCCAGATCATCGCAAAGCCGAGCACCAGGCTGAAGGCGCCGATCACCACGCCGGTGCCGGTGTTGCGCGGCATGTGGATGTCGGAGTACCTGGCCGGGCGTTCCCACGCCTCACCGCGCTGCTTGCGTTCCCAGAAGTCGTCCAGCTCGGTGACCTTGGGCAGCGTGCCGAAGTTGTAGAACGACGGCGGCGAAGAGGTTTCCCACTCCAGCGTACGTGCATCCCACGGGTCGCCGGTCAGGTCGGCGGTCTTCTTGCGGTCGCGGATCGACACGGCGATCTGGATCACCTGGCACAGGATGCCGGCGCCGATGATGAACGCACCGAACATGGCGATCACCAGCAACGGCTGGTATTCCAGGTTCGGGTAGCTCTGCATGCGGCGGGTCATGCCCATGAAGCCCAGGATGTACAGCGGCATGAACGCCACGTAGAAGCCGATGAACCAGCACCAGAACGCGCGCTTGCCCCAGGTTTCGTTGAGACGGAAGCCGAACATCTTCGGCCACCAGTAGCTGATGCCGGCGAACATGCCGAACACCACGCCGCCGATGATGACGTTATGGAAGTGCGCGATCAGGAACAGGCTGTTGTGCAGCACAAAATCGATGGCCGGGATCGCCAGCATCACGCCGGTCATGCCGCCGATGGTGAAGGTGACCATGAAGCCGATCGTCCACAGCACCGGGGTGGTGAACTGCACGCGACCGCGGAACATGGTGAACAGCCAGTTGAAGATCTTCACGCCGGTGGGAATGGAGATGATCATCGTCGTGATGCCGAAGAAGGCATTGACGTTGGCACCCGAGCCCATCGTGAAGAAGTGGTGCAACCAGACCAGGAACGACAGCACGCCGATGCAGGCGGTGGCGTAGACCATGCCCTTGTAGCCGAACAGCGCCTTGCGCGAGAACGTGGCGATGACCTCGGAGAACACGCCGAAGGCCGGCAGCACCAGGATATAGACTTCCGGGTGGCCCCAGATCCAGATCAGGTTGATGTACAGCATGGCGTTGCCGCCACCGTCATTGGTGAAGAAGTGCGTGCCCAGGTAACGGTCCAGGGTGAGCAGCACCAGGGTAACGGTCAGCACCGGGAACGCGGCGATGATCAGCACGTTGGTGACCAGCGCGGTCCAGGTGAAGATCGGCATCTGCATCAGCTTCATGCCGGGGGTACGCATCTTCAAAATGGTGATGAAGAAGTTGATACCGCTCAGCGTGGTGCCCAGGCCGGCCACCTGCAGGCCCCAGATGTAGTAATCCACACCGACCCCGGGACTGTATTCCTTGCCTGACAACGGCGGGAAGGCCAGCCAGCCGGTCTGCGCGAATTCACCCACGCCCAGCGAGATCATCACCAGCCCCGCGCCCGCCACGAACAGCCAGAAGCTGAGCGAGTTGACGAACGGGAAGGCCACGTCGCGCGCGCCGATCTGCAGCGGCACCACCACGTTCATCAGGCCGGTGATCAGCGGCATCGCCACGAAGAAGATCATGATCACGCCGTGGGCGGTGAAGATCTGGTCGTAGTGGTGCGGGGGCAGGATGCCCTCGTTGCCGCCGGCCGCCATGGCCTGCTGCACACGCATCATGATCGCGTCGGCGAAGCCGCGCAGCAGCATGACGAACGCGATGATGAGGTACATCACGCCGATCTTCTTGTGGTCCACCGAGGTGAACCACTCTTTCCAGAGATAGCCCCACAGCTTGAACTTGGTGATCAGGGCCAGCACCAGCAGGCCACCGATACCAGCACCAATCAACGTGGTGATGATGATCGGGTCATGCGGGATGTCGGCAAATGTCAGTTTACCCAACAGATTCATGCTTATTCTCCCGAGCCTGCGTGGCCGGTGTGACCGGCGGCGGCATGCTCGTCTGCAGTGTGTTCGGCGTGCTCGGCGGCAGCACCCGCGGCGTGGGCCGCGTGGGTGTCGTCGGCATGGACCTCGGCCGGGGCAGGACCTGCAGCGGCAGGCATGTCGTGGCCGGCGTGGCTTTCGCCCGCGGCGCCGTCATGACCCATCGCAGCATGGTCGTGCTTCATGCCGTAATGCTGGTTGTCGCCCATGTGCCTGGCAATGACCCAGTCGAACAGGCCGGCTTCGGCGGTGCCGTAGTAGGTCACCGGATGCCAGTCGTGGTTCTTTTCGGCCACCAGGCCCGCGAACGCGGTCTTATCCAGGGTCGTGCCGGTCGCACGGATCTTGGCCAGCCATTCCTGGTACTGCGCGTCGGTCACCGAATGCGCGGTGAAATGCATCTTGCTGAAGCCCGCGCCGCTGTAGTGCGAGGACATGCCCGGGAACGCGCCGGTCTCGTTGGCGATCAGATGGAGTTTGGTCTCCATCGCCGTCATCGAGTAGATCATGCTGCCCAGGTGCGGGATGAAGAAGGCATTCATCACCGAATCGGACG
>JAHREJ010000069.1 GCA_021733645.1 Bacillus subtilis subsp. subtilis | reverse complement strand
TCGGCGCCGACAACTGCACATCGGCCTGGGTGCTGGTGATCTTCACGTTGGTCTTGGCTGCCAGGATTGCCTGGTTCTTGTGCGCACGCGCACTGACCTTGCCCTGCGCGGCGTGCAGTGCGATGCCGCGTTCCTGGTTCGGGCTTTCAGGCTTCGGCTCGGCGCCGGCGGTGTACAGCACCAGTCCACCGGCCACGGCCATCGTGATAGAGCCCTGACTCAACCAGTTCAACGCCACGCCAGACGCCAGCGTCGTATGCGCACCACTCACCCAGACCTGGTCGGCCGGCGTCAAGCTCATCACACCGGCTACGCCGCTGCCCATCAATACCGGCGTGTCCCAGCCCGGGGCATCGCCGTCACCGCCGCTGACGCTGCCCGCTACGCTGCCACTCTGGGTGGCGCGCAAACTGGCCTGCACCTGTTCCAGCGCGTCGTGGGCCTGAAGCTTGGTCGGCTCCTCAGGCAGTTGGGCCTGCTGGTTCACTGCCGATTCGTTGAGCGATTGCAGCAGTTCGGCACTTTCCTGCAGCTGGGTCAGCGCCTGATTGGCGGCCAGCTGGGGCTCGCCCGGCTCGGTACTGAGCAGCAGTCCCTGCCCGGCGCGCAACGCACCGAATGCCTGCGTGGAAAGCTCGGCACCGAAACCGCGCTCGGTTTCGCGCACGTTGTCTTCGCCGCCCTTCAGGTGCCCCAACGTCAGCGTGGTGGCGTGCTGGGTGGTGGACAGCTGCGCGCGGCCCTGGCCCGGCGTGTCATCCAGGCGCATCTGCTGGTAGCCGCCCTGCCCGCCCTGGCTGTCGGCCAGCGCCTGGCTCTTGAAGCCGGTATAGACCGCAGCATGCTCATTGCCGTCGAACCACGCCGGCGCATTGCCGGTGGCGTTGGCGCCGCCGCTGGCGACCTGGTTGTGGGCCGCATCGGTCTGGCCGCGGCCGTTGTAGACCGCGCCGACCACCACCGGGCGATCAATGTCGCCCTCGAGGAACGCTACCAGCACTTCCTGGCCGCGACGCGGCAGCACTACGCCGCCCCAGTTGTCGCCGGCCCACGGGGTCATCACCCGCACCCAGGTCCAGGCGCCGCCGTTGGCCGGGGCGTTGTCGTCGCCGCCGGGATGGGCCAAGCCGGTGCTGGAACTGCCACCGCGCTGCCACGGGAACTGCACCTTGATGCGGTGATCGCGATCAGACTGCAGCGGCTCGCCGTCGCTGACCACGATCGCGCTGAGCGTGCCGGTGATCGACGGGCGCGGATGCAGGCGGCTGCCATGGCCGTCTTCGGTCTGCGGTCGATACACCACATCGGCCGGAATGGCCACGAAGTGGTTGTCGTAGAAGGTGGTGGTGAGGTCCGGCGACGCATTGGCCACGGACAAGCCGGTCAATGCGCCCGGCAGACTGAGCGGCGCCTGCGCGGCCGGCCCGAGCTGCTGCTCCAGCGCATCGAATACGTCGGCCTCGAAATTGTTGCGGGCCTGGTGCTGCACCGACAGGCACAGGAACGCGGTGCCGGCGTCCACGCCAGGATGCTGGCCCAACTGGAACTGGGCGCCCGGCGTCAGCTGCCGCCACTTGCCCTGCCCTTCAATCGTGTGCGCGCGCACGCGCAGCGCATCCAGGTGCTGTTGGGCGCGGCGCTGGCCACGCGCGTTGTCCTGCCAGCCGTACGGGCCGCAGGTATCGGCATCTTCGCCGGTCGCCTCGTGCGCGGTCTGTGCCTCGGCGCTGGCCTGGCGCAGCTCCAGCGTGCGGTGATCCCAGGTATGGCGCGACACCTTGGTGGTGCACCAGCGGCGTGCGGTCGACCACTGCTGCACGCTGTCATCGCGCTCGGTCACATCGCCACGGTGGAAACGCACGGCGCCCAGATCCTTGGCGCCGTGGTGGTTGTCGGCGAGCACGAGGGTATGTGCACCGAACGAATCGCTGCTAGGGTCCCCGGCATGCTCGAACCAGTAATAGATGCCTTCCTCCGCCAGCAGGCGCTGCACGAAGGCCAGGTCGGTTTCCTGGTACTGGGTGGTCAGGCTGCGCTTGGCGTACAGGCTGCGATCGGTCAGGTCCCAGCGCCATGCCGGCACCAACCCGCTGTAATCGGCGAACACGTTCTCGACGATGTCGACCACGCTGGCGTCATGGAACACGTAGCTGTCCACGCGCTGGCCCAGGAACGCCAGCCACGGCTGCAGGCGCAGCCGATACCGCGCCATTCCGCCATTGCTGCCGATGCGTTCGGCGGCGGTGATCCGGCCATGGAACGGGCGTGCGTTGCCGATGGCCTGCATCTGCAGCAGCGCCGGCTGGCCCAGCAGCGCGTCCAGCGACAGGGTGGCGTCCGCCGACAATGCAATCACGTCGAACACGAAGCCGACGCCGTCGATCTGCTCGACGCCATTGAGCGACTCGGCCACCAGCACATCGCTCCCCAGCGAGGTGCGCAGCTGCAGCAGGCGCTGGGCCTGCCCCGGTGCCGCCAGCGCGGCGAGTATCTTGGTTACGGAATCCATGATGCTTCCCCGCATTCATTAGCCCAGTGAATTCGACTGGGACGATCCATCGTCAGCATAGATCAGTGCGAGCACCGCGCGTTTCACCCGGGCTGTACCCCGGGCGGGCATTGCGTCGCACACGTCACATGACACGCTTTTCCCACTGGGTGGCAGCTCCCCCGGCACAGAGCACCGGCGAGCAACCAGGCGCCCCTGCCACTGCGGCAGGGGCGGCCGAAGGCCTCGGTCAGGCCGACTGCGTAATGCGTTCCAGCTGCAGCTTGGACCCTTCGTTCAACAGCAGGCGGTAATCGCGACCACCGGCGGTGACCGACACTTCACGGGCATTGCTGACCAGCTGGTTGGCCTTGCCCGCAGCCGGTGCATGGGTCTGGATGCGCCAGGCGCCCCGGCTGATCTGGGCGGCCAGGTTGCGCGCATCCTGGCGGGCGTCGGCGGCGGCACCGTGCAGCAGTTCGACGATGTGTTCCGGGCGCAGGCGGTTCCAGGCACGCACGTTGTTGGTGTCGCGGGCCAGGCCCAGTTCCAGGCTGCCACAGTTGGCAACGGCTTTGGCGCGGTTGAATCCGTAGAAATCCATGTTCGTATCTCCTTTCCAGTCGACAATCAGGACAACTTGTATTTGAAGGCGCCGTTCTTCCCTGCGGTCACCTTGATGGTGTTGATCCGGTTCCCCTCGGCCATCGCCGCCAGGACGCTTTCCGCGACCTCCGGCAGCAGCGTACCGTTGAGGATGTGATCAACATTGCGTGCACCCGAATCCACCTCGGTGCAACGCGACAGCACGGCCTCGACCAGGCTGTCGTCCCACAAGAACGTGGCCTTGTGGTTACCCGCCACCCGGTCGCGGATGCGACCGAGCTTGAGCGCGATGATCTGGGCCAGCACGTCGTCGTTGATCGGGAAGTACGGCACGACTTTCATGCGGCCCAGGAACGCGGGCTTGAAACTCTTCATCAACACCGGGCGCAGGGCTTCGCCCAGCGCATCGGCGGTGGGGATTTCCTCGGCCGGCTTGTTCAGGCAGGCCTGCATGATCTGCGAGGAGCCGATGTTGGAGGTGAGGATGATCAGGGTATTGCGGAAGTCGATCTCGCGCCCTTCGGCATCGTCCATCTGGCCCTTGTCGAAGACCTGGAAGAACATTTCCAGCACGTCGGGGTGGGCCTTCTCCACTTCGTCCAGCAGCACCACGCTGTACGGGTTGCGGCGCACCGCTTCGGTGAGCACGCCGCCCTCGCCATAACCCACGTACCCCGGGGGCGAGCCCTTGAGCCCGGACACGCTGTGCGCCTCCTGGTACTCGCTCATGTTGATGGTGATCAGCTTGCGCTCGCCGCCGTACAGGATGTCGGCCAGCGCCAGCGCGGTTTCCGTCTTGCCCACGCCGGACGGGCCGACGAACATGAACACGCCGCGCGGCTTGTTCGGGTCTTCCAGCTTGGCCGTGGCGGTACGCACGCGCTGGGCAATGGCTTCCAGCGCATGATCCTGGCCGATCACCCGATCCACCAGCAACGTGCCCAGGGTGCGCACGGTGCGGATCTCGTCCTTGACCATGCGACCCAGCGGTACGCCGGTCCAGGCCGACACGATCTCGGCCACCACGCCACCATCCACCTGCAGCGGCACCATCGGGGTGTCGCCCTGCAGCTGGCGCAGCTCGGCGAGCAGGCGGTCCAGTTCGGCCTGCTGCGGCGAAACGGCGGCGGCCGCCTTCTTGCCGCGTGCCGGCTTCTCGCTGGCAGCGGCGTCGGCCGGCGCCGCATCGCTGGCCGCCGGATCGGCGCTGCCATTCTCCATCTGCTGCCGCAGCTGGCGGACCTGGTCGGCCAAGGCGCGCTCCAGCGACAGCCGCGCTTCGTTGGTGGCCAGCACCGTCTTGGCATCGGCCTGCAACTGCTGAAGTTCGCCCAGGCGCTCGGCATGGTGGTTGGCGCCGCCGGCGGTTTCGCGCTGGAGCGCGGCCAGCTCGGCGTCCAGGCGGTCCAGGTGCCTGCGGGTGTCTTCAATGATCGCCGGCGTCGCGCTCTGGCCCAGCGCCACCTTGGCGCAGGCGGTATCGAGCACGCTGACCGCCTTGTCCGGCAGCTGGCGGCCGCTGATGTAGCGGTGCGACAGACGCACCGCCTCGGTCACCGCTTCATCCATCACGCGGATATTGAAGTGCGCCTCCATCAGCCCGACCATGCCGCGCAGCATCGCCGCCGCCAGGGCTTCGGTCGGTTCTTCCACCTTGACCACCTGGAAGCGGCGCGCCAGCGCGGCATCTTTTTCGAAGTAATTCTTGTACTCGCTCCAGGTCGTGGCCGCGATGGTGCGCAGCTCGCCACGTGCCAGGGCCGGCTTGAGCAGGTTGGCGGCGTCGTTCTGGCCGGCGGCGCCGCCGGCACCGATCATGGTGTGGGCTTCGTCGATGAACAGGATGATCGGGTGCGGGCTCTTCTTCACCTCGTCGATCACGTTCTTCAGGCGGTTCTCGAACTCGCCCTTGACGCTTGCGCCGGCCTGCAGCAGGCCCATGTCCAGGGTATGCAGCTCCACGCCCAGCAGCACGTCGGGCACATCCTTGTCGGCGATGCGCCGGGCCAGGCCTTCCACCACGGCGGTCTTGCCGACGCCGGCTTCACCGGTGAGGATCGGGTTGTTCTGGCGGCGCCGCATCAGGATGTCGATCACCTGGCGGATCTCGCCGTCACGGCCGATCACCGGGTCGATGCGGCCTTCACGGGCGCGTTCGGTAAGGTTGGTGGTGAACTGGTCCAGCGCCGGAGTTTTGGACAGCCCGCCCTTGCCGCCATCCACCGCGGCGGCGGTCTCACCGCCCAGATCGCCCTCGCCTGCGCCGGCATCGGCGTTGCGTACCGTCTGGGTGGCTTCCTGCGACCCGTCGGTAAGCTTGGCGAAGTCGTGCTTGAGTTCGTCCAGCTTGAAGCGCACGAACAGCTTGGAGCCGCGATACGCCAGCTGGGACAGCTCCGGTTCGGTCATCAACGCCAGCAGCAGGTGGCCGCTGCGGATGCGGCTGGTTTCCGAATCCAGCGAGGCGATCAACCAGGCGTGTTCGAACAGCTTGGGAATGTGCTGGGAAAACACCGGCGTGCGGCCATTGCCGGTCTTGAACTGGCTGATCTCATCGGACAGGTCACGCTCCAGCGCATCGGGCGAAATGCCACAGCGGCGGGCGATCAGCACGAAATCGCTGTGCGGCTGTTCCAGCAGCGCCAGGAACAGGTGCTCCAGATCAACTTCGTAGTTGCCCCGCGACATGCACAGGTTGGCCGCACGCTCGGCGGCCAGACGGCAGGTATCGTCCAGCTTGCTGATCAGGGTCTTGAGATTGATGCTCATGCGGGAAAACGCGCTCCTTGCTGAATCCTGTTGATGAAGGGCAGCGGCGGGTCAGCCTAGCCCGGGCCTGTTCATTGCAGTGTATGGATACCGTAAGTGGTGTCCGAACGCGGGCCGTCGGCAGCACGCGAACACATGTAGCTGTCCCAGCCCAGGCGCGCGCCGTTGCCTGCGCCCAGCCCGGCGCCGCGCACGTCTTCCCTGCGCAGTACCAGGCGGACTTCATATTCCAGGGTGCCGCCGGTGAGCAGCGACAGCCACTTGGCCAGCGCCTGTTCGGCGCCGCCGCCGGGCAGGAAATCATCGAACTGTTCCCGGCGCAGCGGACCGATGCTCAGGCGCATGCGCAGGTCACGTTGCCACACCCGGTCACCGGCGAGCGCGCTGGCCCCCAGCGTGGCATTGGCCTGACCCAACCGCGTGGATTGGCCGGCCGGTACGCGGTACCAGGCACCGACGAACTGTTCCAGCGCCAGCGGCACCTGGAAGTAGTCGGCCAGTACACGCTGCATCAACGCAGCCGACACCGGGCGCTGACGCACCGCGCCGGCGTAGTAGGCGAAGGCCTGGTCGAACACATCGCCGTGCCCGTCCACCATGCGGTCGCGCAGTTCGTTCATGCCCATGCCGAACAAGGACATGATCAACGGCAGGAAGCGCTCGCGGCGGTCGATCTCGTACTGCAGCGCCAGCCGGTGCTTCTTCCACGCCGCGTAATGCAGCGACACCGCCCGCGTGGAGAAGATGTCCAGGAAGGCACGCGCGGTGCGATCGCGATCGTACAGTTCCCGCAGCTGCAGGGTTTCGGTGTAATGCAGCGGCAGCGCGCCGGACGTGCCCAGCAACCCCATGAAGTGCGGGGTGAGATGCACTTCGGCCAGGGTTTCGTGTTCCAGCGCGTGCTCGATCGCGGCCGCGTCTTCCAGCTTCTCGCCCTTGAGCGAATAAGCCACGCACTCCGAACTCAGCTCGGTAGCCGGAAACCCCAGCGACAGCGGGTTACGGAACCGCACCCGCATGGGCACAGCCTGGCCTGCCTTCACGCCCTGGCGCTGAAACACCTGCTCCAGCAACCGCGCCGCCTGGAAGAACTCGAAGCGGTGGGGTTCGGCGAGCAGTTGCTGGGCTACGCCAGGATCGATTCGCCGCTTCGCGCCGGGCATCGGACGATCTCCTCACCGCTGTCGCTGGAGACCAGCACCAGCCGGGTGAAACTGTTGGCATGCACATACAGTGCAAAAAAGTGATCCATCACCTGGGCGAACGCGGCAATGCCGGCGCCCACGAAATGGTTCTCGTTGATGGTCAGGCGGATCTCCAACCCGCGTACGACCGAGGCGAACTGCTTGCCCGACATCCAACTGGTCACCGGGTGCTGCTCCAGCGCCAGGATGCCGTCGATCTGGCGCGCCGACACGTTGTTGCCGGACAGGTCGTACAGGCGCAGCATCTCTTTCAGTGCGGTCAGGCCACTGCCGGTCAGCGACAGCTGATTGAGCGACAGGTGCGAAATCAGGCGCCATTGCGCGTTCTTGCCCTGGCGGAAGCGCAGCGGCCGGGTTGGCTTGCGCAGCAGGCTGATCGCCCGCGCAGGTGTGCCGCCTTCCAGGGTGAGGTCGCCGCCGGCCACGCCGTGCGCCAGGTGACTGGGCAGGTCGCGGTTGCTGCAGGTCAGCTCCAGGCTGACCGTATCGGTCTGCGGCAGGGTCGGATTGAACGCCAGATCGACGAAGCTGATTTCGGTCTCAAAGCCAGGGCTTTGCCGGGCGATATCCTCGTCGCGTCGCGACACCCAGTACTGCCCGGTGCGATCGGGGTCTTCGCCGTGGTGCAGTGAATAGAACGGGCGGAACGCCTGGATGACCTCGCCCTGCGGGGTCTGCCGGATGCGGTGCACCGAATCGATCGAATGCACCTCGTAGGCAAACGCGCGCCGCGCATCGGCCAGCACCGCGTAGCTCACCGTACGATGGGTCACGCGGATCGGCTCGCCGGGCTGCGCGAACAGGTTCACGATCGGGGTGCAGCCCAGGCGTACGTTGCTGGCGCTCAACTCTTCAAGCACCAGCTGGTGCCCGCGCTCGGGGGCGCTGGCCTGCAGGATCAGGTGCAGGGTAACGCTGCGGCTGGCCCCGGCAGTGACCGGCTTGAGCAGCAGGTCGATGAAGCCGAACTTCTCCGGGTAGGCGAACAATTCGGTCAGCAGGCGATACGCCGGGTGCGAGCGCGCCGGGAAATCCACCAGCGACTCCTGCTCGCTGAAGCCGACCTGGCGCAGCGGCACTTCCTCCAGCCGGCGCCAGCGGCCGCTGTTGTCTGCTTCGACATAGGCCACTTTGACCCCCAGGGCCAAGGCATCGCGCAGCGAGGCGCGCAGCGATGGCTCGCCGTCCAGGAACAGGCGCAGGGCATCGGTGCCCAGGGTGTCAAAGCTGGCCTGATCGGACATCAGGCGGAAACTGAGCGAAATCTGCGCGCCGCTACCGGCGGGCAGGCTGGTGGCCATGGGCGCTTCGGCCACGCCTCGGTACACGGCAGACTGCACCGTGATCGGCGCCAGCACCACGTCAAACGCCGTGCGGAACCGGCAGGACACCCCGCGCACCGGGCGCGACTGCAGCGCGGTGCCGCGCGCCACCGTGATCGGCGCACTCAGCTTGGATGACACGCCATCCATGTCGAAATGGGCGATGGAGCACGAGGGGAACGGCCGCAGGTAATGCGGGTACAGGACGTCCAGCAGGGCGTCGGTGAATTCGGGGTAATCATCTTCGATGCGCTTGGACACGCGTGCACTGAGCAGCGCGAAGGCTTCGATCAGGCGCTCGACATGCGGGTCCTGGCTGCCTTCGGCATTGAGCTGGAGGCGTCCGGCAATCTTGGGGTAGCGATCGGCGAACTCGCGGCCATAGCGGCGCAGGTAGGCCAGTTCGCGTTCGTAGAAGGGCAGCAGATCCTGCATGTCAGGTGGTCACCTGCTGGCGACGGGTACGGCTGACCTGGTACTGCAGGGTCGACGGCTGCAACATGGCATCGAAACTGACCGGCTCGCGGGCCGGCTCCAGGTCGAGCAAGGCGTTGATGGTGAAATGCAGCCCGCCACCAAACTGCGAGGCGACTTCCAGGCTGACTCCTACGTTCTTCAGGCGTCGTTCGTGCCGGGCCACGGCCTGCTCCAACGAGCGGCAGATGGCGGCGCGATCATAGGCATTGGCCAGGCTCATCGCGGAAAAGTCGGCCAGCCCGTAGGTCAGCAACGACTGTTTGCAATTGGGGAATTCGGCCATGTCGTCCTCCTGGAATGCCGCCCGCGAATTGAGCAGGCCCTCCAGGTCACGGGCGATCGAATCCTTGTACTGCTCCAGCGACACGGACTTGAACACATGCCCTCCCCCGTTGGACTTGGGGGCATCGTCGAACAATTTCTCGAGCAAGCTGGGTTCGAGTCCCTTCATGGGTCATTCCGGTCTGTCTGCGTCCCTGCATCATGCAGAGGGGCAACACGCGCTGCGGCCGTTCCTGGCCGCTCCCGATGTACTGCCAGGTGATTTCAGACTGCGATGGCGCGCAAGGCGCCATCGCAGCGACACTACATCAAACGGCGTAGTTGGGAATGTTCTTGGTTGCACTCCACTGCGCCACGGCCTTGCCACCAACGCCGCCTTCCGGCTTCTGCTGCTGGTAGGTCCACTTGATCGCACCAAAGCTCAGCTGGATCACTTCCTGCGGCATCCCCTCGGAATCAACCGTGGTGGTGACGCGATGAACCAGGACGTTCAGCAGCTCGACCGTGTAGTAATTGATCGCGTTGCCGTCCTTGTCAGCGCGCATGAATTCGATGCGTGCCTTCGGGAAGGTGGTGCCATTGCTGGCCGCCTGGTTCAGGGCAGTGGTGGCGAGATCGATCGTCTTGGTGATTTCGATCGGCGACAGATTCACACGAGCTGCGGTGGTGCCACCCGAGGTCGACGCAGTGGCCGAACGCGGCTGCAGCAGATCCTGCGAGAAGGACTGGATTTCAATCCAATCCTTGTGCTTGTCGTCGTGGGACTCGCCCTTGATGGTGTCGATAGAGAGGAAAGCGTGCTGCATATCTGGTCTCCTAAGTTCCGGTCTTCCGTGAGATTGGGTGCCGGGATCGCTCCCGGCGGTTCAGGGGGGTTTAACCCTCTTGGAAAAACGTCGCTGTAATCAGGGCATCCGCCCCTTGACGCTACAGCAACATCAATGCGTTACGACTTTTTTGCAGTTGCCGGCAATTCGGCAACCAATCGCAACGAAACAGACAGCTCATCGAGCTGGAAATGCGGCCTGATGAAGGCCACAGCGCGGTAGACACCGGGTTTGCCCGGTACTTCCGAAACATTCACAGCGGCTTCGCGCAGCGGGTACTGGGCCTTGGCTTCCTGGGAGGCGTTGTCATCCAGCAGGACGTACTGCGAGATCCAACGGTTGAGGAATTCCTCGACGTTGCCGGCTGAAGCGAAGCTGCCAATCTTCTCGCGCATCATCGCCTTGAGGTAATGGGCGATGCGCGAGACGGCGAACATGTACTGCAACTGGGCAGACAGGATCGCATTGGCATTGGCCGAATCAGTGTTGTACTTCTTCGGCTTCTGTGCCGACTGGGCGCCGAAGAACGCGGCGTAGTCGGTATTTTTGCAGTGGACCAGCGGGATGAAACCGAGGTCACTGAGTTCTTTTTCACGGCGATCGGTGATCGCCACTTCGGTCGGGCACTTGAGCGCCACTTCACCGTCATCGGTGCGGAAGGTATGGGTGGGCAGGTCTTCGACCAGGCCACCGCCCTCCACGCCGCGGATCGCCGCGCACCAGCCGTAATCCTCGAACGCGTGCGTGAGGCGCGCGGCCATCGCGTAGGCGGTGTTGCACCACAGGAACTTGCTGTGGTCGGCAGCGTCAACTTCTTCGACGAAGTTGAAGCCCTCCACGGTGGTGCCATCCTTCGGGTTGTACGGCAGACGGCCCAGGAAGCGCGGCAGGGTCAGGCCGACGTAGCGGCTGTCCTCGCTTTCGCGGAACGACTTCCACTTGGCGTATTCGACGGTGTCGAAGATCTTCGCCATGTCGCGCGGCTTGCCCAGGTCGGTGAAGGTCTCCAGGCCGAACATGCCTTCGGACGCCGCCGAAATGAACGGCGCGTGCGCGGCTGCGGCCACGTGCGACATCTGCTCGACGAAGTACATGTCCTCAGGCTGGCGGCCGATGAAGTAATCACCCACCAGCGCACCGAAGGGCGCACCACCGAAGGTGCCGAACTCTTCTTCGTAGACCTTCTTGAACAGCGCGCTCTGGTCGAAATCGATCGCCGACTTGAAGTCCTTGACCAGATCCTTCTTCGGCGCGTTGAAGACCTTGATCTTCATGTTCGGGCCGGTGGAGGTCTGCTGGCACAGGTAGTGCAGGCCGCGCCAGGTGCTCTCCAACTGCTGGAACTGCGGGGCATGCATCACCGCGCTGAGCTGTTCGGAGATGATCCGATCGATCTCGGCGATGCGCGCATCCAGGGTCAGGTTGAGGTTGTCGGACACCACCACGGTGCCTTCCAGCACTTCCTTGGCCAGCTCGGAAATGATGTCCTTGGCCCGCTGGTGCTCGGTCTCGGACTTGGCAACCTTGCTCTTCTCGACAATCTGATCGAGCAGGCCGATTTCCTCGACCGCTGCGGCCGACTGTTCTGCTACACCGGTAGCTTCTGCTGCCATGGCTTATTGCTCCTTGCCCGTACCCAGCTTCTTGAGCTGTTCGGTGTTGTTCAGGACATCGGTCAGCAGGTCTTCGAGCTTCTCGTTCCCGGCCAGCTTGTTGCGCAGGTCGGCGAGCTTGGTGCGCGATTCCAGCAGCTTGCGCAGCGGTTCGATCTGATCGACCACGGATTCGGGGCGGAAATCGTCGATCGAGTTGAACTTCAACTCCACGCCGAATTCGCCACCACCATCACTGATCTTGTTGGCAACGCGATACACCGCGCGCGGGGCGACGCCTTCCATCACTTCGTCGAAATTGTCCAGATCGACGTTGACGAACTTGCGGTCCTTGACCTTGGGCAACGGCTGTTCCGGGTTGCCGCTCAGATCACCGAGCACGCCCACCACGAACGGCAGTTCCTTCTGTTCGATCGCATCACCCTTTTCCACGTCGTAGGTCAACTGCACGCGCGGGGGGCGGATCTTCTGAAGCCGCTTCTGAATACTGTCCTTCTTCGCCATCGGTGTCTCCTGACTGGGGGTGTTGCTACGTGCGGATCAGTTGCCGCCGAGGTTCTGGAAGGGATCGCCGCCCGTGGACGAGGCGGGGCGCGCGGCCGGGGTGGCGGCCGGTGCTGCGGGAGTGGTCGCGCGACGCGCGCCGGTATTGGTGCGACGGGCCGGCTGGCGCGCCTTCTGCTTGGGATCTTCCAGCACGGCGTCGCCCATGGTCTTGCGCAGCGTATCGGCCAGGGTCTTGGCTTCCTTGCGCGCGGTTTCCGACGCCAGTGCGCCGCGGCCCTGCAGGCGCGTCAGCGAGGTGTTGGCGATGCGGAAGCCGGCAACGGTGATCACGCCATCGGCAACGAGGTCATCAGGATCGCGCTGCAGTACTTCTTCAGCGGCGACGATCGCACGCGCGTACTGGCCCTGGTCGAACTGCAGCTGCGCGATGCGCACCCACGGTTCCTTGCGGGTCGGATCGGCACGGGCTGCATCTTCGAAGCTCTTGATCGCCGCTTCCGAGCCCACCGTGGTGACCTGCGTCTCGGCAACGGTCATCGTCGCGTCGTACGGCGGTACGGCGGCCTTCTTCGGCGTCGATGAACATGCGGCCAGACTGGAAAGCAACGCCAGTGCCAACAACGGCCGATGCACGGCCTTCCCCATTCCCTTCACTTTCATGCCAATCCCTCATGGAAACTACTAAAGGTGAGTCCGGTCCCCGCCGATACAACACACGGGATTCCTTTCCCTTACTGCCGCAAGTGTACAACTGCAAATACGCAGGGGTATAGTGAAGCGCATCAGTTGATTCAATGCAACGTCACAGATTTTCACATCGCCTTCCGCAATGCTGTCGTATGCGCGGCCATCCCAAGGCATGCTGACCACCGCTTCCCCCTTCGAGTCCGAGAATGCATGAAGCCTCTCATGAGCCGAAATTTCTGCTTGGGACGTAACACTCTTATATGTCTTGTCACGGCCATGTCATTGTCACTGACCGGTTGCGCCAGCGGTGGCCTGGGCAAGGCCGTGGACAAGACCCTGCAGGCGGTGGGCATTCGCGATACGCCACCCGAAGCACCACCGGTCGTGCCATTGCGCCTTCTTGCCGGCATCAACCTCAACGCCGGTAATGACAAACGTGCCACCGCCGCGGTGGTGAAGGTTTACCACCTGCGCAGCGCGCAGCGTTTCGAGCAGGCTCCATTCAACGCCTTCCTGGACCAGAGCGGCGAACAGGCCGCGCTGGGCGCGGACCTGCTGTCGGTCAACGAAATCGTACTGACCCCGGGCAACCGCCAGGAACTGAAGGAACAACTGAGCGAAGGCACCGCGGTGCTGGGTGTGGTTGCCCTGTTCCGCGCGCCGGCCGACGGCCGCTGGCGATTCGCGTTCGACGGCAAGCACAAGAACCTGGCCAACGAAGGTATTACCGTGGGAATCCATGCCTGCGCACTGACAACGGACAGCCAGGCCCTGATCACGCGTGTTTCCGGGGACCCGGGCAGTCTCGCTTCCGTGCGCTGTGTCTCTCCTCGTTGAAGATGCCTGCATTCTGACGCCAGATTCCCGGCATGCGATAGTATTGCTCGATAGCCGGGCATCAAATGTGTGATGTATCGCGCACTTTCACATTCCTGTCTTGGGAGTGTGTGTGGAACTCTAGTGTGTATCAGGCGGGGTTGGCCTGAGATTTCCAAGGATTGAAATGTGGCATATGTAAGCAGGATGTCCAAAGTTCTATGGGGTGAAGGTCTGTTTCTCAGGCCCCAGCATTTCCAGCGCCAGGATGCGTATCACGAAGCACGCCTTCAGGACCTGTCACTCACGCTGCATCCCTATGCCTGGGGCTGCCGACGCGTGCGTTTCGATCCGCAGGCCTTGGGAAGTGGCACGCTGCGTCCGCTGGACATCTCGGCGGTATTCCCCGACGGCGAAAGCTACGATGCGCCCGTGCATGACGCGCTGCCCGATGCGCTGTCACTGAAGGACCTGCCGCCCGGCGTGCAGTCCACGGTGATCCACCTGGCCCTGCCGCTGCTGCGCGACGATGGCGACAACTGCGCCGACGCCGACTCGGCCCAACTGGCGCGCTACCGTCAGGTCAATCGCGGTGCCAACGACCTGTACACCGATGCGGTGGAGGCCGAACTCGGCTTCCTCGGCAAGGCGGTCAAGCTGCTGACCGATGAGAACCCGCGCGACCCGTATTCCACCGTGGCCCTGGCGCGCATTCGGCGTACCTCCACCGGCGGTTTCGAAATCGACGATGAGTTCATCCCGCCGTGCGCACACCTGGAAGCCTCGCCCACCCTGCACCGGGAACTGCGCGGCATCCTCGATTCGCTGCAGGCCAAGGTCGATGCGCTGTACGGGCTGCACCGCGAGCCGTCCAAGAACATCATCGAGTTCCGCTCCGGCGACATTGCCTCGTTCTGGCTGCTGCACACGATCAACTCGTCCTTCAGCGCGCTGGCACACCTCTATCACCACCCGCAGCTGCACCCCGAACGCCTGCACCAGGAATTGCTGCGCATGGCCGGTGCCATGCTGACCTTCTCCAACGCGTTTGCGCTCAACGACTTGCCGCGCTACCTGCATTCGCAACCCGAAGCAGGGTTCCGCCAGTTGTTCGAGATCATCCGCACCCTGCTGGACACGGTGATTTCGGCGCGCTACTTCAAGATCGCCCTCAACGAGGTCAAGCCGTCCTACCACCTGGGCCGGCTGGACTCGCAGCGCATTGATGGCGAGGCCTCGTTCTACCTGGCGGTGTCGGCCGACGTGCCGGCGCAGGAGCTGGTGCAGACCGTGCCGGTGCGCTTCAAGATCGGCGCCCCCGACGACGTGGAAAAATGCGTGCTGTCGGCGCTGCCCGGGGTCAAGCTCACCCATGCCAACCAGGTGCCGGCTGCAATCCCGGTACGCCCTGGCAGCCACTACTTCGAACTGGATACGCGCGGCGCCCTGTATGAGCGGATGCTCAAGTCGCAGTCGCTGATGGTGTACGTGCCGTCCGGCATTGCCGACCTCAAAATGGAACTTGTTGCGGTGACCTCATGATGAACTCCCCTTTGCCCCCTACCCCGGGTCCGATGCCCTCATTGAGCTCGCACGGCGGCCTGGCTGCGCCGGCGCCGCAGGCGGCCAATCCGCAGAGCCTGCAGGATCTGATAGCCGATGGCTTCTATCTGTTGTTGTTGCTCAAGCGCGGCCAGCTGCCGGCTGACGCCGAGGCTTTCGTGGCCACCGTGCAGAAGTTCCTGGACGGTGTGGAGCGCAGTGCCAACCGCATGGGCATCGCCTCGGAGGACGTGTACGCGGCCAAGTACGCGTTCTGCGCGGCAGTGGACGAGGCCATCCTGTCGCAGCCCTCGTCACTGCACGAAACCTGGGAACGCAACCCGCTGCAGCTGCGCCTGTTCGGCGAGCACCTGGCCGGCGAGCACTTCTTTGATCGGCTGGAAGAACTGCGTCGCCAGGGTGCGCCACGCCTGCCCTCGCTGGAGGTGTACCACTTCTGCCTGCTGATGGGCTTTGAAGGCAAGTACCGGCTGGAAGGCACCGAGAAGCTGGGCTACCTCACCGCGCGCCTGGGCGATGAAATCGTGTACCTGAAGGGCAAGCGCCACGGTTTTGCGCCGCACGCGCTGCCGCCGGACAACGTGCGCCACAGCCTGCGCCGCGTGGTGCCGCTGTGGATGCCGGCGGCGCTGGTAGCCGGGTTCGGGTTGCTGGGTTTCTTCGGCCTGCGCTTCTATCTGGGTCACGAAACGCAGCAGCGGATGGCCGCTTACAACGACGTGGTGCAGATGCCACAGCGTACGGCGCATATCACCATTACCCTGCCCTGAGCCACGCACCAAGGGGTTCGATCCGATGCGTTCGGGTCGAACACCGCCCGTTTGATATGCCGCGCCGCTTTGACGTACCGCACGCCATTATTAAGTGATGTTTGTCACAGTTTATTCCGTTACCCGTGCGAGATCGCACGCCGCGGCGCTGTATGCATCAGAATTCATGGATTCCTACGCCTGCGTTCCAGCAGGCCGCGTCAGGGGGCGTGCTGGAACCATCGGTGAAATGACCTGTCAACACGGTTTGCTACTGTTGCCAGGCAAGCAGGCGCGAGCGTCCGCAATGAAGTGCGCGCACTATGCGACCCAACCCGTTTCACGCTTCATCACAACCCTGATATGAGCCCGTCGATATGGATGTCTCCCGCTCTCAGTTGTTGGCTTCCCTGGCCGCACCTTCCCAACAGGCGCGGCTGATCCAGTTGCAGGGGCCCGCCCCCGGCCTGGTCGTCGAACGCTTCGACGGCCACGAAGCCGTCTGCGGCATTGCCCGCTTCG
>JAHREJ010000068.1 GCA_021733645.1 Bacillus subtilis subsp. subtilis | reverse complement strand
CAAAGCGCAACCGTTCTCGGTAAAACGTGCACTACGACACGTTTCACACGTCCCCAAACAGTGATCGACTTGCTCTCCCCAGGAACAACCCCAGCCGTTCCCTTGCGTAATCTATACTCTGCGGCCACGAAATTCGCAATCGGAATCTGTCACTGATGACACGCTTTCGCCGCTGGCTGCGCTGGTTGCTGGTCGCCTTCCTGGTCCTGGGCCTGATTGGCGCCGCCGTCGCAGGTGGCCTGTACTACGCCATTTCCTCCAAGCTTCCCGACGTGCAGACCCTGCGCGACATCGAGATGCAGGAGCCCATGTACGTGTATGCCAGCGATGGCAAGCTGATGGCCGTGTTCGGCGAGTCGCGGCGCACCCCGATCACCATGAAAGAGGTGCCGGAGCGGCTCAAGCAGGCCTTCCTGGCCACCGAGGACGCCCGCTTCTACGAGCATGGCGGGGTGGACTACAAGGGTATCGGCCGCGCGGTCTGGCTGCTGGCCACCACCAACGACAAGCGCGTGCCGGGTGGTTCCACCATCACCCAGCAGGTCGCCCGCCAGTTCTTCCTGAGCTCGGAGTACAGCTACACCCGCAAGCTGGCCGAGATCCTGCTGGCGCGCAAGATCGAGTCCGAACTGAGCAAGGACGAGATCTTCGAGCTGTACCTGAACAAGAGTTTCTTCGGTAACCGGGCCTACGGCGTGGCCGCCGCGGCCGAGTTCTACTACGGCAAAAAGCTGGGCGAACTGGATCTGGATGAAATGGCCTCGCTGGCCGGCATCCCCAAGTTCCCCTCCTCGGGCAATCCGCTCAGCAACCCCGAGCGCGCGCGCGAGCGACGTGACTTCTATGTGCTGCAGCGCATGGCCAGCCTGGGCTTCATCAGCCAGGCCGAGGCCGACGCGGCCAAGGCCGTGCCGATGCACGCCACCGCGCACGAGCCGCCGGTGCAGGTGGAAGCCCCCTACGTGGCCGAACTGGTCCGCCAGGAAATGATCGCCCGCTTCGGCGGCGACGTGGTCAACAAGGGCTACCACGTCACCACCACCATCAACGCCGAGCTGCAGACCGCGGCCAACATCGCCGTGCGCGATGGCCTGCGCGTGTACGACCACCGCCACGGCTGGCACGGCGTGGAGCAGCACTTCGAGGTACCGGCCGATGCCGATGCCAAGGCGCTGGCGGCCAAGCTGGCCGGCATTCCGGCCCAGTCCGGGCTGCTGCCGGCCATCGTGGCGTCCACCGCCGCCGATGGCAGCGCCACGGTGGTGCTGGCCAACCGCAGCGAACTGGTGCTCCCTGTCGCGGCCAGCCGCTGGGTCAACAAGACCCCGGCCAAACTGCTTACCCGGGGTGACCTGGTGCGGGTGCGCGCCGGCGACAAGGAAGGCGAGTGGCTGATCGACCAGATTCCGCGCGGCCAGTCCGCCCTGGTCTCGCTGGATGCCGAAAGCGGTGCCCTGAAGGCGCTGGTGGGTGGCTTCAGCTTCTCCGGCAACAAGTTCAACCGCGCCACCCAGGCGCGCCGCCAGCCGGGTTCGAGCTTCAAGCCCTTCATCTATGCCGCGGCCTTCGACAAGGGCTTCAACCCGGCCTCGATCGTGCTGGACGCCCCGGTCGTGTTCCGCGACCGCCGCGGCAAGACCTGGTCGCCGCAGAACGACGGTGGTGGCTTCCGTGGCCCGATGCGCCTGCGTGAGGCGCTGGTGCAGTCGCGCAACCTGGTCTCGGTGCGCCTGCTGGACGGCATGGGCGTGGATTACGCGCGCAAGTACATCAGCGAATTCGGCTTCGCCGAGGCCGAGCTGCCACCGAACCTGTCGATGTCGCTGGGGACCGCCTCGGTCACCCCGCTGTCGGTGGCGCGCGGCTATGCGGTGTTCGCCAATGGCGGCTCGCGCGTGGACACCTGGGTGATCGACCAGGTCACCGACCGCGACGGCGTGGTGGTGTTCAAGGAGAACCCGGCGATGGCCTGCCGCGACTGCGCCGGCACCAGCGGCGGCGCCCCGGTCAGCCAGGTGGTGGACGGCTTCAACTTCGGTGCCGCCGCCGCCCCGGCTGCGGCCACCGCTGCGGCCAAGCCCCAGCAGCCGGCGGAGCCGGCCAAGCCGGTCAATCCCGATGCCAAGGTCGCCCCGCGGGCAATCGACGCGCGCACCGCCTACCAGTTGGTGTCGATGATGCGCGACGTGGTCCAGCGTGGCACCGGCACCGCGGCCAAGGTCCTGGGCCGGGAAGACGTGGGCGGCAAGACCGGCTCCACCAACGACCACCGCGACGCCTGGTTCTCCGGCTTCGGTGGCCCGTATGCCACCACCGTATGGGTGGGCCGCGACGACTTCCGCTCGCTCGGCTACCGCGAATACGGCGGCAAGGCGGCACTGCCGATCTGGATCGACTACATGCGCGCCGCGCTGAAGGACACCCCGATCGCGCAGAACGAGCCGCCGTCCGGGATGGTCCAGGCCACCCTCAACGGCGCCACCGAGTGGGTCAAGGTGGAGGACATGGACAAGATCGAGGAGTACAGCTTCGACACCCATGTGCAGCAGGCCGACGACGCCGCGTTCGATATCTTCTGATATCGACGGCGGGATGACGCGGAAGGCCGGGCATTGCCCGGCCTTTTTCGTTGCCACCGGCCCCACGTGGAGCCGGGCTCTGCCCGGCTCTACACGTAGGTCACATCGCCGGTGTACATTGCCGTGCAGGTCGCACAGGAGTACCGGTCATGCATCGAGCGCGCCAGCATGCAGACACCCAGACCCGCGAGCGCCGGCACCGGCTCGCCCACGAAGCCGCCCGGCTGATGGCCGAGGGCGGCATCCGCGACTACCACCAGGCCAAGCTCAAGGCGGCTGCCCGGCTGGATATCCACGACGATGCCTCCCTGCCCCGCAACGCCGAGATCGAAGACGCGTTGCGCCAGTACCAGCGCCTGTTCGCCGGTGCCGACCATGCCAGCCAGCTGCGCCAGCGCCGCGAAGCAGCGGTGCGTGCGATGGAGTTTCTGGCACCGTTCGCCCCGCGTCTGTGCGGCCCGGTCCTGGAAGGCACCGCCGACCCCAACAGTCCCGTGCAGCTGCAGGTACACAGCGATGACGCCGATGCCGTGCACCGCCACCTGGACGAACATGGCATCCCGGCCGAATCACGCGCGCGCCGCCTGCGCCTGGACCGCGAGCGGGTGCTGGACGTGCCGGTGTGGGTGTTCAGCGCCGAAGACCTGACCTTCGACATCGCGGTACTGCCCTACGACGCGCTGCGCCAGCCGCCGCTGTCGGCCATCGATGAGAAGCCGATGCGACGGGCGTCGATCGCGCAGGTTCGGGCGCTGTTGGCCGAGGCGGAGATTGCAGGGTATCTGGCCATCCGCTAGACCCGTCGCCTGCTACCGGGGCGCGTCGCTTTCGGGGATGCGTCGTAGCGCGTAGCGCAGTGCTACCAGTCCAGCAGCCCCCGCTCGAGCGGACCCGGCTCCAGCGTGCGGTAGAACGCATCCCGATAGATATTCGGCGCGGCGCACCGTTGATCTTCGCGGCGGCCGCAGGAACGCACAGCCCATCGATCGCGCACGAAAGGTCAACCGCACGCATCACGCACGAGCTGTCCTGTGTGGCGGCGTTCCTGACATGCGCCGCATGCCAGGCCGGTTCTACATCCAGCCCAACAGTCGCTTCTCCTGCGGGCTCAGGGGCAGCTTTCCGTACAGGTGATCCAGGAACAGCGGGTGATCACGCCAGTACGACGACAAGGGAAATCCGCTGGTATCGGCGATGGCACGCAGCAGTACCGCCCATTCCAGCACGTGCGGCGCTTCCGGGGCACCGAACGGCGTGCGTTGGGTGTCCGCTTCGCCTTTCATGGCGTCCAGCATCAATGGCGGTCGCCCGCGCCGCGGCAGATGGCGGGCAAACATGAGTTCGGAGAACACCCAGGGCCGCCCGGCGTGGCGGCTGTCGGTCAGGCAGTCCTGCATCCCTACTGCTTCGCTTTCCAGATGCAGGAACAGTTCGCAGCCGTCGATCATCCGTTGCAACGCGGCGTTGAGCACCATGCACAGGCTGGCCGAGGTCAGCGCCACCCTGCGGTGCTGGAAATGATGGGTACCCGGTGCATCACCGCGGGCCGAGTAGCGCTCATCGATGTCCTGCTGCAGCGCATATACGTTGCGCCACAGGCAGGAATCCACGAACACCGTCAGGCCCACCCGTTCCAGCATCACCGCCAGCTGCAGCACCTGGTCACGGTCGACCGTGCCGTGGGACAGGAACACATCGGCCTGGAACGCCGGCAACAACGCCTGCTGCACGGTCTCGGCGTCCAGCCGGTTGTCGCTGTCCATCAGGTAGGCGGCAATATCCTGCGCGGTTGGCCTGCAGCGCGCCTCGAAGGCGGCAATGGCGGCGGCGTCCACCTTCAGCGTGGCATCGGTGAAGTTGCGTACACGTAGTTTCAGCAGCATGCGCGCATCTCCCGGGCAGAATCGCAGGCCGGCGCAGTCGGCCGGCACAGCGCCTTCAGAAGCGGCTGCCACAAGACCGCCAACCGCGCGATGTCGATGCGATAGCCAATCAACTGCGCCAGGGCTGCGTCAAGTGCCGTCATCACCGCCACGCGGGTGGCCTTGATCGCTGCAGCGCTGTTGGCCCGGCGCGCGATGATGCCCTGCAATATGGCGAGGTAGTCCACGCGCCACGTAATCTGGTTGCTGATGTTGTCAATTTCATTCCCCTTTCCAGGCAACGGCAGGGCGCCTGCGCGGCGCCCTGCCGCTTGAAGTTACCAACCGACACCCACACCCAGGCCGACGCTCTGCTCACCGCTGTTGGTGAACGCACCATTGAGGCTGAAGGTGGCCGAGCCGCGCTCATTGAGCACGCGCTGGTAACCCACCGCCATCGCCGACTCGCCATCGCTGTAGCCCACGCCCGCGCCGAGACGGTTGTAGGTGGCCAGCCCGGCGGTGTTCATCGCCATCGCGCTCTGCGCGCTGTTCATCGCGGCCATGCGGTTGAAACGCTTGTCCATTTTCTCCAGGCGGCGTTCGATGCCGGAGACCGCGTTGTCGGTGTACTCGTTGGCACGGGCGAGCATCTTCTCCAGCTCGGCGGTATCCACCTGTGGTGTTGGCGCCTGCGGTGCATCCGCCTTCGGTTGCGGCGACGCCTTGGGCGGATTGCCCGTGCCGGCAAGGGGGCTGTCTTCGCCCGCAGCAGGCGGGGTAGCGGTCTCTTCGGGCGTCGGAGAGGCGGCGGCGACGGCCGGCGGCGCGCCCGCGTCTCCCGAAGCGGTGGTGAGAGCACGCTGCTCCGGTGCCGGCGACTGGCCATCAATACGCTGCTCCAGCCCATCCACACGGCCGTTGAGCTGCTGCTGCAGGGAGTGCAGCTGGCCGCCGTTCACTGCATCACGGCTGCCGGCGGCAATGGCACCGTTGGCGACGTTGGAGAGCACCATGCCGTTGGCGCCGGCGAAGGTGAGCTGATTGAGGCCGTCGGAGCGCGTGGATGGGGTGTCCTGGAAAGTGGAGCGGAGTTGGGATTCAACACCGTCAATGCGGGAGGTACTGGTGACCACAGCCGAATCGAGAGCAGTGAGGGCTGCGTCGACGGTGCTCTGTTGACCGCCTTGAATTCTGTACGACGGTGCGACAACGTTCCCTTGCCCATCCAGCATAGCGCCGCCCCCAAACACCGACATAGATTCCCTGATCTGCCCCGCAGTCGCCGCATCGTATGAAGCAACTCCATTTGCAACGTTAGTCAACCTGCGCCGATTTGAGTAAGTTCCGAACGACACTTCATTGGATCGCATTGCCTCAGAGCCTGCTCCAATGGCCAATGAATCCTCTGCGCCACTGAAGACCCAAGCACCTTCACCGATCGCCATGCTTTTCAGGCCATCCGCCCGCGCCTTCGACCCGATCGCAATACCACCTTCGTTGCCACTACTCACTCGCGAAGACTCACCAATCGCCACTGCGTTCTTTGCGTTTGCCACGGCATAATGACCGACCGCCGTGCCTCCCTCACTCACAGCACTCGCTGAAGCGTACTCGCCAATCGCCACTGAGCGCTCGCCAGCCTTCGCAGGAGAATTGTGATCGTTCCTCGAGCTTACTGCGATGCTCCTACCCGCCAGTTCCAGGCCCGAAACGCGCCCATTGGTTTCAAAAAGTTGCGCCCCCGTCATCGCATCAGAGCTGCTATCGGAAACCCTTCCATGGGAAATTCCCGTCAGTCGGGCGCCTCCAAAGTCGACCTCGGTAGATACACCCGCCACTGATGCCGCATCCACCCACCTCACACCACCCCACCCTTCCCGCAGATCATCCAGGTCACTGCGATTACGTTCAATGTCCTGTTTTGCTTTGAAGAGTTGATTGCCGGTCACCGCATCACGACTCCCGGCGGCGACCCGCCCGTCGGCCAGGTTGGACAGCACCATGCCATTGATACCAACAAGGGAGAGTTGACTCAGGCCGTCCGTGCGATTGGTGGGGATAGCTTGAAACACCGATGAGAACTGACGTTCGACGGCATCCACCCGGCCACCTGCGATGGCGACTGCGGTGTCCAACGCGTCGAGCGCGCCGCCAACGGTTTCCTGCGTAGCCCCCTGAATGTTGTACGCCGGCGCTATCACGTTGCCCTCTGTGTCCAACTTCGCGCCACCACCCAGCGCTACGATCGCTTCGTTGAGCTGTGCCACCGTCGTAACGTTGTGGTCAGCAGTACCGCGCGCCACGTTGGTCAACCTGCGGTTGCGTGTTGTGCTGCCGAAAGACACCGTTCCCTCCTCTGAGGCGATTGAGTAAGCGCCGACGGCCACGGAGTCCGCCGCACCCGCGTTTACTTCAGCATACTCACCCAGCGCAACCCCACCCTCGGCCCCCACCCGGGAACCTGCTCCAAGTGCGAAGCCAGCCGCCGCATTGTCTTCGACAAGGGAGCCGCGCCCGACGGCGACCGAGTTCTTTGCCAGCGCACTTGAAAAACTGCCGATGGCAGTACCGCCCTCGGAGCCCACCGACGCCAGAGCACCGTTGCCAATTGCCACCCCATAACTGCCGGCCTCTGCGGGAAGGATTCCCGCCTCCTTGCCCGTCGCGATCAGACGCCCCGAATCTTCAAGCGAATAAATGCGAGCGTTGGTATCAAACAACTGCCCGCCATTGATCGTCTCCGTACTCGTTGACGAACTGATATCACCCGCCCCCACCCCCCGCACCTTGCCGCCCCCAAGGTCCACGCTCCCATCAGCAGCGAACCTCACCACGTCCTTGAGATCGGGATCAAAATCGTCAAACTCCGAGCGCAACCGATCCAGATCCCCCCGGTTGTCACCAATGCGACGGTCCTGTGCCTGCAGCTGCAGGCCATGTGCCGCAAGCGTCTGACCGTGAGCTGTCAACGCCTGGCTTTGGCTGTCCACCAGCTGATTGGTCGCATGCAGTTGGCGCCCGGTCACTGCCTCGTTGCTGGCACTACCCAGCGCACCATCGGCCACGCCGCTGATTCGCCGGTTGGCCGCTCCTTTGTTGCGTACGTCCAGCACAGCGCCGGTATTCTCACCGCCGAGTCGAACCGCCCCATCAACGGCGGCTTGGCTGACAAGGCCACCCAACGTGTCGGTCCTGCCCAGTGCCGCAGTAGCCGTGGCCTGTGCTGCATTGGCGGCGTTGTGCGCAGTGGTCAGGTTGGCGTTGGTGGCGGTAAGCTGCCTGCCGGTCACCGCTTCGGTACTGGTCGAACTGAGCACGGCATCGGCCACACCACTGATCTTGCGACTGGCATTGGCCTTGTTGCGTACGTCCAGCACCGCCCCGGTGTTCTCCGTCCCCAGGCGAAGGTTGCCGCTGGCCGACACCTGACCAACCAATCCGCCCAACAGGTTGGCCTTGCCCAAGGCACTGTCAGCCGTGGTTGTGGCCGAGTTGGCCGTGGCCTGTGCTGCATTGGCGGCATTCTGCGCCGTGCTGACATTGGTATTGGTCGCAGTGAGCTGCTTGCCCGTCACTGCCTCGGTGCTCGAGGCGCTCAGCGTGGCATCCGCGACGCCGCTCAGCTTGCGGCTGGCGTTGGATTTGTTGCGTACGTCCACCACAGTACCGGTGTTCTCCGCGCCCAAGCGGACACTGCCGGTGGCAGATACCTGACCAACCAACCCACCCAAGGTATTGGCCTTGGCCAGCGCGCTATCGGCAACGCCCTTGGCTGCCGTCGCGGCCGCCTGCGCGGTGGCAACCGTCTGGTTGGTGGCATGCAACTGGCCGCCGGTGACTGCATCCGTGCTGCCCACCGCAATGCCACCATCGGCCAGGTACTGAATCTTGCGCTTGAGGGTGGCGTTGCCTACCGATACAGAGCTATCGGAGTAGGTCACCGAACCAGCGCCGAGCGCGACGCTGTTGGTATGCGTGGCCTTCGCACCGCTGCCCACGGCACTGGAGTGCGCACCGCTGGCGACGCTGTTCACCCCCCCGGCAAAGGCACGCTCGCCGCCGGCATTGCTGTTGTGCCCAGTGGCAGTAGCGTACTGCCCTGCCGCGCTGGCACCGGCTCCGACCGCCAGGGTCGTTGCGCCGAGGCGGGTGTTGATGGCGTCGGCGGTTGACTGCGCCTTGGTAACGCCCTGATTGGTGGCATGCAGCTGCTGTCCCGTCACGGCATCGGTGCTGCTGGTACTCAGCACCCCATTGTCAATGTTCTGAATACGGCGCTTGGCACCGCTTTTGTTTCGCACATCGATGATGGTGCCGGTGTTGTTTGCGCCCACCCGCACCTGGCCATTGGCAGCGGTCTGACTGATCAGGTCGGTCGCCTGGGTTGCCTTGGCCAACGCGCTGTCGGCCGCGGTTTTGGCCGTGTTTGCCGTGGTGCGTGCTGTATTGGCGGTGCTGGTGGCGGTAGCGATATTCTGGTTGGTCGCATGCAATTGCTTGCCTGTTACCGCATCGGTGCTGGTGGTGCTCAACCGTGCATCGGCGACATTGACGATGCGACGCTTGGTCGAGGCATTACCAACCGATACCGAATCGGCTTCATTGGCGAGAGAACCTCGTCCCAGTGCCACCGCGCCGGTGGTGGTAGTGGTGGCCTGGTAGCCCAGCGCGACGCTGTCGTGGGTAGCGCTGGCGTTTCCGCCGATTGCCATCGCACCGGTCCAGCCTCCGGTTCCCGCGCGTGCATCGCCGCCTATGGCTATTTTCGAAACGCCTGCGCCGCTGTCGGTGGAGGAACCGCTACCGACCGCAATGGAGTTGTTCGTGTAGGCCTTTGCATTATTGCCGAATGCGGTGGCACCAATGCCATCAGCCATCGCGCTACCACCCACGGCCGTGCTGTAGCTCTGCCTGACTTTCACCCCGAAGCCTACTGCCACGTTGTGGTCGCCCCGGGATTCAATCAGATTTCCATATCCCACTGAAGTACTGCCCACAAGGCTGGAACGTGATCCGAGCATGACCAAGTGGTCACCGTCCACGGTGGAACTGCGATACGAATAGTCGGTTGTCAGCGAAACCTGGCCCACCGGCGTGGGACCGGCCGTGGTGGCCAATTTCAGGGCCATCGGCAAACCGAAGGCCCATTGCAGCGCACGGTCTGCTTCCAAGGCATCCTCGCTTTCTTTTCCCGACGCCGTTTCAGCCTGGACCAGCGCCGGCGTCAACAGCAGCGAGGCAATCACCGTCGTGCATCGGAGTCCTCGCGCCGCTTTTCCCTGTGAACTGGCGCGTTCGCTGGCCACAATCCAGCACTGCCGGGCACGACTCCATAGACGTCGATAGACGCGATTCATATTGATCTCCTTGAGGGAAGCGGCGGCTGACCGGGACGGGTACGCCCTGACATCAACCAGGGGTTGAAATCAGGGGGTGGAGGCAGTCAGCGTCTGCACGTGCTCCCGGTAACCATCACGCGTGAGCCGGTAGCGGAGCTGCACGGTGTGACCCGGTTGCAAGGTGAAGGGAAGCGGCAGACTGCTCCCCGGATAGAGGCTTCGAGAGACGTCGTGCGCGGTGCAGCGGCTGCCTTGGCAGTCGGCGATGCTGGTGATGCCCAGGCGCAGGTTTCCGACGTTATGCAATGCATCACCGCGGACCTGGATGTCCAATCGGCCGTCAACAGGCAGCACGTTCACCAGCGCGCCCCACACCAGGCTCACTCCCAGGTTGGCGCGCGCGCCCTGCCCAATGTCCAGCGGTGATTCGTCCGGGCCGCGCACACCTTCGAAGTACACCCGGTACGCGGTTTCATGTTCGACCGGCTGCAGTGGGATTACCCGAATCAGACGGTTTCCACCGCCGGCCAGGGCGAACTTGCCCGGTGTGATGGCAATAGCCGCCTGTCCGGGCTCCACCTCCACTTCGACCTCATCAGCATCGGCGGCGCTGTCGATGCGGCGAATGGTGGCCTGCACGTATTGCGGCTGGGTGGACTGGGAATACACGCGAATCTGCGTGCCCTTGCGGGCGTCCACCGAAGTACGCATCGGGTGCACGGTGAGGTTGGCCTGTGCAGGCAGGGCCAGCAGCAGCGAGAGCGGCAACAGGTAGAGTGCGAATGATTTCATCGGCTGCATCCGGAAGGTCAGGGTGTGAGGGTGGGGACGCGCAACTCGACCTGCAGGCTGCCGCTGTAGTGGCCGGCCTCCTTGCTGGAGCTGCCAAAGCGCGGCGTGGAAAGCGTGAGCGGCGTCGGCACGCAGAACACCGGCTGGGTCATGCCGGGCAGCACGACCAGGCGCAACTGCGCGGCATCGATGCCGGTCAGACGCTGCTCCACGCCGTTGGGCATGGGCACTCGCGTACCGGCATGGTCGAGAGAGACGCTGTAGTCCACGCGGCGGCTGTCCTCGTTGCGGCCGTCGTCATGCCAGACCGAGTAGCCGGTGGGGCCGGGCGTTCGCGTGCCGGTATCGCGCGCAGTCACGCCCAGGTACGCGCTCTGCGAGCCGAGCCCGTCGTACAGACACATGTCCACCACCTTGCGGCCTTCGATGGTGTGTGCGAACGGGTCGTAACGCAGGTCCAGATCTACGTTGGGTGTGGCATGCTCGAAAGCAGGCAGGTAGATCGCAACTGCATCGCGGTCGGTGACCGTGAAGTCGAAGGCGAAGGTGTAGGTGGCGAGCCGACTGCCGACCATCTGGTCATACATGAACAACTTCAGTGTGCCGCGCCACTTCCCTGCAACCAGTTTCTCCAATTCGCTCGCAGGTACGACAAGCTGCACCGCGATTCCTGCTGACTGGTGTCTACCGCAGCGATCGGTATCCGCATGCCAGAAAGGTCGAGCTATCGATCCCCACAGGTCCGAGAAGCAGGATGGTCCAGACATTGGCCTTATCCTGCTTCCAGTAGCGCGCACCGTAGCGCGCATCCCCGACCGGGTCTCTGTCACTTGCACCCAGATCTCGCCCGATCCGTCACCTGCACCTTCCACGCCCTGCGTGGGACAGCGTCCGGTGCTCGCGTCCACCTCAGAGTCACAGACCAGATGTGTCGCCGTATAGGGGAGAGCCGGGCTGCTGTCGTAGGCAAGGACCGTGCGGGGTGCCCACAACTCGATGTTGCCGGGCATGGTGGAACGATCCCAACCCATGACCACGTCGCGGTGTTCGTCGGCTGGGACTGTGAAGACAGGCTGCTGGGCCGTGGCAGTCGTGGCGAGTAACGAGGCTGCGATCAGAGCAAGCAGCTTGCCTGCCGTAAGCCTCACGGCGCTCCCCCCACCGCCGCCGACCCCGTCGCAGCAATCAGCGCCTGCTCCTGCAACAAACGCGTTACGCGCGCCTGCTGACGGATGTCGGCCGGCAACTGCGCCACGTGTAATGGCTCGCATTGCACCGCGCCGACCAGCAGCACCACGCTGCGGCGCTCGCGCACCTGCAGCGGGCACTGCAGCAGGCGATCGTCCTGCAGCAGGTACAACGTGCGCTCCCTTCGCGGGAAGTCGGCCACGAAACCACCGTTGGCGCCGGTACCTGGCACCGCTGCGTTGAGGATGCGCGCACCGCCCAGCGGCAGCCCGGCAATGTCGCGCGCATTGCCAATGAAGGTGTAGGTCACTTCGATCGGCACCGACATGCGCATCAGCCGGCCCGGCGCCAGAAACACCGGGCGCGCGCCGCCCACGCCCGTTACCCTTACCGCAGCGTCGCTCTCCTGTGCGCTGGCATCCTGCACTTCAGCGCGATGCGACTGGTAGGCCGACAACGGCAGCAGGCGACGCTCACCCAGCTTGAGTCGTTGTCGACGCAGGCCGCCGACCTGCAGCTCCGCCGCAACACCGCTCAGGTCCAGGTCGTCGATGTCGTCCACCTGTACGGCCAGACCGGCTTCCCCGCCCATGCCCTCGCCCCAGTAGAACCCCTGCTTGCCCAAGGCCAGGCCGGAGGTGTGCGATGCGCTATAGGCCATTTCGCTGCGACCGCGCTGCTGATGGCTGGCCACGGTCACTCCGGTGTGGCCCAGGCTGTTCTGCAGCTGGGCGGTGGCGGTAGCGCTGTAGCGGTCGTTGTTGCTGCCACGCAGTTCGGCCGTCAACTCGCGGTAGTGGCTGTCGTACTCCTGGCGCAGGCTCTGCGAGGCGCTGTAGCTCACGTCCGGGCGCGCATGCTGCGGCTGGCGGACGTCCATCGCATAGCGCCGCTGCGAGCTGCCGCGGGTGTTGCGCTGCAGCCGCGACACGCTCAGGTTGACGTAGATGCCGCGGTCACGGCCGCTGCTCAATGCACCGTCGGTGTTCTGCTGCCAGACGCCCAGCCGGGCGGACAGGTTGAACTCGCTCCAGCGCTGGCTGCGGCTATAGCTGGCCTGCATGGTCCGGCTGAGCTGCGCCTGTCGCGGCGTCTGTGGGGGCAGCCAGGGCACCTGCGGCAGCAGGTCGGCCAGTGGATCATCATTGCGCCCGGGCAGGTCGCGCCCGGAACGCCAGGTCTGGCGCCGGGTATAGCCCAGATAGGCAACACCGCCGGCCACCGGCAGCGCCATCGATGCGCTGAGCGAGTCGGCGCAACCCAGGCGGTCGCGTGCATCGTCCTCGAACTGGCAAGCGTTGCCACGCAGGCGCTGGTGATAGACGTTCCAGGACGCACGGCGGCGGTAAGACAACTGGTGCTGCTGGCCGTGGCTGCCATCGCTGCCACGCATGCCGCTGCTGCTGGCGCGTATCTCCTGGGTGGGAAATACATGGCGCAGGTCCAGGCGCAGCTCGCCGTAGCGATAGCCGCCGATGTCGGCCACACCGCCGGTCACGGCCGCGTTGCGGCCCATCGGCACGCGCAGGCCGGCCAACGCGGCATGCTCGCCGTCGAAACGATCGTTGCGGCGTTCGTCGCGGCGCCCACCCTGTGCGAACCATTGCACGCTGGTGTCGGTCCAGTCGCCGCCCTTGTCGAAGGGTGCGTCCTCGGTGCGCACCAGCACGCCATCCTCGTGGATGCGCAGGCTGACGGTATAGCTGCCGAAGGGGAAGCGGCGGGTATCGAGCTGGTTGATGCCAGCCTGCAGGTAGAAGGTCTGCAGCAGGCGATCGCCGTCGAACGCATCCACCCGCGCATCCCGTGCCAGCAACACGGTCAACGGCGTGGCCTGCACGGCGGACTCTGCGTTGACGTAGGCCTGGGTGGTCCCCATGCGCAGGCCCTGGAAGCGGTCCAGCGGCAGCATGCTGAAGCTGAAGGTGCCGCCTTGCGGGCTGGAAAGATTTCGGCGGTCCATGCGCCCGGCCTGCAGATAGTGCTCCTGGCCGAGGTCATGCCGGTAGTAGACGTTGTTGAGCTGAAGGTCACTGCGGCCGGCGTGACCGCGATAGCGCTGATGACTGAAGTTCCACTCCGCAGCCATATGGCCGCGCTGGAACACTCCCAGCATGCCGATGCCCTGTGCAGCGACGGACTGGTAGTCGCGACCACCGCTCACGTTGAGCACCTGCTGGTGAAGGAACGCATTTTCCGCATGGGGGGATACCTGGTTGAAACGCGATGCGGCCGGTTCGCCGGGGATCCACTGCCGCGCGACGAACAGGCGCACGGCCCCCTCGCCTTCGTCGTACAGCGCACTCACTGCATTGGGGTCGGTAGGGGGATCGATGTAGCCGCAGCCGGCACTGGCACCGCCGAAACGACACGCCAGATGGCTGTTGCGCGGCAATGGCTGCGACAGTGCGGGCAGCAACGCTGCCTGGGCCTCCGGGGAGAGCTGCAACGCCGCCAGCACCTCCGACGGCGCCTCCAGCTGCACCGCATCCAGCGTGACGCGCACCGGCGACAGCCCGGCAGTACGACCAAACAGGCGCACCTCGAGTTGTTCGGTCTGGCCCTGGACCAGATCCTCGAAACCGACGGGAACGCCGCGCGCCGCAACCAGCGGCGTGGCCAACGACAAGGCGAGCGCGAGCGCCAGCCGGGTAACGGCGGGTGCGTGAGCATTCATGGGGTACGACCGGAAGTGGCCGACCCGGTGACCGGGCCGGCGCAGGGGAACGCAGGTAAATCAGTGGATCAGGGCTTGATCGCCAGGACGACGCTGGCCATGCCTTCGTACGCACCGGCGGCGGCGATCGCGCCCAGCGTGGTCTGGGCGATGTCCAGATCCATGGCCACCGAGGCATCCGGGATTGCACCGTCGTACAGGTCTGCAGCAGCGAAATCGATCGCTGCCGTGGACAGCGTTCGGCCGCTCAGGGAGACAGTCATCGGCACGGTCACGCTGCTGCCGGAGTTGGTCGAAACCAGTTCGACAGGGGCCTGCAGGCGGACCTGCACGTCCTTGCTGGTGTCGTTGGAGAAGATGCGCACGCGTTCGCTCCACGGAATCAGGCCGCGCACCGGGTTGTAGCCGAGCTTGACCGCGTCGGGCATGGCAGTGCCGTCGGCCTTGAGCAGGGTCAGGGTGTTGTCGACTTCGGCCTGCACGGTGATGTTGGTCTGTGCCGCATTGGCCGACAGCGAGGCAGCAACCAGCGTGGCAGCAAGCGCTGCCTTCTTCATGATGGACATGGGGCTCTCTCTCTTTCTTGGAATGGATTTGCTTCCGCAGGAAGCACTGCCGGTGCCCGCGTGGAGATCAGCGGCAGCCCAGTCAGACTAGTGAGCACACAGTGATTTACCCATTCAAACATTCCTATAAATCGGGAGCGATGCTGCGTTCTGCAAACCAGACCGCAGACCTGCAACATTGCAACTGTTCTGACCGCAGCATGCGGGCGTAAACAGAGCAAACTGCCGGCCAATGTGCTCGGTTCTAGACGCAGAAGGAAAGACGCCCCCTTGCGGAGGCGTCTTCTTCAACATTGAAAGCGACGCATCGGCCGCAGCGTACTCAGCGCGGCGTAACCACCACCACTCGATCCACATCGATATCGGTCGGCTTGATCCGGTGCGTGTCTACTTCGCCATGCAGTTCCACCACTGTGTTCGCGTCGATGGCCTGCGGTGGCAGATCCTTGTCGTCGATCTCCACCTCGATCTCACCGGTGGCATCCTTGAACCGGTAACGCTCGTGGCCCAACTTGGCCACCAACGTGCCGCGCAGCACCACAGGCTGGTCGTCACGTTGCTGGCGTACATCGGCAACAGTGGTGGTGGCCGGCGTGGCGCCAGGGCCGGTGTACTGGGCCTGCGCGGGGGCGATGACCAGGGCGACCGGCGCGATGGCCAGGGTAAGGGCGAGCATGCGCTTCATGGGCAGTTTCCTTGTGGGCAGGGTCGTTTTGACACCAACAGCCTGCCGTGGCGGCGATGATGGGCCCATGCAACGTGTACGAAACCGTGTGAAGGGATGATGTTCTGGTGGGATTGGAGTCAGGCTGTGTGGCGCGGGTAGGTACCGAGGGGCTGCCGAGCACCGCTCGGCACTACCGGGTGGCGGTGGCCATTGCGTAGGGACGCCTGCTTCAGGCGTCAACAATGCCTGCTCCTTCCCTTTCAGCGGGTTGTATCCGCTACCGCGCCGATGCCATGTGCGTCTCGTACCATGCCTGGAACATCAACACCGTCCATCGCTGAGGATGCCAGCGCCGCTCACCCTGCAGGAACGCATCCCACATGCAGGTGATGCGAGACTCATCCAGCAGACCATGCGACTGTGACCCACCCCCTGAAAACTGGTGCACCGGGAATCGGGGGTGGGTCAGCGGGGAGCCTTGCCTTTTTGATGGCCGTCGGCGGGTCGGGCGCTGGGCCCCTATGCCCTTTCCGGCGAATGTCCTCCGGCGTCGGCCTGCGGCCACCCCCTCCTCCTTTACTTCGCCTCCAAGGGCATAGGGCCCAGCGCCCGACCCACCAACGGCTGCGCCTGGAAAGCGTCAAGGCAGGTTTCTGCTTGCCCCGCACATGGGCGAAGAACCTAAAAAAAACGCCCCGCGGAAGCGGGGCGCTTTCATCACAACCTACCGCAGGCGATCAGCCCTGGTAGTCGCGGACGTCGCTGCCGGTGTAGACCTGGCGCGGGCGGCCGATCTTCATTTCCGGGTCGACCTGCTGTTCCAGCCAATGCGACACCCAGCCGGAGGTACGGCCCAGGGCGAACATGACAGTGAACATTTCGGTCGGGATCTGCAGCGCCTTGTAGATGATGCCGCTGTAGAAATCGACGTTCGGGTACAGCTTGCGGGCGACAAAGTAATTGTCCTGCAGCGCGGCCTGTTCCAGCTTCACGGCCACGTCCAGCAGCGGGTCCTGCACGCCCAGCTGCTTGAGCACCTTGCCGGTCATCTCACCGATGACCTTGGCGCGCGGGTCGAAGTTCTTGTACACGCGGTGGCCGAAGCCCATCAGGCGGAAGCCGGAGGTCTTGTCCTTGGCCTTGAGCACGGCCGACTCGACGTTGTCGGCCGAACCGATCTCTTCCAGCATCTTCAGCACGGCTTCGTTGGCACCGCCGTGGGCCGGACCCCACAGCGCGGTGACGCCGGCGGCAACCGAGGCATACGGGTTGGCACCGGTCGAACCGACCAGACGCACCGTAGAGGTCGAGGCGTTCTGCTCGTGGTCGGCATGCAGGATGAACAGCAGATCCAGTGCCTTGACCACGTCCGGGTTCAGGTCGTACTGGCCGTCGGCCGACTCGAAGGTCTGCTTCAGGAAGCGGCTGACGTAGTCCAGCGAGGTGTCCGGCGTGTTGGCCGGCAGGCCCTTGCCGTGGCGGTAGATCAGCGCCGACAGGGTCGGCACCTTGGCGATCAGGCGCACGGCAGCCAGGCGGCGCTGTTCGGCGTCGGCCAGGTCCAGCGAGGCGTGGTAGATGCCCGACAGCTGCGCGATGGCGGCGGTCAGGATGGCCATCGGGTGGGCATCGGTGGCGAAGCTGCCGATCAGGGTGTTGATGGATGCATCGACGTTGGCTTCAGCGGCCAGCTCGTCGGTGAAGGCATTCAGCTGCTCGGCGCTCGGACGCTCGCCATTGATCAGCAGGTAGGCCACTTCGACGTAGCTGGACTTTTCCGAGAGCTGCTCGATCGGATAGCCGCGATACAGCAGCACGCCCTTGTCACCGTCGATATAGGTGATGGCGGACTTGCAGCTGGCGGTGGCGGTGAAGCCGGAGTCGTAAGTGAAGAGACCGGTTTCCTTGGTCAGCTTCGAGATATCGACGCAATCGTTGCCGAGCGTAGGTTTGATGACGGGCAGAACAACCGACG
>JAHREJ010000067.1 GCA_021733645.1 Bacillus subtilis subsp. subtilis | reverse complement strand
ATTTCCTGCTGAGCAACACCTACAGATTTCGCCCTTGGGCGTAACTCGGGCAACCCCGTCAGTACGAACGACGTTGCTGTCGCGTGGACGTTCACCGCAGTAGCTGGCAAGGGCGGGGTATAGGGTGGAAGGGAACAGCTGGCTCTGGCCGTTGCGGGTGCCGACCACCGTCAAGGGCATCTGCTCGTTCATGATCAGCGAGCACCCGCCGCGTACCGCTGCGTAGTGCGCCATCAGGCGCGAGCAGCGACCTGCTGGGCCAGCAATTCTGCGAGTTGGCGCAGCTTGAGTAGGCAGGTATCGGGGTCTTCGCTGAAGAAGCGCTCTGCCCGGCGACCGATTTGGGCCAGATCAGCCTGCAGCGGTGTCAGGTGCGCAAAATTGGAGCGTTGTGGTTCGGCCATTTCCCAGTTCCTGGACGGCCTCCCGTGGGCACCCAAGAATCTTGTCCCACAAGGCGGTCACACAGAGCGGCACCGGAGCTCCATGTGACGCGTGGTGTGCCCTTGGAAGTATTTCCCTGCCACTGGTCCGAGGTAGCCGGAAATGCGACTGAGCGAGGGTTGGACGCGAAATTTGAGCGCACGTTCAAGCCCATAGTTAGGACAATCGGCACGAACTATCGGGACACGGCTATCGGCCTACCACCCAAGTTCCCTGAACGCGCGCTTCATTCATATACCGGTCAGTTCAATATTCAGGAGCGATTGGGACGACAAATGAATAATTAACACCTGTCGACCGCCCCTTCTCTCCCCCTCCCAAGGGGGGCGGTTCGGCAAAAACCAAAATAATTAAAGGTGTGTCCCGATGATGAAGACTTCTTTGCTTGCCCTGGGTCTGCTCGCTGCGCTGCCGTTTGCTGCTTCTGCAACCGATGGCCTGTCCTACAACTACGTTGAAGGCGGCTACGTGAACACCGATGCCAAGGGTGGCGACGCTGACGGTTGGGCCGCCAAGGGCTCGGTCGCCGTGGCGCCGAACTTCCACGTCTTCGGCGATTACAACTCGCAGGAAACCAAGCGTGGCAGCAACGACGTTGACCAGTGGCGCGTCGGCGTGGGCTACAACTACGGCATCGCCCCGACCACCGACCTGGTGGCCCGCGTTGCCTACCAGAAGCTGGACATCAAGCACGGCCTGGACTTCAACGGCTATGCCACCGAAGTGGGCGTGCGCACCGCATTCACCCCGAACTTCGAAGGCTACGCGCTGGCCGGCTATGAAGATTTCGGCAAGAAGCACGGCATCAACCCGGACGGCGAGTTCTATGGCCGCGTTGGCGCCCAGGCCAAGCTCAACCAGAACTGGGGCCTGTCCGGCGAAGTGAAGCTGGCCAAGGGCGGCGACAAGGAATGGTTCGTCGGTCCGCGTTACACCTGGTAAGACCGAAACACCGCGGTACGTTGTTGGATGGCGCGGTCTCTCTCCCCTGCGCCATGAAGCCCGGCTTACGCCGGGCTTCACTTATGCAGGCCAGCCGTGTTTCTACGCGGTTGGCCGCCGACCAACGGTCGGCGCTACCCCTGGCCGCTACCTCGTCGGTGCGCCACGTGGAAACCCGGCCAGGTGCCGGGTTTTTGCGTTTCTGCGGCCGTGCACGGAGAGCAGCCCCGCATGGCGTGACTCTACGGGGCGTAGTGCATGGTGAATGGCATACAAAAAACCCCGGCAGTGCCGGGGTTTTTTGTGGGTCACTTGAACAGCGTGTCCGGGTATTCCGGTTTCTGTTCGCGTGCCAACAACGCACGCAACCCTTCTTCGGGGGTCTGCTCGCCATGCAGCACCGCGCGCACCCGATCGGAGATCGGCAGGTCGATGCCGTGGCGGCGGGCCTGGCGCATGACTTCATCGGCGGTCTGCACCGATTCCACCACCTGGCCAATCTCGCGCACGGCGTCCTGCAGGGTCTGGCCACGTCCCAGCGCCAGGCCAAGACGACGGTTGCGCGACAGGTCGCCGGTGCAGGTCAGCACCAGGTCGCCCAGCCCGGCCAGGCCCATCAGGGTTTCCGGCTTGGCCCCGATCGCCGCGGCCAGCCGCAGCATCTCGTTGAGGCCGCGGGTGATCAGGCCGGCACGGGCGTTCAGGCCCAACTGCATGCCATCGGCCACGCCGGTAGCCACGGCCAGCACGTTCTTCATGGCCCCGCCCAGTTCGGCGCCGACCATGTCGTCACCGGTGTAGGCGCGGAACGCCGGGCCGTGCATCGCGTCGGCCACCTGCTGGGCGAATGCCGGCGCGTCACCGTGCACGGTGATCGCGGTGGGCAGGCCCTCGGTGACTTCCTTGGCGAACGACGGACCGGTCACCACCGCCAGCGGCACGTCCGGCCCAAGGACCTCGCGCGCCACTTCGTGCAGGAAACGGCCCGAGCCGGGTTCAAAGCCCTTGGTCGCCCAGGCCACGCCGGCGTTGGCCGGACGCAGCGGCGCCAGCGCGCGCACGGTTTCACCGAAGGCGTGGGAGGGCACCACCACCAGGATCCAGGTCGCGCCGGTGACGGCGGCGGCCAGATCCGTGGTGGCGCGCAACGATGCCGGCAGTGGAATGCCGGGCAGGTAGCGGGTGTTCTCGTGGCGCTGGTCGATGGCCTCGACCATAGCCGCATCGCGCCCCCACAGCACGGTCGAATGACCGTGCCGGGCAAGCAGGCTGGCCAGCGCCGTGCCCCAGGAGCCGGCGCCGAGAACCGCGATCTTTTCTGCGTGGGTGCTCATCGCAACGACAGCAGCGCCGATCAGGCGTTGCCGGCCGGCTCGGAGTCGGCCAGCGAGGTTTCACCCTGCTCCTGGCGCTGACGCAGGGTCTCGGCGTACAGCCCTTCGAAGTTGATCGGCTGCAGGAAGAAGGGCGGGAAGCCACCGGCCTGGATCAGCTCGCTGACCAGCGAACGCACGTACGGGAACAGAATGTTCGGGCACTGGGTGCCCAGCAGCACGTCGATGGACTGCGGGTCCAGGCCGACCAGACCGAACACGCCGGCCTGCTGCACTTCAGCCACGTAGGCGGTCTTGTCGCCGGCCTTGCAGGTCAGGGTGACGGCCAGCACGACTTCAAAGGCGTTCTCGCCCAGGCGCTGCACGCGCTGGTTGAGGTTGAGCTGCAGTTCCGGCTGCACGGCTTCGTTGAACACGGCCGGCGCATTGGGCGACTCGAACGAAACGTCCTTGACGTAGATCTTCTCGACGGTGAACGCGGGGCCGGTGGCGGCGTCGGCCGGCGCGACGGCGCCGTTGGTGGTCTCTTCGGACATTTCCTGTAGCTCCAATAATGAATGCAATAAAAATGGATTGTTGCATGCCCTGCTATGCGGGCGCGTGGCCCCGCGCACAAGGCGCGTGGCGCAATCTCACTGAAATCAGTTGCGGCCCTTGACCAGCGGCAACTCGGCCTGCTGCCAGGCGGCAATGCCACCGTCGAGCACGTTGACCTGCTCGAAACCGGCCTTCTTCAGCACCTTGGCCGCCGTCTCCGACGCATTGCCGGCGCGGCACACCAGTACCACCGGGCTCTGCTTGGCGTTGGCCACCAGCTTGTGCTCCGGGCCAAACGCGCTTGGCTGCACATTGCGGCTGCCGGCGATGTGGCCCTTCTCGAAATCGCTGCTGGAAGACAGATCGACCACGATGGCGCCACCGGCATTCATCAGGTGGGTCAGTTCGGCCGGCTTGAGCGATTTGAAGCCACGGAACAGGCGGCGGACTTCGGTGACGATGATGGCCACGGTCAGGCCGACCAGGGCCATCGACAACATCGGGTTTCGGCCGGCAAAGGCCAGCAGCTCTTCGTAATTCACTAAGATCACGGGTCGATAATCGGGCGCCGATTGTCGCACATGCGGGCGAATCGGGCCCCGGCCTGCGCCGGGGCGGGGTTCAGCGGTCCTGCCAGAGGTCGGGCAGGCCGTTGGCCTGGACCCAGCGCTTGCCCTCGGCGTCCCAACGCCAGATCTCCTTGACCCGCACGGTGCGCTCGGACTGGGTGTTGTTGTTGATCACCCGCGCCTCGGCGTTGCGCCCCACCCGGCCGTCGGGCATCGGCACGTTGTCGCCGGCCCGATAGCTGGAGATCTTCACCTGCTCGTAGCGGCGCAGCTCCAGGTCGGTCAGGGGGTTGGCCTTGGCGTACTCCGGGTCCAGGTAAGGCAGGGCATCCTCGACGGTGCCCCAGCGCAGGGTGGCGTCGTACTTGACCTGGATTTCTTCCAGCTCCTTGCGCTGCTTCTTGGTGGTCTTCTGCCCGGCGGCCAGCGCGGTCAGGCTGGCCAGCGCCAGAAGGCACAGCAACAGCAGTTGTACGGTACGGCGCATGCGAATTCCCCAATCGGCAAGGCGCCCATCCTACCGCCTTGCGAAGGCCACGAAGCGACCGGTCAGCTCGGCGGCCGGCTTGCCGGCGGTACCGGGCTGGCGGGCCACCAGCCCGATGCGGGCCTTGCCGCGCTGGGCGAAGGTGGCCAGGAAGCCGTCCCAGTCGGCCGGATCGGCGGCCTGGGCCTGCGCATGCAGGTCCGCGTACACCGGCGCCAGGTAGCGCACATGGCTGTCGGCCACGTAGACGTCGGCATCGAACCCGGCCAGGCGCAGGCGCAGGGTCACCAGCGCCCACCCCGACAGGGTGAGGGCCGAGGCCAGGCTGCCGCCGAAGGCATTGCCCTTGTCATTCACGTTGGCCGCCAGCGGCGCGCCCAGGTCGAGCATGCCGTCGGCATAGGACACCACGCGGATCTGCATGGCCGCCACCGGGGGCATGCGGTCCAGCACGTGTTGCAGTTCGGCCAGGTGCGCGGGCAGGGATTCAGGAATGGACATCGACACGACAACGTTACGGCAAAGGGCTCGCATAATGCCCGCAATGAACAGCGATGCACATGTGCCGGATTGGACCCTGATTTCACTGCGCCCGCGCGGCCAGCACGCGCCGTTGCGGCGTGCGGCGCAGGCCGCTGGCGCGCACGTGCTGGCGTTGTCGCCGTGGGCGTTGCAGGTGCGTGACGATGCCGCCACCCGCGTCCAACTGGCGCATGCGTTGGGCGCGCCACGGGTGGTGTTCAGCAGCCCGGCCGCCGTTGCCGCCGCCGCGCGCCTGCAGCGGCTGGACACGGCGCAGCGCGGGCTCTGGTTGGCCGTGGGCGCAGGCACGGCAGCGGCACTGCATGCCCAGGGAGTCGGCGCGGTGCTGGCTCCCACCCGGATGGACAGCGAGGGCCTGCTGGCCCTGCCCGAGCTGGCCGATCTGGCGGGCCTGGAGGCCGGCCTGGTCACCGCCCCGGGCGGCCGCGGCATCATCGCCGCCACCCTGGCCGCACGTGGCGCAACGCTATGCCGCGCCGATGTCTACCAGCGCGTGCCACTGCCGCTGCCACCGCGCACCCTGCAACGGCTTCGCCAGCGTGCCGCGCCGTGGGTGCTGGCGGTGAGCAGCGGCGATGCGTTGACCTTGCTGCTGGCGCAACTGCCGGCGGACCTGCAGCCGCGGCTTCGCCAGGCGAGTGTGGTTGCCGCCAGCGCCCGCTTGGCCGAGCAGGCGCGCCAGGCCGGCTTCACCCGGGTGCATACCGCCGAGGGGCCCTTACCACGGCAGTTGGTGCAGGCTGCACACGCGGCGATCATCACTTCCGCATCTTCCTGAACAGGCGACGCCTGCGGCCTTGCAGGCTGCGCGCACCGCGGGTGATGCTGTGCACCACGTCGCTCGCCAGCTTGCGGACACCCCGGCGCGACCGACAAGGATGCCTGCATGAATGACCCCGTTTCGCCACCGCCCGCTTCCCGTTCCCTGCGCTGGATCGTGCCGCTTGCGGTCGTGCTGGTGATGGCGGCAGCCGTGGCCTGGGGCTGGACGCGCTGGCAGGCCGAACAGGCCCGCGCCGCCCAGCGCCAGGCCGATGCCGGGCTGCAGCTACAGGGCCTGGTGGACAGTGTGGACGCCCTGCGCCGTGACCAGCGTTCCACTTCGCAGCGGGTGCAGGACGCGGCCGCCACCAACCGCGTGCTGCGCGATGAAATGCTTGGCCTGAGCCAGCGCAACGCGCTGCTGGAAGACAACCTGGCCAAACTGGCCGACAGCACCCGCCACGGCGCGCAGGCGTTGCAGCTGGAAGAGACCGAACTACTGCTCGGCCAGGCCGCGCAGCGCCTGGCCTATGCCGATGACGTGGACGGTGCCAAACGACTGTACGCGCTGGCGGCCACCACCTTGGCCGACGTACCGGGCAATGAATACCTCAACCTGCGCCAGGCGCTGATGCAGGAGCGCAATGCAGTGGATGCGCTGGGTCCGGGCGTGCGCGCCACCACCACCACGCAGCTGGCCGCGTTTGCCAAGGCGTTGGAGCAGGTGCCCGAGCAGGTTGATGCAGGCGCCGCGTCGGCCACCACGCCGTGGTGGCACCAGGTGCTGGCACCGTTTGTGAGCATCACCCCCACCCGTACGCAGGGCCCACTGACCGATGCCGAACGCGTGGCCGGCTGGGATTCCCTGCAGCTGGAACTGACCTTGGCCCGCGCAGCAGTGGAACGCGGCGACCAGGACGGCTTTACCCACGCCGTGGACCGCGTGGCGTTGTGGCTGCCGCGGCTGTGGCCGGATTCACCCGCTCTGCGCGAGCGCCGTGTTGAACTGCAGCAACTACGTACGCGCGTGCTGCATCCTGCGGTACCCGAACTGGGCAGCACCCTGCAGCAACTGCGCGCGATGCGCGATGGAGATGACCGATGAAACCCTTCCAATCCCTGGTGGTGCTGTTGCTGGCCGTGGCCTTGGGCGTGATCGCTTCGCAGTTCCTGGGCGTGGAACAGCTGCGCCAGTTCGGTGAAGTGATCTACCGCTACGGCGGCAACGACTACCGCTCGACGGTGCCGCAGGTGGCCTTGATGGTGCTGGTGGGGCTGCTGGTGCTGTGGCTGTTGTGGAGCCTGCTGGCCTCGCCGTTCCGCGCCTGGGGCCGCTACCGCCGCAAGCAGGGCCGCGCGCGTCTGATCGAAGGCATCCAGGCGCACGAACAAGGCCAGTGGCAGCGGGCTGAAAAGCTGCTGGACAGCGCCGCCGAAGACAAGGACGTCGCCGCCGTTGCCCTGGTCACCGCCGTGCGCAGCGCGCAGGCGCGTGATGACCAGGCGGCAGTGAACCAGTACCTGCAGCGCCTGGGCGGCGAAGACGCCACGCTGCACGCCTTGCTGCAGGCCGAACGCCTGCTGCTGCAGGAACGCCCGGTGGATGCGATCAACCTGCTCGACACGGCCGGCATCCAGCCGCTGCCGCCGCGCGGGCTGTGGCTGCGCACCGAGGCGCTGGCCCGTGCCGAGCGCGCGCATGAGGCCTACGGCCAGCTGGGCGCGCTGCGCAAGCAGAAGGTGCTGCCCGATGAGGCCGTGGCCGAACTGGAGACCCGCCTGGCCGCGCAGTCGCTGCTGGAAGCGGGCGACGTCAACGCATTGGCCGCGCAGTGGGAAGCCACCCCGAAGGCGCTGCGCAGCGATCCGGACGTGGTGTCGGCCTATGCGCTGCGCGCCGTCGCCCTGGATTGGGACGAGCCGGCCCTGCTCAACCTGGAGCAGGCGCTGGACACGCGCTGGGACGAATCGCTGGTGACCCTGTATGGGCAGATGCCGGTGGACAAACTGGCCACCCGCCAGGCCAACCTGCAGCGCTGGCTGGGCAACCAGCCGGCCAGCCCGGCCTTGCTGCTGGCACTGGGCCGCATCGCCACCCGCCAGCGCCAGCACGTGCAGGCCGAGGACTACCTGCATCGCGCGATCGCCGCCGGTGCCGGCCCGGCCGCGTGGGAGGCACTGGGCCAGCTGTTCGTGGATCGCAACGAACCGGCGTTGGCCTCGCAGTGCTTTGCCAATGCGCTGCGCCAGCAGCGTGGCGATGACAGCATTGCACTGGCGCGCGCCGACGCGGTGGCAACCCGGTGGGATGCGGTGGTGCCGGAACGGGCCACGGTGGAAGAACAGTCGCTGATGTCCGAGCCGCTGCCGGTACCTCCGCCGCAGCTGGCCGATCGCATCGATCCGGTCGATCCCATCGTGCGCGATGACCGCGACGAGTTCGGCAATCCGCGCCTGCCCTGAGGCAACGCGCCGGCGCGCGGAGGGCCGGCCCGGCATGGCACCGGGCCGGCCTACGGTTCACAGGATGGCCCGCCACCTCCCGCGCGTAACAACGGCGGTGTCCTTTCCGGCACGCAACGACGCGTAGATCCACGGAAACGAGAAAGGCCGCCCCTTTGCAGGCGCGGCCTTGTTTCGTTGGACATCCTGCCCCGATCAGCGCTCGACGATGGCCACCACGCCCATGCCGCCAGCGGTGCAGATCGACACCAGCGCGCGGCCACCACCGCGTTCGGCCAACTGCTTGGCCGCCGTGGCAATCACGCGGGCACCGGTGGCGGCGAACGGGTGGCCAGTGGCCAGCGAGGAACCCAGCAGGTTGATCTTGGCCGGGTCGATCCTGCCCAGCGGCGCGTCCAGGCCCAGCCGGTTGCGGCAGTAGTCTTCGCTTTCCCAGGCGCGCAGCGTGCACAGCACCTGCGCGGCAAACGCCTCGTGGATTTCGTAGATATCGAAATCCTGCAGGGTCAGCCCGTTGCGCTTGAGCATTTCCGGCACGGCGATGGTGGGGGCCATCAGCAGGCCTTCGCCATGCACGAAATCGACCGCGGCCACCTGCGAATCGCGCAGGTAGGCCAGCGGCTCGTGGCCGTGCGCACGCGCCCATTCCTCGCTGGCCAGCAGCACCGCCGAGGCGCCATCGGTGAGTGGGGTGGAATTGGCGGCGGTCAGCGTGCCACGGCCGGACACCTTGTCGAAGGCCGGCTTGAGCGTAGCCAGCTTCTCCAGCGAGGTGTCGGCGCGCAGGATGTTGTCGCGCTCCACGCCGCGGAACGGGGCGATCAGGTCATTGAAGAAGCCACGCTCGTAAGCGGCGGCCAGCTTCTTGTGCGAGGACACCGCCCACTCATCCTGCGAGTCGCGCGAGATGTTCCATTCCTTGGCCATGTCTTCGCAATGGTCGCCCATGCTCTTGCCGGTGCGCGGCTCGGCCACGCCGGGGAACTCGGGCTTGAGTTCACTGAGCTTGAAGCCGCGGGTCAGTGCCTTGAACTTGTCGCCGGTGGTCTTGGCGCGATTGGCCGCCAGCAGCCGTGCGCGCAGCTTCTTGCCGTACACGATCGGCACGTCGGAGGTGGTGTCCGAACCACCGCCGATGCCCGAGTCGATCTGGCCCAGCGCGATCTTGTTGGCCACCGCGATGATGGTATCCAGCGACGTACCACAGGCGCGTTGCATGGTGATGCCCGGGGTCAACGGCGACAGGCCGGAGGACAGGGTGGCCTCACGGCCCAGGTTCCAGTCGCTGGAGTGCTTGATCACCGCGCCCATGGCCACTTCGCCGAGCTGCTGGCCGTGCAGGCCGAAGCGTTCGACCAGCGCACCGAGTGTGCGTACCGACATGCCGAGGTTGCCGACGTCCGAATAGGCCGTGTTCTGGCGGCAGAACGGGATGCGGACGCCGCCGAGGATGGCGACGGGACGGACGTTGGGCATGGAGATACCTGGCATGGGAGGGGTGTCTGCAACATGGCCTGCACGAAGGAGCAGGCATAATGGGGGCAAGTGTAGCTGCCGCCCTGTGATGGGCCAACCGTGAAACCATGAGCAAACCCGACCCCGGCATGAATGCCCTTGGCGTATTGGCATTGGAACTGGCCGGCGGCGACGCGCCCCGGCATGCCGCGCTGTCCTCTGAACTGGCTGGCGAGCTGGCCGAACGCGTTGGCCGTGACCTGGCCAAACTGGTCCCCGGCGTGAGCGGGCTGGACTTCGTGTTCGCCGGTGCGCATTTCGATCCGGCCGAAGTCCTGCGCCCGGGCTGGCCGGTGCACCGGCGCCTGGAAGAGCTGCAGATGCGCGCGCCTGGCCGCAACGAGGGCCCTCGCCTGCTGGCGTTCGGCGCCGGTGCCGACGGCGATGTGCCGCTGCCGTTCCAGGCCGATGCCAGCTTGACCGGCGGTGGCCTGCGGGTGGTGCCCTTCCTGCTGACCGGCACCGACGTGGCGCAGACCCAGGCCGTGGCCGAGGCGCTGGAAGAGATGCTGCTGGCCCAGGGCATGGCCCAGGCCGATACCGCCCTGCAGGCGCAGAACGCCTTCGGCGCGCAGATCGAGCACGCACGCTATTTCACGGTGAATGATCTCGCCGCGATGATGTCGATGCAGTACGACAACCAGGGCCTGGCTGCGCTGTGGCCGGTGATCGAGACCGCGTTGATGGCCCCGCAGCTGGAACAATGGCTGGATGCCGCGCCAGAACCGCTACTTCGATACGCTGACGGCGAAGTGCGTATGGCCTTGTTCGATCCCGCTGGCTGGTGTGCGTTCTACAACCACGGCACCGGCGACTGCGATCGCCTGCAGGGCATCTACGAGCAGTATTTGATGCGCCAGCGGCAGATGTCCGCGGTGCTGGAGGCGCACGGGCTGCCGGTGCTGTTCGTGCATTGCGAGGCCGGGCAGGACGCGCGTGGGTTGCTGAGGGGCTGACAGAAGGGCCGCCGGGAAGGGCCGCCGGAAAGCGCAGCCGAGCATGGCTCGGCTCTACCCGTATGTAGAAAAACGCCGGCAGATGCCGGCGTTTTTCGTTGCTGCTCCGTGCCGGTTACGGGGCCGCGTTGATGACGGCACAGGCCAGGCGCGCGCCGGCGTTGCCGGTCGGCTGGGTTTTGTAGTCGTCCGCGTCGGCGTGGACGATCAGGCCGCGGCCGATGATGTCGAAATCATCACCCTTGCCGATGTTGACGTTGGTGGACACGTCGGCATCGACCACGGCATTGCCCTGGGCGTCGGCCTTGATGTTGGGAATGTCGCCGCCGTGGTGCGGGGTGACCGCCACGCTGCCGTGGTCTTCCTTGGACGGATTGAAGTGGCCGCCCGCGCTTGCCCCGTCCGGCGCGCTGCAGTCGCCCTTCTCGTGGATATGGAAACCGTGTTCGCTGTTGGGCTTCAGGCCACTGACTTCACCCTTCACGTGGACCTTGCCGTCGACCACGCTGAAGGTGACGTTGCCCTTGACGGTACTGTCCTTGGTCGGGGCCAGTTCGGCTGTGGCGCCATGATTGGCGTGCGCTTCGCTGGTCATCGCCGGCGGTGCGTCGGTGGCCGGGGCGGTTTCGGCCGCCGGGGTCGCTTCGGGGGTGGTGTCGGCCGGCTTGTTGCAGGCGGTCAGGCCAAGCGCGGCGATGGCGGCGAACAGCGAGGTATGGATCAGGCGCATTGTGGTTCTCCTTGCGGGGTGCGATGGATAAAGCGACGTCGGCGGGGGCGCGATCAGCGCGTGACCCGGATGACGCCGCAGGCGATTCTGGCGCCGGCGTTGCCGGCGGGCTGGCTGCGGTAGTCGTCGGCGTTGGCATGCACAACCAGTGCACGCCCGGCGATATCGGTGGCTGCGCCGCCGCCAAGGGTAACCGCTGGCAGGCGCACATCCACGTTGACCCGGCCCTGCGCGTCGGCGCGCAGGTTGTCCATGTCGCCGGCGTGGTGCGCCCCGGCGCTGTTGCGACCGTGGGCCTGCCCGGCGGGATTGAAGTGGCCGCCGGCGCTGCTGGCATCCACTGCGCTGCAGTCGCCGCGCTCATACACGTGGAACGCGGCTGTCTGCAGCGGCTGCAGCCCCCCGATCACACCGGTGATGTGCACCCCGCGTGCATCGGGTACCAGCGCCAGGCGACCACTGACCAGGCTGGCCGAGGCCGGTGCCAGGTTGGCTTCGGCCATCTTGGCGGTACTCACCAGCGGCACGGGCGGTGCGGTGGGGCGTGGCGGTGGCGTGGTGCCGCAGGCACTGAGGGCGAGTGCGGCCGAGACCGCCAGGACAACCGGGGAACTGCGCATGGAAAACTCCTTCATTGCAAACTAGCGGGGCCGCCGTCCACACGCCATGAAAGCGGTGGCGACGTGCTGCACACGCGGTGTGGACATGCGGTTCACCCGCCGCGGCGGCGCCCGGCGCCGAGCTTGCGGGTCAATGTATTGCGGCCCATGCCCAGCCGCGCGGCCGCTTCGGCACGGCGCCCGTGGGTGATCTGCAGGGCGGCCTCAAGCAGTGCCTGGTCCACGCGTTCGCGGACCTGGGCGTGCAGGCCTTCGGCCCCTTCGGCCAGGCGTTGGCGTGCCCATGCCGACAGCAGCGCTTCCCACTGGCCCGGATCACCGGCCGCACGCGTGCGCATGCCGCCACCGCGATGCAGCGCACTGTCCACGTCGGCCACGCCGATGGTGTCCGACGCGGCCAGCGCGGCGATGCGCCAGCACACGTTTTCCAGCTCACGGACGTTGCCCGGCCAATCGTGCTCGCGCAGCGCCTGCAGGGCGGCAGCGGTGAGCCGCTTGGGCGGCGTATCAAGCTTGCGCGCGGCCGCCGCCAGGAACGTATCGGCCAGCTGGGCGATATCGTCGCGGCGCTCGCGCAGCGGCGGCAGGCGCAGCCGCACCACGTCCAGCCGATGCAGCAGATCGGCGCGGAAACGGCCCTGCGCCACCAGCGATTCCAGGTCCTGGTGGGTGGCGGCGATCACGCGTACATCCACCCGGATCAGCTCACGCCCTCCCACGCGGAAGAATTCGCCCTCGGCCAGCACACGCAGCAGCCGGGTCTGCAATGGCAACGGCATATCGCCGATTTCATCCAGGAACAGCGTGCCGCCGTTGGCCTGCTCGAAGCGGCCGACATGACGCCGCTGGGCACCGGTGAAGGCGCCAGCCTCGTGCCCGAACAGTTCGCTTTCCAGCAGCTCCGAAGGAATGGCCGCGGTGTTGAGTGCCACGAACGGTCCTTGTACGCGCGGCGATTCGTGGTGCAGCGCATGGGCGACCAGCTCCTTGCCGGTGCCGGTTTCGCCGTTGATCAGCACCGACAGCGGCGCCTGCGCCAAGCGCCCGATCGCACGGAACAAGGCGCGCATCGCCGGGGTATCGCCGACCAGCTGCGGGCGCTGGTCGGGCGCCGGCTCGACCGCAGCCGGCGCCGGCGCGTTGGCCAGCGCATCCGGTTCGGGCAGCACGCGCTGGGCCAGCGCTACCGCATCGTCCAGGTCGAACGGCTTGGACAGGAATTCCTGCGCGCCGCCACGGAACGCGCCCGCCGTGCTGGCCACGTCGGTGTGCGCCGACATCACGATCACCGGCAGCTGCGGATGCGCGGCCTTGAGCTTGTCCAGCAGCACCAGGCCGTCGTCGCCGGGCATGCGCACGTCGGTGAACAACAGATCCGGAGGCGGCTGGGTCTCAAGCATGGCCAGTGCCGATGCGGCGCCGTCGAAGCCTTCCACGCGGTAGCCGGCGTCGCGCAGCGCGGTGCACAGCACGAAGCGCACCGCACGGTCGTCATCGACGACCCAGACACGCTGGGCAGTGCGGTGGGGGTCATCGGCCATGCGCGGCTTCCTCGGCGGGCGTGCCGTGCCCGATCGGCAGCAACACGGTGAATACGGTATGGCCCGGGCGCGAGCGGTAGGTCAACGTGCCGCGGTGTTCGCGTGCCACCTGCTGGGCCAGCGCCAGGCCCAGGCCGGTGCCATCGGCACGGCCACTGACCAGCGGCAGGAACAGGTGTTCGGCCAGTTCTTCGGGTACGCCACGGCCGTCATCGGCGATTTCCAGGCGCAGCGCCAGCGCATGCAATCGGTCGCCTATGCGCACGCCATGTTCCACCCGCGTGCGCAGGGTGACGCTGCCAGCGCCAGCCTGGATCGCATTGCGCACCAGGTTCCAGACCGCCTGGGTGAGGCGGTCGCCGTCGCCGTCGAATTCGGGAATGCTGGGGTCGTAATCGCGCTGCAGGCGCACGGCCCAGCCGCCTTCGCTTTCAGCCAGGCGCAGCACGCGTTCCAGCGAGGCGTGGATGTTCAACGGCGCGTGCGGTGCCGCCGGCGCCGGTGACAGCAGTTGTTCGAGCAGGCCGTTGAGGCGTTCGATCTCCGAACCGATCAGCTCGATCAGTTCGCCTTCGTCCGGGTCGCGCGCATCCGGTGCGCGTTGTGCGTTGCGCCGCGCCAGCAGTTGGGCCGCGCCCTTCAGGCCGGCCAGCGGATTGCGCAGTTCGTGGGCCAGGCCCTTGAGCGCGGCACTGAGCGCGCTGGGCAGCGCCTGGGTGGGGTCCAGCCCGGGAAATTCATCCACCGGGTGCGCCTCCAGCAGCCAGCCGCCCTCGTCCCAGCGGCTCAACCAGCCTTCGGCAAAGCGCGGCGCATCGCCCGGCAGGGCCAGCGCGAGACGGTGCAGGCGCAGGGTGTCGCGCTCGTCGCGGGCCAGGAAGTGCGCCAGTGCCTCGCCCTGCACTTCCAGCGACGCCAGCGGCTGGCCCAGCAGGCGGCGCACGCTCACGCCCAACCAGCGCGCGAACGCCGGGTTGCAGCCCACCACCCGGCCACTGGCATCGGCCCAGGCGACCGGAGTGCCGAGGACATCGAGAGCGGGGGGCGCAGAGGCGTGGGTCATTGCACCAATGTAGTGCAAAACGAGGGCGGTGCGCCTGATGCCGGCAACGCTGCCCTGGAGCATCCCTCGTGGTCGCTTGACTACAAATGTAGTCAAGGCTACAACGTCGTTCACCTTCGCTACCTGCATCGACCCATGCGCCCCCTTGCCCGACTGTGTGGTGTGGTTTTACTCCTGTGCAGTCCCCTGGCGCTGGCCGAGGAATCGACCCGGTCAGATGCGCTGCGCCAATTGGTCGACAGCTACGCAGAGCGACGCGGGTTCAACGGCACCGTTCTGGTGGCCCGGGAGGGCAAGGTGTTGCTGCACGCTGCCTACGGCCAGGCAAACGTGGCGTGGTCGGTGCCCAACCGCACCGACGGACGCTATCGGATTGGCTCGCTGACCAAGCCGCTGGTGGCCACGCTGACCCTGCAGCTGGTACAGCAGGGCAAGCTTGGACTGGACCGAACGCTGGGCGACTACCTTCCCGAGCTCTATGCCGGGACGCCTTCCGCATCGGTCACCGTTGCCCAGCTCCTCAGCCATACCTCCGGCCTTGCCGACGTGCCCGGGCGTTACACCGATGACTGGTGGCAGACCGCCGCGCGTCGCCGCTATGCGCCGATGGACTTCGCGCGCGAGTGGATCCTGCCGGTGCAGCGGGAACCACCGGGGCAGCAATGGCGCTACAACAACAACGGCTTCTTCCTGCTTGGTGTGCTGATCGAGCGGGTCACCGGCCAGACGCTTGCGCGCAACCTGCAGGAGCGGATTTTCACACCGGCCGGCATGACATCCAGCGGCCTGTTGACCGACGCAACCGTGGTGGAGCACCTGGCCGATGGCTATGCCCGCACGCCTGAAGGCGCACTGGTTCATCCCCAATGGATCGATCCGAGTGTGTCCTTTGCCGCTGCCGGCATCTACACCACCGCCGAGGATCTGTACCGGTTCGACCAGGCGCTCTATGGCGATGTCCTGCTGCACCCGCAGACGCGCGCATTGATGCTCAAGGTGCACGCTGCCGCGTATGGCTTGGGCTGGAACGTGGAGACCTGGACGCTGGCCGATGGCAGCACGCTGCCGGTAGCGTCCCACACCGGCAGCGTGCCGGGCTATCAGAGCTACTACCTACGCGCCGAGCCGCACCAGGACACGGTGATCATTCTCGACAACTTCTGGCAGGGTGCGCTGGTGGTGGCGATGGGCAAGGACCTGATGGAGGCGCTCAACGGAATGCCGGTGCCATTGGCCAAGCGCAGCCTGGATGATCTGCTCACGCCGATCGCCTATGGCCAAGGCCTGGAGGCGATGGTGCGCACCTACGAGGACCTGGGCGCACGCGTGGATGAGTACGATTACAGCGAGCGCGCCCTGAATGCGCTCGGGTACAAGTTCCTGCGGGCAGACAGGAAGGATGCCGCCGTGCGCGTGCTGAAGTGGGCCGCAGAGCGCTATCCAGACTCCGCCAACGCGCACGACAGCCTGGGTGAGGCATACCGGGCGAGCGGGCAACTGGACGCATCGCGCAACAGCTATACGGCCGCGCTGAAGCTTGATCCCGACAGCCCCAGCGCGCGGGCTGCATTGGCCGAAATGGATCGCGCTACCCCGCGCTGACCTGCGTCGAGGGGCACCGAGGCTACTGCAACGCCGCCAGCGCGTGCAATCGCCCCTGCGCCCTACCCTCGTCATTCTCCGGGCCTGCCAAGCGCGCACGCCCGGCACACCCGCTCAAGGAGATCGACAATGCCTGGCATCCGTCACGCCATTCCACTTTTTGTTGTGGCTCTGCTGTCACCCTTGGGCCCCTGTGCCGCTGCCGACACGTTGGAGGCATCCCATGCACAGACCCGGGCATCCATCCAGCAAACGATGCAGGACCACCGCATCCCCGGCCTGCAGATCGCAGTGATCAAGGACGGCCGGATGGTGCTCTCGGAGAGCTATGGCCTAGCCAACGTGGAAAACCAGGTGGCGGTCACGTCAAGGACCCGCTTTCCGATCAATTCGGCGACCAAATCCTTCACCGGGGTGGCGATGATGCAGCTGGCCGAAGCCGGCCGCGTGGACCTCAACGCACCGGTATCACGCTACCTCGATGGCCTGCCGCCGACATGGCAGAACGTTCGCGTTCGTCAGCTGCTCGCCCATACCTCGGGGCTGCCCAATATCGTGGACCGCCAGGGGTTGATCGGCGGCGGTACCGAGCAGGACGCCTGGACGGCGGTCAAGGCACTGCCCCTGGACGCGCCGAGCGGTGACAGATTCGCCTACAACCAGACCAACTACGGACTGCTGTCGCAGATCATCGACAAGCAGGCCGGAGTGCCCTACCAGCAATACGTCGCCGAGCACCAGTTCCGCGTGGCGGGAATGCCCACCGCCACCTTCGGCGACAGCTATGACCCGGTCTCCGATGCCGCGACCATCTACAGCTACGCGCGTCGCAGGCCCCTGGTAGCAGGCGACGATGATCGCCTCGCGCATTGGTTCGATGAACTTCCCCCCGTGCTTCGCACCGGCGGAGGCATCCAGAGCAGCGCCGAGGACCTGGCGCGCTGGCTGATTGCACTGGGCGATGGCCGTCTGATCACAACGGAGCGTCTCAAGGACATGTGGATACCGGAAAAGCTCAACAGCGGTGCCGATGGCAGATGGGCGGCCGGATGGCCGGTGCTCAGTGCCACCGCCACGGACCGGCAGGTGGCGGGCATCGGCGGCGGCCGTGCCGCGTTTGTCGTCTATCCCGACGAGCAGCTGGCCATCATCGTGTTGACCAACCTGGTGGGCGCCAGCCCGGAAGGGTTCATTCCCGGAATCGCGGACTTCTATCGGTCATCGGCGGTGCGGCGCACGGCGAGCGCGCCGTCCCTGTAGTGCCGACCGTTGGTCGGCAGCAACACCTCACCCGACAACATTGACCAAGGCCAGCGGCGGCTTGCTTGGCGATCCCTGCCAGAACGCGCCCAATCCGGTCCGCTTCTCGAGCACGAACAGATCAAACGTGGCAGTCACACGTTCATCGAAACCACTCTGCGCGGCGTAGAACGCGGCGACCAAATGTCGGTGATGATGCCGGAATGCATCCACATCCGTGAAGAAGAACGACGGACGCAACTGGCTATTGAAGCGCTGGCAAGCACACCTGTCCGGCGACCGTTCCTCACGCATCGAAAAGCGGGTGCTGATCGGCTCAACGCGCTCGTAATCGATGGTGTTCTCGCGGATGGAGACGCTGTGCAGCTGGAAACCCGCTGAACCCGGCAAGGTAAAGAAGATGTTGGCAACCGATTTGCTTCGCGGCACCCCCTGCCGGCACCGCAGGTGCTTTGCTTCGCTGGCGACGCGCAGCAGGTCGACGCCCGCGTGCTGGCGTTCATGATGCAGAAACAGCCTGCAGAACAAGACCGTCAGAAACACATCGCCTGACGCCGTGATGGCGCCGTACTTCCACGGAT
>JAHREJ010000066.1 GCA_021733645.1 Bacillus subtilis subsp. subtilis | reverse complement strand
GAAGTCTTCAAGCAGCGAGAGCAGAATGCAGAGTGCAGAGTGCAGAGTGCAGACCAGCTCTCGCTTGAGGTGGATCGAAAGGCGCTTCTCTTTTGCACTGCAGTAAGGAGGGCGCAGTCTGTTGAATGGCCATAGATCGATCCATGCAATTTGTTGCATTCGATAGCGCCGGCGATTGACGCTTCGGAAGCCATTCAGCCGCAGCGCAGCATGCGGTGCCGCAAGGGGGGTGCTAGGATCTGACTATCACCTGAATCGATCCAAATGCCGATGCCCACGTTGGACCGTCGTCTCCTGATCGCTGTCGCCGCCACGGCGATGTTCGCCTCCGGCCTGGCTGCGGCCGCCCCGGCCAAGACCGCCGCTGACAAAGCCTACGCCTCGGTCGACCCCTTCATTGGCACCGGCGGGGAAGGGCACACCTATCCCGGCGCCACGGTGCCGTTCGGCATGGTCCAGCTCAGCCCGGACACCCGCATCCAGCCGCGCGAGAAGGCCTACGGCTGGGCGGCCGGCTACCGGTATGACGACAGCAGCATCGTCGGCTTCTCGCATACGCATTTCTCCGGCAGCGGTCATTCGGACCTGGGCGATGTGCTGGTGATGCCCTTCACCGGCGAGCCCGGGCTGGAGCGCGGCGATCCCGAGAAACCCCGCAGCGGCTACGCCTCGCGCTTCCACCACGACAACGAGAAGGCCGAACCGGGTTACTACGCGGTGACCCTGGACGACTACAAGGTGCGCGCCGAGCTCACTGCCAGCGCCCGTACCGGTGTGCACCGCTACACCTATCCGCGCGGCGAGAAGGCGCGGGTGCTGCTCGACCTGCGCACCAGCCTGTACGACTACCCGGGCAAGATCCTGTGGTCGCGGCTGCGCGTGCAGCCCGATGGCACCGTGACCGGCTTCCGCGAAACCCGCGGCTGGGCGCCGGGGCGGCAGCTGTATTTCGCGATGCGTTTCTCCCGGCCGCTGACCGGCCATGCGCTGCACAACACCGAAACCGACATCGCCTACAAGGGGTTCCCGCCGCCGGGCCAGAACGATCCCACCCAGCGCCCGCAGATCGAGGGCCGTCAGTTGGTGGGGACCTTTGATTTCGGCAGGCTGGACGCACCGCTGACCGTCACCGTGGCGATCTCGCCGGTGAGCGAGGCCGGGGCGATCGCCAACCTGGACGCCGAAGCGAAGGACCAGGATTTCGACCGGGTACGCTCCGCAGCCAGGCAGCAGTGGACCCAGGCGCTGTCCGCGGTGGAGATCGAGGCCCCCGCGCACGACCTGCGCAGCGCCTACACCGCGCTGTACCACAGCATGCTGGGGCCGACGCTGTTCATGGATGCCGATGGCCAGTACCGCGGCGCTGACAATGCCGTGCATCGTGCCGAGGGCTACATCAACTACTCCACGTTCTCGCTGTGGGATACCTACCGCGCCCTGCACCCGCTGTTGACCCTGGTGCAGCCGGAAAAGCGCAACAGCGACTTCATCAATTCACTCATCACCCACCAACAGCACAGCGCCTACGGCATGTTGCCGGTGTGGGCGTTCCACGGGCAGGAAACGTGGTGCATGATCGGCTACCACGCCGTGCCGGTGATTGCCGATGCCTACATCAAGGGCATCCGTGGCTTCGATGCCAACAAGGCCCTGGACGCGATGGTGGCCACGGCCAATTACGGCCCTTACGACGGCATCGCGCAGTATCGCGAACTGGGCTGGGTGCCGATCGACGAAGAGGGTGAGGCGGCCAGCAAGACGCTGGAATACGCTTTCGACGACTGGACCATCGCGCGCATGGCCGAGGCAATGGGGCGCAAGGACGTGCAGGCCACCTTCGACGCCCGCGCCGGCAACTGGCGGCACGCATTCGATGCCGAGACCGGCTTCATGCGGGCGCGCAAGCGCGACGGCAGTTTCCGTACGCCGTTCGATCCGTCGGCCAGCGGCTACGGCACCGACTACACCGAAGGCAACGCCTGGCAGTATTCCTGGTACGTGCCGCAGGACGTGGCCGGGTTGGCTGCCGCACACGGTGGCAGCGACAAACTGCTGGCGCGCCTGGACCAGGTGTTCGAGGCCAAGGTCGATCCGTCGATCTTCGAGCACATGGAAGACATCACCGGGCTGATCGGCTGGTACGCGCACGGCAACGAACCCAGCCACCACGTGGCCTACCTGTACGCCTACGCCGGTCAGCCGTGGCGCACCCAGGCGCGCCTGAAGCAGATCATGGATACCCAGTACGCCGATCGTCCCGACGGCCTGGCCGGCAACGACGACCTGGGCCAGATGTCGGCCTGGTACGTGTTCACCGCGCTGGGCTTCTACCCGGTGGCGCCAGGCAGTGGCGAGTACATCATCGGCCGCCCGTTCCTGCCCAAGGCCAGCCTGCACCTGCCCAATGGCAAGACCTTCCGCATCGTCACCGAAGGCATGGGCAAGGGCCAGGACTACGTCGGCGCGGTCACCCTCAACGGCAAGCCATTGCAGCGCGCCTTCCTGCGCCACGATGAGATTCTGGCCGGCGGCGAACTCCGCTTCACCCTGCAGGCCCAGCCCAACCGGGCATGGCCGGGCCAGGGCGCACAGGCGCCTTATTCGATGTCGCGCTGACCGGTCGCCAGCCCTTGTGCCACAAGGGCTGGCGCGTAGCTTCGGCGGCGCCGGCCGGGTCCGGAGTGCGCAAATTGGGATTTATGTCCAATTTGGCCAAAAGGGGTATGATGAGCCCATATCCCGCGCTGGAGCTTGCCATGACCCTGCCACTGGACCTGCCCGGCCTTGAAAAGGCCACTGCGTCGTCGGTGAAGACCCGCGGCTGGCCCAGCCTGATGCGCACCGTCCGCGAAAAACAGGCGCTGGTGATCACCAACCACAACCACCCCGAAGCGGTGATCGTGGACATCAAGGCTTACCAGGAACTGCTGGCCAAGGCGGCCGAGGCCGACGCCGATGAGCGCGGCGGTGAACTGGAACGCCTGCGCGCGCAGTTCGACGTGCAGTTGGCCAGCCTCAACGGCGATGGCGGGTTGGGCAAGGTGTTGGGCCAGCCGATCCGGCGCGGCAGGATCCTCCCCGGCACGTCGCTCTGACCGATGGGGCAGATCCTGGTGCTGGCCGGCGTCAACGGCGCCGGCAAGAGTTCATTGCTGGGAACCTGGCTGGAGGCCGACGGCCTGACCTGGTTCAACCCCGATTCGTTCACCCGTGCCCTGGTCCAGGCGGGCTGGGGCGCTGAGGAGGCCAACTCGGCGGCGTGGCACGAAGGGGCGCGCCGACTGCGCCAGGCGATGGCCGACGGCAGCAATTTCGCCTTCGAAACCACGCTGGGCGGCAACACCATCGCACGGCTGCTGCGCGAGGCCTGCCAGACCCACGCGGTGGCCATCTGGTTCTGCGGCCTGGACAGCGTGCAGCTGCACATCGACCGCGTTGCCGCGCGCGTGGCCGCCGGTGGGCATGATATTCCGCACGACAAGATCCACGCCCGCTACGACGCCTCGCGCGAGAACCTGCTGGCGCTGCTGCCGCACCTGGCCGAGCTGCAGGTCTACGACAACAGCGCGCCGCTGGACGCCGATGGCCACGCCCAGCCACTGCCGCTGCTGCACTGGGACCGCCGTGGCCTGCATTACCCGGTCTCGGTGGCCGAACTGCTGCACACCCCGGACTGGGCAAAGCCCATCGTGATGCGCGCCATGGAGCTGTACGCCAACCCGGCCTGAGCCGGCGCAGGCCGGGCTGCATACACGGCGAACACATTCGTATGCGCGGTGCTTACACCCACCTGCCTACCGTGGACATCGGGCGCACTGGCGACCCGTTTCCCCCAAGGAGTCCACGATGCAGCAGCACATTCCCGAAGGCACCCTGGTCGTCGTCGCAGACGGCGGTTCGGCCCGCGTGTTCACCAACATTGGCAGTGGGCGCACCCTGCAGCTCAAGCAGCATGAGGCGCTGAAGCTGCAGGACATCAGCGCGCAGGGGGTGTCGGGGCAGGGGCCATCGGGGTCGATGCCGCAGGACATGAGCATCGCGCAGATGAACGAAGCCACCTTTGCCAAGCAACTGGCTGGCCAGTTGAATGAAGATGCGCTCAACAACCGTTATGCCCACCTGGTGCTGATCGCCGATCCGCAGACGCTGGGGCGCATCCGCCCGCAGCTGCACAAGGAGGTCCAGTCCAGGCTGTTGGCCGACCTGGCCAAGGACCTGACCAACGCACCGATTGAAGACATCCAGCGGGCGCTTGAGCCATCCCGATGAGTTACACCCGCACCTATGCGGAGCAGGTGCCGACCCGTGCCGACATTGAGGCGGGCACCGGTTGGCAACTGTTGGAGTTCGGCGCGCCCTGGTGCCCGCATTGCAGCGCCGCCCAGGCGCCCTTGAAGGCGTGGCTGGCGGTGCGGGCGGTTTCCCACCTGAAGGTCGAAGACGGCAAGGGGCGGCCCCTGGGGCGCTCCTTCACGGTGAAGCTGTGGCCGACCCTGGTGCTGCTGCGCGACGGTGCGGAAGTGGCACGCGTGGTGCGCCCGCGCGACGACGCGGATCTTGACCCGTTGGGTGCGGCGTTCCAGCCCGACCACGCCGGCGTAGGGCCGCCAACGGGCTAGACCAACGGGCTAGAATCGCGCTGCTGCGGGTGGACGGGATCTGGGCATGGCCTATCGAGGAAGGGATGTGGCGCTTGCCGATGGTGAAGGTCGGCGGCTTGCCTTCGGGGCGGACAGCCCGGTGGTGTGCAAGGCCCGCGACTACGCGGCCGGCACCCTCATTCCGCTGCACCATCATCCCGACCGCCACCAACTGGTGTATGCCCAATCCGGGGTTCTGGTGGTGCAGGCCGGCACCGGTCGCTGGGTGGTGCCCAGTACCCGGGCGATCTGGATGCCGGCCGGGATGGGGCACAAGGTGAGCTGCATCGGCGCAGTGGGCATGCGCAGCCTGTACATCGCGCCCAGCGCGATGGCCCGGCCGCCGGCGCATGCCTCCACCGTTTCGGTGACACCGCTGCTGGCGGCGTTGATCCGCGCCGCGGTGGAGGTGGTGCCCCCTTATCTGCAGGATTCCCGCGATGGACGGGTGATGCAGCTCATCGTGGATGAACTGCAGACCCTGCCGTTATTGCCGCTGCACCTGCCGCAACCGCTGGATCCACGCCTGAAGGTGATTGCCCGGCGGCTGGAAAAAGCACCGGATGATGCCTCTACGCTGCACGACTGGGCGCAGCGCCTGCAGGTGGACGTCAAGACCATCCAGCGGCTGTGCGCACGCGAACTGGGCATGACCTTCGGGCAATGGCGGCAACAGACGCGGCTGCTGCGCGCGCTTGAGCGGCTGGCTCATGGCGACAAGATCATCGACGTGGCGCTCGCGCTGGGCTATGCCAGCCCCAGTGCTTTCACGGCGATGTTCAAAAAACGCTTCGGCCAGCTACCCAGCCAGTTCTTCCAGTAGGGCCGCACCGGCGCTGCGGCGCAATGCCCGCCCCGATCACGGCGTGCGGGTCTTTGGCAGGAACGCCGTGGCCAGGCCCAGCAACGGCAGATAGGAGGTGAAGTGGTAAACCCAGACGATGCCGTGCACGTCGGCCAGCTTGCCCAGCCCGGCCGCACCAATGCCGCCGATGCCGAACATCAAACCGAACATCAGCCCGGACACCATTCCCACGCGACCAGGAACGGCCTCCTGCGCGTACACCACCAGCGCGGCGAACGCCGAGGACATCACCAGCCCGATCGCCACCGCCAGCACCGCCGTGCCCATCAGGTTGGCGTAGGGCAGGGCCAGTGCGAAGGGGGCCACGCCCAGGAATGAAATCCAGATGACCGCCTTGCGCCCGATCCGGTCGCCCACCGGGCCGCCGATGAAGGTACCCAGTGCGATCGAAGCCAGGAAAATGAAAAGGTACATCTGGCTCTGTTGCACGCTCAGTTGGAAGCGTTCGATCAGGTAGAAGGTGAAGTAGTTGGTGAACGAGGCGATGTAGACGAACTTGGCGAACATCAGCACCGAAATCACCGCGACGGCCTGCACCACCTTGCCGCGGCTCAGGCCGGTGCCGGGATTGCGCGCCAGGCTTTTCATCTTGGCCTGGCCGTGGCGGATGGTCCAACCGGTGAGCAGGAACAACACGCCAATCGCCAGCGCGGCGGCGAGCATGAACCAGGCGATCGCGTGCTGCCCGTGCGGAATCACCACCGCGGCGGCGAGCAGCGGCCCGATCGCCGATCCGGTGTTGCCGCCCACCTGGAAGGTGGATTGCGCCGTGCCGAAACGACCGCCCGAGGCCATGCGCGCCACCCGCGACGCTTCCGGATGGAACGTGGCCGACCCAACACCGACCACTGCGGCGGCCACCAGCAGCATTTCGTAACTGCCGGCCAACGCGAGCATGGCGATGCCGACAAAGGTGGCGATCATGCCGCAGGGCAACAGGTACGGCAGTGGCCGCTTGTCGGTGTACATTCCGATCCAGGGTTGCAGCAGCGATGCGGTGACCTGGTAGACCAGTGCGATCACACCGATCTGGCCGAAGCTCAGTTGGAATCCGCTCTTGAACATCGGGTAGACCGCTGGCAGCACGGCCTGGATCATGTCGTTGAGCAGGTGTGCGAACGCGGCCGCGCCGACGATGTGGATCGCAAAGCCCTGTTGCGGCGGGGAGGCGGTGTTGACGGCGGGGAGCGGCGGCGTGGGCGAGGGTACTTGCGGGGTCATGGGTGGCATCGACTGGAATGCACGGTCGCCGGCGTCCAGCGGACGCGCTGCGCCGCCGGGTCCCGGGCTCGTGGGGGAGGGGGTGAGCCAGCATAAGCCTGCCATGAGCTCCCGTCTCACGCGATATGGGCGCAGGTCGTCGCGATATGGGCATCGCCGCGGCGGCGCGGTAGCATGCGCCGGCCTCCTGCATCGCGACCCGTTTCCATGACGTTCCTTTTGTCCGCGCTGGCGCTGTCCGTGGCAACGGCCACCGCACCAGGGGCCCAGCTGCTGCAGCCCGGCCTGTATCGGCAAGTACCTGACGCGCACCTGCTGGCCACGCCGGCCACGCCCGGCGCTGGCCAGGCCTATCGGCAGCGCTACGAGCATGCCGTTCCAGCGGCGGCCCAGGTGCGTTACGCGTTCGTGTCGCGTGACCCGCAGGCGCAGATGAACAAGCTGGTGTTTGTCACCGCTGCTGATTACCACTACGACATCAACAGCGCCAACAGGCTGTGCCCGGCCTACGCATTTCCGAACTGGAACGACCGTTCCCAGGCGCGGCCTTTCTGCCGCACCACGATCGGCCCCAGCGACAGTGAGGCCGCGCTGGACTGGACCGCCACGCAGTTCTCGCTGCGCTGGGCCGATCGCAAGCGCGCGCTCGGTAGCGTGCAGGTGCCGCCGCAGCGAGCCCCGACCCAGGAAGAGGCCGGAGCCTGTGCCATTTCCGATGTCTGCCCAGCGGACGCCTACGGGCGCCTTGTCAACCAGGTCGAGGTCGTCCACGCCAGTGATCGTTTCGAGCTGCAGCAGCCGCGCCACTACGTGGATGTGTTGTATCTGGCCGTTGGGGTGCCGGTGCATGCCCAGGCCGATGCCACCGACGCCGGCACGCGTGGCAGTTTGCCCGCAGGCAGTTACGTCGCCGTGTTGACGCGCACGCCGCAGTGGTACCAGATCGAACGGATCGCACAGGATGGCCGCAGTTCGCGCGGCTGGATCGAGCGTGATGCGGTGGTGCCGTTGGAATGGGTGGCGCAGACCGCCACCGTGCCGGGCTACCGTTTCGACCTGGGCTACCAGCGCGACGATGAGGGCACGGTGCTGGCCGCGATCGCGGTGATGGACGCGGCGACCGGCCAGCGGGTGCAGGTGCTGCGCGACTTCGCCTCCGATCCGCTGGATGCGGCCGCCGACGTACTGCAGCAGGTTGACGTGAATGCTGACGGTCACCCGGATCTTCTGGTGCCCGGCCTGTCAGGCGGCGCAGGACCAAACAGTACCTCCAACGTGTTCCTGTTCGACCCGGACACCGGCGCATTCGTGCACGACGCGTTCCTGTCCGGGCTGCCACAGCTGTCCGTCGATGCACAGAACCGCCGCATCACCACCGCATCGCGCGGCGGCTGCTGTTCGCACACCTCGGCCACCTACCGCTACCACGACGGCAGGCTGCAACAGGTGGGCAGCTGGGAAGAAACGCTTTCGGCCGATGGCACGCACCTTGAGACCACCCAGGGGGCGTTGCACAACGGCCGCATGCGCTACCGCACCACCCGGGTCCGCGCCGCGCCCGCCGGGGAGTGACGCCGGCCTAGCTGGCGTAGGCCACCACGGCGTTGCGGGAGGCCGGTGTGACCGGCTGGCTGCAGCGGGCTGCACCGGGCAGGCGCTCCAGCAGCAACGGCGAAGGCAACCGGCAGTCCGGATGCATGTGGCAGAAGCCGTAGATCGCCCCGGCCAGGCCGATCATCAGGCCCGGCGTGAACGCGGCGCGGGTCAGGCCGCCCACCATGCCGTGGTGCTCTTCGACCGAGGAAATGACCTCGATCGCCGCCGTATCCACCGCATAGGGGCACGCCTGCGGGTCCAGCGCGGCGGCACGCAGCAGCAGTTCGCGGGTGGAAAGGTCGCCGTGGCACAGGGTGTGGCTGAAGCCCCACTTGCCTGACGCGTCGGCCACCGCGCGACGCAGCCCACGCAGGTGCGCCGGGCGGCCGGTGCGGGCATACAGGTCGGCGTGGGCCAGGCCGATGCCGACGCTGCCGTGGCACCAGGTCGGGAAGTTCTTCTGGCCATCTTTCAGATGGATGTCGCGCCAGCGTCCGGTGGACGGCTCGAACAGTGCGTCCTGGAATGCAAAGGCGGCCTCGGCCAACTGCTGCCACTCGGCGCGTTCGGCCGCGCTGCCCGCGTCGGTGGCGGCCAGGCGAGCAAGCGACCAACCGATGCCCATCGCACCGTGGGCAAAGCCGCCGATGGGTTCGTCGAACTGCGGGCTTGGCCATCGGGCGCCACCTGCGTCGACAATCGCCGCTGCCTGTACGCCACGCGCAACGCGCGCGGCCAGCGCCAGCCAGCGGGCTTCACCGGTGGCCTCGGCCAGCCCGATCAGTGGCAGGATCGCACCGCTCACTCCGTCAAGGACTTCAAATTTCGTGGCGGCATCGGCGTTGTGCTGCTCCAGCGCCTGCGCGCAGTGCCGCGCGTCCTCCAGCAGTTCAGGGCGCTCGAGCAGGTCTGACAGTGCAAGCAGTGCCCAGATCCGCGAGCCGGCGCCGACGAAGCCGCCCTCCATTTCGGTGTGCTCCAGGCGTGACATGCTGGCCAGCACCTGGATGGATCCTTCCACCGCCTCGGCCAGGCCCTGGACAGCGTCGGCCCGCCCGGCCTGCACTTCAAGCCAGTAACCGGCCAGGGCAAAGGCGATGCCACCCAGGCCGAAATAGGCATCCGGCCGCACCGGTTGCACGGTCCAGCCGTTGGGGGTGACCTCCGGCGTAATCCAGGTCATCGAGCCGTCGTCGCCACGTACCGACAGGCGCAGCAGGCTTTCCACGGCCGCGGCGGCCAGCGTGCGGCGGCGCACTTCCAGCCGGTCGGCATGCGGGTGGCGTGCCGCATAGGAATAGCCCTCGCGCGCTTCGGCCCGGGCCAGCGCGTGCTGGTTGAGATCGGTGGCCACCAGCGTGCTGCGGATGGTGACGTCCTCCAGGTCGATGCGCATGTCGCGCCAGTTGGCCACTACCGCGCGGATCCGGTCGGCGTCGAGCGGTGCGCCAAAGATGGGAATGTCGCCGTACCGAAGATCGTCGATTTCGCCGGTGATCTCCGCTGGATCCGACGGCGCCGCCCGCAGTACCTGCGCATTGCGCACCAGCAGGTCCCTGGCCCGCGCGACTGCCTTGGCTTCGTCGTGCAGCGAGGCGGGATGCCAGAGCATCCGTCCAATTTCGGCGTAGGCCATGGTGGGCCGCCGCACGTCACGCACCTGGCAGTGTTCAAAGCGCGCCAGCAGCGGCATCAGCGCACCGTCGGCATCGAGTTGGCGCAACCGCCGGCTGGCCTGCATGAATCCTTCGCTGATCTGGTCCCAGTAGCGGGACACATCCGGATGCGGGCTGGGATGATTCTGCGAGGTGGCGAAATCGGCCTCGACCATGCCCAGCCGCGGCCCTTCGGCGGCATCTTCCACAATCACCGGCACCCGTACCCGCGGCTGCTCGCCGGGCAGGGCGCCGGCAGCGGAAAGGTCCACCCCGGCCATGCCCAGCCCTGCGGTGCGGAAGGGCACGATGCCGGTGCGAAGGACCGAGTTCATCATCAGCTTGACGGCGGTATCGTAAGCCTGCCCGTAACCGGACGTTTCGATTTCAATCACCGGCGCGAACACGCTTTCGGCGTCGACCACCACCGGCACCGGACCCACCGCGATCAGGTTCTCCAGGTGGATGTCGGTGCCGCCGATCAGGCGCAGTACGGCCAGCCAGTGGCCCAGCCCGCGGTAGTAGGTCTGCAGTTCTTCGTCGCCGTCACAGTAGCGATGGGTGGCGAACGCGGCCCAGCCGTGGCTGCCGCGGTCGATCACCGCCGGCACCCGCACCCGGCTGGGCGCGTGGCCGAACACCTGGACCAGGAAGTCATCCAGCGTGGCATCGATGCGCAGCGAGCGCGGTTTGTACATGACGTTGCCGCCTTCGAAGGCCAGGCGGGCAACAGTGCGGCCCTGCGAATGCAGGTCGCCCTTGCCCAGCGACACGCCGACCAGTGCCCCGGCCGGGTGCCCAAGCAGGGCTTGCAATGCGTGGCGGTCGGCGGCGATACGCATCGCCAGCTCATGCACGGCATCGCACTGTGCGGCCAGCATCTGCCGCAGGCGAGGGCGCAACGCCGGATAGCGCTGGTCCAGATGCGTGGCAAATTCAGGATGGGTGGCAAGCTGCACGAATTGTGCAAACTGCGCCGCGCTATCGGCACCGGTAATGGCACCGCTGCGAACGGCTGCATGCAGTTCCAGCAACAGCAGCCGATTGAGCTTGAGGTGGGCGTGCTCAAGCAGTGCCGCTTCGGCCTGCGCGAAAATCAGCGCGATTTCGCCTGTGCTCAAGCCTGGCCCAAGCTGGTGCAGGCGCTGGGACAGCGCGCTGCGCTGTTCTGCAGTGATATGGTTAATAACAAGCGCAAAACAATCGACTACGGTAGTGCCCGCCATTGCCTTCCCTGCGATAGTGACCGGATCCGGATACGCTGAAGACGGCGCGCAGCACCTGCGGCTGCGCGCCGGAGCAGGCTAGATCAGCAACACATGCAGTGGTTGATCACCGACATGGTCGTGGTGCAATTGCCGGTACCGCCGGTAATCATCGTGGGGGCCGCCGCCGTCAGTGCGGCATCGGTTGCATCCTGGCCGTAAATGAACAGCGAACCAGCCGGATTTTCGCAGCCGTCGACGCTGTCCGCGCCGTTGAGCCAGCCTGCAACGACGTTGTCATTCAATTCCATTCCGCGTTCTCCTGTTGATCAACAATCAAGCGATCAAGGCGCCAGGATGAAAATGGCGCCTCTGGGATACGGCCATTCCATGGCAAGGCGAGGACGCCCGGCGATACGGAGTGACTATGGTCAGGCCGCGTTTCTAGGGTGCACATAATTGTTTGTCAGGTCAAACTGAGAAATAGTGCTCAGAATGAATTCGCATGTGCCTGCCGTGGCCCGGCACCTTGCAGGGAAACTCCCTGTTGCCGACCATGAAACACCAACGGCCCTCTTGAGGGCCGTTGGGAGTGAAACAGAAACTATCAAGCGCTGCGCCGGGACTTACCAATCCGTTGGCGCGTAGTCCTTCAGGAACTGGCCCCACACGTGTTCACCGGTGTTGAAGCCGTGGATGATCGGATCGACGATGCGCGCAGCACCATCCACGATATCCAGCGGCGGGTGGAAACGCTCTTCCTGCACCTTCTTGGCGGCGATGTCGGCCGGATCTTCATCGGTGACCCAGCCGGTGTCCACGCTGTTCATGTGGATGCCGTCGTTCTGGTAATCGGCGGCCGAGGTGCGCGTCATCATGTTCAGCGCGGCCTTGGCCATGTTGGTATGCGGATGACGGGTGGTTTTGAAGTTGCGGTAGAACTGACCTTCCATCGCCGAGACATTGATGATGTGCTTGTCGCGCTCGGGCGTGCGCAGCATCAGCGGCTTCAGCCGCGCATTGATGATGAACGGCGCGATGGCGTTGACCAGCTGGGTTTCCAGCAGCTCCACCGACGGTACTTCGGCCATCAGCATCCGCCACGAATTACGCCCGCGCAGATCCACCTGCTGCAGGTCCTGGTCCAGGCGTCCGTCGGGGAACAGATGCTGCTGGGCCACCAGCTCGTCGTCCAGCAGCGGCACCTGGGACAGCTCGGCGGCACGGGTGAGGCCATTGGCGCCGTTGAAGCCCTGGTCCTGGACGACCGGCAACGCGGTGCTGGCCGTGGCGCCCAGCAGCTCGGCGCTGCGCAGGCCTTCGTAGTCGCCGATCAACTTGCGCAGCGTCTCCGGAACCTCGTGCAGCGCGGCGGTTTCACCGGCCATCATGTGGGCGTAGAACTGCGGCGGACGGCGCACGGTCTGGCAGGCGTTGTTGATGATGAAGTCCAGGCGCGTGCGCGTGGCCAGCAACTCGCTGCAGAACGCCTCCACGCTGGGCGTGTGGCGCAGGTCCAGGCCGTACACCTGCAGGCGGTGGCCCCATTCGGCGAAGTCGGGTTCTTCGGCATAACGGGCGGCCGAGTCGCGCGGGAAGCGCGTGGTCACGATCAGCTCGGCACCTGCGCGCAGCAGCTTCAGGCCAGCCTGGTAGCCGATCTTGACGCGGCCGCCGGTGAGCAGCGCCACGCGCCCGCGCAGGTCGGCCGTTTCAGTGCGCTTGACGAAGTTGAGCGCGGCGCAGGCCGGGCACATCTGGTCGTAAAAATGGTGAAGCTGGGTGAACTTCTGCTTGCACACATAGCAGTGGCGCAGCTCCGGGGAGTGCACCGGCGCGGGCGCGGCGTCTGCGTTCTCGCCGTTGTGGGCGTCATGCAGGCCGGCCGCATGCGGCGGGAAATAGTTGGGCGTGCTGAACACCGGCTTGCGGCGCAGGGCGCGGATGCCGGTCTGCTCCAGCAGCGCCTCGGCCTTGCGCACCTTTTCCTGGTGAAGCACCTTCGCCTGCTGCTTGAGCTTCTGCCGCCGCGCCTTCGGCTCGGGGTGGTAGACCTTGGCCACCACCTGGTGCAGGCGCACGCGGTCGGCTTCGGGCAGGGTGTCGAGCATGCTGCGGTCGGCTTCGATCACCTCCAGCAGGTCCAGCGCCTGGCGCAGGCGGTCGGTCAGGGGCAGGTCGTCGTCGGCAAGGGGTAGGGCGGTGGTGTTCAATTCATGTCCGGAAAGAGCAGCAGGAAGACGGGGCGGCGGGCCACGCGGGGCGGACCGGGTCATCCGGCCGGCGGCCATTGTCCCCGATCCCAGGGGGTGGACGCCAATGTCGGGCCGTGGAGATGAACGGAAATGCCCGAGTGGTCGGTTGCCACAGGCGCTCGCCAGGCATCGGGTGTGACGCCTCACATGGCCTGTGCGGGCAGGCTGGCGATGCCCAGCCTACCCAACGGCGGGGCGCAGGCATCGCCGCCGGCCGGAAAGCAGCGGCGGCAACCGACGCATGGGGGGGGGCAGGGCGGCCGGGCTAGTGCCTGGGCGGCGGCTGACGCGCCGCTTCGTCGCCGGCGCCTGCCGCGTTGCCAGAATCCTGTTGCTCGGCGGCAGCGGTACCACTGCCGCCGCCCGGTACATTGCGCGCCGGGGCATTGCCCGGCGCAGTGTTGGCCGGGGCGGGCTGCGTCGGCGCATCTGCATGCTTGCCCTGGTCGGTACGCGCGTCGCTGTTGCATGCCGACAAGGCCATTGCCACGACAGCGCTGAACAGTAAGGTTCGCATCAGAAGATTCCAAACTCGGGCCAGACCCCATGTGTAGCGCCGGCTCCGTCTGATGTGCGTGAACATCCGCTTTATCACTTCACGACGACGATGGGGTGGGTAGCCTCGTCGGCGTCGATGCTTGCCCGTTCCGTGGTGTACGGACGCGCAACCGGACAGTCACCGATCACGGAGTCCAAATCATGAGTGTTGTCGATGGATTGGACGCGAGCGGGCGCGGCAAAGGCCTGACCCGGCGTGGCTTTCTGCTGGCAGTCGGCGCGATCTCATTGCTTTCCGCCTGCCGTGGCAACGCACCACCGACCACGCCGAAGGCCGCGCGCCCGGCCACGCCGGATGCATCTTTCCTTCTCTTGTCGCAGGCCCTCACCGGCAAGCAGGATCTGGATCCGGCCACGGCCGACCGGATCGAAAAAGCCTTCGCCACGCTGCAGCCCGCGCTGCATGCCCAGTTCCCGGCGCTGAACGCGTTGGTGGGGCAGGCACGTGATGCCCAGGCCCTGCTGGCGGCCGCCGGCGACGCCAGACCGGCGGCGCTGGCGATCATCACCGCCTGGTACACCGGCACGGTCGGCAAAGGCACCCAGGCGGTCACCGTTTCCTATCGTGACGCGCTGATGCAGCGCCCCGTAGATGACGGCCTCTCTCCGCCGACCTACGCGCAGGGCGGTCCCGCCTGGTGGACCGCCGCGCCGCCCGCGGCGATTCGAGCACGCGCCTGAGTCTGCGCGGCTTTCTCTTTTCCTGTTATTGATCTGGATTCCCCTCATGAAAGCTCCGGTTTTCCGTGACGGCGACGTTGATGCTGACGTCGTTATCGTTGGTTCTGGCGTCGTCGGCGCATTGATCGCCCACCAGCTGGTCCGCGCTGGCAAATCGGTGCTGGTGCTGGAGGCCGGTCCGCGCTTGAATCGCGCCGAGGTGGTGGAGAACTGGCGCAATGCCAGCTTCGAGCGCCGTATCGGCAGCGACTTCCAGGGGCCGTATCCGCAATCCAGCTTCGCGACGGCGCCGCTGTACTTTCCCGCCAACGATTACGTCGGCCTGACCGGCCCGGATGCCAGCAGCTTCCACCAGGGCTTCATCAAGGCCGTGGGCGGCACCACCTGGCACTGGGCGGCGTCCTGCTGGCGCCATCTGCCGGTCGACTTCAGGATGCAGTCTGCCTACGGGGTAGGCCGCGACTGGCCGATCAGTTACGACGATATCGAGCCGTACTACTGTCGCGCCGAGGAAGCCCTGGGCGTGTCCGGGCCGAACAACCCGGCGCAGCAGAGCCCATCGGAGCGTTCCAAGCCTTACCTGGCCGACATGATTCCCTGGGGGAACGGCGACAAGGTATTTGCCGAGGTGGTCAACCCGCACGGCTACAACCTGGTGCCGATTCCGCAGGGGCGCATGATCAAGCCCTGGAATGACCGGCCTGCGTGCTGTGGCAACAACAACTGCCAGCCGATCTGCCCGATCGGGGCGATGTACAACGCGGTCCACACCATCCAGGCCGCCGAGCAGCGGGGCGCCAAGGTGTTGGCCGAAGCGGTGGCGTACAAAATAGACACCGACGCGCAGAACCGGGTCACCGCCGTGCACTGGTATGACAATGACAAGGTCAGCCACAAGGCCACCGGGCGCAGTTTCGTGATCGCCTGCAACGCACTGGAAACGCCGCGCCTGCTACTGCTGGCCGCCAACGAACAGAACCCCAACGGCATCGCCAATTCGTCCGGCCAGGTCGGGCGCAACATGCTGGACCACTCTGGTTTCCACTGCTCCTTCATCGCCGACCGGCCGATCTGGCTGGGCCGCGGCCCGGCGCAGTCCAGCTGCATGGTCGGGCCACGCGACGGCGCCTTCCGTTCGGCGTATTCGGCCACCAAGATCATCCTCAACAACATCAGCCGCGTGCCCATCGCCACCGACCAGGCCCTGCAGATGGGGCTCACCGGCGATGCGCTGGACGCGGAGATCCGTCGCCGGGCGATCTTCGGCGTGGATCTCTCCATCAGCCTGGAGCCCTTGCCGGATCCGACCAACCGGCTGACCCTGTCCACCACGCGGGTGGACGGTCACGGCCTGGCCTGCCCGGACATCCACTACTCGCTGGGCGATTACGCGCGCCGGGGCTACGACAAGTCCTGCGAGCAGTTGCGGCACATCGGCGCGCTGTTCAATGCCGAAGAGTTCGTCATCACCACCGCGCTCAACGCCAACAACCACATCATGGGCTCGACCATCATGGGCGCCGATCCGCGCGATTCGGTGGTGGACGGCGATTGCCGCGCCCACGACCACCCGAACCTGTGGCTGCCCGGCGGCAGCGCGATGGTTTCGGCCAGCGTGGTCAACAGCACGCTGACGATGGCGGCACTGGCACTGCGCGCGGCCGATGCCATCGAGCGTGTGGCATGAAGACGACCCTGCTCATCGCCTTGAGCCTGTTGCTGGCAGCACTCAGCCACACCGCCCGCGCCGACGATACGATCGAGCGCGGGCGTTATCTGTCGGTAGCCGCCGACTGCGTGGCCTGCCATACCAGCCCCAGGCAGGGCAAACCCTACGCCGGCGGTTACGCCATCGCCTCGCCGCTGGGCCAGATATGGGCAAGCAACATTACCCCCTCCAGGACGCATGGCATCGGCAACTACAGCGAAGCAGACTTCGCCAAGGCCGTCCGCGAGGGGGTGCGCAAGGACGGCGCGCACCTGTACCCGGCCATGCCGTATACCGCCTATGCCAAGTTGAGCGACGCCGACATCCACGCGCTGTATGTGTACTTCATGCAGGGCGTGGCCCCGGTGGATGAGGAAGCCCATCGCACCGAGCTGCCATTTCCCTTCAGCGTTCGCACCTCGATGGCGGCATGGAACCTGCTGTTCCTGGATAAAAAGACCTTCACGCCCGATCCGGGCAAAGACGCACAGTGGAACCGCGGCGCCTACCTGGTGGAGGCATTGGCACACTGCTCCAGCTGCCACAGCCCGCGCGGCCTGATGATGCAGGAAGTGGGCGGCAAGGCGTTTGCCGGGGGCTCGCTGGGCGACTGGTATGCGCCCAATATCACCTCGGACAAGATCAGCGGCATCGGCGGATGGACCGATGACGAACTGGCCCGGTACCTGAAAACCGGGCGCGTGGCCGGCAAGGCGCAGGCCGGTGGCGGCATGGCCGAGGCCGTGAGCAACAGCCTGTCCAAGTTGCAGGACCAGGACATCGCGGCGATCGTGGCCTACATGAGGACCGTGCCGGCGGTGGCCGACAAAGCCGCTACCCGGGCAGCCTTTGCGTGGGGAGATGCCGCCAGATCACCCGGCGAACAACCGGTGCGCGGTACCGACGCGCCGCTGGCGTCGGGTGGCGTGCTGTACTCCGGCTTGTGCGCGAGCTGTCATGGCTCGCGAGGGGAGGGCAGCAAGGACGGCGATTATCCCTCACTGGTCCACAACACCACTGTCGGCATGACCCGTCCACAAAACCTGATCGCCACGATCATCGGGGGCGTCGACCGCGAGGTGAATGGCGTGCACACGGTGATGCCGCATTTCTCCGCAGGCTCCTACGTGCAGGCGTTGAGCGATGCCGACATCGCCGCCGTAGCGACCTACGTGCGCACCCGCTTCGGACCGGGTGACCAGGTCACCGAAGCGCAGGTGGCGCTCACCCGCGCCGGCGGCGAAAAGCCCTTGCTGGCCACGCTTGGGCGCCTGTGGCTGCCGATACTCATCCTGGTTGTCATGGTAATGGCGGGCCTGTTTCTGCTGGTGCGCCGTACGTGGAAACAACGAAAGCAACACAAGGCGTTGGCATGAACCGTTCCCCCCGCCTGATCGGCATCGGGCTGATGGCCTGCCTGGGCAGCGTGCCGGCATGGGCCGCCGAAACGGACCCGGCCAAACCGACGCCGGTAGACAGCATCCCCCAGACGCCACTGAGCGCCGACGGGGCCGCACGACGCTGGCTGCAGGATCGCGGGGTCACCCCGAGCGCGCGCATCGTGATCGCCAGTGGCGTCAACAGCGATGGCTACCGGGGCAGGGGATGGTCGACTGCCGACCACATCGATTTCGGGGCGATGATCGACACGGGCAGGGCATTCGGCTTCGACGGCACCGTGCGGGTGGTGTTCTCCGACCGGTTCGGCAATGCGGTCAACGAGCGCTCCACCGGCTCCTACATCCAGAACCAGGCGTTCTATGGCCAGGGACAGAACTTGCGCTTCAACGAGCTGTCCTACGAGCGTTGGCTGCTGGACAAGCGGTTGAGCCTGAAAGGCGGGTTCTACTCGATGGGCAACGATTTCGGCGGGCTGCCCT
>JAHREJ010000065.1 GCA_021733645.1 Bacillus subtilis subsp. subtilis | reverse complement strand
TCAAAGGCCTAAAGGGGACGACCTAAAGGAGGCGGAGGCAACTGAACGGCCTTGGGCCACGGTCGCCGAAGTAACGGAGTGTGTACTTGGCCTTCGAAGCCGTGACTTTTGTAATGCAGAAGGTTGGTTGGGCCAAGGCAATCAGCCCCGCCGTATAGATCGAAGCCATGCATTGTCCGAAACCTCGCTCGCGCGGGGCTTCTTCTTCAGCGTCCCGCCGTTTGCTGCTGCAGGACGGTATAGATCATCTGCATGACGATTTGCCGCTGTGCCTTGGGTGGTTGGGTGATGCGTTCAAGCTGCTGTTGCAGCTTCGGTGCCGGGCTGCGCTTGGCGGACGTGGCAAGTTCACCGACCAGTTTTCCGACCGACACGCCCAGCGCCCACGCGATGGTTGGCAGGGCCGAAACCTGGCTGCGCCTTCTGCCCACCTCGTAGACGGTAATGGTCTGCTGCGAGACCCATAGCCACTCGGCCACGTTCGGTGTTCACCCGGGCCCTGGCGCGTAAAATACCCTGCACGCGTGAATGCGACCAAGGTCCCCTGCAATGCCCTATACCAACAGCGACGCGATACAGCAGCTGCGCGATCAGATCCCCTCGTTCCGTTGCATCGTGGGCTGCCATGATTGCTGTGGCCCGGTCACCGTGGCGAGCGAAGAGATGGCGCGGCTTCCGGTCAAGAGCGAGGCGGAGCATGCGGCCGCCCTGGCCGAATTGAGCTGTCCCTACCTGGGGAGCAATGGGTGCGAGGTCTACGCAGAGAGGCCGTTGATCTGCCGCTTGTATGGAACCACCCCCCGGTTGCGCTGCCCCAATGGCCAGCGGCCGGTCTACATGATCGACGAAGCGGTCGAAGAAGAGATCCATCGCTTTCTTCGCAATACGCGGCAGGTGCTGCTTTAGCGGAACCGCGCATCGGCGCGAGGTGTGACTACAGCAGCAGGAGCGCGGCAATCAGGGCCGGTGGCATCACCAGTACCCCCAGGCGAAGGAAATCCAGTGCGCTGACGTGCTGGCCCTCCCTGCGCAGGGCCACCAGCCAGAGCATCGTGGCCAGCGAACCGGTAACCGATAGATTGGGTCCCAGGTCCACCCCGATCAGCAGTGCAGCCCGGGTCTGGGCGGGCAGGTCGGACATCTGGCCCAGCGAGCCGGCCACCAGCCCGATGGGCAGGTTGTTGGCCAGGTTGCTGAGCACCGCTGCCGCCGCACCTGCCGCCCAGCTGGCCTGGGTGGGCGAGGTTGCTGCCAGCGACTGCAGCCAGTGGGCGGCAAGCCGGATCACGCCCGTCTGCGCGACGGCCTCCACCAGCACGAACAACCCGGCCACCAGCGGCAGGACCCCCCAGGCGACGTGGCGCAGGACGGGCATCGGGCTGCGGCGTTGGCGCAGGCCAATGGCGGCAAGGGTCATCGCGCCGGCACAGAAGGTTGCCAGCCCCAGCGGCCCGTTCATGGCCGAGGTCACCAGCAGGACGCCGCCGGTCAGTACAACGCCCAATGCAGACAGGCGGCCGCCGGCGGACAGGGGCTGGAAGGCCGGCATCTGCGCCAGCGGCTGGGCGATCTGGCGACGATGGGCCAGGCGCAGCACCCCGTAGGTGACGCCGATCGCGGCCAGCGACGGCAGGGTGAACTGCCGCAGCCATTCCGGCAGTGAAGGCATGTGATTGCCGAACACCACCAGATTGGCCGGATTGGAAATGGGCAGGACGAAGCTGGCTGCGTTGGCGATGAAGGCGCAGACGAACAGGTAGGGCAGCGGATTGGCACGCGCGGCCTTGCAGGCAGCGTACACGGCCGGGGTCAGCACTACGGCGGTGGCATCGTTGGAAAGGAAAATCGTCACCAGCGTGCCGACCAGGAACACCAGATCAAACAACCGACGCCCCGATCCCCGGGCATGCCGGACCGCGTACATGGCCAGCCAGTCGAACAGTCCTTCGTGCCGTGCCAGCTCGGCCAGCACCATCATGCCGATCAGGAACAGATAGACATCACTGCCTTCGCCAACGGCGGCCACGGCCGCGTGCAGGGGCAGCAGGCCCGTCACGGTCAGCACGGCAGCCGCGCCCAATGCCCAGACGTACTCGGGGATTCGCCAGGGGCGGAAGATCACACCGCAGGTGGCAACGGCGGTAACCACCCAGATGATCAGGGACGTGTGCGGAAAATGCATCGGTTGCTCAAGGAAACTCAGTGGCGGGTGTCAACGGATGTCCGGGCCGATGCCGCTGGCAGGCACCGCCGTGTTTGCGGGCCGGTCACGGTCATCACCGTGGTCGGCACGAACACGGCGGCCGGTCTGGCTGCCCGCGTCAGAACGGCGACATCATAACCGGCCAACCCCGGGCAGGAGGCAGCCCCCCAGGACGCGATCTGCAACGCACGGTCCGGCGCCAGCGGCCGCTGAACTCACCGGCCCTGCGTCGCGAACCGCAGCCGGTTGTGGTCCGGGTCCACCACCATCATCTCCCGGCCTCCCCACGGCACATCCGCCGGCGCGCGAAACACCGTTGCCCCGGCCGCCACGAATGCGCGATGCAGCGCATCCACGTCCGGCACATGGAAATACACCGCACCGCCAGGTTCGCAGTCGCCGACATGTTCGCTCAGGAACAGCTGCTGCCCCTGGCGGCTGATCTGCACGAACAGCGGCATGTCCGGGCCGAACCGGTGCTCCCAGTCGATGGTAAAGCCCAGCTGCTGGTAGAACGGTACGCTGATGCTGGCCTTGGTCATGCGTAGCTGTGGAATGACGGTCTGTTGCATGGGGGCTCCGGTGCCGGAATCGTGGTCTTCTTGTCACACCTGGGGGGCGGCGCCTGGTGGATGATCGCCCAACGCGGCCCGCCGTGCCTGGAAAACTTCTGGCGTCTGCGGTTTCACGAACAACGCCACCAGCTCGGGATACTCGGCCTTCACCGCTTTCTCGATCCGGGTGATGCATGCCTCGATCTGTGGGGTGGTGCGGTCATCCTCGAACTCGGCGCTGAGCATCGCCACCACCTGGTCCGGCCCCATCTGCATGGTGGTTACCCCGTTGGCGCGGCGCAGGTCGGCATCGGTGTTGGCCACCTCCAGAATCCGCTGTGCGACCACCGGGTGTGCCGGTTCGCCCACCAGCAGGCCTTTGGTTTCGCGCGCCAGCAGGAAGGCGGTGACCGCCAGCACGCCGGCGATGCACAGCGATGCCACCCCATCCAGGATGGGCATCTCCAGTAGCTGGGCGGCAACCAGGCCCACCAGCGCAAAGCCCAGGCCGAGCAGCGCGGCGCTGTCTTCCAGCAGCACGGTGAAGGTGGACGGGTCCTTGCTGCGCCGGAATGCCTCGAAGTAGCCCAGGCTGCCCTTGGTGGCGCGGAACTCACGCAGGGCGATCCACCAGGAGCCGCCTTCGAACAGGATGGAAACCCCCAGCACCACGTAGCTCACCAGATGGTGGGTGGCCGGCTCGGGATGGCGGATATGCTGGATGCCTTCATAGGCCGATACCCCCGCGCCAGCGGCAAATACCAACAGGGCCACGATGAAACTCCAGAAGTACAGTTCGCGCCCGTAGCCGAAGGGGTGCGCCGTGTCGGGCTTCTTCTCGGCGCGGTGCAGGCCGTACAACAGCAGCAGTTCGTTGATGGTATCCACCAGCGAGTGCACGCCTTCGCTGAGCATGGCCGAGCTGCCCGAGATGCCGGCGGCGATGAATTTGGCGATGGCGATGCACAGGTTGCCGGCAAGCGCGGCATAGATGACGAGTCGTGAGCCGGACGGCTTGGTCATGACAGGGGAGAGGGCGGTTCAGGAGCCCCATCATCGTCAAGCCGCCGTCCCGGCGATGTGCACGGCGCCATCGCGTACCGCACACCGACGCGCATGGCACGCGGTCTCAGCGCCGGCCGCAGGGGTTACTCGGCCGTGCGGTGGGTAGGAGCGCCGCCGCGCCCGCGGTGCAGGGCATCCTCCACGCGCGCCACCAGTGCATGGATGTTGAATGGCTTGCCGATGAAGAGGGCTCCCTGGTGTCGTTTGGGCACCATCTGCACGTACACCGCCGAGGCGAACAGAAACGGCGTGCCGATCTCGGCCAGGCGGTCGGCAACGGGGAACACCGGGCCGTCGCGCAGTTCGATGTCCAGCACGGCCACGTCGAAGGCCTGGGTGGCGAGCGTACCAAGCGCGTCGCTGACCGAGTACGCCGGGACCACCTCGAAACCGGCATCCACCAGTACTTCGGTGAACAGCCGGGACAGTTCGATCTCGTCTTCAACCACCAGGATCACGCCGCGCGGTGGGAGATCAGGGGGACTGCGGTTCATGGGCAATGGATGAGCGGGGTACTTGATACTGGTCGTGGGCGTGTCAACAGGGTGGCAACCGGCATTGCCGCTGCCTTGACATCAACACGCCTGCGCGCAGCGGCGTCAGTCTGTGTCCTCGTCGTCCTCCTGCCCGTCGCCCTCCCACGCGGCAGCGTCGGTGTTGGCGCCGTCGGCGTCGGGGTCTACCGGTTCCAGCAGCGTGTAGTCGTCGCGTGCAGGGTTGCCGATGGCGCGGCTGACCGGGTAGGCCTCCAGCGGTGGCGTGCGTGACGCGGCGCGCAGGGCGTCCGCGGTGTGCAGCGCGCCGGCGAGCCAGTCCAGGGCAACCGGCGGATCGATGAACACCGGGCCGTCGGCCGTCAGCGGCGCCGGAATGGACCGGTTGGGGCCGGTCAACAGCGTGAAGCTGTCCAAGGCCTGGCCGTCGTCGCCTTCCCAGTGCTCCCACAATCCGGCGGCGAGCAGTGCCAGGCCGTCGTTTCGCTGCACGAACAATGGCCACGGTGGCCGGCGCTGGCGGTCCCATTTGTAATACCCGGTCATCACCACCACGCACGGCCGCTGCTGCCAGGCCTGGGCGAACAGGCGGCTTTTCGCCGCGCGGTCGAGCCGGGCGGTGACGGTGGTGTAGGGCGTCTGGGGCTGGCTGGACCAGCGGGGTATCAGGCCCCAGATCATGTCGGCCACCGCGATGCCGCCATCGCCTTGCCGTGCGATGACGCCTGCGGGGCTGCCCTTGCCGATGTTGTAGCGATCCGGGGCATGGGCCAGAGCACGGGCGACGGAGGCGGGAAAACCGGGCGGCAGCGATGCGGGGTCGGCGATGGCTTGGGCGAAGCGGCGCATGGGCGCAGCGTACGGCGATGGCCGTGAGCCACCGGTCAGGGTGGGGGCATCCACAGCGATGCCAGTGCGCGGGCCGGCGCATCGGCGGCGTAGGCACCGTCACTTGCCCAAGCCACCACCCCGTCCGGACGCACCAGGACAGCACGTAGCCCGAACGTGTGTGGGTCACGCACGGCGGCATAGGCCACCCGACCGGCCCAGGCTTCGGCCAGGTCAGCCAGTCCCGCGCACGCGCCAACGTCCAGCAACAAGCCCTGGCCCGTGCGCAGCCGCTCGCCCACCCGGGTGCCATCGTCGAGCAGGACGTCTGGCACGCTGCGCCCCACCAGCGGATGCGGATCGCCCAGCGCCAGCCGCAGCCCCACGCCGGAGACGCGCCCGGCAACATAGGTGGCACCGTCACGGGTCTGGATCAGGTCGCGGAGAATGGCTTCCAGTGCGCGCGTGGCTGGCGTGGGCCGCATCAACGTTACCTGCGCGCGCGACCAGTCCAGCACCTGTTCGCCCACCGGGTGCCGCTCGCCGGTGTAGGTGTCCAGCAGGCCGGGCGCGGCGTTGCCCTGCAGTGTTGCCGCCAGTTTCCAGCCCAGGTTCATGGCATCGCCCAGCCCCAGGTTGAGCCCCTGGCCACCCAGCGGCGAATGCACGTGCGCGGCATCGCCGGCCAGCAGCACGCGGCCGCGGCGATAGGTGCTTGCCTGATAGGCGCGGTCGGTCCAGGTGGTGGCCAGCTGCAACGCGGCTACCTGCACATCGGTGCATGACACGCGTTGCAGCACGCCCTCGATGTGCGTGCGCGTCAGCGGCTGGCGGTGGTGGGCGCCGCCATCGAATTCGACCATGCCGATCGTGCCGGGGGCCGCATAGGTGTACATGCCTGTGGCGGTGTAGTGACGGCCCGGCGTGAGCGGTACCGGCCCGGCCAGGTCCACCTGCACCGAGTAACCGGTGAACTCCGGCGCCGTGCCGGCAAAGCTGAAGCCGGCCGCCTTGCGCACGGTGCTGCGGCCGCCATCGCAGCCCACCAGCCAGCGTCCGCTGAAGGTCTGCCCGCCTGCGCTTACCGTGACGTGGTCCTGTGCCGGGTGCACCGCATCCACGCCGGCACCGCGGCGGATCTGCACGCCCAGCGTGGCGGCGCGTTCGGCCAGCACGGTTTCCAGCGACTGCATGTCCACCATCATGCTGGTGCCGCCAGGGCCGGGCCGGTGATAGGGGAAGTACGCGGTATCAACGCGGTCCTGGAAGACCGGGATGCCCGCGAAATGCCCGGCGGGCGTGCGCGCCTGCCCGGCCCAATGGGCGGCGGCGGGCGTATTGCGGGGTGGCTGCCGCGCGGCAACCGCGTCCAGCAGGTCGCGACGGTCCAGGGCCTGGATGCTGGGCGCGGACAAGCCGCGCATCCCGAACGGCAGGCGCTTCAAGGGGGATTGGGGATCGTCGGCGCGTTCCAGTATCAGCACCGAGGCGCCGCGCAGCCGCAATTCACAGGCCAGCAGCAGGCCGACCGGGCCGGCCCCGGCAATGATGACGTCATGGAGCATGGGAGTCCTGGGTGCGCTGGCACTATATTTACACTGAGTGTAAATTAGGCGCATGAACGAGAGCCTGTCAATGACGCCTGGCCTGCGCGAACGCAGGAAAGCCGACACCCGCCAGCGGATTTCCAATGTGGCCACCGCGCTGTTCATCGCGCACGGCTTCGAGGCGGTGTCGGTTGACCAGGTGGCAAGGCAGGCGGGGGTGTCACGCAAGACGGTGTTCAACTACTTTCCGCGCAAGGAAGACCTGATGTTCGATCGCGAGCAGGAAGGGCGCGCGCTGGTGCGCGAAGCGATCACGGCCGGCGTACAGCCGCCGGTACGCGCCTTCCAGTCGCTGATGCGCCGCTTGCATGCGGGCGGCCACCCGATGCTGCGGGTGTCCGAACGGCCGGTGGCGTTCTGGGCAGCCGTGGCGGCCAGTCCTGGGTTGAGCGCGCGGGCGCGCGAATTGCAGGTGACCCTGGCCGAGGAACTGGCCGGATGGCTTGCCGCCGCCGTGGGCCGGCCGGCCCACGATGCGCAGGGGCGGCTGGCGGCCACGCTGCTGATGGGCACGCTGGTGGTGGCCTACACCGATGCGCTGGCGGCGGTGTTGGCTGGCCGCGCACCGGGGCCGGCTTTCAGCGATGTGATGGAGCGGGGGTTCGCCGGCGTGGAGGCCGCGTTGGCCGGAACGCCCTGGGTGTGACGCGGCCGGTGCATCCTTCCCTGGTCCTGCGCGCGGCCTATACCACGGCCAACTGATGCATCGAGACCGGCCGCAGCGCGAGCTTGTGGGTGACGTTGGTGATGGTGCGGCGCGGGTCGGTGGGATGGGGGCGCGTAGCGGTGTGGCTTCGGCCCTGACGCCACAGGCCGAACATGATGATTTCGGTGCCCACCGCGAAGGTGTGCAGCCAGGCGGCATCGTCGTGGCCAACACTCACTTCCACGAACTCGCGGCGATCGACGATGCCGGTCTGCAGGTACTGCGGTGCGCAATTCAGGAAGGTGGTGTGGGAATCGCTGCCGGATTGACCGGGCCGGTGTGATCGCACCGTGCCCACCAGCGCGAACGGTACCTCGCTGGTGGCGGCGTCAAGGCGCGCCCATGCCTGGTCGTAACGGTCCTGGTCGTAGAAGAACGCGTCCCACGCGGTTTTCTTCTTGCCCAGGCGCAGCACCAGCCGCGCGGCCAGCAAGCTGTCGTTTCCGCACATCGCGCGCACCACCAGCAATTGGGCCAGGAGCGGCAGCTGGTTGTCGAGCGGCGGTCCGCCGCCCCGTTTCAGCGCCTGGTGCAGGGCGAGCAGGCGCAGTTCGTGCTTGCCATCGTCCAGCGCATGCACGAAATCCGGATCCGGTGCCGCTGCCAGCAGGGCATCCAGGTATCCCGGGGCGTCATAGCGGCACCCGGGGGCATGCGCGGCCCCTTTGGCCAGCTTGAAGTAAGCCGGCACCGGCGGCGGTGCGGACCGCTCGGCCCGGGCCTGCGCGGGGACGAAGGTCAGCGGTGCAGTGCAGCCTGCGCTGTCGCAGTAAAGCGTGGGCAAGGTCTGCCCGGCATCATGGCGCTGTTGCAGGCCGTCGATGCCGTGCACGGTGCCATGCGTTCCGACCGCCCTGCGCATCCTGATTCCACCACTCATCTGTAACCACTGCGCCATCCGGGGAGCGTCATGGTAGCGCCCCTCACGGCAGCACACCCGCGTTGAATGCGGGGTGCAGGCCAACGCGGCGCGGCGGTGCCGCCGCCTGGCCCCGGTTCAACCCGGTCGGTCGGCCGAGGCCGCGTGCGCAGCGCCCTGCCGCGGTTTGTACTGGCAACGCGGGAAACCCGAGCAGGAATGGAAGGTGCCGTAGGCACCGCTGCGCTGCACGATCACCCCGCCGTCGCAGACCGGGCAGGCCTGTTCGCGGATGGCCCGGCCATCGAGCGCGGTCATCTGCACTGCGCCGTCGTTGATCAACTCGTCCAGGAAGGCCGAGCGCTTGCCGCGCACGCTGAACATCGCCACCGTGCGCCGCGCGCGCGTCAGTGCAACGTAGAACAGCCTGCGTTCCTCGCCCAGCGGGAAGGCATCGGCATGCGGCATCGCCAGCGTCAATACCGGGTCATCGGCACGGGTGCCGGGGAAACTGCGCGCAAGCATCGCCGGCAGGATCACCACGTCGGCCTCGGCACCCTTGGCCCGGTGTGCGGTGAGGAAGCGCACGTCGAGCTGCTGGCCAAAGCGGGCCTGCCAGTCCGGCGGCACGAACCCACGGTCGGCGTTGTAGCGTCCCAGCACGAAAACCGACAGCTTGCCGTCGCGGCCAGGCGCGCGCTCACCGCGCAGGAGTTGCTGCTGCAGTTGCTGCAGGTACTGGCCCACCGCATCGCGCAGCTGGTCGCGGCTGTCCACCTGGAAGGCCTGCAGCACCGGTCCCTGCGCGGGTGTCTGCGATTGCACCTGCTTGCGGATCTGCGCCGGGTTCCTGGAAATGAAGTGGCTGGATACATCGCACAACCGCTGCGGGCAGCGGAATGTCTGCTCCAGCTTCAACACCTGGCCATGCCCGAACCACGCCACGAAACCTGTCATCACCGATACGTCGGCCCCGGCGAAGCGGTTGATCGACTGCCAGTCATCGCCCACGGCGAACAAGTGCCGGCCCGGGGCCTGTACCAGCGCCCGGCACAGGCGTGCCCGGGCGCGGGAGGCATCCTGGAATTCGTCGGCCAGCACCAGTTCGAACGGCGCGCTGTAGCGGCCTTGTTCAAGGTGCTCGGCAGCCTGGTTGAGCATGTCTTCGAAATCGATCGCATGCTCGGCCGCCAGTGCGTCGTCCCACGCCTGCAGGAGCGGTGTGGCCAGATGCAGGAACAGCCGATGCCGATGCTTGAACTGGTCCTCGGGCATGGCCTGCAGGCGCGCGGCCATGTCCGCCACCGACAGCCCGTTGCTCTTGGCATGGCTGATGAAGGTGCGGACCAGGGCGATGAGCTCGGCATCGGGCATCGGGGTGGCACCACCGTCGGGCAGTTCACGGTCGGGATTGGGGTCGAGCCCGATCCCGCGGTGCGCCAATGCCTTGCCCAGCTCGGTGAACAAGGCACCACTGCGCAGCTGCTGCGAGGTGGTCTGGATGAGGTCGGAGTCGCCTCGTGCGGGCGCCTGGGCGGGGGCGTCGGCGGCGAGGTGCTCGTGGTGCAGGCCGACGCTGGGAAAATGGAAACCCGGCCTGCGCTGGCGGTACTGGTCGGTGGCCCGGTCCAGTGCGCCGTGCCGCTCGTACGCGTACTCCACGCCGTTGTAGAACAGCCAGTCGGCAATCACGCAGGCTTCGATGTTGTGCACGCGCTCGCCCTTGAGCGTCTGCATGTAGTGCCTGCCGTCGGCGTCCCAGCCATCGGCCGCGGCGTCGCCCTTCACCGGCAGGTCGCGGCCGAACACCAGCCGGAACAGGTCCCACTGGGTGCGGAAGGCCAGCGAGCGGTCTTTCAGGTTGTCGACCTGTTCGGCAAGCACGTGGAAACCCCGGGTGGCATCTACCGCCCAATCGGGAACCTCGGGCATGCGGCCGCTGGCCTGGGCGATGATCTGCCGGCCCAGCGCGTGGAAGGTGCGGGCTTCCACGCGCACCGCGGGCATGCCCAGCCGCTGCAGGGCCGCGTCGCTGCGCTGCTGCAGTTCGGTGGCGGCCTCCTTGTTGAAGGCAAGCATGACAATGCGCTCCGGTGCCACCAGGCCGCGATCAATCGCATAGGCGGCCTTGGCCACCATCGTGGAGGTCTTGCCGGAGCCGGCCGCCGCCACCAGCTGCACCCGGTTGTCGAAGCACACCACCGCACGGCGCTGCTCCAGGCTGAGTGGCTGTCCCTCCACGATGTCGAGCAGGGGGGCGCTGTGTTGCAGTTCGCGCTGCAGGTGCGCTTCGTTGCGCGTTTGCCAGCGGGCAAGCCAGTCATCGCTGTAACGGGTGAGCTCGGATTCGATCCGCGATGGTTCGCCATGCAACTGCGCCCGCAGCAGTGGATCGTCGAACACCGCCCACAGCGCGTCCATCGTCATCGGCAGAGCGGGGCGCTGGAGCAGCAGTGCCTGTTGCTGCTCGTGGGTGAACCAGCGGCGCTGCGCATCGGCGTGGTCGAGCGCGGCATCGGCCTGGGCCAGCCACTGACCGATGGCCCCCAGCGATGCGTCGGTGTCCAGCAGGCGTTGATCCTGCGCCCGGTCCAGTTCGAGTGCCTGCACCGCGGTGCGCAGCGCACGTGCCTGTGCGTTGGGCAGCCCATCCAGCGTGAGTGCGTCGGGTTGGCCGGGAAACAGCGTCAAGCGCGTCCACAGCAGGCCGCGCCGCAGCGACAGCGATGTCGGAGCGGTGATCGGCACGGGAAAGACACGGTCATCGACCGCAAGTTCAAGGTGCGCGCCGACCAGGCGCAGTTGCCACTGCGGGCAGCGCGTGAAACGGCGACCCCAGGGCGAAGGGGTCCAGTACTGCGTCATCCGTGTTTCCAGAAGGCGGCCGGCGCACAGGAGCGGCACGGCGGGTGGGTCAGACGCCCATGATAGAAAAAACCCGGCACGTCCGCGCCGGGTTCCCAGGACAACACCGTTGCCGTGCTACGGCCAATGCCCGCACGGCGGGCCCTGCCTCAGGATTCGCACGCCGCTGGTTGCGCCGCCCGCGACTGCCGTTCCACCAGCATCGCCACGCCCCACAGCAACAGGCCGCCCAGCGCGGTTGCGGCGCCGACATAGCCGGTGGTGGCCGGGCTGAAACCGGCCCCGATCGCCATGCCGCCGAACCACGGGCCCAGCGCGTTGGCGGTATTGAACGCGGCATGGTTGGAGGCGGCGGCCAGGGTCTGTGCTTCGCCGGCCACATCCATCAAACGGGTCTGCAGCACCGCGGCCAGCGCACCCATCGTGCCTACCGCGATGATCATCGGGAAGATGCTCCACACCGACTGCGCTGCCCACGGGTAAGCCAGCAGCACTGCGATCGACCACACCAGCACCAGGGCGGCGGCGCGGAAATGGAAGCGATCCACCAGCCAGCCGCCGGCCACGTTGCCGATGATCGCGCCGATGCCGAAGATGCCCACGGCCAGCGGCATCCACGACTCGGCCAGGCCGGTGACCTGGACCAGGGTCGGGGCGAGATAGGTGAAGACACAGAACATGCCGGCAAACCCGACCGAACCGATCGCCAGTGCCAGCCACACCTGGGTACGGTTGAAGGCGCGCAGTTCGCGCATCGGCGAGGTGCGTACCTCGTCGGGGTCGGGCAGCAGGAAGCGCGCGATCATCGCCACCGTGGCGATGGCCAGGACACTGACCAGGGCGAACGCGGTGCGCCAGCTCACCTGCTGGCCCAGCCAGGTGGTGAGCGGATTGCCCACCAGGATGGCCACCGACAGGCCCAACAGCACCTTGGACATGGCCGCGCCGCGCTGCGCCGGCGGACTGATGGCCGCCGCCACCAGCATCGCCACGCCGAAATAGGCGCCGTGCGGCAGGCCGGCGACGAACCGCGCCGCCAGCATCGTGCTGTAGTTGGGCGCCAGCGCGCTGGCCAGGTTGCCTACTGCGTAGAAGCCCATCAGCGCCAGCAACAGGCTGCGGCGCGCGTAGCCTGCGCCGGCAAAGGCCAGTATCGGCGCGCCCACCACCACGCCGATGGCATAGGCGCTGATCAGGTGGCCGACCTGGGTTTCGCTGATCGACAGGCCGCGGCTGATTTCCAGCATCAGGCCCATGCTGGCGAACTCGCTGGTGCCGATGGCAAAACCCCCCAGCGACAGGGCCAGCAGGATGAAGGTGCGCTCGCGCGGGGACAGGCGCGACGCCAAGGGGGCAATGGAAGGGCTCATGCAACGCAGTGGAATCAGGGAGGTGCCTAGTGTACTGCTGCGGCGCAGCATTGCCCGGCATCGCGGCCCCGGCCGATGGGATGCTGTGATGCGTGCGGGCGTGAAACGCCACTGACGGCGGCCCGACGTGCAACTGATCACAGGCTGTCTCGCAAGATCATGCGACACTTGCGTCTGGTGACCCCGATACGGCGGGCACGACAGCCAAGGGTGGCACTGCCGCCCTGCCAAGGAACACGATGTTGACAGGCTCCGGTTTTCCCAGCGTGGTCGGCTTTGATCTGCCCGGCCTGCACGATGGGCCTGCACCTGCACGGGTGATCGTCAGCGCATTGCTGGATGCCACCCCGGGCGATGACTGGATGCGCACCCTGGATCGCCTGGCCTGGCCGGCGTTGCGGCTGGATCATGGGGTGGAGCAACTGCGCCTGGTCGGCCAGGGCATCCACTTCGTTGGCGATATCCGTGATGGGCGTGGGTTGTCGGCGGCGGTGCGGGAATTGTTCGACCGGGTGACCGCCAAGGTGCTGGCGGCGCGCATGGCCGCGCTGGACGTTGTCGGCGACGAGGGCAGGTGGGTGGGGCCGCCGTCGGCGCCGATGCTCGTCTCGCACGATCCGCGCACCGACGATGTCGCTGCCTTGCTGGCCTTGCCGGCGCTGCCCGCCCTGCTGGCATTGGCCAGCCGCTTGACCGGCATGCGGTTTGTTGCGGTGGCGCGGGTGACTGCCGAGCGCTGGACGGCCTGTGCCGTGCATGACCTGCTCGGTTTCGGCCTGCAGCCGGGGCAGGATCTGGTGCTGGAAACCACCATCTGCGATGAAATCCGCCAGCACCATCGCACGGTGCAGTTCGACCAGGCCAGCATCCACCCGATGTTCTCCACCCATCCCACCCCGGCGATGTATGGGTTTGAGAGTTACCTGTCGGTGCCGATGCTGCGCCGCGATGGCAGCCTGTTCGGCACGTTGTGCGCGCTCGACCCCAATCCCTCGCAGTTGGATGCTGTCAGCGTGACGTGCTTTGAAGTGCTGGCGGCGTGGATCGGTGCACAACTGGATCTGGAAGACGCCTCGCACGTGATCGACGACCAGACCCCGCAGACCATCCGTGCGGCCTTGTCGGCGGTGGCCGAACAGGCGGCCCGCATCGCTGCCACCGCAGCGCCGTCATCGGCCCTGCACGACACCGCGCAGCGGATCCAGGCATTGAGCATGGCCGGGCACTAACGGCAGCCGACCATCCCTGCGATGGCAGACGATGCCGGCACGGTCATCAGGCGACCGGTGCAAAGCGTCGCTGCGATTGCCCGTCTACCTCCACCTCGGCAACGAACATGGCGTACGGGCGTACCCAGAGGCCGATCGCCGAATCCAGCGGCCGATACAGCACCAGCGCTTCCAGTGTTTCACTGTGGCGAACCACCCCGAGCACTTCGTAGTTGCCGCCCTTGAAATGGCGGTAATGACCGAGCGGCAGGCTGGGCAGGGGGGCAAGATCGGTCATGGCGGCAAGCTCGGACAAAACGAGGACCGCCGTATTATCGCACCGGGCTGATCGGGTGATCCGGCCATCGGTCATGGCGCGGCGACCGCTAACGTCCCGACGTACAACTGGAGGGCAGCCCAGCGCGTAGAATGGCGCCATTGCCGTTGTCGGCCGCCTTGGATTCGCGCGCCCATGCCGCCAGCCTCCTCATCCAGGAAATCGCCCCTGCTTGCCGCCGAAGCGCATGCGGAGGGCTTCGTGCAGGTGCGCGAGGCGCGCCGCTCGGAGCTGGTGGAAGATTATGTGGAGCTCATCGCCGACCTGATCGCCGATGGCCGCGAGGCCCGCCAGGTGGATATCGCTACCCGCCTGGGCGTGGCGCAGCCGACCGTGGCCAAGGCGCTCAAGCGCCTGGTCAAGGAAGGCTGGGCAGTGCAGCGGCCGTATCGGGGGGTGTTTCTGACCCCCGCCGGCGAGGCGCTGGCGGTAGAGATGCGGGCGCGCCACCAGACCGTGGAGCGTTTTTTGCTGGCGCTGGGCGTGGACGCCGATTCGGCCCGGCGCGATGCCGAGGGCATCGAGCACCATGTCAGCGAGGCCACGCTGGCCGCGTTCGAGGCGTTCGTGCGCAAGGCCAACGGCCTTGGTTGAGTACCTGCCCAAGCCGCCGCCGCTGGGCGTGCCGGTGCACGACCAGGACGAACACTGGATGCGGCATGCGCTGGCATTGGCCGCGCGGGCCGAGCGCGAGTTCAACGAGATTCCGGTCGGCGCGCTGCTGATCGGCGCCGATGGCACGGTGCTGGGCGAAGGCTGGAATCTCAACATCGCCGACCACGACCCCAGCGCACATGCCGAGATCGTGGCCATGCGCCAGGCCGGGCGGGCGATCGGCAACCACCGCCTGGTCGGCAGCACCTTGTATGTGACCCTGGAGCCGTGTGCGATGTGTGCGATGGCGGTCGTGCATGCGCGGGTCGCGCGCGTGGTCTATGCCGCCAGCGATCCCAAGACCGGCGCGTGCGGGAGCGTGTTCGATCTGCTCGGTGATGCGCGGCACAACCATCGGGTGGACATCCACGGCGGTGTGCTGGCCAAGGAAGCCAGTACGCGCTTGACCAACTACTTCCGCGCCAAGCGCGGCAAGCCGCCGTTGCTGCTTGAGTAGGTGCGGGCGCGTCGCGACCGGGCAACGACGCCGCAGCGGTATCATGGCGGCCATTCCCATCCCGGCCGGCGCTGTGGCGCCGTCCCTTGCACAAGGCGTAGACATGGCTGACAACGGCGCAGAAGGCGAACGACTGATCTGGATCGACCTGGAAATGACCGGTCTGGATACCGATAACGACGCCATCATCGAGATCGCCACGGTGGTCACCGATGCGCAGTTGAACGTATTGGCCGAAGGCCCCGAGCTGGCCATCCACCAGCCGGTGGAGCGCCTGGAGGCGATGGACGAGTGGAACCGCAACCAGCACCGGCGCTCGGGCCTGTGGCAGCGCGTGATCGACAGCCAGGTGACCCTGGGCCAGGCCGAAGCGCAGACGGTGAACTTCCTGGCGCAGTGGATCAAGGCCGGCGCCTCGCCGATGTGCGGCAACTCGATCTGCCAGGACCGCCGTTTCCTGCACCGTGAGATGCCGCGGCTGGAGAAATACTTCCACTACCGCAACCTGGATGTGTCCACGGTCAAGGAGCTGGCCCGGCGCTGGGCCCCGGGCGTGGCCGCCGGGCTGACCAAGACCGCCAGCCACACCGCGCTGAGTGACGTGCACGACTCCATCGAGGAGCTGCGCCACTACCGCCAGTTCATGGGCGCGCTGTCGGGCCTGCCGGCCTGACCGCACGTTTCGTTCAACAACCCGGCGCTATGATCCGGGCCATGAACAGCCTCTCCCTGAGCACCCCGCCTCCGCTGGACGCGCAGATCCTGCCCACCTCGCAGGACTGGGCCGATCTGCAGCGTGCCGTCACGCTGCTGGAATCGCCCACGATCACCGCCAAGATGGCCAACCTGATCGGCTCGCCGCTAGAGTTCGCGGTGAAGAAGCTGCCCGGGGTGGTGTCCCGCCGCATACATGGCGCGGTCGAGGCGGCGCTGTTCAAATCGGCCCAGGCTGCGCTGTGGAGCATGGACAACACGCCGGGCAAGGCGGCCTCCACGCGGTGGCACAAGCTGGCCGCCGCCACCAGCGGTGCAGTCGGGGGCGCCTTCGGGTTCACCTCGCTGTTCATCGAACTGCCGGTGTCCACCACCATCATGATGCGCTCGGTGGCCGATGTGGCGCGCAGCGAAGGCTTCGACCTGCGCGACATCAACACCCGGCACGCGTGCCTGGAAGTATTCGCGCTGGGCGGCAATGCCGACAGCGACGATGCCAGCGAGACCGGGTATTACATCACCCGCGGTTTCACTGCCGAAGTGATGCGGCACCTGTCGGCCGAACTGGCCGGGCGTGCCGCCAGTGGTGGCGGGGTGATGATCGGGCTGACCCCGAAAGAGGCCGGCAAATGGCTGGCCAAGATCGTGGAAAAGGTGGCCGCGCGCTTTGGCGTGGTGGTGACCGAGAAGTTCGCCGCGCAGGCCGTGCCGATCCTCGGCGCAGTGACCGGGGCCACGCTCAACACCATGTTCACCGACTACTACCAGGACATGGCGCGCGGCCACTTCATCGTGCGCCGGCTGGAACGTACCTACGGGTATGAGACGGTGCGTGCGGCCTATTCGCTGCTGGCCGCGCAGCGCGCCTGAGCGGCCGCCAGCGCCTGCCGGCGCTGGCCGGTTGGCGGATCGTTGCGCTGGCGGCACAACTGTTTTGCCGTGATGGCGCTGTTGTGCCGGGGGGCAAGCCCCCATCCTTCGGGCAGACCTGTCTTGAAGGATTTCCATGTTGTTCACCCCCTACCGCCTGGGCGCATTGAGCCTGCCCAACCGCATCGTGATGCCGCCGATGACCCGCTCGCGCGCGGCCGACGGCAACGTCGCCACGGCACAGATGGCCACGTACTACGCCCAGCGCGCCTCGGCCGGCCTGATCGTCAGCGAAGGTACCCAGATCAGCCAGCAGGGCCAGGGCTACGCCTGGACCCCGGGCATCCACGATGACGCGCAGATCGCCGGCTGGCGCGGCGTGACCGATGCGGTGCACGCCGCCGGTGGACGCATCGTGGCGCAGTTGTGGCACGTGGGCCGCGTGTCGCACACCGCGTTGCAGCCGGACGGGGCCGCGCCGGTGTCGTCCTCGGCGCTGCAGGCTGACGGGGTCAAGGTGTTCGTCGATCCGCAGGGCAGGGGGCCGCAGGCCGGGGTAGGCGAGATGGTGCAGCACTCGATGCCGCGCGCCTTGGCCATCGAGGAAATTGCAGGCATCGTGCGCGATTACGCGCAGGCCGCACGCAACGCGATGGCCGCCGGGTTCGATGGCATCGAACTGCACGGCGCCAACGGCTACCTGATCAACCAGTTCATCGATTCGCAGGCCAATCAGCGCACCGATGGCTACGGGGGGTCGCTGCCCAACCGGCTGCGTTTCCTGCGCGAAGTGACCGAGGCGGTGGCCGAAGCGATTGGTGCCGAGCGCGTTGGCGTACGCCTGGCGCCGCTGACCACGCTGCAGGGGGCGGTGGACGATACCCCGCAGGCCACCTATCTGGCGGCCGCGCACCTGCTGGACCGCATCGGCGTGGGCTACCTGCACATCGCCGAGGCCGACTGGGACGATGCCCCGGTGATGCCGGTGGCGTTCAAGGAAGCACTGCGCATGCTCTACCGGGGCACGCTGATCTATGCGGGCAAGTACACGGTGGAACGTGCCGAAGAGGCGCTGGCCCGGGGCTGGGCCGACCTGATCGCGTTCGGACGGCCGTTCATCGCCAACCCGGATCTGCCCGCACGCCTGCAGCAGGGCCTGCCCCTGAACGCGGCGGACAAGCCGACGTTCTTCGGCGGCGGCGCGCAAGGGTTCACCGATTACCCGGTGGCAGAAACCGCCGACGCCTGACATCGCCAGATGCGGCCTGCCCGCCACGTAGAGCTGACCGTTGGTCAGCTGCTCTCCGATCCGGCACCGTGACTCTCAACCGCGTAGAGCTGACCGTTGGTCAGCTGCTCTCCGATCCGGCACCGTGACTTTCCGCAGGATCCGCCGCGCATTGCGCGGCAGCCGACCAACGGTCGGCTCTACGGGGCGTCGCAGGCGGAAGGTCGTCGATGGGGCAGACCAGCGCGCACAACCGCGTACAACCGCGTAGAGCTGACCGTTGGTCAGCTGCTCTCCGATCCGGCACCGTGACTCTCCGCAGGATCCGCCGCGCATTGCGCGGCAGCCGACCAACGGTCGGCTCTACGGGGGCGTCGCAGGCGGAAGGTCGTCGATGGGGCAGACCAACGCACAGCCGCGTACAACCGCGTAGAGCTGACCGTTGGTCAGCTGCTCTCCGATCCGGCACCGTGACTTTCCGCAGGATCCGCCGCGCGTTGCGCGGC
>JAHREJ010000064.1 GCA_021733645.1 Bacillus subtilis subsp. subtilis | reverse complement strand
GTGACCGGGCGGAACTTCACTTCCTTGATCTCGACCTGCTTGGTCTTCTTCTTGGCCTCGTTGGCCTTCTTCTGCGCTTCGAACTTGAACTTGCCGAAGTCCATGATCTTGCACACCGGCGGATCAGCCTGCGGCTGAATCTCGACCAGGTCCAGACCTTCGTCTTCGGCCATCGACAGCGCTTCGTCACGCGTCAACACGCCAATCATTTCTCCGTCGCTGCCGATCACGCGGACGCGCGGCACCCGGATTTCCTGATTCTTGCGGTTCTGTTTGTTGTCAGGGGTACTGATATTGCAATCTCCCAGAGGAATCAAACCGGCCCTGAGCGGATCATCCGCAGGGCCGGGACTTTCTTACACGGACTGTTCTGCCTGCAACCGCTCGATGAAGGCCTGGACGGACATGCTGCCCAGATCTTCGCCCGAGCGCGTACGCACGGCCACGGCGCCATTTTCCTTCTCACGGTCGCCAACCACCAGCAGGTACGGGACCCGCTGCAGCGTATGCTCGCGAATCTTATAACCGATCTTCTCGTTGCGCAAATCGGCGTTTACGCGGAAGCCTTGATCTGCAAGGGTTTTCCGGACTTCGCTTACGTATTCAGCCTGGGCGTCGGTGATATTGGCCACCACCACCTGGGTCGGAGCCAGCCAGGACGGGAAGGACCCGGCATGGTGCTCGATCAGGATGCCGATGAAACGCTCCATCGAGCCCACGATGGCCCGGTGCAGCATGACCGGGTGCTTCTTCTGGCTGTTTTCATCCACGTACTCGGCACCCAGGCGGCCGGGCATCATGAAATCGACCTGCATGGTGCCCAGCTGCCAGGTACGGCCGATGGCGTCCTTGAGGTGGTACTCGATCTTCGGGCCGTAGAAGGCGCCCTCGCCCGGCAGCTCCTGCCATTCCACGCCACAGCTGCCCAGCGCCGAGCGCAGCGCGCCTTCGGCCTTGTCCCAGGTGGCATCGTCGCCCAGGCGCTTTTCCGGGCGCAGCGCGATCTTGATCTGGATGTCCTCGAAACCGAAGGTGGTGTACACCGCCAGCGCCTGCTGGTGGAAGGCGGTCACTTCGGCCTCGATCTGCGATTCGGTGCAGAACACATGGCCGTCGTCCTGGGTGAAACCGCGCACGCGCAGGATGCCGTGCAGCGCGCCGGACGGCTCGTTGCGGTGGCACGAACCGAACTCGCCGTAGCGGATCGGCAGATCGCGGTAGCTGTGCAGGCCCTGGTTGAACACCTGGATGTGGCCCGGGCAGTTCATCGGCTTGACCGCGTAGGTGCGCTTCTCCGATTCGGTGAAGAACATGTTCTCCTGGTAGTTGTCCCAGTGGCCGGACTTCTGCCACAGCGACACGTCCAGGATCTGCGGGCAGCGCACTTCGCCGTAGCCGCTGTCGCGGTACACGCGGCGCATGTGCTGCTCGACCACCTGCCACAGCGCCCAGCCCTTGGGGTGCCAGAACACCAGGCCCGGGGCCTCTTCCTGCAGGTGGAACAGTTCCTGCTGCTTGCCGATGCGGCGGTGGTCGCGCATTTCGGCTTCTTCGATGCGCTTGATGTAGGCCTCAAGCTGCTTCTTGTCGGCCCAGGCGGTGCCGTAGATGCGCTGCAGCTGCTCGTTCTTGGCATCGCCGCGCCAGTACGCGCCGGAAATACGGGTCAGCTTGAAGGCCTTCAGGAAGCGCGTGTTAGGCACGTGCGGACCGCGGCACATGTCCACGTATTCCTGGTGGTAGTACATGCCCATGGCCTGGATGTCCGGGGACATGTCCTCGATCAGGCGCAGCTTGTAGTCTTCGCCACGCGCCTTGAAGATCTCGATGACCTCCGCGCGCGGGGTGACCTTCTTGATGACGTCGTAGTCCTGCGCGATCAGCTCGCCCATGCGCTTTTCGATGGCGGCCATGTCCTCGGGCGTGAACGGGCGCTCGGAGTAGATGTCGTAGTAGAAGCCTTCGGCGATGACCGGGCCGATCACCATTTTGACGTCCGGGTACAGCTGCTTGACCGCATGGCCGACCAGGTGGGCGCTGGAGTGGCGGATGATTTCCACCCCCTCCTCGTCCTTGGCGGTGATGATGCGCAGGGTCGCATCGCGATCGATCACGTCGCTGGCATCGACCAGCACGCCGTCGACCGAACCGGCGATGGTGGCCTTGGCCAGGCCGGCACCGATGGACTGGGCGACGTCCATGACACTGACGGGGTTTTCGAACTCACGGCGGCTGCCGTCGGGGAGCGTGATCGCGATCATGACTGGGCTTTTTCTGATGGGCCTGCAGCGCAGGCCGGGGAATCGGAGTCGGAAGGTGGCAGCGGCGCCTGGCCGGGCGGCCATAAAAAAAGCGCCACGAAGGCGCCTGCAAGGGGCCATCGGGAGCGTTCAGCGGTGGGCGATGGTAGTGCTCATGTCGCACGCTGGACCGGCGCGGGGCGCGGGCCACCTTGTTGCCTGGATGGATACCTTGATGATCTTAAACCAACGCGCGGTTATTTGCGCAGGCCGTGCGCCCGGCAGCACCTGAACGCACGGCTGTGGCGGTGCAAAACCGCAATGATTACCATGCGCAGCGGGCCGTGCGACGCGCGGCCCTGCCCTCTCCCAAGGATTCATCATGGCCTCCGCTGTCCCTACCCCGAGCGCCCCGTGCTGAGCGGCAACACGCTTGCCTTGCTGTACTGCAGCGTCGCCGGGGCGGCCTCTGCGTTCTCGGCGCTGGCTTTCTACGCCGCCTCCCCCCACTGCCGCTGGCCGCGGCTGCGCCGTGCCGGGCGCCTGGGCCGGCAGATCGGATGGGTGGCCTCAGCCACCTCGTTGTGGCTGTGGATGGGGCAGCTGGGCCTGGCCACCGGCCTGTGCGTGACCCTGGCCGGCTGGATGCTCACCGCACTGGTGCTGCCTTACCTGGCCGCCTGGACGCGTCCCGAGCGCGCGGTGCGCCCCTGATGTGGGCACGCGCGCTGGCCGGGCTGGTCGCCGGGTTCTTCGTGGCCGCCGCCGCGGCGGGGCTGGTGGCGTGGCTGCCATCGGGTCCGTGGCAGCACGCGATCGTGCCGAGCCTGATCGCTTTCATCCCGTTCTGGATGCTGGCCGCGCTGTGGGCCTTCGCCTTCCGCACCGGCCGGCGCGCCTGGCTGTGGCTGGGTGCCAGCGCACTGGCCGGCTTTACCCTGTTGTGGCTGCTGCGCGCCGCCCAATGGGTGCAGTAAAGGATTGCCGATGAAATTCCGTTCGCTCACCCTGCGCACCTTCACCACGCTGCACACCTGGGTTGGCCTGGTGGCCGGCTTCGCGCTGTTTGTCGCCTTCTATGCCGGCGCGATCACCGTGTTCCACCACGACCTGCCGTTGTGGCAATCCCCGCACGCGATGGAGCAGCCCGCACAGACCCTGGACGATGCGCAGCGGCTGCTGGATGGCGTGTTGGCCCGGCACCCCGAAGCACGCCAGCACCTTGGCATGACCTTCCCGGGCGCCGAAACGCCGCAATCGGTAGCCTACTGGCAGGACGCCAAGGGCACCTGGCTGTTCGCCTGGGCCGATCAGTTCGATGGCAGCCCTGCCCCGCCACAGGCCGGGCTGGCCGAACTGGTCAACGAACTGCACTACACCCTGGGCCTGCCGGTGGCCGGCATTTACCTGATGGGCGTGGTCAGCCTGCTGTATGGGCTGGCGCTGCTGTCCGGGCTGGTCATCCACCTGCCCAAACTGGTCGGCGATCTGTTCGCCCTGCGCCCGGGCCGCAACCTCAAGCAGATGTGGCAGGACGCGCACAACGTGATCGGCGTGCTCAGCCTGCCCTTCCACCTGCTGTTTGCGGTGACCGGCGCGCTGCTGTGCCTGGTATTCCTGCAGATGGCCGCGCTCAACCCACTGATCTACGACGGCAAGCTGCTGGCCGCGCTGCCTGCGGCGATGGATACCGCGCCGGTGCGCGCGCCCGCCGGCGAGCAGGTGCGTGCCGGCAGCCTGGCGATGCTGCATGCGCGTGCCATCGCCGTGGCCAACGACCAGGGCCAGGCGCGCTTCGAGCCGGCCTACCTGAAGCTGGCCAACGCCGGCGATGCCAACGCGGTGATCGAAATCACCGGCGATGGCGGCGTGTCGCTGGGTCCGCTGGGCGCGGTGGCACTGGATGCCAATACCGGCGATGTCCTGCACACCCAGCTGCCGGGCCGGCGCGATGCCAACCACGCCACCCTGGCAGCGGCCTATGCCCTGCATTTCGGTGAATTCGGCAATGGCCTGGTGCCGTGGCTGTATTTCGCCCTGGGGCTGGGCGGTGCCTTCCTGTTCTACTCGGGCAATCTGTTGTGGATCGAGTCGCGGCGCAAGCGCCGCCAGCAGGCCCAGGGCCGCGCCCAGATCAACATGGCGCGCGCCACCGTCGGTGTCTGCATTGGCCTGTGCGTGGCGATCTCGGCCGCCTTTGTCGGCGTGCAGGTGCTGGAACACCTGGCCCCTGCCCACGCCGACACAGGCATGCGCTGGACCTGCTTCCTGGTCTGGGGCGGCTGCGCCGGGTGGGCGGCGTTGCGTGCGCCGTGGCAGGCGGCACGCGAGCTGCTGTGGACCGCCGCGATCGTCACCGCGCTGATCCCGCTGGTGCATGGGGCCATGAGCGGGCTGTGGCTGTGGACCAGCGCGCAGCACGGCTATTGGCCGCTGTTCTGGGTGGATGGCGTGGCGCTGGCGATGGCGGTGGGGTTTGCCGCGATGGCGCGCGCCAGCAGCCGGCGTGCGCGGCATGGCGACCCCAACAGCGTGTGGGCGCGCCCGCAGCCGCACTGAGACACCGTCAACCCTTGCCACGGCGGGCTTTCAGAAACCTTCAGGCGTTCTTCCAGCACTTCAGCGGCCGTCATGGCGTACTCGGGCCTCACCCCGAGGAGTCCGACCATGCACCCCTGTTTACACCGCTGCACCGCCCTGATCGTGGCCCTGGCCGCCTGCCTGCCCGGTACGGGCCAGGCCGCCACGCCGGCGCTGGACACCGCCAGGCTCAACGCCCTGGAAGCGGCCATCGCCACCGATGAAATCAAGCAGGTCACCAGCGTGCTGTTGCTGGTGGACGGCACCGTGGCCTACGAACGCTACTTCAACGGCGCCACGGCCGACACGCTGCATGACGTGCGCTCGGCCAGCAAGAGCGTCACGTCGATGCTGGTGGGGGCGGCGATCGGCGAGGGTCGGCTGCCCGGCGTGCAGGCCCGCGTGTATGACTACTTCCCGGCCTTCACTGCGCGGCACCCGGTCGACCCACGCCTGGCCAGCACCACGCTGGAAGACCTGCTCACCATGAGCAGCCTGTGGGAATGCGACGACCAGAATGCATTCTCGGCCGGCAACGAAGAACGCATGTACGTCACCGAGAAGTGGCTGGACTTCGCCCTGTCGCTGCCGGTCAAAGGTTTTGCCCCGTGGATGACACGGCCCGAAGCCAGCCCGCATGGGCGCGCGCATGCCTACTGCACCGCCGATTCATTCGTACTGGGCGCGGTACTGGAACGCGCCACGCAGATGCCGTTGGCCGACTACGCCGCACAGGCGCTGGAGCGCCCATTGGGCATTTCCCGCAGCCACTGGAACCGCTCGCCCGAGGGCATCGGCATGGGCGGCGGTGGCACGCGCTACCGCAGCCGCGACCTGGCCCGCCTGGGCGAGCTGGTGCTGGCCGGTGGCCGCTGGCAGGGCAAGCAACTGATCCCGGCCGACTATGTCGCCGCGATGGTCAGCGCCCAGGCGCGCACCGACGATGGCAGTGACTACGGCTACCAATGGTGGGGCATCCCCCTGCAGGTGGACGGCCGAGAACAGACCGTCTGGGCGATGTCGGGCAATGGCGGCAACTACGTGTTCGTCATTCCGCAGAAGAAGCTGGTGGCGGTGGTCACCAGCAGTGCCTACAACCGCAGCTTCGCCCATCCGCAGTCGCGCCGCATCCTCACCGGGTTCCTGCTGCCGGCGCTGCACTGAGACCGGCCAGGTCGTTTGGACGCCATGCCGCCGCCAGCACCTGTGCGCGCTGCGCGGCGACATCGGCATCGATCCTGGCCAGCAGCGCTGGCCACCCCGTCGCACCGTGCAACGGGGCGAACAAGGGCGTGGCACGCAGCCAGGCGGCATCCCGGAAGCCGGCATCGACGGCGCGATGCAGGTCGGCCACGGCCGCACCGGCATCGCCCTGCGCCTGGTGCAGCAGCGCCCCTTCCAGCGCACCGTCGGACCAACCGTCGGCCTGCTCCTGCTGGGTCGCCAGGCGCGCGGCGATCCATGCAGCCGTGGGCCCCGGGTCGGCATGCAACCCGGCCAGCGTCTGCGCCATCGATTGCTGCGGGCGCAACTGGCGGCTGTGCTCGAACGCCTGCGCCGCAGCCACGCGGTCGCCCTTGGCCAGGTACATTTCACCCTGCAGCTGCAACAACGCAGGGTGCGGGGTACCGCGCGCGAGGGCCAGGTCCAGCGCGGCCTGCGCCTTGTCCTGTTCGCCCATCGCCAGCAGGATGCGCGGCCAGGCGATGTTGGCGAACACATTGTCTGGATACAGCTGGAAGTTGCGCGCATGGCGGCGGGCGGCGGCGTCGGTGAAGCCGAGCAGCTCCAGTTCCCGCGCGACCTGCACATCAAGGAAACGGATGCGCTCGGGCGCGCGCAACCCCAGGTTGGCCTGCAGGGCCTGGGCCAGGTGGCCCTGTTCCTGATGCAGGTAGGCCAGCGAGGCACGCGTGCGCTCATCGTCCGGGTCGCGCTGCAGCGCTTGCTCATAGTCGGCAATGGCCGGTGCCATCGCCCCCAGGCAATCGTAGGCGTAGCCGCGCACGGCAAAAGCGGCTGCATCATCCGGTGTCGCCCGCAGTACCTGCCCGGCCAGCGCCAGTGCTTCCTCGGCGTCGCTGCGCGCGCCGTTGAACAGACACGACTGCGCCGCCAGCGCACGCGCCAGCCCCCGCCGGGCCGGGAGCGACTCCGGGTCCACCTGCAACGCCTGGCGGTACAACACGATGGCGCGCTGGTTGTTGCTGGCCTGACCAATTCCGGCGTAGTGCGCGGCACGCTGCAGCAGCGGCGCGGCCGGCGAACGCGGACCATCCTCGGGCCAGGCCACCACGGCCGCGCCAGCGGCGAGGGTCAGCGCGGCGGCGCCAGCCAGCCAGCCCCATCGCGTTCGCCTGGCGGGCGCGCCGGGGGCAACCGGCTCGTCGTCCTCCGGCTGCAGTGGTGCGCACAACTGATACCCACGGCCGCGCACCGAACGCACGTATCGCGGCCGGCGGCTGTCATCCCCGAGCGCCTGCCGGAGCAGCTTCACCCGCTGGCTGATCGCATCCTCGCCGACCACCGCCGGAGCCCACACCTGTTGCGCCAACGTATCGAAATCCACGACCTCGCTGCCGTGCTCCAGCAGGCAGTCCAACAGACGCCAGCTGAGGCCACCCACGGGCAGGATCGCATCGCCGCGACGCACCTGCTGCCGGGCGCGGTCGATGTGCAGATCCAGCAAGCGGAGGGTATTCATGCCGCCAAGCATAGGACACCGCGCGCCGTCACTGCACCTGGCCACCAGCAGGCTTACCGTGGTGTTCCCCCCTCCGCCGGACTGCCGCACCGCCATGAGCGACCTGCATATCGACCGACTCGACCATCTGGTACTGACCGTGGCCGATATCGACATCACCTGCGATTTCTACCAGCGCGTACTGGGCATGGCAGTGGAGACCTTCGGCGCCGGGCGCACCGCGCTGCGTTTCGGGCTGCAGAAGATCAACCTGCATGCGGCCGGCCGCGAGTTCGACCCCAAGGCGCTGCGTCCCATGCCCGGTGCCGCGGACCTGTGCCTGATCACCCATGCCCGTATGGACGAGATCCTCGCCCACCTGCAGGCGCAGGGCGTGGCGGTGGAGGATGGCCCGGTGCAGCGCACCGGGGCCACCGGGCCGATCCTGTCGGTGTACGTCCGCGACCCCGATGGCAACCTGATCGAGGTATCGCACTACCTGGACTAAGGCAGGAACGGCCTGGCCATCGCCTGCAGCAGGCTGCCCTGGGCATCGTCGCCGGTCAGCTCCCAGGTGAACACGCCGCGCAGTGCGGCCGACTTGGCGAAATCAGCGCGAATCCCGATCGAGGTGGGGTCTTCGTAGCTGATGAAGATCCGTTCGGCCCGGTTGTACAGCCACGGGCTCTGCGCCACGGGATGCCAGTGCCGCTGCCAACCCGGCTTGCCCAGGAACTCGCTGCGGATGCGGCGCCAGTCACCGGCATCGAACGGTGCGCCATAAGGCTGGTAAAGGCCGTCATTGGCGTCGCCGGTGACACGGAAACCGCGACCATAGAACGGCACGCCCAGCACCAGCTTGCTGGCCGGTACGCCGTGCTGCTGGTAGTACGCCACGGCACCTTCCACGTTGTTCCAGCGGCGCTGCGCGGCGGCCAGCGGATCAGCGGGCACTTCGCGCAGCGGTGCGTTGAAGGTGGACACCGCGGAGAAACCGGTGCCCATGTCGTAGCTCATCAGGTTGATGAAATCCAGCACCTGGCCCAGCGCCTTCAACTCGTAGCTGCGCGCCGGATCGTAGGCACCGTCGGTCTGCACGCGGCCGGCCGGCAGTGCGGCGGTCAGCAGCAGGTGCTGGCTGCGTGCCTTCCCGGCTACGTCCAGCTGGCGGCGGAACTCCTGCACCAGCAGGGTCATGTTGCGGCGGTCCTGCGGACGGTCGGTGATCTCCAGCGGGCCACCGTACACGGGAAATTCCCAGTCGATGTCCACGCCATCGAAGCTGCCGTGGTGCCTGTCGAAGAACAGCGCGACGCAGGATTGGACAAAGCGCTTGCGACTGCCGGCATCCCGTGCGGCATCGGAAAACCCGCCCGCGTTCCAGCCGCCGATGGAGATCAGCGTGTGCAGCGTCGGATGATCGCGCTTGAGCGTGGCCAACGCCTTGAAGTGCGCCTCGGCCTGCGCACCGACCACGCACCTGCCCTGCTCGATCGTGGCAAATGCGTAGAACAGGTGGGTGAGCGTATCGGCTGGGATCCCGGCTATGGGATAGCGTTCGGCCGAGCCGCCCGGGTAGTACGCACCGATCACCCTGGGGAGCGCTTCGGCGGCGGCGGCGGCAGTGGACATCACCCCGGCGGCAAGGAGGGCAAGAACGATCACGGTCTGGCGGAACATGGGATCTCCCGGGTGGATGGCCGGGCCACGTTAGCAAATGGATCGGGGCGCGACGACTGCATTTCAGGCGTTGCAGGGCAATGTCCGGCACATCGGTCCTGCAGACAGCCACGCTGCGCACGTCGGCGCCAGCAACGCGTCACAGACCGTCACAGACGACATCGCGCCGAGGCCTGCCCTGTCCAGTCACAGCAGTGCTGCGCACCAGGGTGACAGGGTAAGGTGAGCGCAGATTCCACCTATCCTGCGCCCATGACCGACACCTCCGATCCACGCGACACCGCCGCGGACACCGATGCGCAGGCGGCACTTCAGGCACGCGCCTATGCGGCGTTCGATGACGGCCAACTGCAGCAGGCCAGTGCATTGTTCGGCGAACTGGCGGCACTGGCGCCCGAGGTGCCCTACCTGCATTACATGCGCGGCCTTGCCCACAAGTACCTGCGTGACTGGCCCGCCTGCCTGCAGCACAACCTGCGTGCGCAGGCGCTGCACGCCACCGTCGACGAAGGCAGCGCATGGAATGCCGGCATTGCGGCCACCGCGCTGGGCGATTGGGCCCAAGCGCGCCGGCAATGGACGCAATGCGGCATCGTCGTTCCCGACGGCGAGGGCCCGATCGAACACGATTTCGGCATGGTCAGCATCCGCCTCAATCCCTGGGGCCACGGTGAAACCGTGTTTGCCCGGCGCATCGATGTGGTGCGTGCGCGCCTGTTGAACGTACCGCTGCCGGAAACCGGGCATCGTCTGTTCGACATCGTGCTGCACGACGGTGCCAAGACCGGCGAACGCGCGTTGGACGATGGCACGGTACCGGTGTTCAACGCCTTGCAGATCCTGGAACGCTCGGACCACCGCACGTTCGTGGTCTTCATCGGCTGTCCGTCGGCCGATGACCTGGACGAACTGCAGGCAGCAGAGTTGCCCGGCATCGGTTACGTGGAAGACTGGACCGCATCGATCGTGTCGTTGTGCCTGCGCTGCAGTTATGGCGTGGCCCACGACCAGGACAGTGCGGACACCGCGCACGATGACGGCGCCGCCAGCAACGACGACTGGCAGGTCGAGCGCACCCTGGGCATCGGCGCACAGGGCAAGGCGGCGGTGGAGCGCCTGCTGGCCAACTGGGTGGCCGCAGGGCCGGGGCGCAGCATCGATGCGATCGAGAGCCCGGCGTGCGAGGAAAGCGCGCCCGAAGACGGCACGGTCTGGTGGCGCGACCCCACCGAAGAACGAACACCGTAGATCCACGCCATGCGTGGAGGGTGCGGTCGACCCGGCACCGGGATCGACAGGCAAAGAAAAAGCGGGCCGAAGCCCGCTTTTTCATTCTGCTCGACAGCGTGAGGACCCACGGCCCTCCGCTACAGCATCATCGGCAGTGCCGATTACTCTGCAACTGCGCCTTCGCCTTCTTCGACGGCCTTCATCGACAGGCGGATACGGCCCTGCTTGTCCACTTCCAGCACCTTGACCTTGACCACATCGCCTTCCTTCAGCACGTCGCCGACCTTCTCGACGCGGTCGCTGGAGATCTGCGACACGTGTACCAGACCATCCTTGCCCGGCAGGATCGTGACGAACGCACCGAAGTCCATGATCTTGGCGACCTTGCCTTCGTAGATGCGGCCCGGCTCGACGTCGGAGGTGATCTGCTCGATGCGGGCCTTGGCAGCCTGCGCAGCGATGGCATTGACCGAGGCAATGACGATGGTGCCGTCATCCTGGATGTCGATCTGGGTGCCGGTTTCCTTGGTGATGGCCTGGATGGTCGAACCACCCTTGCCGATCACTTCGCGGATCTTGTCCGGGTGGATCTTGATGGTCAGCAGGCGCGGCGCGTAGTCCGACAGCTCCTGGCGCGGCGCGGTCAGGCCGTGGGCCATTTCGCCCAGGATGTGCAGACGGCCAGCCTTGGCCTGCTGCAGTGCCTGCTTCATGATCTCTTCGGTGATGCCTTCGATCTTGATGTCCATCTGCAGGGCGGAGATGCCCTCAGCGGTACCGGCCACCTTGAAGTCCATGTCGCCCAGGTGATCTTCGTCACCCAGGATGTCGGACAGGACGACGAAGCGCTCGCCTTCCTTGACCAGACCCATGGCGATACCGGCCACCGGCGACTTGACCGGCACGCCGGCGTCCATCAGGGCCAGCGACGAACCGCAGACCGAGGCCATCGACGAGGAGCCGTTGGATTCGGTGATTTCCGACACCACGCGGATGGTGTACGGGAAGGATTCCAGCGACGGCATCACCGCCAGCACGCCGCGCTTGGCGAGGCGGCCGTGGCCGATTTCGCGACGCTTCGGGCCCATCATGCGACCGGTCTCACCGACCGAGTAGGGCGGGAAGTTGTAATGGAACAGGAAGTTGTCCTTGTACTCACCGGACACGGCGTCGATGACCTGACCGTCGCGGGCGGTGCCCAGCGTGATGGTCACGATGGCCTGGGTTTCACCGCGGGTGAACAGCGAGGAACCGTGGGTACGCGGCAGGATGCCGGTCTTCACGGCGATCGGGCGGACGGTGTCCAGCGCACGGCCGTCGATGCGAACCTTGGTGTCCAGCACCGAGTTGCGCATGGTGCTGTATTCCAGCTCGCCGAATTCCTTCGACAGCTCGGCCGGGGCCCAGCCTTCGGCGGCCACACGGCCAGCCAGCGACTCGACCACGTCCTTCTTGATCGCCGAGATGGCGTCACGGCGCTGCAGCTTGTCGCGCACCTGGAAGGCTTCGCCCAGGCGCGGGCCGATGGCTTCCTGCAGGGCGCTGATCAGCACGTCGTTCTTGGCCGGAGCTTCCCAGGTCGACGGCTTGGTGCCGGCTTCCACGACCAGCTCGTTGATCGCCAGGATGACCTTCTGCATTTCGCGGTGACCGAAGGTCACAGCGCCCAGCATCACGTCTTCAGACAGCAGCGCGGCTTCGGATTCCACCATCAGCACGGCGTTGGCGGTACCGGCCACAACCAGTTCCAGCTCCGAATCCTTCAGTTCGGTCACGGTCGGGTTGAGGATGTACTCACCGTTCTTGTAACCCACCTTGGCAGCGGCGATCGGACCCTTGAACGGGGTACCGGCCAGCGACAGAGCAGCCGAGGCGCCGATCAGCGCGGCGATGTCGCCGTCGATGTCCGGGTTCAGCGACATCACCGTGGCGATGATCTGAACTTCGTTCTTGTAGTCTTCCGGGAACAGCGGACGGATCGGGCGATCGATCAGGCGCGAAATCAGCGTCTCTTTTTCGGTCGCGCGGCCTTCGCGCTTGAAGAAGCCACCCGGAATACGGCCACCGGCGTAGAACTTCTCCTGATAGTCACAGGTCAGCGGGAAGAAGTCCTGGCCCTCACGCGCGCTCTTGGCAGCCACGGCGGAGACCAGCAGCACGGTGTCGTCGAACTTGACGATGACGGCGCCACCGGCCTGACGGGCGATTTCGCCGGTTTCAAGCGTGACGGTGTGCTTGCCGTACTGGAAGGTTTTGGTGATTTTTGCCACGGGGGATGTCCTTGGGATGATGCTGTCTTCGAATGGACCGCGGGCGACCCTTGCCGCCGACGGGTGACCGGTTGTCCGGCCCAGGCGTTTATTGCGGTACTGCCAAAACAAAACCGCGGCGCATTCCTGCGCCGCGGTCGGGGTGTCTGCTTAGCGACGCAGGCCAAGCTTTTCGATCAGGGCCTTGTAGCGCACAACGTCTTTCTTCTTGAGGTAGTCAAGCAGGCTGCGGCGACGGTTGACCATCTGCAGCAGACCACGACGGCTGTGGTGATCCTTCTTGTGGGTCTTGAAGTGGCCGGTCAGCAGTTCGATGCGGGCGGTCAGCAGGGCCACCTGGACTTCCGGGGAACCGGTGTCGGCGCCGCTGCGCTTGTTGTCTTCAATAACCTTCTGGGTGTCGATCGACATTTTATTTTCTCTTGGATGCGTGGCCCGCAGAAACGTCCCATTGACGTACCGCGTGACTCGCCGTGAACGAAAGGATGAACCCGCAGAACGCGGGAAGCCTGAAAAGGCCGCGAAATTGTAACGGGCGCAGGCGCCCGGGACAAGGACCGGCTGCGTGCGGATCAGGCCGGTCCGGCCAGGTTGAAACGCCGTTGCGGCGCCAGCAGGCCGGCTTCGTCGACCTGGCCAAGGCCCTGGATGGCCGCGTCCGGGCCATACACCACCACCCCGCCCTGCGCCCAGTCAGGATCGCGCAGACGCTGGCCCATGCAGAAGCGCCGGGTCTGTTCAGCATCCAGGGTCACCCGTGGATAGTGGGCCAGTCCAGCGTCCAGGGGCAGCATCAGCGCCTCGATGGCCGCCTCCCCACCCTGCTCCACCAACGCCCGCAGGGTGTCCAGGCTGACCATCGGCGCGTCGCGGAACGGGTCCACCCACAGCCGGCGCAGGCCGGCGATATGGGCACCGCAGCCCAACGTTTCGCCCAGGTCGCGGGCCAGGCTGCGGATGTAGGTGCCTGAACCGCAGGTCACGCGCAGGCGCAGGCGGGTGGGCTGCTGCTCCAGCACCTCGATGGCATGCACCTCCACCTGGCGCTCGGGCGCCTCGATGACCTCGCCCCGGCGTGCCTTCAGGTACAGCGGCTCGCCGCCCTGCTTGAGCGCCGAATAGATCGGCGCACGCTGCAGGATGCGGCCCTTCAACGGTGCCAGGGCCGCTTCCAGGGCCTGTGCACTGATCAGCGGCACCGGTCGCTCGCGCAGCAGGGTGCCGTCCGAATCGTCGGTATCGGTGGTCTGGCCCAGCACCACCTCGGCGTCATAGGCCTTGGCTGCCCCCAGCAGCAGCCCGGCGATCTTGGTGGCTTCGCCAAAGCACAGCGGCAGCAGGCCGGTGGCCAGTGGATCCAGGCTGCCGGTGTGGCCGCCCTTTTCGGCACGGTAAAGCCGCCGCGCAATCTGCAGGGCGGCGTTGGAACTCATGCCGGTCGGCTTGTCCAGCAGCAGGATGCCGTCCAGGCGACGGAAGATGATTCGTGAGGCCATGTCGTGGTTTCGCTCGGCGCCAAACGGCGCTGCCGGCATTGCCGGCGTTCAACGGTGCGGTCGCTTGCCGACCTGGGCACCGCCCCATAAGACAACAGCCCTTGCGGGCTGTTGGTCCATCAATCGGGTTTCTTCCCGCTTTCGTCCGCGTCGCCATCCTCGGCGTCGCCTTCCGGCTCGCGGCTCTTCTCGGCCGCCAGCGTATCGGGCAGGTCGCGCAGGATGTTGTCGATGCGCTCGCCACGGTCCACCGAATCATCGTAGTGGAAGTGAAGTTCGGGCACGTGGCGCAGCTTCATCGCCCGCGCCAGTTCCATACGCAGCTCCCAGGCCAGTTCCTTCAGGCCCTTCATCGCCTCGACCGAACGTTCGGGCATCAGCGCGGTGACGAAAATCTTGGCATGGGCCATGTCACGGGTGATTTCCACGTCGGAGACGCTCACCGAAGGCAAACCGTGTACACGCACCGCGTGGTGCACGAGCGTTCCCAGTTCACGGCGGATCTGGGCGGAAACACGGTCGGTTCGATGGAAGGTCTTTGGCACGGTAGGCAGACTCGTTTTGAAAGGTGAGGCCGATAAGCGGAAAGAACCGGACCGCACGAGGCGGCCCGGTCTGGAACATTACAGGGTGCGCGGCACTTCGATACGCTCGAAGCACTCGATCTGGTCACCCGGCTTGACGTCGTTGTAAGCCTTCACGCCGATACCGCACTCGGTACCATTGCGCACTTCGTCGACGTTTTCCTTGAAGCGACGCAGCGATTCCAGCTCGCCTTCGAACACCACCACGCTGTCGCGCAGGACGCGGATCGGCTTGCTGCGCTTGACCGTACCTTCGATGATCATGCAGCCAGCGACTGCACCGAACTTCGAGCTGCGGAACACATCGCGAACCTGGGCGATACCGATGATCTCTTCGCGGATTTCCACGCCGAGCAGACCGGACGCCACCTGCTTCACCTGATCGATCACGTCATAGATGATCGAGAAGTAACGCAGGTCCACGCCGTTGGATTCAATGATGCGACGGGCCGAAGCATCCGCACGCACGTTGAAGCCGATCACGGTGGCCTTGGAGGCAACCGCCGAATTGGCGTCGGACTCGGTGATGCCGCCCACGCCGGAGTGGATCACGTTGATGCGGATATCTTCGTTGGACAGCGCCACCAGGGCCTGGCTCAGGGCCTGCACCGAACCCTGCACGTCGGCCTTGATCACCAGGTTCAGCACCTGCTGGCCATCGCCCTTGCCCAGGGTTGCCATGATGTCTTCCATGCGGCTGCCGGCCGACTGCACCAGGCGCGATTCACGGCGCTTGGTTTCGCGCTGCTGCGCGACGTCCTTGGCCAGACGCTCGTCTTCAACCACCACGAAGTCGTCGCCGGCATCCGGCACGCCGGACAGACCCAGCACCTGCACCGGAATCGACGGGCCAGCCTGGTCGGGCTGCTTGCCGGTTTCGTCGAACAGGGCGCGCACGCGGCCGTACTGGATACCGCAGACCAGGTAATCGCCCTTCTTCAGCGAACCCTGCTGCACCAGCACGGTGGCGATCGGGCCACGGCCCTTGTCCAGCGAGGACTCGATGACCACGCCACTGGCGCGGCCATCGGGCACGGCCTTCAGTTCGAGCAGTTCGGCCTGGACCGAAATCGCGTCGAGCAGGTCGTCGATGCCCAGGCCAGCCTTGGCCGAGATCTCCACCATCTGGATGTCGCCACCGAAGTCTTCGGACACGACCTGCTCGCCGAGCAGTTCGTTCTTCACGCGCATCGGGTCGGCGCCGGCCTTGTCGATCTTGTTGATCGCCACGATCAGCGGCACGCCAGCGGAACGGGCGTGCTGGATGGCTTCCTTGGTCTGCGGCATGACGCCGTCGTCGGCCGCCACCACCAGCACCACGATGTCGGTCAGCTTGGCACCGCGGGCACGCATGGACGTAAACGCCGCGTGGCCCGGGGTATCCAGGAAGCTGATGACGCCCTTGGGCGTTTCAACGTGGTACGCACCGATGTGCTGGGTGATGCCGCCGGCTTCGCCCGTGGCGACCTTGGTGCGGCGGATGTAATCCAGCAGCGAGGTCTTGCCGTGGTCGACGTGGCCCATGATGGTGACCACCGGCGGACGTGCCGCCGGCTCGCCCTGGTTGCCACCGGACAGCGCCAGCAGCGCGTCTTCGGCGTCGTTGGTGTTGGCACGGATCACGTTGTGGCCGAGTTCTTCGGTCACCAGCGCGGCGGTGTCGTGGTCGATGGTCTGGGTGATGGTCGCCATGACGCCCATCTTGAACAGCGCCTTGACCACATCGCCGCCCTTCAGGGCCAGCTTCTGGGCCAGGTCGGCAACGGTCACGGTGTCGCCGATGGTCACATCACGCACGACCGGTGCGGTCGGACGTTCGAAACCGTGGGCACCACCACCGCTGCGCGACTGGTTGTTGTCGCGACGGCCACCATGCTGCACACGCCCGGTCGGACGACCACGCGAGTTGCTGTTGTTGCCGCGACGGGCACGATCGGCGGCCGACAGATGCAGCTGACCGGCGAACCGGTTGCCACCATCGTCGTCGCGCTTGGCGCCCGGACGGTTGTTGTTGTTGTTCGAGTTGCGGTCGTCCGAACGCGGTGCCGGGCGGGCAGCCGACGGCGACGACGGGCGTGCGGCACGGGCCGGCGCATCGGCAGCGGCGGCAGCCGGCTTGGCGGCAACCGGGGCCGGCGGTGCGTTCTTGGCCGCTTCGGCAGCCGCTTCGGCAGCCTTGCGCTCGGTTTCGACACGTTCCTTGGCGTCGATTTCTTCCTGACGCTTGCGGGCGATTTCTTCATCGCGCGCACGGTCCTTCTCGGCCAGTGCGCGCTGCTCGTCCAGATTGCGCTGGCGGGATTCCTCCAGCTTGCGCAGGATGTCGGCGCGCTCCTCATCCGGCGTCATCGGCTTGCCGCTGGCGTCCTTCATGTAGGTGCGCTTCTGGCGCACTTCCACGTTGACAGTGGTCTTGCTGCGGCCGGCGCTGACGGTCACTTCCTGCAACTTGCGACGGTTGAGGGTGATCTTCTTGGCGGCGTCGTCGGTGCTCTCGACGGGCTGCTCGGTCTTGCCGTGCGAACGACGAAGGAAGCCCAGGAGCTTCACCTTCTCGGTGCTGGTCACGACCTGGTCGGGACCGCTGAACTTCATGCCGGCTTCGGCAAGTTGTACAAGCAGTTTATCGACCGGGGTGTTGACCAGTTCGGCAAGCTTGCGGATGGTGGTTTGCTGCGACATTCGGATCCTATGATCTGGTTGGCGCTCCCTCGAAACGTGCGAAGGCAGCGCGGAGTCTAAGCCCTGAGCGGGTCAGGGCACTGTTCATCGCTGGCTCATTCGCCGCGCTCCAGGCGGGCGATCTCCTCGGCTCGGGCGGCCAGGATCAGGGCGGCGGCGCGCTCCTGGTCCAGGTCCTCGATACCGAACTCGAGGATCTCGTCGGCGGCCAGGTCCGACAGGTCCTCACTGGTACGCACGCCATGACCGGCCAGGGCGTAGGCAGTTGCCTCGTCCATGCCTTCCAGGGCGAGCAGGTCTTCGGACGGCGAGCCGTCTTCCAGACCTTCTTCCACCGCCAGCGCTTCGTTGAGCAGCGCGTCGCGGGCACGGGCACGCAGCTCTTCGACGATGTCTTCGTCGAAGCCTTCCACGGCCAGCAGTTCGCCGACCGGGACGTAGGCGATTTCTTCCACGGTGTTGAAGCCTTCGGTCACCAGGATGGCGGCGATTTCTTCATCCACTTCCAGCTTGTCCATGAACAACTGACGGGCAACGCCCTGCTCTGCCTCGGACTTGGCGGTCACCTGGTCCTGGGTCATCACATTGAGCTGCCAACCGGTCAGGCGGCTGGCAAGACGCACGTTCTGGCCGCCCTTGCCGATCGCCTGGGCCAGGCGCTCTTCCGCCACGGCCAGGTCCATCGAGTGCTTTTCCTCATCAACGATGATGGACTGCACTTCGGCCGGCGCCATCGCGTTGATGACGAAGTTGGCCGGGTTCTCGTTCCACAGCACGATGTCCACGCGCTCGCCATTGAGCTCGTTGGACACGGCCTGCACGCGCGAACCGCGCATGCCGATGCAGGCACCGATCGGATCGGTACGCGAATCGTGGGCCAGCACGGCGATCTTGGCGCGGTCGCCCGGATCACGTGCACAGGCCTTGATCTCGACCAGGCCCTGGCCGACTTCCGGCACTTCGAGCTTGAACAGTTCGATCATGAATTCCGGGGCGGCGCGGCTGATGAACAGCTGCGGGCCACGCGGCTCCGAGCGGACTTCGGCCAGGTAACCGCGCACGCGGTCGCCGGCGCGCAGCACGTCACGCGGAATCCCCTTGTCCTTCGGAATGAAGGCTTCGGCGTTGCCGCCCAGGTCCACATAGATGTTGCCGCGCTCGGCGCGCTTGACCACACCGGTGACCAGCTCGCCCACACGGTCCTTCCACGCATCCACCACCTGCTGGCGCTCGGCTTCGCGCACGCGCTGGACAATGACCTGCTTGGCGGCCTGGGCCGCGATACGGCCGAAGTCCGGGTTTTCGATCTGCGTTTCGATGTAGTCGCCAACTTCAACGTCATCGGCTTCGTCGATGGCGTCCATCAAACGGATCTGGCGGTCCGGCGATTCCATGACCACGTCATCGGCCACCACTTCCCAGCGGCGGAAGGTTTCGTAGTTGCCGTCCTTGTGGTCGATCGACACACGGGCCAGCACTTCTTCGTCGGGATAGCGCTTCTTCGCTGCCGATGCCAATGCGGCCTCGATGGCATCGAAGATCACTTCACGCGGAACGCCCTTTTCATTGGCGACCGCATCCACTACCAGCAAAAGTTCCTTGCTCATTGGCTCACTCCGCGCGCGGCTTTTTAGCCGCCGGCTCGTTGGATGGTTTCTTGTTCGCCTTGCCACCCTGCTTGGGTGCCGGGCCAGTCGGTTTGGTCGGAGCCAGGCCGAGGGCGGCCCAGTCCGGCATGATGCGTGCCTTGTCGATATTCTCGACGTCGGCGGTGAACGGGGAATTGTCGACCTTGAAGGTCACGTTGCCCTGTTCGATATCCACAGCGAGAATCTCGCCCTGCAGGCGACGACGGCCATCCTGCGGAAGCTTGAGGGTGACCTTGACCGATTCGCCGATGGCGCGCTCGAACTGTTCAGCAGTGAACAGCGGGCGGTCGACGCCGGGCGAAGACACTTCCAGGGTGTAATTGGCCGTGATCGGGTCTTCGACGTCCAGCTGTGCGGACACTTCGCGGCTGACGCGTTCGCAGTCGTCGATGTTGACGATACGCTCGGGCTGTTCGGCCAGCGGCACGTCGATGTAAAGGCGCAGCGTTGCACCACCCGGGGCGGTGAGATATTCCACGCCCAGCAGCTCCAGACCCAGCGACTGAACGGTGGGGGCGAGCAGATTCGCGATTTCGGTTGCCTTGTCGCTCACAGTCGGCCTTGATTCGTTGAAAGAGGTACGGGTTGACCAGGTGCACTGGTGCGGCGGTACTGAACATGTTCCGGAAACAACAAAGGGCCCGCTGGGCCCCTTGTCCGGTACAACTCCGGTCATGCTGGATTCCGGTAGCGGGAACACACGCGGCGTGTGTTCCTGCGAGCCCAGCCTTCCGGGGGGTTACGGCGACCTGGTTACAGGGTGCCGTTCCTGGAAGCCGGTAGCGGGCCGCATTCACATCCGTTGAAAAGGATACGCATGGACAGTCCGCTAAGCCGCTGATGATAGCCGTTGCACCGCGCTGGTGCAAGGCGTCCGGGGTCTTTCGGGGTGGGTGTTGTAGAAGCTGAACAGCGGAATGCCTTTGAAGCACAGGCGGGGCTGGTCGCGGTCGTCGCGGGCACCGGTGCGGGCGGGTTGGCGGGACACGCCGTGAATCCCGCTCCGCGGCCCGGCCCAGCCCAGCCCAGCCGCTGACGGCTGTGCGTTCAGTCACATGCGAGGCAATGCCTCGCAAGCAATGTGCCCTCACCCCTGGAGGCTCGTGGGCGCCATCCATGGCGCCCAACGGTCCCGCCAACCCACCCGCACCGATGCCTGGACAGACGACAGGTCAGTCACTGCATCAAGCCCAAAGCGGGCGCTGCGCGCCAGAAGCTGGGTTGAGCTGGGTTGAGCTGTGTTGAGCTGTGTTGAGCTGTGTTGAGCTGTGTTGAGCTGGGTTGAGCTGGGTTGAGTCGGACGGGACAGGCCGGGCCAAGCCAGGACGAAACGAGCCACACATCGCAACACGCCCCACCCCATCCACCCCATCCACCCCGCACCCAACCTCACACACCCAACACTCCACCAAGCACAGATCGCGCAAAGCAATCAAAGCGAAGCCCAGCGGAGACGTTGATCTTCGTTGCGCACCGACCTGCTACGGAGGTGCTGGCATGGGTAAGTTTGCGGGGCCCTGAGCCGCATGGATGCGGCGACGGAGCTTACATGGACGTACTTGCAGCGTGCCCCGCGAACTTACCCATGCCAGCGCCCTCCCAGAGGCCGGCGCACCGAACTTGATCTTGCCTTGGCTTCAGCAGTTGCCTTTGACTTAGCCTCGAAAAAAACAAAACCCCACCAACGAAAAAAGCGACCCCGTCTCCGGAATCGCTTCTTCGTCTACTGCATCTGCACTGCAGATTTTCTGTGGTAGCGGGGGCAGGATTTG
>JAHREJ010000063.1 GCA_021733645.1 Bacillus subtilis subsp. subtilis | reverse complement strand
CACCATCGTCAGCAAGACCACCACGTCGGCCAACATCCGCCAGCGTTACTGGTGGGTGAGCGGCATGCACAAGCTCGATGCGCTGACCCGCATCCTGGAAGTGGAACCGTTCGACGCGATGATCATCTTCTCGCGGACCAAGGCGGCCACCGAAGAACTGGCTGAAAAGCTGCAGGCGCGTGGCCTGGCCGCGGCCGCCATCAATGGCGACATGCAGCAGGCGCAGCGCGAACGCACCATCGGCATGCTGAAGGAAGGCAAGCTGGACATCCTGGTGGCCACCGACGTGGCTGCCCGTGGCCTGGACGTGGAACGCATCAGCCACGTGCTGAACTACGACATTCCCTACGACACCGAAAGCTACGTGCACCGCATCGGCCGTACCGGCCGGGCCGGCCGCACCGGTGATGCGATCCTGTTCGCCACCCCGCGCGAGAAGGGCATGCTGCGTGCCATCGAACGCGCCACCCGCCAGCCGATCGAAGAGATGCAGCTGCCGACCGTGGACGCGGTCAACGACACCCGCATCACCAAGTTCATGAGCCGCATCAGCGATGTGCTCGATGCCGGCGGCACCGAGTTCTACCGCGACCTGCTGCAGCGCGTGGAAAACGAGAAGAACGTGCCGGCGATCGATATCGCCGCGGCGCTGGCCAAGCTGCTGCAGGGCGATTCGCCGTTCCTGCTGACCCCGCCGGTGCGTGGTGCGCGCGAAGAGCGTGCGCCGCATCAGCGCAATGACCGCAACGATCGTGGCGACCGTGGCGACCGTGGCGAGCGTCCGGCCCGCTTCGAGCCGCGCTTCGAACGCGCCCCGCGCCGTGAGGACGACCGTGGCCCGCGTCCGCCGCGTCCGGAAAGCGACTTTGGCAACAGCGAAGGCGGCGTTGAGCGCGCCCCGCGCCGTGACATCGCCCCGCGCGGTGCCGCCGAGCAGGGCATGGAAACCTTCCGCATCGAAGTGGGCCATGTGCACGGCGTCAAGCCGGGCAACATCGTCGGCGCGATCGCCAACGAAGCCGGGCTGGAAAGCCGCTTCATCGGCCGCATCGACATCCACGACGACTTCTCGGTGCTGGACCTGCCGGCCGAAATGCCGCAGGACCTGCTCACCCACCTGAAGAAGGTCTGGGTGTCGGGCCAGCAGCTTCAGATGCGCAAGGTCGAGCCGGGTGAAGACCTGACCCCGTCGGCGCGTCCGCCGTTCAAGCCGAAGTTCGGCCAGGGCAAGCCGCGCGGCCCGGGTGGCCCGGGTGGCCATCGCGGTGGTCCGGGCGGCAACGACCGTCCGCCCCGTCGCGACGGCTTCAAGCCGCGCGGTCCGCGCAACGGCTGATCGCCCCCCGCGGTCCACACAACGCCAGCCTCCGGGCTGGCGTTGTCGTTTCCGGGCCATCGCACCGGTTTCGCATGGTTTCAACAGGCCCCGCTCTAGCCTGACGCCGGCGACATCGGAACGACAGGCATTCCACGGCTCCGGGGGGATCGGCAATGCTGGCATCGGGCAGGGACGTTGGCGCAACGGCGGTACCGTATCCGACGCGGGGGTTGACCCTGCGTTTTGTGCTGCTGACCGGCATGGCCATCGGTCTGGTGGGCATTTCCGCGCTCATACAGGAACTGCAGGCCGCCTCCACCGCCTGGATCGTCGGCCAGAGCCACTGGTCACGCAGCCAGCAGCAGGCCAGCTTCGCCCTGAGCCGCTACATCACCCACGGCCGCCCGCGCGACCTGGCCGAAGCGCGCCAGGCACTGACGGTGCCGCTCGGCGATCTGGATGCCCGGCGCGCGCTGGAGCAGGAGCACGCCGACCTGGACCGGGCCAGGCGCGGGTTCCTGGCCGGTGGCAACGTGCCGGGGGACATCAACCGGCTGATCATTTCGTTCCGCTACCTGGGGCACCTGGGGTATTTCAAGGACGCGGTGCGGCTGTGGCGCGAAACCGACGCGCCCTTGCTGCAGTTGGCCGGTATCGTCGGCGCCGCCCAGGCGCTGCACGCGCGCCGGGATGTCGAGCCGGTCACCCAGGCGATGCTGCTGGATCAGTTGCAGGGGCTGGATCGCGACCTCCAGGGCCGGGCCAAGGCGTTTTCGATGTCGCTGCAGCGCACTGCCTCGATCGTGCGCATGACCACGCTGCTGGTGGGTGGGTTGTCGGTGCTGTTGATCACGGCGGTGTCGGTGATGCTGTCGCGGCGCGTGCGGCGCGACCTGCTGGAGCAGGAAAGCCGCTTCCGCGCCGCCTTTTACCAGGCCACCGTGGGCATGCTCAAGCTCGATCATGGCGGTCGGATCATGGAGGCCAACCAGGCCGTGGCCGATATCCTGGCGTACCCGCGCGAGACCTTGCTCGGCATGCCGCTGCACGCGCTGGTGGCCGAGGGCGAGCTGGTGGTCGATGGCGCCGACCGGATCGACTGGGGGCGCCAGCTGCGCCCGGGCGAGCTGCGCTTCCGCCGCGCCGACGGCAGCCTGATGTGGGGGCGCTGGAGCGGCACCCTGGTGCGTACCCCCGGCCGCGAGCCGACGGTGTTTGCCGTGGTCGAAGATGTGTCGCAGAACCATGCGCTGGCCCGGGAAGTCGAGCACCATGCCAGCCACGACCCGCTGACCGGCCTGGTCAACCGCCGGGAGATCGAACGACTGCTCGAACAGGCTCTGCTCGACGTGCGCCTCCGGGGCGGTGTGCACAGCCTGTGCTACATCGACCTGGACTACTTCAAGCTGGTCAACGACGGCCTGGGCCACGCCGCCGGTGACCAGTTGCTGCGCGGTTTTGCCGAATACCTGGTCAGCGCGGTGCGTGACGGCGACTGGGTCGGGCGGATGGGGGGCGACGAGTTCGCGCTGTTCCTGGCCGACGCCGACCAGGACGAAGCCAAGCAAGTGCTGCAGCGGATCATCCGCACCCTGGGCCAGGCCAGCTTCCAGCATGGCGATGGCACCCTGCGGGTGAGTTGCAGCATCGGGGTGGTCGAAGTCAGCGCCGAAGCGTTGGACGTGAACTGGCTGATGAGCGCGGCCGACAGTGCCTGCTACGCCGCCAAGCAGGCCGGGCGCAACCGCGTGCACTGCTTCAACGAAAGCCGCATGGCCCTGGACGAACGCCGGCTGGAGGCGGAGCGGCTGGCACAGGTATCCAGTGCGTTGGCCGAGAACCGCATGCTGCTGTATGCCCAGCGCATCGAGCGGGTGGGCGATCCAGGGTTCCTGCACTACGAGGTGCTGGTGCGCATGCGCAACCTCGACGGTGTGCTGCAGGGGCCAGGCGAGTTCATGCCCGCCGTGGAGCGCTACGGCATGGGCATGGCGCTGGACCGGCACGTGCTGGGGCTGCTGTTCCGGCACCTGCAGGTCTGCCCGGCGCACGTGCAGCAGCTGGGCCTGTGCAACGTCAACGTGTCGGCGCAGTCGATTGCCGAACCGACCTTCCTGGCCTTCGTCTGCGACCTGCTGGAACGCAACCGCGGGCTGGCGCGCAAGCTGTGCTTTGAAGTCACCGAAACCGCTGCGATCAGCAGCCTGGCGCAGGCACGCAGCTTCATCGAGGCGGTCAAGGCGCGCGGGTGCCGGGTCGCGCTGGACGATTTCGGCTCGGGGCTGTCCTCGTTCGGCTACCTGCGCCAGCTGCCGGCGGACATGCTCAAGATCGACGGGGTGTTCGTGCGTGACATGGACATCGACCCGGTCAGCCGCGCGGCGGTGCGCGCGATCACCGAGATCGGCCGCGAGCTGCACATGACCGTGATCGCCGAATGGGTGGAATCGGCCGAGGTGGCCGAACAGTTGCAGGTGCTGGGGGTGGATGGGTTGCAGGGCTATGCGATCGAACGCCCGATGCCGTTGGAGCGGATGACCCAGCCGGCGCTGCGGCCGCTCCGCGCCAGCCAGGCCGCCGATGGCCAGGCGGGCCCGGCATGAACGGCCTGCGAGCCATGCACCGGCGCGGGCTGAACGGCAAACAGGGTCAACGCGCCGGGTTCTTGCGATAATCCCGTGCAGGGGCGGCACGCGACGTGCGTGGCGGCAAAACGGATGGGCGGGCACGGACGTGAGGGACAGGCGTGGCAGATTGGTGGGAGACGGTGCGTTAGGCGTGCTGCTGGCGTTGCTCCTGCTGTGGCTGCCGGGACTGGCGTTGGCCGAGGTTGCCCGCGATACCGCGCCGCGGATCGGGACCGACGTGCTGCTGCTGGGCGCGGCCACCGCCGAGCGCACCCCGCAACGGGCCTGCGCGGCCGATGTGCTGGCGCGCCACCAGCAGGTGTTGGCGGTGCCGGCGCCCGCAGCGGGCTGGTCGGGTGAACCCCAGGCGGTGGACGTGTTCGGCGTGCTGTCCGGCGAAGTGCGGATCAGCCACGGCGATCGCGAGATCTGCGGCAGCATGCAGGATGCGCGGACCCGTGATTCGCGCTTCCGCGCCGGGGTGGGCATGGTGGTGGTCCCCAAGGCTGGCGAGCACGAGCCGATCGTGGTGTCGTGGGCGACGCCGCTCAAACCCCACTGGATTCCCACCGTGCAGCTGGGCGCGCCCAGCCCGGTGCAGCAGAACGACACCGCCCGGTTGCTGGTGCGTGCGGCCTGTATCGCCGTGGCGATCGCGCTGGCGCTGTCGGCGTTGATTGGTTATGTCACCGCCAAGGATCGTTCGTTCCTGATCTTCGTGGGGGTGTGCCTGCTGTTCGTGCTGTGGCAGGCGGTGCTGGGGGGCCTCAGCGGCTATCCCGAACCCTGGCTGCCGGTGGGTGACCACTGCTCGTGGTGGTTGGTGGCGCTGACCGCCTTCACCGAAGCGATGCTGCTGCCGGTGCTGTGGCGCCTCAACGGCGGCGATCGCCGTTGGCCAGGGTCGCGTGCGGCCCAGCAGGTCGTGCTGTGGGCGCTGGTGGCAGTGGGCCTGTGCGTCCCCTGGATGGGGCTGGCGGGGCTGGCCTGGTGGGCGGCCGCATTGGAAAACCTGTTCATGCTGGGCTGCGTGGTGTGCCTGGTGGTGGGCCTGTGGGCGGTGCTGCGGCGCGACCGGTATGCGCTGGCCGGGTTGAGCGCGCTGTTGCCGTGGCTGGTCATGTTCAGCGCCGATGCGCTGCGTGCGCAGTGGCTGATCGCCTACCGGATCGAGGCGCTGCAACTGGCCGCCACCTGGTTCCTGATGATGTCCGCCTACGCGCTCAACCTGCGCCTGGGCCGGCTGCGCCAGCAGCGCGACGAGCTGCGCCAGCTGGCCGACACCGATGCACTGACCGGCCTGCCCAACCGGCGCGCCGGCCTGCGCCTGCTGGCCGAGTACCTGCAGCGGGCGCGCCAGGACGAACAACCGCTGGCGATCGGGTTCCTGGACATCGACCTGTTCAAGGACATCAACGACCAGTTCGGCCACGAAGCCGGCGACCAGGTGCTGGTGGCCGTAGCGCGCCAGCTGCGCGACTCGGTGCGCAACCACGACGATGTGATCCGCATGGGCGGCGAGGAATTCCTGGTGCTGCTGCCCGGCGCCAACCGCGCCAGCGCCTTCGCCCGCCTGGAGAGCGTGCGCCAGCAGGTGCAGGCGGTGACCCGGGTGCTGGCCATCCCCGGCCTGGAGGTATCGGCCAGCATCGGCCTGGCGGTGATGCGTGGCGAGGGCGACGACCTGGCCTCGCTGCTGCGCCGCGCCGACCACGCCATGTACTGCGCCAAGCGGGCCGGCCGCAACCAGGTCTTCGATGCCGAGCGGGCCGCCCCGGCCAGCGATCCGCTGAGCGCGTGACCGGACGGGCCCCTGCACGGCCCGGGTTTGCCGGATAATGGGCGCATGACAATCCGACTCAACAAACACATCGCCGACACCGGCTTCTGTTCCCGGCGCGAAGCCGACCGCCTGATCGGCGAACGCCGCGTCACCGTCAACGGCCATCCGGCCGGCACCGGTGCGGTGGTTGGCGAAGGCGACGTGGTGCTGGTCGACGGCCAGCCGCTGCGCGCCCGCGAAGCGAAGAAGGCCGGCGGCCGCAAGCACGTCTACATCGCGCTGAACAAGCCGGTGGGCATCACCTGCACCACCGAGAGCTCGGTCAAGGGCAACATCGTCGAGTTCGTCGGCCATGAACAGCGGATCTTCCCGATCGGCCGCCTGGACAAGGATTCCGAAGGCCTGATCCTGCTGACCAGCAACGGCAACATCGTCAACCAGATCCTGCGCGCCGAAAACGGCCACCAGAAGGAATACATGGTGGCGGTGAACAAGCCGGTCACCGACGAGTTCCTGCGCGGCATGGCGCGCGGCGTGCGCATCCACGACGAAACCACGCTGCCGTGCCGGACCAGCAAACTGGCCAAGTTCGGCTTCCGCATCACCCTGCAGCAGGGCTTGAACCGACAGATCCGGTTGATGGCGGCCGCCTTCGGCTTCCGCGTCACCCAGCTGCGCCGGGTGCGTATCGACAACATCAAGCTGGGCGCGCTCAAGCCGGGCCAATGGCGCAACCTGACCGACGCCGAGCTCAAGGCCCTGCTGCCCAAGCAGTTGGAATGGTGATGCCCTGCGTCACGCCGTAACGCAGCACTCGGGCTAGACTGCGCAGGCACACGAACACGCCTGCCCCGATGATCAAGCCGTCCAAGCCGGACAACGAAGAACAGCGCCTGCAGGCGCTGCAGCGCTACCAGATTCTCGATACCGCCAAAGAGCGATCCTTCGAAGACCTGGTCAGCATTGCCACCGCCCTGTGCGGCACCCGCATGGGCGCGGTGACCCTGGTGGACCACGACCGCCAGTGGTTCAAGGCGCGCCAGGCGCTGGGCGCCACCGAAACCGCGCGCGATATTTCCTTCTGTGGCCATGCCATCCTGCAGCCCAACCAGATCATGGTGGTCGAGGACGCACGGCAGGACCCGCGCTTTTTCGACAATCCGGTGGTGGTGGACGACCCGCACGTGCGCTTCTACGCCGGGGCCCCGTTGCTCAGTTTCGAAGGGCTGCCGCTGGGCACCCTGTGCGTGTTCGACGCCAGCCCCGGGCAGCTGCGCCCCGACCAGACCCAGGCGCTGGCGGCCCTGTCGCGGCAGGTGTCGCTGGTGATGGAACTGCGCCGCTATGCGCACGATATCCAGCAGCACATGCGCGACCGTGTCTGGTACGAACAGCGCTTGTCCGAATACAACACGCTGCTGGAACAGCAGAACGCCGACTTGGCCGAGCAGAGCCGCACCGACCCGTTGACCGGGTTGCCCAACCGCCGTGCGATGAGCAGCGCGCTGGAGACGGCCGTCCTCGATCTTGATGGCCAGCCACGGCAGACCGCGGTGGCGCTGCTGGACATCGACCATTTCAAGAACGTCAACGACCTGTACGGCCACGCCACCGGCGACCACGTGCTGGCCGAACTGGCCCGGCTGCTGCGCGCGCATTTTGCCGGGCAAGGCCTGGCCGCGCGGTTCGGGGGGGAGGAGTTCGTGGTGCTGATGCCCGACACCGCCATCGGCACCGCCGAGCTGCAATGCGACTTCGTGCGCATGGCGGTGGCCGACCTGCCGTTGGGCATCCCGTTGACGATCAGCATCGGGGTGGCCGCGCACCGCCACGGCGACAGCGTGGAGCAGACCCTGGCCCGCGCCGATGCGGCGCTGTACCGGGCCAAGCATGACGGCCGCAACCGCGTGGTCCGCGCGGACTAGCGGCGTGGCCCGCGCCGGCCAGTGGCCGGGGCAGGGCGGTCAGTCAATGATGTTGCGCGCCTCGGCTGTTGCCAGCAGTTCCGGGTGTTCGACCTTGCGGCGCCGGTTCAACAGCGGGTGCAGGAACACCGCGCCGACGATGATGGCCACGCCCGCGTAGAACAACGGGGTCAGTTCGCGCTGTTCGCTGAGCAGCACCATCGCCAGCAGGATCGCGTAGACCGGCTCCAGGTTGGTGACCAGTTGTGAGGTGTACGCACTGATATGGCGCAGCGCGACCAGCGCCAGCGCAAACGGCAGCAGCGTGCATACCCCCGCCAGCACCAGCAGCAGTACCGCGTCATGCAGGCTGGGCACCACCCACAGCGGGCTGGCCAGCGGCGGCAGCAGGAACGGCAGCAGCGGCGCCAGCACGGTCAGGGTGACCGTGCCGGCGCCCAGTTCCAGCGCGGTCACCGTGAGCGGGTCGGCATGGCTGACCAGGCGCTTGTTGAGCGACCCGAACACCGCCACCAGCAGCGCCGACAACGCCCCGATCAACACGCCCAGGCGCATGCCATGCGGCACCCCGCCCACCACCAACGCCACGCCTGGCAGCACCGCGATGCCAAACGCCAGTTCGCGCAGCTGGAAGGGCCGTTTGGCTACCCACGGCTCGATCACTGCAGTGAACACCGGTGCCAGCGCGATGCAGGTGGCCGCCACCGAGGCGTTGGCCAGCTTCACCGCACCGTAGAAGGTCAGCCAGTGCAGTGCGACCAGCGCACCCACGCCGCAATAGCCGGCAAACAGTGCCGGCGACAACTGCCGCAGCCCACGCCACACCCGCGGCAGCAGCGCCAGCATGGCCACCACCAGCAGCATCCGCCACCACACCAGCGGCAGCGCGGGCAGGGTGATCAGCTTGCCGAGGATGGCGGTGACGCCCCACAGCAGCACACAGAAATGGATTTGCAGCAGCGCGCGGCGGGTATCGGTCATCGGCATCGCGATATTGTGCGGCAAGCCGCGCCCCACCGCGACAACGACGCGGCACCTGTCATGGCATCCTGTGCACATGCAGCCCCGTGCCCCCTCGCCGCGTCCGCCCGCCGCCGCCCCTGCCGTGCCCTCCGCCAAGGCGCGCGCGTGGGCCGGCCTGACCGCCGTCATCGCCATCGCCTCGATCACGCTGCAGTACGCGGTGCTGCTGGGCTCGGTGGGGGCCACCGCCGGCAGCGGCCAGGCCCTGCTGCGGCTGCTGGGCTACTTCACCATTCTCAGCAACATCGGCGTGGCCGCCGTCTGTCTGGCGCGCCTGCGGGGACGCACCGGCGGCATGGCCGCCCCTGCACCCAGCGCCGCGGTGGCGGTGTACATCGGCATCACCGGCCTGGTCTACGTGCTGGTGCTGCGCACGCTGTGGCACCCGCAGGGGCTGCACTGGTGGGCCGACACCGGCCTGCATTACGTGGTTCCCGTGCTGTACCTGCTGGGCTGGCTGGCCGGCCCGCATGGGCGGCTGCGCTGGCGCCAGCTGGGCGGCGTGCTGCTGTTTCCGGCACTCTACCTGGGCTGGGCGCTGCTGGTGGGGCGGTGGAGCGGGCAGTACCCGTATCCGTTCCTTGATCTGGCAGCATTGGGCGCCCTGGGCGTGGCACGCAACGCGGCCGTTGTGGGGCTGGCCTTCGTGGCACTGGCCGCGCTGCTGTGGCGGATCGACATGCGGATGGGCGCGCGATCACGCACCGTGCGGTAGGTATCGACCGTTGGTCGATACGGATCTCAGGCGGGGTGGCTATCGACCGTTGGTTGATACGGGTTTGACGCAGGCCGCAACGGCAGCCGACCAACGGTCGGCTCTACGTGGCGCCTACGCTGGCCAACTGGTCGCGCAACGCCATCGCCGCGCCCGGATTGCGCTGCTTGGCCGCACCGATGAATAGCACGTACACCTCGCGCGGGCCGGACGTGGGTGCGTCGGCGGCCACATGCGGCAGGTCCGGATTGTCCTCGCCGCGGGCCCAGCGCATCGCGCGCAGGCACCACTGTTCCAATGCGCGCTCCGGATAGCCGGCGCGGAGGTTGGCGCGGGCGTGCATCAGCCGCGCGTAGACGAAGTCCGCAGTGGGGTCGGCAAAGCTGGGGTAGTCGTTGGAACCGCTGAAGACCAGCGCGACATTGTGCGCGCGTGCCGCCGCCACCAGTTCCGCGCGCCAGGCCGCCGGGTTGCGCACCTCCAGCGCGTGCTGCAGCACGCGCCCGTCGGCCTTGCGTGGCAGGTGCTCCAGGAACCGGTCGAACTCCTGCGCGCCCGCCGGATGGGTATCGCCGAACTGCCACACCAGCGGCCCCAACCGGTCACCCAGCGCGAGGATGCCCGCGATGAAGGCCTCTGCACGCGCGCCCACCGATGTCAGGTCATGGGTCTGGGTAATGGTGCGCGGCGCCTTGGCCGAAAAACGGAACCCCGGCGGCGCCTGCTCGCGCCATTGCGCATACACCGCCGGCGTCTGCGCGCGGTAGAAGGTGCTGTTGATTTCGATGCAGCCGAGCTGGGCGCTGGCATACGCCAGCTCTTCGCGCTGCGGCAAGCCGGCGGGATAGAACATGCCACCGCGCCAGGCCGGAAACACCCAGCCGCCGATCCCCGTGCGGATGCGGCCTGGTGCCGCCGTCATGCGCCGTCGGCGTGGGCACGCCACGGATCGTAGCTGCCAAACCACCACAGGTAGCCTTCGGGGTCGCGGCAGGCGTAACCGCGGCCGCCGTAGGCCTGGTCGGCGATGTCGATCACCACTTGCGCACCGGCCGCCACCGCCCGCACGTAATGCGCGTCCGGATCGGCCACGATCACGCAGGCGCTCTGGGTCTGGCGCCCGCCCACCTCGTCGGGCTGCACGCTATGCCGACCCCATGCACTGCCGTTGTCCACCGAGCCCAGCATGATCATGCCGTGCCCGTAGACCAGCTGCGCATGGTGCACGGTATCGCCGTCTGCATACACCGCCTGCGCTTCAAAACCGAACGCGCGCTGCAGCCAGGCAATGGCGGCCCGCGCGTCGCGATAGCGCAGGCAGGGGATGATGGTGGAAACGGTATCGGCGGGCGCAGTCATGCGGGTCTCCGGAGCGGGCCTCCTTCTGGCACAGGCGAGCCTGCCGGTGGCCGCGTTACCATCGTGCGAAACCCGGCGCCGGGCCCGCAACGGGCCTCAACGCCCCCGCGACATGCAACTGGAGACACTGTTTGAACACATCCTGGATCGGAGGCATCGTGCTGCTGGCATGTGCACCCTTGGCGTCGGCAGCGGTACCGGCCGAACTGCAGCGGCTGGATGCCACCGTGGAGCGCGTGCGCAGCCAGTTCGAGGTGCCCGGCATCGCCGTGGCGGTGGTCAAGGACGGCCAGGTGGTGCTGGAGCGTGGCTACGGCGTGCGCGAACTGGGCAAGCCGGCGCCGGTGCAGGCCGATACGTTGTTTGCCATCGCCTCCAACACCAAGGCTTTCACGGCGACCTCGCTGAACCTGCTGGCCGAACAGGGCAAGCTGAAGATGGACGACCGGGTGATCGATCACCTGCCCAGCTTCCGCATGTCCGACCCCTACGTCACCGGTGAGATGCGCATCCGCGACCTGCTCTCGCACCGCAGCGGGCTCGGCCTGGGCGCCGGCGACCTGTTGTTCTGGCCCACCACCTCCTACACCAACCAGGAGGTGGTGCAGCGTCTGGCCAAGGTGCCGCTGAAGGCCGGTTTCCGTGACCGCTACGCCTACGACAACATCCTGTACGCGGTGGCCCAGCAGGTGATCGAGCAGGTGTCCGGGCAGTCCTACGCCGACTTCCTGCAGCAGCACATCTTCACCCCGGTCGGCATGGCCGGTACCCGCTACAACGCCGACCACCTGCAGCCCGGCGACGACGTCGCGGTCGGTCACGCCAAGTACGATTTCAGCGCGCTGCGCACGGTTGCGCCGCTGACCTGGTCCAACAACGCCGGGGCAGGGGGCATCTATTCGAGCGTGCATGACATGGCGCGCTGGATGAACGTGCAGCTGGCCCAGGGCAGGCTTGAGAACGGCGACCCGCTGTTCAGTGCCAAGAGCCAGCAGGCCATGTGGCAGATGATCACCCCGCAGGTGGTGGCCGAGCCAAGCGTGCCGGCGTTGGCCGCGGCCCGGCCGAATTTTGCCGGGTACGGTGAAGGCTGGAGCCTGAGCGATTACCGTGGCCAGAAACTGGTCTGGCACACCGGCGGCTGGCCGGGCATGGTTTCGCGGGTCACCCTGGTGCCCGAGCAGAAGCTGGGCATCGTGGTGTTGACCAACCAGGAAGTGGGCGCGGCATTCAACGCGATCACCCTGGCGGTGCTTGATGCCTACCTGCAGGCGCCGCCGACCGATTGGGTCGATGCGTACGCCGCCGCGGTCGCCAAGGCGCAGGACAAGGCCGACGAGGGCTGGGCCGCCCACCAGGCCGCGCGCGAGGCCAAATCCACGCCATCGCTGCCGCTCAAGCGCTACGCAGGCGGCTACCGCGATGCGTGGTACGGCGATGTGTTCGTCGAGCAACAGGCCGGAAAGCTGCGCCTGCGCTTTGGCAGTACCGCGCAACTGGTGGGCACGCTGGAGCATTGGCAGCACGACACGTTCCTGGTGCGCTGGGATGACCGTTCGCTCAACGCCGATGCCTTCGTCAATTTCAGCCTGGACCCGGACGGCAAGGTGCGCGAGGTACGCATGCAGGCGGTTTCGTCGCTGACCGATTTCAGCTTTGATTTCCAGGACCTGCTGCTGGTGCCGATCGTGGCCGAGGCCAAGGGCTGAACCGCACGGGCAGCGTGAGCCGCAGGTAAAGGCAGGCGGTGGGCCGCGGTGGGATAATCGCGGCCTGCTTTGCTTCGGGGTAATGGAATGTTCCGCTGGTTTGAATCGCTGATTCCGGTTTTCCCGCCGCTTGATGGGCGCATGCCGCCCATCAAGGTGGTGCCGTTCTACATCCACTACCTGCGTCCGGTGTGGCCGGTGCTGTTGGCCACGCTGGTGGCCGGGCTGCTGCTGGCGCTGGTGGAAGTGGCGATGTTCGATTTCCTGGGCCGTATCGTGGACATGGTGGCCGAGCCGCCGGGCGGCGATTTCTTCGCCCGTCACGCCAACACGCTGCTGTGGATGGCCGGTATCACCCTGATCGCGCGGCCGGTGCTGGTGTCGCTGCACAGCCTGCTGGTCAACCAGGCGATCGTGCCGGGGCTGAGCAACCGCTCGCGCTGGCTGATGCACAACTACGTGGTGCGGCAGAGCCTGAGCTTCTTCCAGAACGACTTCGCCGGCAGCATGGCCAATCGCGTCATGCAGACCGGCACCTCGCTGCGCGAATCGGCGGTGCAGATGGTCGATTCGGTCTGGTACATCCTGGTCTACACCGGCACCGCGCTGTACCTGTTCGCCCAGGCCGACTGGCGGCTGATGATTCCGCTGGCGCTGTGGATGGGGACCTACGTGGTGATCATGTGGTACTTCGTGCCGCGCGCGAAGGAGCGCGCGTGGATCGCCTCCGAAGCGCGTTCCAAGGCGATGGGGCGCATCGTGGATGGTTACACCAACGTGCCCACGCTGAAGCTGTTCGCCCACGGCGGGCGCGAGCAGGCCTATGTGGCCGAAGCCATCGGGGAGCTGGCGACCAAGCATCGCAGGCAGACCCGGGTCACCACCGGGCTGGAAGTGACCATCGCCATCGTCAACGGCTTCCTGATCGTGGGCACCTGCGCGCTGGCGCTGTGGCTGTGGAACAGCGGGCACATCAGCGTGGGCGCCATCACCCTGGCCACCGGTCTGGTGATCCGCATCCACAACATGTCCGGCTGGATCATGTGGACCATCAACGGGATCTTCGAGGACATCGGCACGGTGCAGGACGGCATCACCACCATCTCCCAGCCGCTGACCGTGCAGGATTCACCGGAGGCGACCGCGCTGCAGGTCAGCCGCGGCGGCGTGCACTTCGACCACATCCACTTCCACTACGGTAAGGCCGGTGGCGTGATTGCCGGGTTGGACCTGGTGGTCAAGCCCGGCGAGAAGATCGGCCTGGTGGGGCCGTCCGGAGCGGGCAAGTCCACGCTGGTGAACGTGCTGCTGCGCCTCTACGACCTGGAAAGCGGGCAGATCCGCATCGACGGCCAGGACATCGCCACGGTCACCCAGGAAAGCCTGCGCCGACAGATCGGCGTGGTCACCCAGGACACCTCGCTGCTGCACCGTTCAATCCGGGACAACCTGCTGTACGGCCGTCCCGATGCGACCGACGCGCAACTGCGCGCGGCCGTGGCCAAGGCGCGTGCGGAGAGTTTCATCGAAACCCTGCGCGATGGCGAAGGCCGCCAGGGCTACGATGCACACGTCGGCGAGCGCGGGGTGAAACTGTCCGGTGGCCAGCGCCAGCGCATCGCCATCGCGCGGGTGCTGCTCAAAGACGCGCCGATCCTGGTGCTGGACGAGGCGACCTCGGCGTTGGATTCGGAAGTGGAGGCCGCCATCCAGGACAACCTGGACGAGCTGATGGCCGGCAAGACGGTCATCGCCATCGCGCACCGGCTGTCCACCATCGCGCGCATGGACCGGCTGGTAGTGATGGACCAGGGGCGCATCGTGGAAACCGGCACGCATGCCGAGCTGATCGCGGCCGGCGGGTTGTACGCGCGGTTGTGGGCGCGGCAGACCGGGGGCTTCGTGGCGGCCGACGGCTGATCGGCACCGCTTGCCTGCCGGGCGCAGGACGCGCTGGCCGACCCTGCGGTACAGTCCGCCAGGTCGGCCAACGGCCAGCAAGGGCAAGGAGACTCAGGACATGGACGCACGATGCTGGAAGACCCCCCGCTGGATGCTGGCCGCCGGCCTTGTGATGGGCGTGGGATCGTTCGACGCGGCCGCGGCCGCGGTCTACCAGGCGCAGGCATGGGCCAAGGCGGACCGCTGTGATCTGCGGCCGACAGCGGCAGGTCGCGACCGGGGCCCGGTAGACGCACAGGTGCTGGCGAGCGTGTCGGACAAGGTGGTAGCGCTGATGGCGTCGCTGGCATCCTCCAAGCGCGACATGGACCCCCTCCGCTTTGACAACCTCTGCAGTGCATTGGACGTGCAGTTCGTGCCCACGTCGCTGCCGCCACCCCGCGCCGAGCCTTGGAATCCGAATCCGGCACGTGAGCAGGGCGAGGCTTACTTCGCGTCCAATGTGCTGGAAGCCGAGAAGATTTCGCAGTTCATCTCGCTCAAGTACTACACCACGTTCCTGTCGTTGGAGTATTCGATCCGCCGGGATGTCGAGCAGGACGCGGCTGCCGCGATGGTTGACGGCGTCAGCTACGCCGACATCGGCGACCGATGCCCGCTTCGCATCCCACAGCTGAAACAGCAGCTGGTCGCTGCCGGCTACAGTGTGGTGCTCTTTGAAGCGGCGCCGCCGGACGAATACATGGCGATGCTGGACCAAGGGCCGTTCTACCAGTTCGAGCACGGCAACCGCATGATCAATGTGTACCTGCAAGGCGCCTATGCCGATCAGCGGCGTGCGCTGGATGCGCAGTGCGTGGGGAGCATCCAGCTCCGCGTCAGCGCGCGGTAAGCCAGCCGCGACGGCCTCCTCCTTTGCGTTACCCAGCGTTCGATGTCGCTGCTGCTGCGCCTGCAAAAGAGAGAAACGCACGATGTAGGTGTCACGCAGACGAAAAAAAACGGCCCGGGTTTCGCCCGGGTCGTTCTGGATCGCATCATCTGCCGCCGATCACTCGATCGGCTGGTCCAGCATCAGCTGCCGCGCGAAGCGCACCGGCGGCGCGCCGTAGGACAGCATCTGGTCGTGGTAGGCCTTCAGGTTGAACGTCGCGCCCTGCTTGGCCTGCACGGCCTTGCGGGTGTCGAAGTGTTCCTGCGCGCCCACGAAGTAGGTGGGCAGCTGCGCCGAGGTGAGCTGTGCGCGCACCCACTTGCCCGAGGCTTCGCTTTCCTGCTGGAACGCATCGTGGGTCATCAGCTGCATGGCCTGCTCACGCGTCCAGTTGTCCACGTGCACGCCCTGGTCCAGGATCGCGTTGGAAATGGTGCGCAGGTAGAACTTCAGCTGTACCAGGTGGAACAGCGGATCGTTGTCCAGGTAACCCTGCTCCTGCATCATCCGCTCGGTGTAGACCGCCCAGCCTTCGGCGAACAGGCCCGAACGCAGCACCGCACGCAGCGTGGACGGGAACTTGCCCGAATGCCAGCCTTCCAGGTAATGGCCCGGGGTGCCTTCGTGGATGCTCAACAGGTGGATCATGCGGCTGTTGTATTCGCGCAGGAACGAATCGACCTGCTTGTCGCTCCAGTCGTCGGGAATCGGCGACACCGCGTAGAAGGTCTTCAGGTTCTTGTCCAGCGGGCCGGGCGAATCGCAGTAGGCCACGGCCACGCCGCGCTGGAATTCGGGCATCAGGATGATGTCCACCGGCGAATCGGGCAGGGTCATCAGGTCATGCTTGCGCACGAACTCGGTGGACTGCGCCAGCGCGGCCTTGGCATCGTCCACCACCTTGTCGCGCGCGGGCTTGTCGGCATAGGCCAGCTCCAGCGCCGCTTCAATCGCGGCCTGCTGCTGTTCGTCGCTGGGGTTGGCCGGCAGTGGCGGGGCGCCCGGCTTGTCCTTGAGCACGGTCTGCGCGATGCCGTACATGTCCTGGCGCACGCGCTTGAGCTCGGCCCGTGCACGTTCACCAATTTCGGCGCGCGACAGCGAGGAGTTCAGCGCGAACTTCAGCTTCTGGTCGTACAGCTCGGCACCGATGCGGAAGTCGCCCTTGGCGTTGGGCACCAGGGTTTTGTCCAGCCAGGTCTGCTGTTCCTCAACGGCCTTCTTCAGGCCATCGATGGCCGCCTGCAGTCGCTTGCCGTCTTCGGCCGACAGCTCGCCGATGTGCGGGGTGATGAAGGTATCGACGATGCTGAGGATGCCGCGGTTCTGCTTGGCCACGGTCTCGGCATGGATCTTCGGCACGCGCGCCGGGTCCAGGTTCGCACGGGCCTGGGCGAAGATCTGCGGCAGCTTCTCCATGCGCGCGGTGGCCGACTTGAGGCGGTCCGGCAGCGGGGCGAATTCACGGGCCATCAGCCCGTAGATCGCGCTGCCGGCCACGCCGTTGTAGATCTGCGGGTCCCACTTGGACGACTGCAGCACCTCGGCGCTCCAGATTTCCGATTGCAGCTGGTTGCGCAGGATCGCCGCATCCACCTGGTTCTCGCGCGAGAGCTTGCTCACGTCGATACGGTCCAGGTCGCTGACCAGGCCCTTGTAGGCGGTGAGCACTTTCTGCTGGCCGGCCGCACTGAGGTCGTCGATCTCGCTGTCGTAGCGGTGGTCGCCAATCTGGGTGGCGCTGATCGGCGACAGCTGCATCCAGGTGTCCAGCGCGCGCTTGGACAGGTCGGCGAAGGCGGCGTCCACGGCGGCATCGCTGGCGGCAGTGGCCGTGGCCGGCGTGCCGTTGGCGGCGGTCGGGGCATCGGCCTGCTGGCAGCCGCCGAGGGCGGCGATCAGGGCGAGGGCGAGGAGATGCTGGCGCATCGGCGATCCTGTGCTGTGGTCAATCCCCGAGCATAGGCGTATGCGCGCGGCCGCGCCCGTGCCATTGGATTACCATGACCCTTTCCCCGTGGGAGGGTGCGCCATGCAGTACGAAGGGAGCTGTCATTGCGGGCAGATCGCGTTCGTGGTCGAGGCCGCCGAGCCGATCACCGAGGCCCTGGACTGCAACTGCTCGCTATGCCGCCGACGCGGTGGCCTGCTGTGGTTCGGCCCGCGCGAGGCGTTGGTGTTGAACACCGATCCAGCCGACGTGGCTACCTACCAGTTCAACCAGCAGCACCTGGACCATCACCATTGCCGCACCTGCGGCACCGCGCCGTTCAGCGAGGGCGTGGACCCGCGCAGCGGTGAGGCGATGGTGGCGGTGAACGTACGCTGCCTGCCCGGGGTGGACCTGGACGGGCTCAAGATCACGCATTACGACGGAGCAAGCCGGTAGATGAACAGGACGATGTGGCGCCACACGGGCGCCGTGGCAGGGATGCTGGTGCTGATGCTGGCTGGGTGCAGCAAGGGCGAGCACGCCGCCGATGCCGGTGCAGGCGGGGCCGGTGCGGTGGCTTCGCCCGAAGGTGCCTCGCTGGCCTATGAGCACGATGTCGACATCCAGCTGGACGCGGCCCGGATCGGGCCACGGGTGAAGGACATTGCCGATGCCTGCCAGGCTGCGCGCTTCGGCGACTGCGCGGTGTTGCAGGTGGGCCAGCAGGGCGGCGAGTACCCGACCGGGTCGATCCGCGTGCGCATCGCCCCCAAGGGCGTGGAACCGATCATTGGCCTGGCCGGGCAGGGTGGGGAGGTGTCCTCGCGCAATACCCATGCCGAAGACCTGGCCCAGCAGGTGGCCGACACCGCGCTGACCAAGGCACGCCTGCAGAAGGAGCACGCGCGGCTGCTGGCCTACCAGGATGGCAAGGACGTCAAGATGGCCGACCTGCTGGTGATCACCCAGCGCCTGTCGGAGATTGAAGCCGGGGTCGAGCAGGCCAACAAGGAGGGCGCCCAGCAGCGCCGGCGCATCGATACCCAGCTGATCACGATGCAGTTCCACACCCCGTCGGGGCAGCGCAGCCGCAGCGAAATCGGCGAGGCGCTGCGCGAGTCCGGCGCGATCCTCACCAGCAGCGTGGCGTTCGTGATCCGCGCGGTGGCCGCGCTGCTGCCGGTGACGCTGGTGCTGTGGCTGTTCGGCTGGATCGGCCTGACGCTCTGGCGGCGTCGCCAGCGCCGCAACGCAAGCGCCAGCTGATCGGCTGCGTCGCGGTGCCGGTCAGCCCGGCACCGCGCACGCCTCAGCCTTCGTCGTGCTCGTATTCGACGAACACATCCAGTTCCAGCGCCAGTTCCTGCACGGCATCGCGCACGCGCTGGGCGGCCAGCGCATTGCCCACTTCCACCTCCAGTTCGTGGATGCCCGGGCCGATGTCATCGGACAAGCCCGCCGAGCTGGAATCGTCGTCGTCCATGTGCGGCATCAGGTCGTCGGTTTCCTCGACATGCTCGATGCCTTCGATGCTCTGCAGCAGGTCGGTGATGGCACGCGCATCGTCATCGCTGCCGGTAATTCGGAGTCGCAACAGGGCCATGGAACGCGCCTTGGGGGAAAGGAACTCCAGCCTAGCCAGCGCGTGGACAAGGCCGGGTGAGGATGGCAGGGCCTGGCCTTACCCGTGCATCCTGCCGCCCGTGGGCCGGCCCAGCATTTCGTCGGGCAGCGCCGGCATCGGCGTGCGTTCGTCCAACGCCTCGCGCTTGAGCCAGTCCATGAACGCCAGCGCCGTAGGGCTCAGGGGGCGGTGCTCGGCGTGCACCACGTAATAGGCATAGCGCGCTTTCAGCGCCGGTCCCGGCAAGCGCACCAGTTCGTAGCGCTGCAGGTAGGGCTGGGCGATGTGCTTGCGTGCCAGCACCGCGCCGATGCCATACACGGCCGCGCGCATGGCGTCGGTGCTGTCGCTGAAAGAATGCACCGACGGCAGTTCCAGCCCGCGCACGCCGGCGGCGCGGAACCAGTCGCGCCAGCCCTGCGGTGACATGTCGCTGATCAAGGGCAGGGCGGCGATCTGCGCCGGTTCGCGCAATACGGCCACCCCGGGCAGCGCGGGCGAGGCGACCGGGCACAGTTCGTCGTCCATCAGGTGGTGCGCGCGCAGGCCGGGCCATTGCCCCAGCCCGTAGCGGATGCCCAGCTCCGGCCCGGTGTCGTCAAAGCGCACCAGTTCGGTGCTGGTCTGCAGTTCGATGCGTACCTGCGGATGCTGGCCGGTGAAGCGTGCCAGGCGCGGTACCAGCCAGCAGTACGACAGTGAGCGGATGGTGGTGACCCGCAGCGGCACGATGTCGGCCTGCGGGTGCAGGTTGCCGGCCACCGCGTTGAGATCGCTCAGGGCGGCCGCCGCGGCATCGGCCAGCTGGCGGCCTTCGGCGGTAAGCCGCACCCCGCGCGCGTGGCGCTGGAACAGCACCGTACCCAGTACGTCTTCCAGCTTGCGCACATGGTGGCTGACCGCACTGGCAGTGAGGTGCAGTTCCTCGGCGGCATGGGCGAAATTCTGGTGGCGCGCGGCAACCGCGAACACCCCCAGGGCGGGCAGCAGGGCGGGGCGCAGGATCATGGTTGAGACCCAAATGATATTTGTGGCTTGCCCGGATACTACGCGCTTGTGGGACCCCATCGCCAGGCGGATGCTATGTCCCTGTCCCCTGGAGCTGCCCCCATGTTGCCGTCCGCGAACGCCTCCCAGCCACGCATCTGTCTGTTGTCGGGGGCCTGGCGATGAGCGGCGCGCCTGCGGCCAACGCGATGGCCGAACGCGATTGGCGCACGCCGCTTGAACTGACCGTACTCGGCGCGATCTGGGGCTGCTCGTTCCTGTTCATGCGCGTGGCGGTGCCGGCGTTCGGTCCGTATGCGCTGGTGGAAGTACGCCTGTTGCTGGGCGCGTTGGTGCTGCTGCCGTTCCTGTGGCAGGCGCGCGCGCAGTTTCCGGCGCGGCGTTGGCTGTGGCTGGCGCCGATCGGCTTGATCAATTCGGCCATTCCCTTCGTGCTGTTTGCCTGGGCCGCGCAACGTGCGCCGGCCGCCATCGGGGCGATCTGCAACGCAATGACCGTACTGTTCGCCGCGCTCATCGCATTCGTGTTCTTCGGCGAAAAGATCGGCATGCGTCGCGCCATCGCCCTGCTGGTGGGTTTCGCTGGCGTGGTGGTGCTGGCCACCGCCAAGGTGTCCGGCCTGAGCATCGGTGCGGCCGTGGTGGCCGGTGCACTGGCCGCGCTGCTGTACGGCCTGGGCGTGAACCTGGTCAAGCGCCACATGACCGGCTTGCCGCCGGCCGCCTCGGCCGGCGCCACCCTGGGGTGCGCGGCGCTGTTGCTGCTGCCGATGGCCCTCACCCACTGGCCCACCGCCCCGATCCCGATGCTGTCCTGGGCCTGCGCCATCGCGCTGGGCGTGGTCTGCACCGGCCTGGCCTTCCTGATGTTCTACCGCCTGATCGCCCGCATCGGCCCGGCTCGCGCCTCCACCGTCACCTACCTGGTGCCGATGTTCGGAGCGCTGTTTGCCTGGCTGTTCCTGGGCGAAGCGGTCACCTGGGCCATGGTGCTGGCCGGTGTGTTGATCCTGGGGAGCGTGGCGGCCTCGCAGAAGCGCTAGGTATCAGAAGCAGCCGACCAACGGTCGGCTCTACCAGCGTCTCTTCCCCAACCGCACGCGCAATCTGTCCAGAGGCAGGTCGGTAGCCCTGCGCAGGACCGTCCACAACATGGATGTTGTGGACGAGCCCCCAGGGATGGGTTCACGGCGTGTCCTGCGCAGGGCTGCCGGCCTGCCTCACGCGCAGGAAAACAAGACGCCGTAGCGTCGGTTGTCTCACCCTTACCGCACCGGCACCGCAATATTGCAAAGATCAATATGCCCCGCCGGGCGCTTGTAGAAATCATCCACCCGGTTGCGTCGCGCCTCCACCACCTCGGCAA
>JAHREJ010000062.1 GCA_021733645.1 Bacillus subtilis subsp. subtilis | reverse complement strand
CTTCGGGAATGCGACCTTCAGCATGCAAAACGCGTGCCAGATTCAAGTAGGTTTCACCGTCCTTGGAGAGCGGGGCGGCCTTCTGCCACGCTTCGATCGCCTTCGGCACCTCGTCGGAGTAGTAGTAGGACTGGGCCAGAGCCAGGTAAACCTGGTAATCCGGCTTCAGGATGCCCTTCTGCAACCCTTCGTTGATGACCGCGATGACGTCCTTTTCCTTGTTCTCGGTGTTGGCGTAGATCGAGTACAGCTGCTTGTACTCGCGCTCCTCGGTGAGCTGGCCAGCCGCACGCAGCTTGTCCATCACCGCGGCGGCCTTGTCCATCTGATCGGCCTGCATGTACATGCTGGCCAGGTTCAGCTGGGCTTTCTTGTCGTTCGGGTTGCGCGCCACGATGCCTTCGGCCTGCTTGACCGCTTCACCGGTCTGGCCGGCTTCGGCCATGGCCGCCATCAGCAGCTGGTTCCAGTTGTCCTTGGGCTCGGCGGCACCGGCGATGGCCTGCTGCAGCACCGGGATGGCCTCGGCGTAGCGCTGGGTCTGGTACAGGGCCTGGCCCTTGATCACCAGCTCTTCGGGCTTGGTCGACTTGGTTTCGGCGAAGTACTTGTCCAGCGTGGCCAGGCCGGCGGCGGTCTCGTCATCCTGCAGCTGCAGCTGGCCGAGCATCAGCATCGACTGGTAGTGGCCGTTGTTGTCCAGGCCGTTGAACTGCAGCACCTGCTGGAGGTACTTCTTGGCCGCGACGTTGTCTTCGGTCTGGTAGGCCGCCTGGGACGCCAGCTGCGCGGCCAGGGAGCGGTCGTAGTCGTTGGCGGCCGGGTTGGCCAGGATTTCATCGGCCAGCGTACGGGTCTCGGGGAACTTCTGATCGTTGTAGCTGTCGATCATCTTCTGCAGCTTGCTGCCCAGCTTGGCCGACGACTTGGTCTCCGGTTCCTGGCGGGTGGCCTGCGGGTACAGCGGCTCGGCCTTGGTGGCCTTGGTCTTGCCACCGCGGCGATCATTGCCGCGCTCGGCCGACCGCGACTGGGCCAATGCATCGGTGACCATGGCGCCACCGATTGCGGTCGCGATGAGGACGGAAAGGACGGCGTGCTTGTGGTTGCTGAAAATCATCTTTCACCTCGATCGAACCGCCGTAGCGGCATCAAAACGGACTGTCAGAAAAATCTGAGCCGCCAAACGTATCAGAAACTCATGGCGTGAGAAATCGTTTCCGATGCTGCAATACAGCATCCTTTAGTCGTATCAGCCGCACTTTGGCCTGCGTCCTGCGGCCAGGGCTTGCTGGTATACCCCACTCAGGGCCGGCGCGTCACGCTGCAACTCGCGGATGCGGTTGGCCGGATCGGGGTGGGTGGACAGCCATTGCGGGGAACGCCCGCCGCTGGCGGCCATCATGTTCTGCCACAGGTTGACCGCCTGGCCCGGGTCGAAGCCGGCCTCGGCCATCAAGCGCTGCCCGACCACGTCAGCTTCATTTTCCTGGGTGCGTGAGCCCGGCAGCAGGAAGACGGTCTGCGCGGTCATGCCGCCCAGCTGGTTGACCGTACCCGCCGCGCCATCTCCGTACGCTGCGCCGGCCAGCGCGCCCAGCACGGCCAGGCCGGTCTGCGCGCCCATCTGGCGGGTCAGGCGCTCCTCGTGGTGGCGCGAGATCACATGGCCGATCTCGTGCCCGATCACGGCAGCGAGCTGATCCTGGGTCTTGGCGACGGTGAAGATGCCGGTGTTCACCCCGACCTTGCCGCCGGGCAGGGCGAAGGCATTGGGCTCCTTGTCGACGAACACCGCGGTTTCCCACCGTACGCCACGGTACTGTGGCGGCAGCTGCGCAACGAGCGCATTGACCACGCACTGCACGTAGCCGTTCTGGCGGCCATCGCTGCTGACTTTTTCCTTCTGCTTGGTCTCGTTGAACGCCTGTGCGCCCAACTGGTCCAGTTCGGCCTGCGACACGCCGCCCACCATCTGCCGGCGTCCGGTGGGTGAGGTGGTGGTGGCGCATGCGCTGACCAGCAGCGCCAGCGCGACTCCGAACAGCACTGGTTTCATCGAGTCTCCCCCGTGTTCATGTGGCCAGTGTGGAACCGCCGGCCGTAAAGTTTCGTCAAGCGCGCGCGTGGATCAGTGAAGGCCTAGGAACACCAGCGCGGCCAACGCGATGGCATTGTTCAAGCCATGCGCCACGATGGGTGCCCACAGCGTACCGGTGCGTTGATACAGCCAGGCAAACGCCGCGCCCATGCCGCCATACACCAGCCAGAGCTGGGCGATTTCCAGCGGGCCGTTGGCACTGGTGCCCGGGATTTCGTGCACCAGCGCAAACGCCAGGCTGCTCAACAGCATCCCCAGCCAGATCCGCCCGGCCTTCCACAAGCGCCCGAACAGCACGCGGCGGAACAACAGTTCTTCGTAAGCCGGCGCCAACACGATGGCAAACACCGCCAGGAACCACGGGAAGCGGGTGAGGGCCTGCTCCATGAGCGCCAGGTTGGTGGGCACCGGTTCGATCCCGGCCTGCCTGGCCAGGAAGGCAATCAGGTTGCTGCCAATCACCACGCCAGTGGCCACCAGCAGGGTCCATCCCCAGGTGGACGGACGGCGCGCGGCCTGCAGCGATGCGCGGCGTTCGCCGGCATCGGCACGGCGGCGCAGGAAATACAGCAGTAGTGCGGCGCCACCGGTGGCGATCAGCGCCATCAGGATCTGCGCCAAAGCGCCGGGTTGGCCCAGTTGCTGGGTCAGCGCAGTGGTATCGATCGCGCCACCTTCGCGCGCGGCCTGCGCACCGACCACGGCACCGCGGTACAGGCCCCAGGCCAGGCCGCTGATCAGGCTGAGACCAAACAAGGCAACGATGGCGATGCCCAGGTCAATGAAGAAACCGGCGACAGGCGAACCCCGTTTGCCGCCGGAGGCCGACGGCAATGCAGGGGGAAGCGGGGGCGTGGCGGCGGACGCCGGTGCGGTAGCGGACATCGGATTCCTGGCAGCAGAAGGCGATGGCCGGTCCGGTTGCGATAGGCAACCGGCCGACCCTGACCCGATTGTGTCAGATATCCAGGTTGGCGACCTTCAGCGCGTTGTCTTCGATGAAGTCACGGCGCGGTTCGACCACATCGCCCATCAGGGTGCTGAAGATCTGGTCGGCAGCCACTGCATCTTCAATCCGCACCTGGAGCAGGCGACGCGTATCCGGGTTGACCGTGGTATCCCACAGCTGCTCCGGATTCATTTCACCCAGGCCCTTGAAGCGCTGGATCTGACGCCCCTTCTTGCCCTCGTCCAGCAACCACTCGCGAGCCTGCGCAAAACTCTCGATCTCGGCCGACTTGGCACCACGGCTGATCTTGGCACCGGCGCGAACCAGGCCGTGCAGCAGCAGGGAGGACTGGTGCAATGCACGCAGTTCGCCGGTTTCGAACGCCGACAGCGGCAGGATCTGGATCAGCTCCTCGCCCATGTGGCGACGGGTGACCAGCAGGGCGGCCGGCCGTTCTTCGGTCGGTTCCTGCAGCTCCAGGCTGAAACGCGGCGAACCCAGGCTGCTGCGGTTGAGACGGGTCGCCAGCGCCGCCAGGCCTTCGTCGGCACCGGCCTTGCGCAGGTGTTCCAGGTCCATCGGGGTGAAATCAATCAGCGCTTCGAGCACCTGGCGGTCATAGCGGTGCGCGTTGCGGCTGATCGCTTCCTGCGCCGAGGCGTAGGACAGCAGCAGCTTCTCCAGGGCCAGGCCTTCGATGCCCGGCTCGCCGTCGGCCGGAATCAGCGAGGCGTTTTCCACCGCGCTGCTGGCCAGGTACGCATCCAGCGCCGGGTCATCCTTCAGGTACAACTCCTGCTTGCCCTGCTTGATCTTGTACAGGGGCGGCAGGCCGATGTAGATGTGGCCACGCTCGATCAGCTCCGGCATCTGCCGGTAGAAGAAGGTCAACAGCAGCGTACGGATGTGCGCGCCGTCGACGTCGGCGTCGGTCATGATGATGATGCGGTGGTAGCGCAGTTTGTCCGGGTTGTACTCATCGCGGCCAATGCCGGTGCCCAGCGCGGTGATCAGCGTCCCCACCTGGTCGGAGGCCAGCATGCGGTCGAAGCGGGCACGTTCCACGTTGAGGATCTTGCCGCGCAGCGGCAGCACCGCCTGGTTCTTCCGGTTGCGGCCCTGCTTGGCCGAGCCACCGGCCGAGTCACCCTCGACGATGAACAGTTCGGACAGCGCCGGATCCTTTTCCTGGCAGTCGGCCAGCTTGCCCGGCAGGCCGGCGATGTCCAGCGCGCCCTTGCGGCGGGTCAGGTCGCGGGCTTTGCGCGCGGCTTCACGTGCACGCGCAGCGTCGACGATTTTGCCGGCGATCGCCTTGGCTTCGTTCGGGTTTTCCTGCAGGAACTCTTCCAGGCGCTGGCCAAAGGCACTTTCCACCGCCGGGCGCACATCCGAGCTGACCAGCTTTTCCTTGGTCTGGCTGGAGAAGCTCGGGTCCGGCACCTTCACCGACAGCACCGCGATCATGCCTTCGCGCATGTCATCGCCGGTCAGGTTGATCTTGGCCTGCTTGGCAATGCCGTTCTGCTCGATGTAGTTGTTGAGCACACGGGTAAGCGCGCCGCGGAAGCCGGCGAGGTGGGTGCCGCCGTCCTTCTGCGGGATGTTGTTGGTGAAGCAGTACATCGTTTCCTGATAGGAATCGGTCCACTGCAGCGCCACTTCCACGGTGATGCCGTTGGACTCGCCGGTTACCGAGATGACGTTCGGGTGCAGCGGCGTCTTCAACTGCGCCAGGTGCTCCACGAAGCTGCGGATGCCGCCTTCGTAGTGGAAGTCGTCACGGCGGCCATCGCCGCGCTCATCGGCCAACACGATCTTGACGCCGGAATTGAGGAACGACAGCTCACGCAGACGGCGGGCGAGGATCTCGTAATGGAACTCGACATTGCCGTGGAACGCTTTCACCGACGGCCAGAAGCGCAGCGTGGTACCGCGTTTGGTGCTGGCGGCCACCTGCTTCAGTGGGTGCAGCGCGGCACCGTCAGCGTATTCCTGCTGGTAGTGGAAGCCGCCCTGGTAGATGTCCAGCACCAGCTTCTGCGACAGCGCATTGACCACGCTGACGCCAACGCCGTGCAGGCCGCCAGACACCTTGTAGCTGTTGTCGTCGAACTTGCCGCCCGCGTGCAGGACCGTCATCACGACTTCGGCTGCAGAGACCTCTCGGTCGAGCTTCTTGCTCATCTGCTCATGCTTGCCGGTCGGAATGCCGCGACCGTTATCCGACACGGAGACCGAGCCATCAGCGTGAATCATCACAGACACATTGTCGGCGTGGCCTGCCAGGGCCTCGTCGATGGAGTTGTCGACAACCTCGAACACCATGTGATGCAGACCGGTGCCGTCATGGACGTCGCCGATGTACATACCAGGACGCTTGCGGACAGCCTCCAGCCCTTCCAGGGCGGTGATGCTGTTGGCGTCGTAGTTGCCGCTGTTTGCCGGGGTGTTCTGTTCTTCAGTCATTGCGCTTGCCGTAGGCTCCGCAGATCGGGCCGCCGCCAGGAGGCGGGGCACCGTGGGTAAGGGGTTGCAACAGCAATTATACCAGCCGGGCGCGTTGGCCCTCCCGACCACTATGGCACACGCTGGACCTGGCCATGTTCCACGTGGAACCGGGCGATATCGGGGAGGTCGCGCAGCGCCGCAGGGATCTCGGTGGCGGTGATGAATATCTGCGCAGGTCCGGATTTCAGGCGCTCCAGAACCCGGGCCTGATGGTTGCGGTCAAGCTCGGAAGACAGGTCGTCCAAGGCAATGACCGGCCATTCCCCACGCTGCTCGGCATAGTCTTCCGCCTGGGCGAGCAGGCAGGTCAGTGCGGTGAGTTTGGCTTGACCGCGCGACAGGGCATCGCGCCCGGGAATGCTGGCAAAGCCCACACTCCAGTCTGCGCGGTGCGGCCCGACCGAAGTGTAGCCGGCCATGCGATCGCGCTCACGCGCCAGCAGCAAGGCATCGGCCAGCGAAACCTCCTGCTTTCGCCAGCCCGGGGCGAGGCTCATCGACTGGATGCCCAGATTCGGGGCCAATGCCTGGGCCAGCGCGATGGTGCGGTCCTGCAAACGTTCCAGGTAATGCTGGCGCCGCGTAGTCAACGGCTCGCCCGCCTCGGCCAGCTCGTGGTCCCAGGCATCCAGCGCATGGGAATGCCCACCTTGCTTGAGCAGGGCATTACGCTGTTTCAGCGCCCGCGAGTACCGCCGCCACAGGGCCAGGAAGTCTGGTTCCACGTGGAACAAACCCCAATCCAGGAACCGGCGGCGCGGCTCACCTCCGCCACTGACCAATGCGTGGCTGCCCGGCTCGAATGTCACCACCGCCAGCGCAGCGCAAAGATTACCCAGCTGCGCCACGTCCTCCCCGTCCAACCGGCCTTTCCATTCCTGGCCGCTGTGCCGAAGACCCGCCTTGCGCCGCGTGGAACTGGCCGCACCTTCGCGCTGCTCGTCCCACTCGACGAAAACCTCCAGCGCGTCCTGTCCTTGGCGCACCAAACCGTCTCGCACCCGCCCACGGAAACTGCGGCCATAGGCCATGACATGCAAAGCCTCCAACACGCTGGTCTTGCCAGCCCCATTGTCGCCGGTGATCAGGTTGATACCAGGCTGGGGGGCCAGTTCCACGCGGTCAAAGCGGCGGACCTGGTGCAGGGACAAACGGCGGATATGCATGCAGTCGATCAAGGCCGCGGTAGCGGCAGTGGGGTAGGGGCAGTCAATCAGCTTACTGCATCGGACGTGTTTCACGTGGGCCGAGTGGTGAACACCCGCCTTGCGCCGCCAACCTGCACGTAACGCCGATGCAGCGTCCAGGAAGGCGCGCCCGCCGTGCTCGAAAGACGGCGAATTCCTTGAAATCTGCCCAGCGCGCAGGGCGGCTGCCCTGCAGATTTCAAAGAATTCCGAGCGTTTTCCTGTGGCGATCGCGGCGCTGGTGTCTGGCCGGGCGCGCATTCTTTGAAATCTGCGGCACAGGGCAGGGCATGCGTATTCAGATCTGGCGAAATCGGCCGCGGGGTGGTTCTACTGTCCACAGGGGCTCTGTATGACTTATGCACAACCCATGTACGAACTGTGGATAAAAACAGGCGGCGAATCAGCCTTGAAAGATATCCACAGGATCACCCCCAGCCCCAGGCGGCCTTTTACAGGGGGTTTCGAGGCTAATTAACCCTTTATATTCAACAAGATAAGGTACTTTTCAACCAAATCTGGCCCTACCACCACCACCATGCTTTAGATTTATATACAGTTTTTAAAGCATAGAGCTGTGAACCGGGAGGCGAATGAAGACCACCCGGCAGCGGTGAGATCGTCAACGGCCAACGCCGCCGCCTGCGCGAGAAATCTGGCGATAACCTGGCGATGCCTCTTCGCCGAAACACCTGCTCAAGCAGCCACGGTCCCATTTGCCGCATCCGGAGATGACGGCCTGCTTCCGGTATCCGCGATGCTTCACGTGGAACCTGCGGTCAAAAAAAGAAACCCGGCACTTGGCCGGGCTTCTCGAACACTACGGTTCCACGTGGAACCTGATCGCCCAGGTCAGAGGCGAAGCGGCATCACCACGTGACGTGACTTTTCGCTGCTCGCTTCACGCACCAGGGCGGACGAGTTGGAATCACGCAGCTGGATCACCACATGCTCATCGCGCAGCGCCGAAAGCGCGTCCAGCAGGTAGTTCACGTTGAAGCCGATGGCCAGATCGCTCACCGTGGTATCGGCTTCGATCTCTTCCTGCGCTTCTTCCTGCTCAGGGTTGTGCGCGCTGATCTTCAGGTTGCCCGGCGAGACTTCCACGCGGATACCGCGGTACTTCTCGTTGGACAGAATCGCGGCACGCTGCAACGAGGCCCGCAGTGCTTCGCGATCCACCTTCACTTCGCGATCGGCGCCAATCGGGATCACGGCCTCGTAATCCGGGAAACGGCCGTCGATCAGCTTGGAGGTGAAGGTGACATCGTCGCGCTTGACCCGCACGTGGCTGCGGCCCACTTCCAGCTCGATCACCCGATCGCCGCTTTCCAGCAGTCGCTGCAGTTCGGTCACGCCCTTGCGCGGCACGATGATCTGACGCTTGGCGCCGCTGGCTGCTTCCAGCTCGGTTTCGCACAGCGCCAGGCGGTGGCCGTCGGTGGCCACCGTGCGCAGGGCATCGCCACGCAGATCGAACAGCAGGCCGTTGAGGTAGTAGCGCACGTCCTGCTGGGCCATCGCGAACGCAGTGCGCTCGATCAGTTCCTTCAGGGTGGCTTCGCCGATGGCCACACGCTCGGTGGCTTCCACTTCGTCCACCGACGGGAAGTCGTTGGCCGGCAGGGTTGCCAGGGTGAAGCGGCTGCGGCCCGCCTGCACGGTGATCTTGTCACCGGTCTGGGAGACGGTGATCCGGCTGCCGTCGGGCAGGGCGCGGATGATCTCGAACAGCTTGCGGGCGGGGATGGTGGTCTCGCCGTCCTGGGCATCTTCCACCGCGATCCGCGACACCATTTCCACCTCCAGGTCCGTACCGGTCAGCGACAGCTGCCCGTTCTGCACCTGGACCAGGAAATTTGCCAGAACCGGCAAGGTCTGGCGGCGTTCGACCACGTTGACGACTTGTGCCAACGGCTTGAGAAAGGCTTCGCGCTGCAGTGTGAAACGCATGTGGTTCCGTGCCCCTATGCTTTAAAAAAATATGGAATAAATCAAAAGCTTGGTGGTGATGGTAGGAACAGAATCGCTGGAAAACACAGCTAAGTCTTTGTAAACAAACAAGTTTCAGACCCTGAAACCCTCTGCACTACTGACCCGCTGGGGAGGGCGAAGCTGTGGATAAATCGGCCCGGAAATTTACCGGATTTCTTATCCACACCCTGTCCCCTGCTTACACCCGGATTCTGCACCGTTTTATGCGATGACGCCTGTGCGGCGTGCATGCATCATTCGCTCAACTTCCGGATCAGCTTGTCCCAGTCTTCCCGCAACTTGCCGTCGGCTTCCATCAACGTCCGGATCTGGCGGCAGGCGTGCAGCACCGTGGTGTGGTCCCGGCCGGCAAAGGCATCGCCGATTTCAGGCAGGCTGTGCTCGGTCAGTTCCTTGGTCAGCGCCATCGCAACCTGGCGCGGTCGGGCCAACGACCGGGTCCGGCGCTTGGACAGCAGATCCTTGATCTGCAGCCCGTAGTAGTCGGCCACGGTTTTCTGGATGTTGGGAATGCTGATCGCCTGCTGCTGGGCGCGAAGCAGGTCGCGCAGGGTTTCCTGGGCGAAATCAGTGGTGATCGCACGGCCGGTGAAGTTGGCGCGTGCGGCCAGAGTATTCAGCGCACCCTCGAGGTCGCGGACATTGGAGCGCATCTTCTTGGCAATCAGAAACGCCACATCGTCGGGGATATCGGTGCCACGCTCGCGAGCCTTGGCCAGCACGATCGCGGCGCGGGTCTCGAAGTCCGGCGGCTCGATGGCCACCGACAGGCCCCAGGCCAGGCGCGACTTCAGCCGGGCTTCCAGGCCCTCGACTTCGCGCGGGTACCGGTCGCAGGTCAGGATGATCTGCTGCTTGCCGTCGAACAGGGCGTTGAACGTATGGAAGAACTCTTCCTGGGTACGGTCCTTGCCGGCGAAGAACTGGATGTCATCGATCAGCAGCGCGTCCACCTGCTGGAACTGGCGCTTGAACTGATCCATGGTTTTTTCCTGCAACGCACGGATCATGGCGCTGAAGAACTGCTCCGACCGCAGATACAGCACCTTCGCGCCCGGATTGGCCTGGCGCATGGCATTGCCGGCGGCGAACATCAGGTGGGTCTTGCCCAGGCCGGTGCCGCCGTACAGCAGCAGCGGGTTGTGCGCCCGGTCACCCGGTTTCTGCGCGGCCTGGAACGCCGCGGCCAGGCCCAGCTGGTTGCTGCGGCCTTCCACGAAGTTGGCGAAGGTGTAGTGCGAATCCAGGTTGCCGGCGAACGGCACCAGCGGCTCGGCCGGCACGACAGGCGCGGAAACGCCCGGATTCGGCGCAATCTGCGCCTCCACGGCCCGCGGACGCGAGCCGATTTCAAGAAATACGTCGCCGAAACCGGCGAAGTGCGCCAACAGTTCCTTGATGCGCGGCAGGTACAGCTCGCGCACCTGGTCGACGATGAAGGCGTTTGGCGCATAAAGCACCAGGCTGTCCACGCGCAGATCGGCCTGCAGTGGCTTCAACCAGGTGTGAACATCCTCGGGCGGGAACTCCGCTTCAAGGCGTTCGAGACAACGGGACCAGGCATCCATCGGCAATAATCGTCTGGGGCCAGCGTACAGGCGTAGGAAACCGCCGCACCGCAGGCCGGAAGGAGGGAAGAATGGATGGCGCAGACTACCACCGACGAGGGGGGCCGGGAATGGTTGTCCCAAAGTTATTCACAAAATGATCCACAGCTATTGCACAGCCCGATGAAATCCCGTAGAGCGCAGCACTTGACTTTGCGCCAATGCGGTCTATACAATTTCCGGCTCTTTCCGTCCCCTTCATATAGAGGCCCGCATGGCCACCAAGCGCACTTTCCAACCCAGCAACCTCAAGCGTAAGCGCGACCATGGCTTCCGTGCCCGTATGAAGACCGCTGACGGCCGCAAGATCCTGTCGCGTCGCCGCGCCAAGGGCCGTAAAGTCCTGAGCGCTTGATTGCAATGCCGCTTTCCGCGGCAGACGCAATCCTGACTGTGAGCAGTTCCGACCCGCGCAAGCGATTTCCTCGCTCTGCGCGGGTTCGTACGCGTGCCGAATATACAACGGTCTTCAACGGCGCCCGCCGTGTGTCCGATCCGCTGATGACCCTGCACTGGCTGAAGAGCGATACGCCAGCCAGGTTGGGTCTCGCCGTGTCGCGCAAAGTCGATCCCCGAGCCGTGGGTCGCAACCGAGTGAAGCGTGTGCTGCGCGATGCCACACGCCACCTACGGCCGTGGATGAGTGCCGGCGATTTTGTCGTCGTTGCCCGCAGCGCCGCCCGTACCGCCAGCAATGCAGACATCCGTCAGGCCTTTGAACGTCTGCTGCGCCGCCTTGGCGCATTGCCCATGCCGGGCGCGGACGGCACAATGCCGCCGCCCCTGGGCGTTGCACCCCTTTCCCAGTCCGAGCCGGCATCACCTGCCGGCCCCGCCGAGCCTGCCCGCTGATGAACCAGACCCGCGTTTTCCTGATTTTTGCCTGGCTGATGGTGGCCGTGTTGCTCTGGATGGAGTGGGGCCGCGACAAGGCCGCCCCGGCCACCCCGACCGTGGCGGCCCAGACCCAGGCGACGGTGCCGGGCGCAGCCGGCTCGGTCCCCGGTGCCACGGTGCCGCAGGCCCCGGGCAGTGCGCCGGCCAGCCAGCCGGCCGCCCAGGCCCAGACCGGCGGCGCGCGCGTCACCGTCACCACCGACGTCCTGCGCCTGGTGCTGGATGGCGGCACGGTGCTGGATGCCGAACTGCTGCAGTTCCCGCAGACCAAGGCCGAGGGCAGCCCGCCGGTTCGCCTGCTGACCGAAGAACCCACCCACCCGTACCGCGCGGTGAGTGGCTGGACCAGCCAGGACAAGAGCATGCCGGTGCCTGAAGCCAACGGCTTCACGCTGGTGGGCGACAGCCACGACGTGGTGCTGGGCAAGGACCAGAAGGAACTGCAGATCCCGTTCGTGTGGAATGGTCCCAACGGCGTGACCATCCGCCGCACCTACACCCTGGGCCGCAACGAATACGCGATCAAGGTGAAGGACGAGGTGATCAACGGCAGCACCGCGCCGTGGAACGGCTACGTGTACCGCACCCTGGACCGCACCCCGACCATCCTGTCGCGCAGCATGACCAACCCGGACTCGTTCAGCTTCAACGGCGCGACCTGGTTCAGCCCGCAGGACGGCTACGAGCGTCGCGCGTTCAAGGATTACCTGGACGATGGCAACCTCAACCGGACCATCACCGGTGGCTGGCTGGCCATGCTGCAGCACCACTTCTTCACCGCGTGGATTCCCCAGCCCGACCAGGCCGCCAACTACGTGCTGACCCAGCATGACGGTCGCGACCAGATCCAGGCCACCGGCCCGGCGTTCACCGTGGCCGCCGGCCAGCAGGCCAGCACCGAGGCGCGCCTGTGGGTGGGCCCCAAGCTGGTCAACCTGATCGCCAAGGAAGATGTGAAGGGCCTGGACCGTGTGGTGGATTACAGCCGCATCTCGTTCATGGCGCTGATCGGCCAGGGCTTGTTCTGGGTGTTGGACCAGGTGCACAAGGTCGTCAACAACTGGGGCTGGGCGATCGTCGGCCTGGTGATCCTGCTCAAGCTGGTGCTGTATCCGCTGTCGGCTGTGCAGTACAAGAGTGGCGCCAAGATGCGTCGCTTCCAGCCGCGCATCGCGCAGTTGAAGGAACGCTATGGCGATGACCGCCAGAAGTTCCAGACCGCGATGATGGAGCTGTACAAGAAGGAAAAGATCAACCCGATGGGCGGCTGCCTGCCGATCCTGATCCAGATGCCGATCTTCTTCGCCCTGTACTGGGTGCTGGTGGAATCGGTGGAACTGCGCCAGGCGCCGTGGCTGGGCTGGATCCAGGACCTGACCGCGCGCGACCCGTACTTCATCCTGCCGGTGATCAACGTGGCCGTGATGTGGGCCACGCAGAAGCTCACCCCGGCCCCGGGCATGGACCCGATGCAGGCCAAGATGATGCAGATGATGCCGCTGGTGTTCGGCGTCATGATGGCCTTCATGCCGTCCGGCCTGGTGCTGTACTGGGTGGTCAACGGTGGTCTGGGCCTGCTGCAGCAGTGGTGGATGACCAAGCGCCACGGCAGCGACCCGGTGCCGGCCACGACCGCCCCCATCAAGAAGAAGTAACCCGACACGGGGGTTAGAGCCGACGGTTGCTCGGCTGCTCCCTACCCCCCTGAAAAACCCGCCACCCGGCGGGTTTTTCTTTACCGGCGATACAATCGACACCACCCATCGCCCCGCGTCCTGCCCCACCCCGAGCGCTCCCATGCCCCCTGCGTCGTCGCTGTTCCGCCTGTCCGTGCCCGTGCTGCTGATCACCCTGGCGGTGGCCGGCTGTGGCCAAAAGGGTGCAACCGACGCCCATGCGCCGACCCAGCCCAATGCACAGGCCGCCGCCGATCCGGCCGCCGTGCCGCTGCTCACCGCGCTGCACAACCAGCTCGACGGCCACCGCCGCATCATCGTGCTGCTGGCCGACGAAGCGCAGCAATCGCCCGCCGACCGCGCCACCTCCAGCCGCATCGGCCAGCAGTTGTTCCACGATGGCCTGGAACAGCGTGTTGCAATCGCGGCCCGGTTCGACACCCTGTTGCGCAGCGCCAGCCCGCAGCGCTTCGCCACCCTGGGCACGGTACTGGACTACATCGAATCGGATCCGGCGCTGTTCGATGCCGATCGCCTGGCCTTCCGCGAAGTGCTGCGCGACCTGCATGAGCGGGTGGGTGCGGACTCCTCGCTGCCGGCGGTCAAGCTGCACCAGCGCATCGGCGAGGACCTGGAGGCGCTGGATGAAATCGAGCGCAACTACAACCAGGAAATCACCCGCATCTTCAGCCGCTTCGACCGCACCCGGGCCATCGCGCTCAAGCGCGAAAAGTGGGACGACTACCTCGCCCATCTGCACGCGCAGTACCGCCGCCAGGACATCCTGCGCGACTACGGCGTGATCGAGCCGTACCCGATGTCGATGCAGGACAGCGACCGCGAGATCTTCGGGCGCGACCTGCCGCCCAAAACCGTGGTGCTTACCTTCGATGACGGTCCGCACAAGGCCTATACCGACGAAGTGGTGGCCATCCTCAAGCGCTACGACGTGCCAGGGGTGTTCTTCGAAGTGGGTCGCAACCTCGGTGAGGTGCAGGCCGACGGCAAGGTCAAGCTGGGGCCGCTGGCCGGCATCAGCCGCAACCTGATGGAACAAGGCTACGCGGTGGGCAACCACAGCCTTACCCATGCCCAGCTGTCGCGCACCACCGGCGATGCCTTGCGCGAGCAGGTGCTGTCCACCGACACGCTGCTCAAGGACGTGGACGACAAGCGCGCGCCGCTGTTCCGCTTCCCGTACGGCGCGCGCAATGCCGAAGGCCTGCAGCTGCTGAACGAAGCGGGGCTGAAGTCGATCATGTGGAACATCGATTCGATGGACTGGGCGGATCCGGTCCCCGAATCGATCGTGCAGCGCGTGGTCGACCAGGTACAGAAGGAACAGCGCGGCATCATCCTGTTCCACGATATCCACGACCGCGCGGTCAAGGCGCTGCCGCAGATCCTGGACCGGCTGATCGCCGACGGCTACCAGTTTGCCGGCTGGAACGGTCGCGACTTCAGCGTGGCGCGCCCGCGCAAGGGCGCCAGCAGCGCGGTCACGGTTACCACCGGCTACCAGAAATCGTGGGCGATCGTGATCGGCATCGACGACTACGCCAAGTGGCCGAAGCTGGAGTACGCCAGCCACGATGCACAGGCCATTGCCGATACGCTGACCGGGCAGTTCGGCTTCCCGTCCTCCCAGGTGATCGTGCTGAAGAACCAGCAGGCCACCCGCAACAACATCCTGGCCGCCTTCCATGACCGCCTGGCCGATGACCGCACCGGGCGCGATGACCGCGTGTTCGTGTTCTTCGCCGGGCATGGCGCCACCCGCCGCCTCGCCTCGGGGCGCGATCTGGGCTACATCATCCCGGTGGATTCGGACCCCAACGAGTTCGCCACCGATGCCATTGCGATGACCGACATCCAGAACATCGCTGAAAGCATGCAGGCCAAGCATGTGATGTTCGTGATGGATGCCTGTTACAGCGGCCTGGGGCTGACCCGCGGGGGGCCGTCGTCATCGGCCTTCCTGCGCGAGAACGCGCGGCGCAGCGCGCGCCAGATGCTCACCGCCGGTGGCGCCGACCAGCAGGTGGCCGATGCCGGCCCGAACGGCCATTCGGTGTTCACCTGGGTATTGCTGCAGGCGCTGGCCGGCAAGGGCGACCTCAACGGCGATGGGCTGATCACCGGTACCGAACTGGCCGCCTACGTCGCCCCGGCGGTATCGGCGGTGTCGCACCAGACCCCGGCCTTCGGCAGCCTGCCCGGGTCGCAGGGCGGCGAGTTCGTGTTCCAGGTGCCCGACAGCCAGGAATACCTCAACGCCGACACCCGCCAGTTGTCGGCTGACGCCATCGCGCTCAACAACAAGGTCGATGCCGTCCAGGATGCCAAGGGCGAAGGCGAGGCGCCGGTTACCGTGGCCGACCTGCAGGGCGGCAAGAGCACCCTGGTGGTGCCGGCGGCGGTGCCCACCTCCGACCGCCAGCGCGCGCAGCAGGCCAACGATCGTGGCCTGCAGTTGTACCGCGAGAAGCGCTACGACGAAGCGGTGGCGCAGTTCACCGAGGCGCTGAAACTGCGCCCGGATTTCGCCCAGGCCGCCAACAACCTTGGCTTTGTCTATTACCGTCAGCAGCGCTACGCCGAAGCCGCACGCTGGTTGGAGAACACCTTGAAGATCGACCCTTCGCGCGCTGTGGCCCATCTCAACCTGGGCGATGCGTACTTCCATGCCAACGACACCGCCAAAGCCAGGCAGGCGTACACCACCTACCTGGCGCTGCAGCCGCAGGGCAGCGGCGCGGCGTACGCCCGCACGCAGTTGCAGAAGCTCTAGGCGATGACCGCCCCGTCCACTATCGACACCGTCGTTGCCATCGCCACCGCCCCCGGCGCCGGCGGGGTGGGCATGCTGCGCCTGAGTGGCCCGCGCGCGCGCGCGATCGCCGAGGCTATCGGCATACGCGCGATGCAGCCGCGGCACGCGCACTACGCCCGCTTCCGCGATGCGCGCGGTGAGGTCATCGACGACGGCATTGCGCTGTGGTTCCCCGCGCCCAACAGCTTCACCGGCGAAGACGTGGTGGAACTGCAGGGCCACGGCAGCCCGGTGGTGTTGCAGCAGCTGGTCGCGCGCTGCATCGCGCTGGGTGCGCGCCAGGCACGGCCGGGCGAGTTCAGCGAACGGGCGTTCCTCAACGGCAAGCTCGACCTGGCCCAGGCCGAGGCCATCGCCGACCTGATCGCGGCCAGCGACACCCGCGCAGCGCGCGCGGCGCGACGTTCGCTGGACGGGGTGTTCTCGCGCCGCGTGGACGCGGTGGCAGAACAGCTTGTGCTGCTGCGCATCCACGTGGAGGCGGCGATCGATTTCGCCGACGAACCGCTGGATACCCTGGGGGGCGAGCAGGTGCGCGATGGCCTGGGCGAGGCCCAGCGCGTGATGGTGCAGTTGCGCGACGATGCCGAGCGCGGGCGCAAGCTGCGCGATGGCCTGCACGCGGTGCTGGTGGGGCCACCGAACGCAGGCAAGAGTTCGCTGCTCAACGCACTCGCCGGCAGCGAGCGCGCCATCGTGACCGACATCGCCGGGACCACCCGCGACACCCTGCGTGAAACCATCCGCATCGACGGGCTCGAACTGACCCTGGTCGATACCGCCGGCCTGCGTGAAGGCGGCGACGCCATCGAGCGCGAAGGCATGCGCCGCGCGCGCGCTGAAATGCAGCGCACGGATCTGGCGATCATCGTGCTGGATGCGCGTGATCCGCACAGTGGCCACGCCGCGGTGGCCGACGCCATCGCCGGGGTGCCTCAGCAGTTGTGGATCCACAACAAGAGTGACCTGTTGGCGCACGTGCCTGCCGATGCCGGCCCGGACGTCGTGCATGTCTCGGCGGCCACGGGCCGGGGTCTGGACCAGCTGCACACCCGCCTGCGCGAACTGGCCAGCGGCAGTGCCGGGGACAGCACGGAGGGCGAGTTCTCCGCGCGTGCCCGCCACGTGGAGGCGATCGTGCAAGCCATCGGCCATGCCGAACGGGCTGAAGCTGAACTGGTCCACGAACACCTGGAGCTGGCGGCCGAGGAACTGCGCCTGGCGCATGAAGCGCTGGGGGAGATCACCGGGCGGATGAGTGCCGATGACCTGTTGGGACGGATCTTCTCCAGCTTCTGTATCGGGAAGTAGCCCCCTTTCTTCCCGCTGTCACACCACGCCCGCACAATGCGCCGGTCCTTTCCACGCCCCGCCGCGTCGGCGCGGGCCGCATCACACAGGGGTTTGCAGTGTCGAAGTTGTCGTGGGGTTGTGCGTTGCTGTTATCGCTGGCCGTGGCACCATCGGTGGCCATGAGTGCCGAATCCCCATCCTCCGCGCCGCGCAAGGCGGCCGTCTACGGCCACCGTGGTGCCAGCGCGTTGCTGCCCGAACATACCCTGGCCGCCTACGCCCAGGCCATCGCCGACGGCGCCGACTACATCGAGCCGGACCTGGTGATGACCAGGGACGGGGTGCTGGTGTCACGCCACGAGAACGAGATCGGCGGCACCACCGATGTGGCCGCGCACCCGGAATTCGCCAGCCGCAAGACGGTCAAGACGATCGACGGCGAGCGCATCGAAGGCTGGTTCACCGAAGACTTCACCCTGGCCGAGCTGAAGACGCTGTATGCCCGCGAGCGCCTGCCGCAGCTGCGCAGCACCGCTTATGACGGCCAGTTCCGCATTGCCACGCTGGATGAGATCCTCGCCTTCCTGATGCAGCAGGCCGGGCGCGCCAACCGCGGCATCGGGCTGGTGCCGGAGATCAAGCACGGCACCTACTTCAAGGGCATCGGCCTGCCGATGGAAGACAAGGTGCTGGCCGCGCTGCAGGGCAACGCCTACACCCGCGTGGCTCCGGTGACGATCCAGTCGTTTGAGGTCGGCAACCTGCGTTACCTGCGCAGCAAGCTCGGTCGCGACGCGAACATCCGCCTGCTGCAGTTGATCGGCGATCCGAAGCAGCAGCCCGGTGACGTGCTGGCCGCCAAGGGCAGCCAGCGCTATGCCGACCTGATCACTCCGGCCGGGCTGGAACAGGTGGCCGGCTATGCCGACGGTATCGGTCCAAGCCTGCGCCTGGTCATTCCGCTGGACGCTGCCGGCAAGCTGGGCACGCCCACCTCGCTGGTGCACGATGCACACGCGGCCGGGCTGATGGTGATTCCGTATACGTTCCGCCCGGAGAACTATTTCCAGGCGGCCGAGTTCCGCAAGGGCGAGCCGAACGCGCGCAATGCCGAAGGCTCCGTCGCCGAGATGCGTGCCTACCTGGCCACCGGCATCGATGCGTTCTTCACCGACGACCCGGCGCTGGGCCGGCGCGCGGTGGATGGCGAGGGCTGACCCCACCGCCGCGTGTAGCCACGCCATGCGTGGCTGCTCTACGTGGACGGCCCCCGCCACGCATGGCGTGGCGCTACAGGGATTGCGTCAGTCGCGCGGCGCGCCCGAATCCCGCGGCCGGAACGGCAGCACCACGAAGTCCTGGCCCTCGCGCGGCTGCCACAGCACCGGCACGCGCTGCGGGGAGGGCGGCTCCAGATCGCCGTCGCGCTGGAGCTCAACGTCTTCCTCGTCTTCCTCTTCCCAGCTATAGCGCTTGCGCGGGGCCATCGGGTCGGACAGGCGGAACAGCAGCGCACTGAGGATGCCGGCGAAGGCACCGCCCATGTGCGATTGCCAGGACACGCCCGGCTCGTGCGGAAGAATGGTGATCAGCATGCTGCCGTAGAACAGGAACGCGATGAGCCCCGCGGCAATGGCCGGGCGGTCGCGACGCAGCAGGCCCAGCACGAACACCAGGAACATCAGGCCGTGGGTGATGCCGCTGGCACCCAGATGGCGACTGCCGATATCGCCCAGCAGCCACGCGCCCAGACCCGAACCGATCCATAGCAATGGCAGCGCGCGCAGCGTGGCTTTGGGATAGACGCTGCCGGCCAGGGTGCCCAGGATCAGCAAGGCGAACGCATTGGCGCCCAGGTGCTGGACCGAGCCATGCAGCAGCGGCGCGCCGAGGATGCCGAGCAGCCCGGCCTTGTCCAGCGGCGCCACGGCCCACGGCCGCCAGTCGAAATGGCCTTGGGCCGTATACACCGCCACCAGCACCAGCACGAAGGCCAGGCTGAGGTTGAACGCCCGCAGCACACGACCGCGGTCGTTGCGGGGAGAGGCCGGCGGCTCGCCGGCGGGCAGGGGCTGGGGCAGGTTGGCGTTCATACCCTTAGGGATTGCGTCGCCCCGGCTGAACTCAAGGGCAACGCGACGGGAGAGAGTGGTGCCACCGGCGGGACAATCCCGCCGGTGGCACGCAGGGTCAGGCGTCGCCGGTCTTTTGCGGGTTCTTCAGGCTCAGCACCACGGTGGCGGCGATGATCACCGCGACCACGCCCAGCGAGATCGGGGTGGGAATCTTGAAGATGTCGATCAGCATCATCTTGATACCGATGAAGGCCAGCACCAGGGCCAGGCCGTACGGCAGCAGGTGGAAGCGGTCGGCCATGCCGGCCAGCAGGAAGAACATCGCGCGCAGGCCCAGTACCGCGAACACGTTGGAGGTGAGCACGATGAACGGGTCGGTGGTGATGGCGAAGATCGCCGGGATGCTGTCCACCGCGAAGATCACGTCGGTGACCGCAATCAGGATCAGCACCACGAACAGCGGGGTGTACCACCGCTTGCCGTCGCGCATGACGCTCATCGCGTTACCGGCGTAGTCCGGCAGCAGGCGCAGGTGCTTGCGCATCCAGCGCAGCGCGGGGTTGGTTTCAAGATCCGGCTCGGTGCCGGCCGAGAACCACATCTTCCAGCCGGTGAACAGCAGGAACGCGCCGAACACATAGAGCAGCCAATGGAACTTGGTGAGCAGCACGCTGCCGGCGAAGATCATGATCGTTCGCAGCACGATGGCACCCAGGATGCCGATGATCAGCACCTTCTGCCGCTGTTCCTCGGGCACGGCGAAGTAGCCCATGATCATCAGGAACACGAAGATGTTGTCCACCGCCAGGGCTTTCTCGACCAGGTAGCCGGTCAGGAACTCCAGGCCCACCTTGTTGGCCACCACCTGGCCGGCGGTCTCGTTCAGGTAGTACCAGAGGCCACCGTTGAAGGCCAGGGCCAGGGCGACCCAGCCGATCGACCACCACAGGGCCTCCTTGAAGGTGACCTTGTGTGGGCCGCCGTGTCGCATCAAAACAAGGTCGACCAACAGCGCGATGATGACCACCGCGCCGAAGCCGCCCCACAACCACAAATTACCGATCGTCTGCATGGGTTTGTCCGTTGGATAAATGAAATGCCTCAAGCCGGAGGGCGAGGATCTGCAACGGAGGATCAGGGGGATCCAGGGACAGAGCTTCGCCATACGGCGAAGGTCTCGCTCGCAGTCCCGATGGGTGGGACTGCCGTTGCACCGGAGCCTGCGGGCTCGAATTGACGGCGACAACGTTGGGAGCTACTCCCCTTCTGGGGCCGATTCTGCGGGCTGCACGGGCCGGCGTCAAATGGCGACCTGCCGGCCGGGCCCGGCGCCCGTTTACAATGACGCCCATGAATACCCCCCTTCCCGTTGTCCGCCTCAAGAACGCCTGGCGCTCCAGCCACCCGTGGATCTTCCAGAAACTGGTCGAAAAGCCGGCCGTCCGTCCCAAACCCGGTGCCATCGTCGACGTCATCGGCGTGGACGGGGAGTGGATCGGGCGCGGCTTCTACAATGGCCATTCGCGCATCGCTGTGCGCATTCTGGAGACCGATCAGGCCGTTCCGGTGGACGCGGGCTGGTTCTCGCGCAAGATCGCCCAGGCGGTGTCGCTGCGCCGTGACGTGCTCAAGCTGGATGCGGTGTCCGACGCCTGGCGCGTGGTGCACAGTGAAGGCGACGGCCTGTCCGGCCTGGTGGTGGATCGCTACAACGACCTGGTGGTGGTGGAGTTCTTCGCCGCCGGCATGTTCCGCCACCGCGAGTGGGTCTATGAAGCGCTGCGCGAGCAGTTCCCGGGCTGCCGTTTCCACAGCTTCGCCGACGAACACGTGCAGAAGCAGGAAAGCTTCGACTTCCACGGCAACACCACCACCGAAGCATCGATGATCACCGAGTACGGCGTGAAGTTCCGCGCCGACCCGGCCGGTGCGCACAAGACCGGTTTCTTCGCCGACCAGCGCGAAAACCGCCAGTGGCTGAGTCAGCAGGTGGAAGGCAAGAGCGTGCTGGACCTGTGCTGCAACACCGGCGGCTTTGCCGTGTATGCGGCCGCGCGCGGTGCATCGGAGGTGGTCGGCATCGACATCGATGAAGACGTGATCGCCATTGCCAAGGCCAACGCGCGCCTCAACAACGTGCGCCCGAAGTACATCCAGTCCGATGTGTTCCCGTGGCTGCGCGATGCGGCCAACCGTGGCGAACAGTTCGACGTGGTGATCCTGGACCCGGCCAAGATGACCCGCGACCGCGACCAGGTGATCACCGCGCTGAAGAAGTATCTGGACATGAACAAGCTGGCTCTGGGCGTGGTCAAGCCCGGCGGCCTGTTCGCCACGTTCTCGTGCACCGGTCTGGTGGCCGAGGACCAGTTCCTGGACATGCTGCGTCGCGCCGCGTTCTATTCCGGCCGCACCATCCAGATCCTGAAGGTGGCTGGCGCTGGGCCGGACCACCCGTTCATGGCGCACGTGCAGGAATCGCGCTATCTGAAGGCGGTGTTCTGCCGCGTGCTGGACTGACAGCGGCACGGGTGCCGACCCACGGTCGGCGCCTACCCGGGCGGGGACGCGCCGACCGCGGATCGGCACCGACCGCCGGCGCGCTTTGCTATGGTCTGACGCTTCCCATCCAAGGTGAGGCGTCATGACGTTGCGCAGTCTGTCATTGCTGGTATCGCTGGCGTTGTGCACGCCTTTGGCCGCCCACGCCGTCGCGTTCTCCGCGCAGGAGCTGGCCCGCGCCTCGGCGCTGCAGCAGCGGCTGCTCACCCTGGACAGCCACCTGGATACGCCGGCCAACTTCCACCGTGCCGGTTTCGACATCCAGCACCGGCACGACCACAACGCGCTGTCGCAGGTGGATTACCCGCGCATGGTCGAAGGTGCGCTGGACGGCGGCTTCTTTGCGATCTACACCGACCAGGGCGACCGCAGCGCGCGGGCGCACCAGCACGACCGCGATGCCGGCCTGCTGCGGCTGATGGAAATCCGCGAGATGCTTGCCGCGCACCCGGACACCTTCCAGCTCGCGCTGACCGCCGCCGATGCGGCGCGGATCAAGGCCGCCGGCAAGCGGGTGGTCTACATCAGCATGGAGAACGCCAGCCCGCTGGTGGACGACCCCACGCTGCTCAGTTTCTACCACCTGGCCGGGCTGCGCCTGCTGAGCACGGTGCACTTTGCCAACAATGAGTTCGCCGATTCGGCGACCGACGCGAAAGGCGCAGAGTGGAAGGGCTTGAGCCCGGCCGGCAAGGCGCTGGTGGACGAAGCGGTACGGCTGGGCATCGTGATCGACCAGTCGCACGCTTCCGATGCGGTGTTCGATGACCTGATCGAACGCATGCCGGTGCCGTTCGTACTGTCGCACAGCTCGGCCAAGGCGATCTACAACCACCCGCGCAACCTGGACGATGCGCGCCTGAAGCAGTTGGCCAAGGCCGGCGGGGTGATCCAGGTCAACGCGTATGGCGGCTACCTGATCGACACCGGCAAGACCGAGGCGCGTACTGCGGCGGAGGAGGCATTGATGAAACAGCTAGGTGGCGATTACGACACCCTGTCCATCGAACAGGGCGTCGCGCTGAAGCAGGGCCTGGAGGCGATCGACCAGCGCATCCCACTGCGCCACGCCACGCTGGACGACTTCTTCGCCCACTTCGAGCACATCCTGACGATCGTCGGCCCCGAGCACGTGGGCATCGGTCTGGACTGGGACGGCGGTGGCGGCCTGGCCGACCTGCCCGATGTGAGCCAATTGCCGAAGATCACCGCCTGGCTGCTGCGCAAGGGTTACAGCGAGAAGCAGATTGCCGGCATCTGGGGCGGCAACCTGCTGCGGGTGATGGCCAAGGCGCAGGCGCACGCGCACGCGGCGAAGCCCTGATCCCACGCGGCATCTGATCCCACCGGGGTAGTGCCGAGCCATGCTCGGCAAGGGCAAGGGCAACGGCAACGTGCAGCCGCCGCGTGCAGCCGCGACGTAGTGCAGCCGAGCATGGCTCGGCTCTACCGGGCGGTGCCGGGACCGGGGCTCGTCACCGACACCGCAGGCGCACGCGGCGAAGCCCTGATCCCATCCGGCATCTGATCCCACCGGGGTAGTGCCGAGCCATGCTCGGCA
>JAHREJ010000061.1 GCA_021733645.1 Bacillus subtilis subsp. subtilis | reverse complement strand
TCGGCAACCGCGCAACGCGCGGCACAATCCCAACCGGATCCCGGTAGTGCCGAGCCATGCTCGGCAACCGCGCAACGCGCGGCACAACCCCAACCGGACCCCATAGCACCCAAGGTAGTGCCGAGCCACGCTCGGCAACCGCGCAACGCGCGGCACAACCCCAACCGGACCCCGGTAGTGCCGAGCCATGCTCGGCAACCGCGCAACGCGCGGCACAATCCCAACCGGATCCCGGTAGTGCCGAGCCATGCTCGGCAACCGCGCAACGCGCGGCACCACCCCAACCGGATCCAGGGTAGTGCCGAGCCATGCTCGGCAACCGCGCAACCCCCGGCAGCCTCGTCAGTGCAGCCGGGGCGTGCGCCCCCCCATCTCCACCAGCTTCTCGCGGACCCACTGTGCATCGCTGGCCTTGCCGTTGCGCTGCAGGTACAACCCCAGGTCGTGGTGCGCGCCGGCCTGGTAATCCAGGTTCAGATAGGCCAGGCCGCGATCACGCAGTGCATCGTCCTGTTCCGGGGCCAGCTTGAGCAGGCGGTCGGCGCTGCGCGCGGCGCGGTCCCATTCGCCGCGTTCCACGTACACGCCGTGCAGGTTGCGCAGCATCCGCATCAGGATCGCGCGCGCCGGCGCGGCGTCCAGGATCTGCGCCAGCACGTGGTCGTCGGGGGTCTCGCCGCCCAGGTGCGAACGCGCGCGTTCGCGCAGTTCTTCCACGTCCAGCGGGCGACCCCCGTTGTACGGGTCCATGACCAGCACCCCGTCATCGACCGGCAGGCGCACCAGGAAGTGGCCCGGGAAAGACACCCCGTCCAGTGGAATGCCCAGCCGCCGCGCAACTTCCATCTGCACCAGGGCCAGTGAGATCGGGTTGCCCAGGCGGCGTTCGAACACCTGGTTGAGGTAGCTGTTGCGCGGGTCGTAGTACTCGCCGTGGTCGCCGCCGTAGCCCAGTTCGTCGAACAGGTGGCGGTTGACCGCGGCGATCTTCAGCGGCCAGTGCTCGATGGTGTCCACTTCAGTGCGCAGGTGGTCGGCATGGCTCTGCACCACCGCGTCATAGACCTTGGGGTCCAGGTCGGGGTACTCATCGCGGGCGATCAGCAGTGCGGTGGGCAACAACGGCAAGGCCTCGTCGTCCAGCTCGGCCAGTGAGTCCCACGTCGGCAATGTGATCTGCCCCTGCATGCCTACAGACTGGCGATAAATGCAGCCGGTTTCAAGCGGCCCGGCGTGAAAAGCCGGGCGCGGCCGAGGGGATTACCTGGCCGTGTCGATGCCCGGGCCGAAGGTGATCTCGGTGCCGTCCTTCAGGCCCAGCTTCTCGGCCTGGCCGGCGTTGAGTTCCAGTACGTAACGGGCCGGCCCGCTGCTGGGGTAGGGCGGGCAACGGTCGCCGGCCGAGCACGGCGGCACGTCGCGCTGCTGGCTCACCAGCCGTCGCTGTTCGTCGAAGTACAGGATGTCCAGCGCGATCTTGGTGTTCTTCATCCAGTACGCCTGCAGCTCTTCACGCTCGTGCAGGAACAGCATGCCGTGGTCGGCGGGCATCTGGTCGCGGAACATCAGCCCGCGTGCGCGGCTGGCATCGTCGCGGGCCAGCTCCACCTGGTAGCGGGCGCCGCTCAGTTCCACCCAGTGGCGGGTGCCGCTGCTGGCGCAGCCGGTCAAGGTCATCAGGAGCAGCAGCGGCAACAGACGGATCAGCGACATGGGTGTACCTCGAAAGGGAAGAGGCCGGCCATCACGGGCCGGCCGCACAATCAGAATACCTGGGGCGGCTGACCGCCCACGATGACCACGTCGGCCGGGCGGCGTGCGAACAGGCCCACGCTGACCACGCCGGGCAGCTGGTTGAGCTCGCGCTCCAGCGTGACCGGGTCGGTGATCTGCAGGTGGTGGATGTCCAGGATCACGTTGCCGTTGTCGGTAACCACGCCCTCGCGCCACGCCGGCTGGCCACCGGTCATGTCCATGATGCGGCGGGCGATCAGGCTGCGCGCCATCGGGATGACCTCCACCGGCAGCGGGAAGCGGCCCAGCACCGGCACCTGCTTGCTCGGGTCGATGATGCACACGAAGCGCTCGCTGGCCTCGGCGATGATCTTCTCGCGGGTCAGCGCGGCGCCGCCGCCCTTGATCAGGCACTTGTTGCCATCGCACTCGTCGGCACCGTCCACGTACAGCGACAGATTGCCGGTGTGGTTGAGTTCCATCACCTCGATGCCGTGCGCGCGCAACTGCGCGGTGCTCTGCTCGGAGCTGGATACGGTGCCTTTGATACGGTGCTGGATACGGGCCAGACCGTCGATGAAGTAGGCAACGGTGGATCCGGTGCCAACCCCGACGATCATGCCGTCTTCAACGTATTCCAGGGCTTTTTCAGCAGCCAGACGCTTGGCTTCGGACATGGCGGGCAACTCTTGGGGAAAAGGGGGAATCAGTGTTTTTCAAGCGACAGCAGCAGCTTCCACTGCGCGGCGGTCACCGGCAGGATCGACAGGCGGTTGCCGCGCGCGGTGAGCGGGAAGCCCTCGCCCAGCGCATCGGCGTGCAGCTTGATCTGGTCCAGCGAAATGGTGTCGCGCAGTTTGCGCTCGAACGCCACGTCCACCAGCATCCAGCGCGGCTCTTCGCGGCTTGCCTTGGGGTCGTAGTAGTCCGACGTCGGGTTGAACTGGGTGTCGTCCGGGTAGGCCTCGCTGGCCACCGTGGCCAGACCCACGATGCCCGGCACCTTGGTGTTGGAGTGGTAGAACAGCACCCCGTCACCCACCGTCATGCCATCGCGCATGAAGTTGCGCGCCTGGTAATTGCGCACGCCGTTCCAGGGCTCGCGGCCCACGCGCTGCAGATCGTCGATGGAAAAGGCGTCCGGTTCGGACTTCATCAGCCAGTAGCGCTTGCGTGCGGTCATGCGTCCATCTATTTCGGTAGGTGCCGACCGTCGGCCGGCACGGGAACAAGGGTGGAGACCTCGGTGCAGATCGCATCCACGGCGACGTCCCAAGGCTCAACCGGCAGGGCATCGACCTGCTGCGCCGAGAAACCCACCCCGACCAGCCAAGGCGGTGCGGGGCGCTGCTGGCGGAATGCGAAGCTGCGATCATACCAGCCGCCTCCCATGCCCAGGCGGCGGCCCAGCGCGTCGAAACCGACCAGCGGCGCCACCACCAATGCCATCTGCTCCGGCGCCAGGGTGGCTTCGAACGCCACCTCGGGTTCGGGAATGCCGTAGCGGTTGCTGGTCAGTGCCTGGCCCGGTCGCCAGGGGGCGAAACGCAGGGTATCGCCGGCCAGGATCGGCAGGCAGTACTGCAGCGGTTCGGGAAGCTGCATCTGCCAGCGGTGCAGGGCGATCTCGCCATCCATTGCCCAGTAGCCGGCCACGAAGCCATGCGCGGGTGCGAAGGCGAGCTGGAGCAGGGCGTCGGCCAGTTGTTCGGCGGCGGCCAGGCGCTGCGCGGCGGGGATGTCTCGGCGGCGTTGGCGCAGCTGCTGTCGCAGTGCGGAGCGCGGGTCGGTCATGCCTGGGTCCGGGGCGTGGTGCGGGCGCGGATAAAACAAGAGCGACGTCCCGGTAGGGGCGTCGCTCTTGCAGGAATACTGCATTCTCCGCGGTGACGATGCGTGCGAAACGACCTTGAACCCGGGGTTCAAGTGGGTACGCTGGGGTTCCTTCGGGCTTCCCGCTACAAGGCGGACTTGCACTCCCGGCGCCGTCGCGCACCCGTGGTCGTAATTAAGGGACAAGGCGAATGTTTGCACACGCCGTCGTTCACAGCAGAGAACGCGTCGCCATTATAGCCAAGCGCGCGCCGAGCGATAGGCCGTTCGTCGGTCGGATTGCAGGAGAATTCAGATCGATGAAGGCCGCGCGAGGGGACGGTGCAATGGAACATCGCGTGGAACACCCGCTTCGTACGCGCTGCAACGCCGACCGTGGCTCGCCTGGCCCCGCTCAGGCTCCGTCGATCGCCCGGTCCAGCCGCCGGTTCAGGTCGGCCAAGGTCTGCTGCAGCGCCACTGCCTGGCGTGCGTGTTCATCGCGCAACTGCTGCAGCTCATGGGCCAGGTTCAAGGCGGCCAGCACCGCCACCCGGTCCACGGCGGCCATCCGGTTGCTGCCGCGGATCTCGCGCATCTTGGCGTCCAGCAGCCGGGCGGCCGCGGTGAGGATCTCGCGTTCCTCCGGGCCCACGCCCACCGTGTATTCACGGTCCAGGATGCGGACACTGACCGGTTCGGTCTGGCTCATGTGTGCTGCTCCAGGGACTTGAGGCGGGTAATCATCGCTTCGACCCGGGAGCGGGCCTGTTCGTTCTTGGCCAGCAGCTGCGAGCGTTCGGTCACCAGCTGTTCCTGCTGGTGGCGAAGGCTGCGGTTCTCTTCGGCCAGGCGCTGGTTGCGCTCCAGCAACGCCTCCACCCGGGCGGCGAAGGCCTGCAATTGGGTGATGGCGTCGGAAGGTTCCATGTCCGGCACGATAGGCAAGGGCGGTGGAGGCGGTCAAGCGAATATTGACGGGGCGCCCGGCCGTGGCCGGATCGCCCCGGCGGGCAGCGTGTCCGGCCGGGATCGCGACCCGGTGCGCACGGGCGGATTGCTACACTGTGAAGCTGCCAGAGCGCCGCCCACCGGGGGCGCTGGCGCCTTTTTCCGATCGAGCCCCAAGATGACCGAACTTCCAAGTGTCGATGACGTAAACCAGGCCAGCCAGGCGTTGGGCCTGGGCGCCAATGCCGCTGAACTGCACGGCGGCCTGTGCGGCTGGCTGTCCGCCGGCGGTGCGCCGGTGCGCGAATGGCCGGCGCGGGTGCTGGCCGATGACAATCTGCCGCAGCCGGCCGAAGACAATCCGTTGTCGCAGCTGCTGCAGGCCAGCGTGGCGCAGCTGGAAGACCGCGACTTCGCCTTTGAGCTGCTGCTCAGCGATGCCAGCGACACCGCCGCGCAGGCCGATGCGCTGTTCACCTGGGCGCGCGCGTTCCTGGGCGGGTTCGGGCTGGGTTCGGGCGGCCGTCGCCCGGCGCTGTCCGAAGAGGGCGAAGAAGCGCTGAACGACCTGGCCAAGCTGGCCCAGGCCTCCAGCGAAGACTTTGAAAGCGGCAATGACGACGACGAAGACGCGCTGGCTGAAATTGAAGAGTTCATCCGCGTGGCGGTGCTGCTGCTGCACGGCGACTGCGTGATGGCCGCGCGCCATCGGCAGCGCCTGAACTGAGATGGATATCCGGCAGCTGACCGGCATCTCCGCCGCCGAGTACACCCGTCGCCGCCAGCAGTTGATGGAAATGGCCGGCGATGACGCGATCCTGGTGCTGCCCGCCGCCGCCGAGCGGGTGCGCAGCCTGGATACGCATTTTCCGTTCCGCCAGGATTCGGACTTCTGGTACCTGAGCGGCTTCCCCGAGCCCGATGCGGTGCTGGTGCTGATCCCGGGCCGGCGCCACGGCGAGGTGATCCTGTTCTGCCGCGAGCGCGACGCCGACCGCGAAGCCTGGGACGGCGCGCGCGCCGGCCAGGAAGGCGCGGTGTCGCGGTACGGCATGGACGATGCGTACCCGATTGACGATCTGGACGACATCCTGCCTGGGCTGCTGGAAGGGCGCTCGCGGGTGTACTACCACTTCGGGCGCGATGCCGAGTTCGACCTCAAGCTGATCGGCTGGGTCAACCGGGTGCGTTCGCAGGTGCGCCACGGCGCGCAGCCGCCGCATGAGTTCCTCGAACTGGGCCACCTGCTGCACGAGCAGCGGCTGTTCAAATCCAGTGCCGAGATCGCCCTGATGCAGCGGGCGGCGGACATCAGCATGCAGGCGCACCGGGTGGCGATGCGGGTGGCGCGCCCGGGGATCCACGAATACGAGCTGCAGGCCGACCTGGAACGCGAATTCCGCGCCCACGATGCCTGCGCGGCGTACTCCAGCATCGTGGGGGCCGGCGCCAACGGATGCATCCTGCATTACCGCGACAATAACGCGCGCGCGCGCGATGGCGAACTGGTGCTGATCGATGCCGGTGCCGAGTACCGTGGTTACGCCAGCGATATCACCCGCACGTTCCCGGTCAATGGCCGGTTCACCGCCGAGCAGCGCGCGCTGCACGACCTGGTCGGTGCGGCGCAGGCGGCGGCGTTGGCGCAGGCCAGGCCGGGCAATGCGTACGAAGCCGGGCATCTGGCGGCGGTGCAGACCTTGACCGAAGGCCTGCTGCAGCTGGGGCTGCTCAAGGGCAGCGTGGAAGAGAACGTCGCCGAAGGCCATTACCAGCGCTTTTACCGCCACAAAACCGGGCATTGGCTGGGGCTGGATGTGCACGATGTGGGCGACTACCGCCTGGCGGGCGACTCGCGCATGCTGGAGCCGGGCATGGTGTTCACCATCGAACCGGGCCTGTATGTGTCACCCGATGACCGCAGCGTGGAAGCGCGCTGGCGCGGCATCGGCATCCGCACCGAAGACGATGTGCTGATCACCGAAGACGGCCACCAGGTGCTGACCGCCGCATTGGCGCGCAGTGCCGATGAGATTGAAGCGGAGATGGCCCATCGTTGACCTTCACCCCGGTAGAGCCGACTGTCAGTCGGCTGCCGTTGAAGTTCGCGATGGCGGATGGAGCAGCCGACTGACAGTCGGCTCTACGGGGGGGGCGGCCTTCCCCAGCCGCCCCATCGCGCCTTGTCGCTTCAACCGGCGGCGGCGAACGCTGGCCGGGTGAGGTTGTCCGCATCGCCGTCGGTGCACAACACCTCGTCCTCGATGCGGATGCCGCCGTAAGGGCGGAAGAAATCGACCCGGCTCCAATCGATGCTGCCACCGTTGCCGGCCTGCTTCACTTCGTCCAGCAGCATGTCGATGAAGTACACGCCCGGCTCGATGGTGACCACCATGCCCGGCTCCAGTACGCGGGTCAGGCGCAGGTAGCGATGCCCCTGCGGGCGCTCGATGCGGCCGCCGCGGTCGCTGGCGGCAAAGCCGGCCACGTCATGCACCTGCAGGCCGATCAGATGGCCCAGCCCGTGCGGGAAGAAGGCCGCGCTGACGCCGGTGGCCAAGGCCGCTTCCGGCGACACCTTGAGCACGCCGAAGTCCTTCAGGATGCCCATCAACGACAGGTGCGCGTCCACGTGCAGCTGCTTGTAGTCCACCCCGGCGCGCACCCCGGCGGCCATCTGCTGCTGGGCAGCGTCCACTGCCTGGATCATCGCCTGGAATTCGTCGTGGCCGGCCGCGGCATAGGTGCGGGTGATGTCGCTGGCATAGCCATATGCACTGGCGCCGGCATCGATCAGGAAGCTGCGCAGCGGGTTCGGCGCCGTGCGGCCCAGGTCGGTGTAGTGCAGTACCGCGGCATGTTCATTGAGGCCGATGATGTTGCCGTACGGCAGCTCATTGGCGTCCTGGCCAACGGCGCTGCAGTAGGCCATGTGGATATCGAACTCGCTGGCACCGGCGCGGAAGGCGGCTTCGGCGGCGCGGTGGCCGCGCACGCCCAGGCGCTGGGCCTGGCGCATCAGCGCGATCTCATACGGGGTCTTGTAGCCGCGCTGCCAGTCCAGGTAGTGCAGCACCGGCTCGGGATTGTTCGGCACAAAACCGCCCAGGGTGCTCTGCGGCTCGCCCAGGATCGCGCAGCGCGCCGGGTCCTTGGGCAATAGCGCCAGCGCCTGTTCGGCGCTGCGGATGATCTCGATGTTGAAGTGCTCCACCCACCAGCCGTTGGGGGCATCGGGCACGACGTGCCAGTAGTCGAACGGCTGGAAGAAGATCAGCGTCGGGCGCTGGCCCGGGGTGTACACCAGCCAGCTATTGGGCAGCTTGGTCAGCGGCAGCCACGCCTTGAAGTTCGGATTGACCGCATAGGGGTAATCACGGTCGTCGAACGCCTGGTAATGCTGGGTGCCGCTGGGAATCACCAGGTGATCGAAGCCGCCGCGTGCCAGTGCTTCATCGGCACGCTGGCGCAGCACGCTGACGTGGTGGGAATACAGGGCGCCGAGGTCAGGCTGGTTCATCGCGGAGGCTCTTGGGGCAGTGCGGAGTGCAGCCCCTGATTCTGCCGCAATCACGCCCGCCGCGCTGTGCCGGAACCGGCACTCAGACCGCCGAAGTTTCCTGTGCAATCCACGCCCGCAGCAGTTCGCGGTGCTCGCGGCTGAGGGTGAGGAAGCGGAAGCCCACCCAGGCCTGGCCGGGCGCGTGGGTCTGCTCGTTCCACAACTGGTGCGCGCCCACGTCCAGCGCCAGGGGCTGGCCTTGCGGGCCGGGGATGGCGAACTGCAGCTGGTACAGCGCATCGTCGTGCATCGGCACCGAGGCCAGCATCAGCATGCCGGTTTCGGAAATGTTGCCCAGCCGCCCGATCACCGCCTCGGCCAGCATGTCGGTGACCGGCACCAGTTCGGCCACCTGCCGGCGGGGGGCACGGCGGGTGTCGGTTTCAGTGTTCATGATGGAGTCTCCGCAGCAGGGCCAGTGCCGGCCAGCGAGCGCAGCGTACGCAGCGTGGCCTGCCAGGCGCGGTCGATCAGGCGGCTCTTGTCCTCGCTGACGATGCGCACCTGGCCGTGCGCCATCAGCCGCGCCAGTGCATCCAGCGAATGCTCGCCGACCTTCTGCCCGCGTGGATTGACGAACAGCGCATTGTCGGTAAGCAGGCTGTACCACGACAGCCGCTGGCGGCGCAGGTCGCCCTGCTGGTTGGTGGTGAATTCGAACCAGGTGCCGAACGGCAGCGTGCGCAGCTGGCGATAGCAGTCTTCCTCGCCCACGCTGCGCGCCAGCGGGGCCACCTTGCGGGTTTCCTGGCTGTCGCCCTGTTCGCCCAGGCGGGTCCGGGCGCGGATGCGCGCGGTCAGCTCGGTCCGCGAGCTGCCCTCGTCTTCTCCGCCCGGGGAAGACAGCCGCCGCGCGATCGCGGCCGCTTCATCCTGGTGGTAACCCACCTGCAACAGGGCGGCCTCGACCTGGCCTCCCAGCTCGGTGTCGGCCGACGCGGTCCCCGGGCCCTGGCAGGTAACCTCGGCGATACGCGCGGTTTCCTGCTCGCGCTGCTGCCATTGCTCGGAGCCTTCGCCGTGCCGAAGCAGGGTCAAGGTGAGCACGTCCGACCAGGCCTGCTTCAGCAGCGACTGCACGAAGCGCGGCGGTTCGGATTGGGCGCACAACTGTTCAATGCTGGCCCCGGCCTGCTGTTTGGCCGATTCCAGGCGTTCCTTGCCGCGCGCAGCTTCCACGTGGCGGCGCTCGGCCAGTTCGGCCTTGTGCGCCAAGGCACGGAAGTGCTGCTGGATGTCCTCGTTGGCCGCTTCGAAGACGGCCGCGTCGCCTTGATAATCGGTGACCACCTGGTCGACCGCGCGACCCAGCTTCTGCACCAGCTGCGGGTCCACGTCTTCCTCGCCCAGCCAGTTGGCACCGGCTTCGGCCACCGCGTTGAGCAGTTCGCGCGCCGGGTGCTGGTCGCGCACGAAGAAGGCCGGGTCGGACAGTGCCGCGCGGGCCACCGGCACCTGCAGGCGTGCCAGCAGGTCGGCGGCCACCGCATCGGGACGCACTTCGCGCTGGATCTGCCCGTACAGCATGTCGAGCAGGTCGAAGGTGTCGTTGTCCTTGACCGTCAGTGCCGCCTGCGCGCCGTGGTCGGCACGCATCTGTGCCAGCAGGGCGTTGTGCAGGTCGGCCATGCTGCGCCGGGCGGTGCCGGTACCGGCGCTCTGCGCCTGCAGCTTGGCCAGGGTGGTGTGGACGGAGTCGCTGTCCACGGCAACCGCCGGGCCGCCAGGGGTAGCCGCGCCGGCGGCCGGCGCAGCGCCCGGCTCGACAGCACCTGGCCCCACTGCGCCTGGCCCGGCGCTGGTGTCGGCTGCAACACCGGGGTGGGAGGCCGTGCCTGCGGCCAGTCCGCCGGCATTGGCGTGGCGTGCGGCATCCAGCAGTTGGTGCAGCGCCGACATGGCCGGTGCGGACAGGTCCTGCGCCGGCGTGCCACTGGCTGACGCCGACGCGCTCGCGGTGGCCGCAGGTGCAGGGGGTGGGCCAGGCCGCAGCGAGGCGGGCAGGTCGCCCATCGCTTCGCTGGTCATTGCCGCCCATGCACTGCTGCTGGCCGAGCCGCTCCAGCCGGTCAGCGGCCGGCTTACCTTGCCGCCTTCACGTGGGGCCGCGCTGCGCTCGGGGCCGGTGACGATGCGGCGGGTGGTGGCCGAGCGGGCCAGGTAGGGGGTGTACACCAGGCCGGGCAGGATGCCTTCGTGGCCCAGCAGGATGTTGGCGCGCTCCAGCAGTTCGCCCAGCCGGTCGATCAACTGGCGGTCAAACACCCGGTACAGCGCCAGCTGGGTTTCCAGCCCCAGTTCGAAACGTTCCCCGAGGTCGCGCACGATCCGGCACAGCACATGCGGACCGAACGGCAGGTCTTCGACATCGAATTCCGGCCCGGCCGCGAGCACCCCGAAGCGCTGCCCCAGCAGCTGCAGCGCACTGGCCGAACGCTGCGACTCGCGACGGGTGATCTCCACCAGCACGATGTCGCGGTCGATATCGGTATCGGCCACCAGGGTCAGGGTGCTGGCGCTGACCGCGCTGGCGGCCGGCGCCGGGACATGGCGCACACGCGGTTGGCGCAGCTGGGCCAGTGCATCGGCCAGCGCCTCCAGGAACTGCGGGGCGAACTGCGCGTTGACCTCATGCAGGCGCCGGGTCTGGGCATAGATGTCGGCCTGGATCTGGCTGTTGCGCGCGCGCTCGGCGTCGCGGAACAGCTCGCGTTCCAGTTCAACGATGGTCAGTTTCAGCGGGTTGGCCAGAGTCTGCGCGGCCAGTGCCTGCAGGGCGGCCAACAGGCGGCGCACGCGCGGCGGCGCGGCCACGTTGGCAAAACGGGCCGGGTCGGGCTGGGACGATGAAGGTGCGGACGCAGACATCCGTTGTGGGCTCCGGCTCCCCTGAGAGCACAGAATCTAACGGTTTCGCCGGGTCCCCGCCAGAAGGAATCCCCCTACAGTGCTCTGGCCGTGGCTGGGCTACCCAGGCGGATGCCCCTCGTAGCGCCGACCGTTGGTCGGCTGCTCTTCGACACGGCCAGGAGGTCGCCAACGGCAGCCGACCAACGGTCGGCTCTACGATGGGAGGAACAGTTCGACCACGTCGTTGGTGAAGCGCCGCCCCAGCTCGGTGGGGCGGGCAAACCCGTCGTCCACGATCATCCAGCCGCGATCGACGGCAGTGCGCAGCGGCGCTGCGATGTGGGCGCGCGCCAGCCCGGTGCGCGATTCGAAGTCCTTCAGCGTGAAGCCTTCATGCAGGCGCAGCAGGTTGAGCATGTACTCGAACGGCAGGCGGTCGGCATCGATCACGTCATCGCCCCCGATCGCCGCAGCCGTGCCGGCACCGTCCATGAAGGCCTGCGGATGCTTGTGCTTCCAGCGGCGCAGCACGTTCTGGTCGGCACCGCTGCTGATCTTGCCGTGGGCGCCGGCGCCGATGCCCAGGTAGTCACCGAAGCGCCAGTAGTTGAGGTTGTGCGCGCTCTGCCGCCCGGGTTTGGCGTAGGCGCTCACCTCGTACTGGGCATAGCCGGCCTGCGCCAGCAGCGCCTGGCAGTGCTCCTGGATGTCCCACGCCGAGTCTTCGTCGGGGATGCCCTGCGGCGGCCGCGCGAAGAACACCGTGTTCGGCTCCAGGGTGAGCTGGTAATGGGACAGGTGCGTGGGCTGCAGGGCGAACGCGCGTTCCAGGTCGTGCTCGGCCTGGGCCAGGGTCTGCTGCGGCAGCGCGTACATCAGGTCGATGTTGAAGTTGTCGTAGCCGGCGTCCTGGGCCAGCTTCACCGCACGCTCGGCCTCGGCGCTGTCGTGGATGCGGCCCAGGCGCTGGAGTGCGTCATCGTTGAAGGTCTGGATGCCGAAGCTGATCCGGTTCACCCCGGCCGCGCGGTAGCGGTCGAAGCGGCCGTGCTCGGCGGTACCCGGGTTGGTTTCCAGGGTCACTTCCAGGTTCGGCGCGAAACGCAGCCGCGCCGCCGCTGCCTGCAGGAAGCGGTCGATCGCTTCCGGCGGGAACAGGCTGGGCGTGCCACCGCCGAAGAACACGCTGCTCACCACCCGGCCCCAGACCAGCGGCAGGTCCTGGTCCAGGTCGCGGATCAGTGCATCGATGTAGGCATCGAAGGGCAGTTCGCCCTTGGCCGCGTGCGAGTTGAAATCGCAGTAGGGGCATTTGCGCACGCACCACGGCAGGTGCACGTACAGCGACAGCGGCGGCGGGACCAGCAGTGGCGCGTGGTCGTGGTCGCCCGTGCAGGCTTGGCCGGGCAGGTGGGAGCAGTGGTCGTGTGGCTGGGCCATGGCATTCAAGGGTAGTGCCGGCCGCTGGCCGGCGCTTCAAACATCATCAGGGTAAGCATCAAAGCAAGGCAGGCAGCTTCTGCTTGAGCAGTTGCAGGGCGATGGCGCGGTGGCTGATGGCGTTTTTCTGCGCCGGTTCCATTTCCGCGGCGGTCAGCCCATGCACCGGGTCCAGGAACACCGGGTTGTAACCAAAGCCGTGGCTGCCGCGTTGTTCGTCCAGGATCACGCCTTCCCAGCTGCCTTCACAGATCAGTGGCTGCGGGTCGTTGGCGTGGCGCAGCAGCACGATCACCGCGTAGAAACGCGCCGTGCGGCGTTCGGCCGGCACTTCGCGCAGCGCCTGGAGCAGTTTGGCGTTGTTGGCCGCATCGTTGGTAGGGCTACCGGCGTAGCGGGCGCTGTACAGACCGGGCGCGCCATCGAGCGCGTCCACGATCAGGCCCGAGTCGTCGGCCAGGGCCGGCAGACCGGTGACGGCGCTGGCGTGGCGCGCCTTGATCAGGGCGTTCTCGACGAACGTCAGGCCGGTTTCGGGTACATCGCTGACGCCCCGTTCGCCCTGCGCCACGATCTGCAGCGGCAGGTCGCCGAGCATGGCCTGCAGTTCCTTCAGCTTGCCGGCGTTGCCGCTGGCCAGTACCAATGTGTTCATTTCGGCTCCAGCAGGTCCCAGGTATTGCCGTACAGATCGCGGAACACCGCGACCGTGGCGTACACCTCTTCGCGCGGGGTTTCGAGGAATTCCACGCCGCGCGCGGTCATGGCCGCATGGTCGCGCCAGAAGTCGTCGGTGTTCAGGAAAAAGCCGACCCGGCCGCCGGTCTGGTTACCGATCCGCGTGCGCTGTTCGTCGGTGCTGGCGCGTGCCAGCAGCAGGGCCGCGGCGCTGCCGTCGGTCGGCCCTACCACCACCCAGCGCTTGTCGCCCTGGTCCAGGTCGTCGATCAGGGTGAAGCCGAGCGTGCCGGTGTACCAGGCAATCGCTTCGTCATAGTCGGCCACCACCAGGGTGGTCAGCGCGATGCGGCGGTTCATGCAGACGCCAGGGCGGCCTGCTGCGCCGCGAACAGGTCCTTGATGCCCTTCTCGGCCAGCACCAGCAGCGCGTCCAACTCGTCGCGGCGGAACGCGTGGCCTTCGGCGGTGCCCTGCAGTTCGATGAAACCGCCGCCGTCGTTCATGACCACGTTCATGTCGGTGTCGCAGTCACTGTCTTCGGCGTAATCCAGGTCCAGCACCGGGGTGCCGCGGTACACGCCCACCGACACCGCCGCCACCGCGCCGAAGATCGGGTTGCGCTTGATGTCGCCGCGCTTGATCAGGAAGTTGACCGCGTCCACCAGGGCCACGTAGGCACCGGTGATGGCCGCGGTACGGGTGCCGCCATCGGCCTGGAGCACGTCGCAGTCCAGGGTGATGGTGCGCTCGCCCAGGGCGCCGCGGTCCACGCAGGCGCGCAGGGTACGGCCGATCAGGCGCTGGATCTCCAGGGTGCGGCCACCCTGCTTGCCACGGGCCGCTTCGCGGTCGTTGCGGGTGTGGGTGGAGCGGGGCAGCATGCCGTACTCGGCGGTGACCCAGCCTTCGCCCTTGCCGCGCAGGAAGCCCGGCACGCGGTTTTCCACGCTGGCGGTGCACAGCACGCGGGTTTCACCGAAGCTGACCAGCACCGACCCTTCGGCGTGGCGGGTGAAGGCGCGCTCAATGCGCACTTCGCGCAGCTGGTCGGCCTGGCGGCCGCTGGGACGGGGATCGGACATGCGTTGGGGTTCCGTGGAAGCTGGGGGAACGCGACCATGCCCGCACCCCGAGGGGGCAGGCAGGGAGGCTCGAATGAGACCGCTAGGGTACCATTCCCCCTTTGGGAACATCGGAAAACCCACCATGATTCGAAGCATGACCGCCTATGCCGGCGGCGAGCGCGCCACCCGCTGGGGCACGCTGGCCTGTGAGCTGCGCTCGGTCAACCACCGGTTCCTGGAGGTGGGCGTACGCCTGCCCGAGGAGCTGCGTGCGTTGGAGCCGCAGCTGCGCGAGCGCGTCGCTTCCCGCTGCAGCCGCGGCAAGATCGACCTGGTCATGCGCCTGCGCGCGCCGGAGGTCACCGGCGCACTGGTGGTCAACGACGTGCTGCTGGCCCAGCTGGGGGAACTGGCACGACGCCTGGCGCCGGGGTTCCCCAGCCTGCAGGTGAGCTTCACCGAGTTGCTGCAGGTGCCGGGGGTGATGCAGGGCGAGGCGGTGGACGCCGCCGCGTTGCATGCCGAAGCGCTGGCGCTGCTGGACACCACCCTGGACGGCTTCGTCGCCGCGCGCGAGCGTGAGGGCGACAAGCTGGCCACCGCCATCCAGGAGCGTGTGGACGGGGTGGAGCGCATTGCCGCCGAGGTCACCACGCTGATTCCGCTGATCCGCGAGGGCCAGCGCACCAAGTTGGCCGCGCGCCTGGCCGACCTGCCGCACCCGGTGGACCCCGGCCGCGCCGAGCAGGAGCTGGTGATGTGGCTGCAGAAGCTGGACGTGGATGAAGAACTGGACCGCCTGGGCAGCCACATCGTCGAGATCCGCCGGGTGTTTACCCAGCGCGAGCCGGTGGGCCGGCGCCTGGACTTCCTGCTGCAGGAGTTCAACCGCGAAGCCAACACGCTGGGCTCCAAGTCGGTGGACAGCCGCACCTCCAATGCCGCGGTCGAACTGAAGGTGCTGATCGACCAGATCCGCGAACAGGTGCAGAACATCGAATGAGCAGCCAGCCCACGCCCGTCGGCGCGCCTGCGCGCGGCACCCTGTACATCGTGGCCGCGCCCTCCGGGGCCGGCAAGAGCAGCATCGTCAACGCCACCCTGGCGCGCGACCCGCAGATCGCCCTGTCGATCTCGTTCACCTCGCGTGCCACGCGTCCGGGCGAGATCAACGGCGAGCACTACCACTTCGTCAGCGCCGAGGAATTCGAGCGGATGATCGCCGCCGGGGATTTCTTCGAACATGCCTGGGTGCATGGCGACTGGAAGGGCACGGCGCGGCAGTCGGTGGAACCGCAGCTGGCCGCCGGCCAGGACGTACTGCTGGAGATCGACTGGCAGGGCGCCCAACAGGTCCGTCAGCTGGTACCCGGCACGGTCACCGTGTTCATCCTGCCGCCGTCCAAGCAGGCGCTGCAGGACCGGATGCGCAAGCGTGGCCAGGACAGCGAGGCGGTGATCACCCAGCGCTTGTCCGCCGCGCGTGAAGAAATGCTGCATTTCAACGATTTCGACTATGTGATCGTCAACGAGGTGTTTGACACCGCCGTGGACGAACTGTGCGCCATCTTCACCGCCAGCCGGCTGCGCCGGGAGGCCCAGAAGGTCCGCCACGCGGGCCTTATCCAGGCCTTGTTGACCCAGGATGTGGTCACAACTGACTGATTCCAAACGGGCTGCTAGCGGGTTGGCTTGATTTTGTCCAGTCCCCACCGGTACAATCCGTCCCCTTTCCCTCATTCGATTGAGCAGCCCTTAACCGGCTGCCGGGAGCCCGCATGGCCCGCATCACCGTAGAAGATTGTCTGGAAGTTGTGAACAACCGTTTCGAGCTGGTCATGATGGCGTCCAAGCGCGCCCGTCAGCTGGCCAATGGCGTCCAGGCCACCCTGGACAACAGCGAAACCGAAGACAAGCCGACCGTGCTGGCGCTGCGCGAAATTGCCGCCCGCAAGATCGACAACGCCCTGATCGACGAAGTCGAGAAGGCCGAACGCGAGCGTGCCGAGCGTGAAGCACTGGAATGGGCCGCTGCCGAAGTCGTCGCCGACGAAGACATGTCCAAGAACGACGACTGATCGCCCCGCGCGAACCGGTTGTTGTTGCTCGAACAGCCCGCCCTTGGCGGGCTGTTCTGCGTTTGGGGCCGGCAGCGCCGCTCGCCGACGACCGTGGGTCGTCGCAGCGCAGTGCTGATCCCTGTTCAGACGTTTGCCGTTATCCCGCCGCTGGAATAGTCTTCCAGCATGAACCCAGGCCCCACTGCCAAGGTCGCCTCGCCCCCCGGCGCGGCCGTACCCGACTATGTCCTCCAGCTCGAGCGTGCAGCGCATTACCTGCCGCCCGAGCAACTGCCGTTGCTGCGTCGTGCCTGGGAAGTGGGGGCCTCGGCGCATGCCGGGCAGACCCGCAAGTCCGGTGAGCCCTACATCACCCATCCAGTGGCCGTGGCCCATGTGCTGGCCGAACTCGGCCTGGACGTGGAAGCGCTGATCGCCGCCATCCTGCACGACACCATCGAAGACACCCCGCTGACCCGCGAGGAACTGGCCGCCGAATTCGGCGAAGCGGTGGCCGAGCTGGTTGACGGGGTCACCAAGCTGGACAAGCTGAAGTTCCGCGACCGCCAGGAAGCGGCTGCCGAAAGCTTCCGCAAGATGCTGCTGGCGATGTCGCGCGACCTGCGCGTGATCATGATCAAGCTGGCCGACCGCCTGCACAACATGCGTACCCTGGGCGCGCAGAGCCGCGAAGCGCGTGGCCGCATCGCCCGCGAAACGCTGGAGATCTACGCCCCCATCGCGCAGCGGCTGGGCATGAGCCTGGTCAAGAGCGAGCTGCAGAACCTGGGCTTCAAGGCGCTGTACCCGTGGCGCCACGCCATCCTGGAAAAACACATCCGCAGCCAGCCGGTGGTGCGCCGCGAGGCGATGGCGCAGGTGGAAGTGCAGCTTTCCCAGCGCCTGGCCAAGGAAGGGCTGGAACACCGCCTGGTCAGTCGCATCAAGACCCCGTGGAGCATCTACAACAAGATGCACGACGAGAACAAATCCTTCGATCAGGTCATGGATGTGTTCGGCTTCCGCCTGGTCGTGCGCAGCGTGCCCAACGCCTACCACGCGCTCGGCGCGGTGCATGCCACCTTCAAACCGCTGGATGGGCGCTTCCGCGATTTCATCGCGATCCCCAAGGCCAACGGGTACCAGTCGCTGCACACGGTGTTGTTCGGCCCGTACGGGTCGCCGATCGAAGTGCAGATCCGCACCGAGGAAATGGACCTGATCGCCGAGCGTGGCGTGGCCGCGCACTGGACCTACAAGTTCGGTGGCGACTCGCCCAACAGCGCGCAGAGCCGCGCGCATGCGTGGATCGTGGAACTGATCGATTCCCAGCGCGCCGCCGGTTCGTCGCTGGAATTCCTGGACAACGTCAAGGTGGACCTGTTCCCCGACGAGGTGTACCTGTTCACCCCGAAGGGCAAGATCCTGGCCCTGCCGCGCAATTCCACCGCGCTGGATTTCGCCTATGCGGTGCACACCGACGTGGGCAACATGGCCGTGGCTTCGCGCGTGGACAAGAAGCTGGTGCCGCTGCGTACCAAGCTGGTCAGCGGGCAGACCGTGGAAGTGATCACCGCGCGCTCGGCCACGCCCAAACCGCAGTGGCTGGAGTTCGTGGTCAGTTCCAAGGCACGCACCGCCATCCGCCACCAGCTCAAACAGTTGGAGCACGAAGATGCGGTGCAGCTGGGCCATCGCATGCTCGACCGCGCGCTGGAGGCGATGGACAGCTCGCTGGAGCGCCTGCCCAAGGGACGCCTGGATGCGTTCCTGGCCGAACACCGCTACCCGCGCCTGGAGGCGCTGCTGGCCGAAGTGGCATTGGGCAACTGGATGCCCAACCAGGCCGCACAGGCGCTGATGGCCTATGCCGAGCTGCGCGGCGGTGCACATTCCAAGCATTCGCAGGAAAAGATCCTGATCAACGGCAGCGAGCGCGGCGTGGTCAGCTTCGCCAACTGCTGCCAGCCGATCCCGGGCGACGACATCATGGGTTACCACACCGCCGGCAAGGGCATCGTGGTGCATCGCCTGGATTGCCCGAACCTGGCCGAGCTGCGCAAGTCGCCCGAGCGTTGGGTGCCCATTGGCTGGGACACCACCGTGTCCGGCGACTACGACACCTCGCTGGTGGTGGAAGTGGAGAACGGCACCGGCGTGCTCGCGCAGCTGGCCGCGGCGATTGCGCAGAGCCATTCCAACATCGAGCGGGTGGATTACCTGGACCGCGATTTCAATGCGGCGGTGTTGGCCTTCAATATCCAGGTGCGCGACCGCAACCACCTGGCCGAAGTGATGCGCAGGCTGCGGCGCCTCTCCGTCGTGCAATCGGTACGCAGGCAATAAGCCGCATGCCGCGATCATGATGCCCGGTAGAGCCGACCGTTGGCCGGCTGGCCGCGCACCGCGCGGCAATGATCGGCGCCGTCGCCTTTCCGCCGTGCAATTGGCACGCCGCCGGGTAGAGCCGACCGTTGGTCGGCTGGCCGCGCACCGCGCGGCAATGATCGGCGCCGTCGCCTTTCCGCCGCGCAACCGGCACGCCACCGGGTAGAGCCGACCGTTGGTCGGCTGGCCGCGCACCGCGCGGCAATGACCGGCGCCGTCGCCTTTCCGCCGCGCAACCGGCACGCCACCGGGTAGAGCCGACCGTTGGCCGGCTGGCCGCGCACCGCGCGGCAATGATCGGCGCCGTCGCCTTTCCGCCGCGCAACCGGCACGCCACCGGGTAGAACCGACCGTTGGCCGGCTGGCCGCGCACCGCGCGGCAATGATCGACATGGTCGGCCTGTTGAGCGCCGCTTCGTCATTCTCGCGCCAGCCGACCAACGGGCGGCTCTACCCGGGATTCCGGCTTCGGGCCGCGGCTTCGGCGGTACAATGGTGGGCCCACTTTTTTCCCCTGGAGCTTCCATGTCCCGCCAGATCATCACCAGCGCCAAGGCCCCGGCCGCCATCGGCCCGTATTCGCAGGCCGTGCGTGCCGGCAACACCGTGTACTTCTCCGGCCAGATCCCGCTGGACCCGGCCACCGGTGACATCGTCGGTACCGGCGACATCGAAGCCCAGGCGCGTCGCGCCTTCGACAACCTCAAGGCCGTAGCCGAAGAAGCCGGTGGCTCGCTGGACCAGATCGTCCGCCTGGGCCTGTACCTGACCGACCTGGCCGAGTTCGCCAAGGTCAATGCGGTCATGCAGGATTACTTCAAGGCCCCGTTCCCGGCCCGTTCCACCATCGAAGTGTCCGGCCTGCCCAAGGGCGCCAACTTCGAGGTTGATGCGGTGATGGTGCTCGACCAGGCCTGACGTGGCACGGTCACGGGCGCCTGCACCGGCACTGGCCGCGGCCGGGGAAGCATCGCTGTCGATGCTTTCCGGGATCGGCCCGGCGGTGGCCACCAAGCTGGAGGCCCGTGGCCTGTCCTCGTTGCAGGACCTGTGGCTGCACCTGCCGCTGCGCTATGAAGACCGCACCCGGCTGACCACCATCGCCCAGTTGCAGCCCGGCGTGGCCGCGCAGGTGGAAGGGCGGGTCAGCGCGGTGGAGCGCGGCTTCCGCGGCCGCCCCGTGCTGAAGGTCGCCATCGAGGACGACTCCTACGGCACCCTGGTGCTGCGCTTTTTCCATTTCCGGGCGCAGCAGGTGTCGCAGTTCGCCGTGGGCGCGCGCGTGCGCTGTTATGGCACCGCCAAGCCTGGCCACCACGGCCTGGAGATCGTCCACCCCAGCTACCGGGTGATGGGGGGCAATGACGATGACGACCTCGGCGACAGCCTGGACCCGGTCTACCCTGCGGTTGAAGGCGTGGGGCCGGCCACGCTGCGCCGCTTCATCGGGCTGGCGCTGGATCGGCTGCCTGAAGAATCCACACTGGAGTTGCTGCCGTCGGAGTGGCTGTCCGGAATGGGGCTGCCCTCGCTGCGCAGCGCACTGCTCACCGTGCACCGGCCGCCGCCGGACGCCGACCTGGTCGCACTGGCCGCCGGCCGGCACCCGGCGCAACGCCGGCTGGCCATTGAAGAACTGCTGGCCCACCATCTCAGCCTGCGCCGCCAGCGCATGGCGCTGCAGGCGCATCACGCGCCGTCGCTGCGTGGGCCCGGCACGTTGGTGAAACAACTGCGCGACAGCCTGCCGTTCCAGCTCACCGGCGCGCAGCAGCGTGTGTTCGAACAGATCCGCAAAGATCTCATCAAGGCGCACCCGATGCTGCGCCTGGTGCAGGGTGACGTCGGTTCGGGCAAGACCGTCGTGGCCGCCCTGGCGGCGATGCTGGCCGTCGAACGGGGCAAGCAGGTTGCGCTGGCCGCGCCCACCGAGCTGCTGGCCGAGCAACACCTCAACAACCTGCGTGCGTGGCTGGAGCCGCTGGGCGTGCGTACCGCGTGGTTGGCCGGCAAGGTCACCGGCAAGGCGCGCACCAAGGTGCTGGCCGAGGTCGCTTCGGGTGAGGCGCAGGTGGTGGTGGGCACCCACGCGCTGATGCAGGACAGCGTGGTGTTCAAGGACCTGGCATTGGCCATTGTCGATGAGCAGCACCGCTTCGGCGTGCACCAGCGGCTGGCCCTGCGTGACAAGGGCGCCGACGGGCGCAGCGTGCCGCACCAGCTGGTGATGACGGCCACCCCGATCCCGCGCACGCTGGCGATGTCCGAGTACGCCGATCTGGATGTGTCGGCCATCGACGAACTGCCGCCGGGCCGGACCCCGGTGCAGACCGTGGCCTTCAACAATGACCGTCGCCCTGAACTTATCCAGCGCATTGCCGTGGCCTGCGCCGAGGGGCAGCAGGTGTACTGGGTGTGCACGCTGATCGAGGAAAGCGAGGAGCTCGATGCGACCCCGGCCCAGGCCACCTTCGAATCGCTGCAGGCGCTGTTGCCGGGCGTACGCGTGGGGCTGGTGCATGGGCGGCTCAAGGCCAGTGAAAAACTGGCCACGATGGTCGCGTTCAAGGCCGGGCAGCTCGACCTGCTGGTGGCCACCACGGTCATCGAAGTGGGCGTGGATGTCCCCAATGCATCGCTGATGATCATCGAAAATGCCGAGCGCCTGGGCCTGGCCCAGCTGCACCAGTTGCGCGGGCGGGTGGGGCGCGGCTCGGCCGTGTCACGCTGCGTACTGCTGTACCAGGCGCCGTTGTCGGCGATGGCGCGCGAGCGCCTGGAAACCATGCGCCAGACCAACGACGGTTTCCTGATCGCCGAAAAGGACCTGGAGCTGCGCGGCCCCGGCGAACTGCTGGGTACCCGCCAGACCGGCCTGGCCGCGTTCCGCATGGCCGACCTGGCCCGCGACGCGGACCTGCTCCCGGGGGTGCACGCGTTGGCCGAACGGCTGCTGGCCGACGCGCCGGCGGTGGCCGACAAGGTGGTGCGGCGCTGGATCGGCACGGCCGTGCGCTACGCGGCGGCGTAAAACAGCACTGATCTTCTGATTCCTCCATCGCTACGTGCGCTGGCGCGGATAACTGCAGACTGTCCGCAGAACAGGCGGGATGACGTGCTTCGTTCCGCAAGCCGAACCGCTTCGGGGCCGCCAGGCCTTTCGGCAAAGTGAAGGAGGAGGCCGCCGCCGCAGGCGGATGCCGGGGGGGGCATTTGCAGAAAGGCCTGGCGGCCCCGAAGCGGCCCATCCGGTCGCTGGCGGACGGATCGACGCGGCGCCTATCAAGCATTTACCGAGCAACGGTCGGTATGGGCCCTCTGCCCACCGGCCAACGGCCGCCGCCTTTCGCGCCCGATCGCCCCGCCTTGTATTTGTCATGACAGGGTGCGAAAGTCCCTTGCCGATTATCAAGACGGCAACGATGACCAAGAAGATTCCGCTGTTGATCGACACCGATCCGGGTGTCGATGACGCCCTGGCCCTGTTGATGGCCTTCGCCGATGAGCGCCACGATATCGTCGGCCTGACCATCGCCGCCGGCAATGTCGGCCTGGACCACACCGTGCGCAACGCGCTCAAGCTGTGTGAAGTGGCTGGCCGCGAAGACGTGCCGGTCTACGCCGGTACCCCCGATCCGCTGCTGCATCCCTCGGTGGATGCCGCCCATGTGCACGGCGCCGATGGCTTTGGCGATGTGAACCTGCCGACCGCCAAGCGCCAGGCTGAAGCCGAGCACGCCGCGCTGGCGATCCTGCGCCTGTCGCACCAGTATGCCGGCGAGCTGTTCCTGGTAGCCCTGGGGCCGCTGACCAACCTGGCCCTGGCGCTGAGGCTGGACCCGACCCTGCCGCAGCGCGTGAAGCGCTTCCTGGTGATGGGCGGGGCAGTGACCTGCCACGGCAACATCACCCCGGCGGCCGAGTTCAACATCGCCTTCGACCCGGAAGCGGCGCATGTGGTGTTCACCGGCTTCCCGCACATCGAAGTGGCCGACTGGGAAGCCACCGTGGCCCACGGCCTGCTGCACGCCGACGTGGAGCAGTGGCTGGCCGCCGATACCGACAAGGCGCGCTTCTACGAGCTGATCTCGCGCCAGACCCGCCTGTGGTCCGAAGACAGCCGCGGCGAGCGCTGGTTTGCCGCCGATGCCCTGGCGATGGCCTGGGCGCTGCAGCCCGAAGGCGCGCTGCGGGTCGAATCGCGTCCGCTGAACGTGGAACTGGCCGGCGTGCACAGCCGAGGTGCTACCATTGTCGACTGGAACCGCCAGACCGGGCAGCCGGATAACACCCAGCTGCTGATGGCCTACGACCAGGGGCGTTTTGAAGCCCAGGTCCGGGCGGCACTCGGCGTCTGACGACGCCGCTGCGGCGGACCTTTCGCACGGTTGATGGTCCCGGCTTGCCCTTTGCGGCGGCCGGGTCTATAATGCCGCTCTTGATCACCAGCCCTTATTACGGTGCGCGCCCATGAAGGCCGATACTCATCCTGTTTACCGCGACGTGGTTTTCCACGACGTTACCTCTGATTTCAAAATCCTGACCCGTTCGACCATGTCCGCCAAGGACACGGTCAAGTGGGAAGATGGCAACGAGTACCCGCTCGTCAAGGTTGAAATCTCCTCGGCTTCGCATCCGTTCTACACGGGCAAGCACAAGGTGATCGACACCAGCGGCCGTATCGACAAGTTCCAGAAGCGCTACGCGCGCTGAGTTGTCGCTGCAGTTGCACGAAAACAACGGTCGCCCTGGCGGCCGTTGTTTTTTGTTGTCTGCGCGGCGGGGAAATGGCGCGGTTTGTCTGAACGCCAGCTGGCGGGTGTGACCTGCCCGGCGGAACGGTGCATCCGGACATTGCCGTCCATTCCTCGGCAGCCCTTGCACGCAATGTTTGCAGGGCACCATACGCTGCCGGGGGTGTGCGTCTACGACTTCCGTCCTAGGGCGGCAGAAATGTTGCTGTGCGATAATGGCGGGATCCACGATAACGATCGTGGACTTCCTTCACGTGCCTGCCCCATGCGCTTGGGTGGGCGCCTTCCCTCGAGGAGCGCACACAGTGTCCGATCTTGATCAGGTCACGCTCAACGCCGGCGACACGTCGGTTGTTCT
>JAHREJ010000060.1 GCA_021733645.1 Bacillus subtilis subsp. subtilis | reverse complement strand
TCCTCTACCCCGCGCCGTTGGCGCGCCCCCTTCAACAGAAGGGGGCTCTGCTCCAGATGGGTTGAGGGGGCGGCTGGTGCAGACCGTCACCGTCTGACGCCGGTGAGGGTCTGACCGCGCATTCCTCCTCTACCCCGCGCCGTTGGCGCGCCCGCTTCAACAGAAGGGGGCTCTGCTCCAGATGGGTTGAGGGGGCGGCTGGTGCAGACCGTCACCGTCTGACGCCGGTGATGGCTGCCCGCGCCGTGCCGTTTGTGCGTGCCCTTCAACAGAAAGGGGCGTTTCTCCAGATGGGTTGAGCGGATCGGTTGGCGCTTGGAACGGGCCGCTGCGACGGTTGGTCGCAGGGCGTTGGGCCGCCCGACCCACGGCCGGGCGCTACCATGACGGCGTGAACGTCCGTCGTCGCCCGTATGCCGTCCTGTTGCAGCTCGCCTTCGTGGCGACGCTGCTGATGGCGCTGGCGCCACTGGTCAGTCGCTGGCAGCAGGCGCATGCGGAGGTGCCGGTGATGCTGATGCCCTCTGGCATGGTGCATGCGATGCCGATGCCGCACGATCACGGCTCTCCCGGGCATGGCATGCCCGACCACGCCGCGTCCGCGGCGCATCTGCACCACGCGATGCCGATGAAGGACATGTCGACGCACGACACGCACGATGCCGCGCCGTCGCAGCGCTCCCATGCGCCCGCTTCCGCCCCGCCGCTCGACCCGCATGCCGGGCATGGCGAGGCCTGCGAGTACTGCATGATGGCCTCGCGGCTGATGCCGTGGCTGGCCGTGCTGATCCTGCTGTTGCCGGCAATGCCGGTGATCGCCCCGACCGTGCTGCGCGCGGTGGCCACCCCGCGCAGCCTGCGCTGGCCTGCCCACGCCGCGCGCGGCCCGCCATTGAACGCCTGAAACCGCCCCCGTAGTTTCCTGCTGCGTGACGCCCGACGGCGCCGCGCACCTGTGCGTTTTCTGGAGTTCCACATGAACCTTTCTTCCCGCAGCACGGGCGCACTGACGCGCCTGTCTGTTTCCCTGTCCGTTGTACTGGCAGCACTCCCGCTGCACGCCGCCGAGCGCGACAGCGCGCAGACCCTGGACACGCTGGTGGTCACCGCCAGCGCGCCCTCTTCGCCGCTGCACTGGGTCACCGACCCGCGCCTGCCGCGCCAGCCGGTCCCGGCCAGCGACGGCGCCGACTACCTCAAGACCGTTCCCGGCTTCGCCGCCATCCGCAACGGTGGCACCAATGGCGACCCGGTACTGCGCGGCATGTTCGGGTCGCGTCTGAACATTGTCAGCAACGAAGGCAACCTGATTGGCGCCTGCCCGTCGCGCATGGACAACCCGCTGTCCTACATCGCCCCGGAGACCTTCGACCGCCTGACCATCATCAAGGGGCCGCAAAGCGTGCGCTGGGGGGCGGGTGCATCGGCAGGCACGGTGCGCTTCGAGCGCGATACGCCGCGTTTCGACGCGCCCGGCATCGACATCAACGCGAGCGCGCTGGTGGGCTCGCGCAATCGCAACGACCAGGTGCTCGACCTGACCGCCGGTGCCTCGCAGGGCTACGTGCGGGTCAACGGCAACCGCTCCGAAGCAGACGATTACAAGGATGGCAACGGTGAGGTGGTGCCCTCCAAGTGGCGCAAGTGGAACAGCGACGTCGCCGTCGGCTGGACCCCCGATGCCGACACCGTGCTGGAACTGTCGGCAGGCACCGGTGATGCCATTGCACGCTATGCCGGCCGCGGCATGGACGGTGCCGCGTTCAAGCGCACCAGTTACGCCGCGCGTTTCGAGCGGGACAACCTGCCTGGCGCCTGGGACAAGCTGCTGGCCAATGTCTATTACAACGACGCCGACCACCTCATGGACAACTACACCCTGCGCACGCCCAACCCGGACAGCAGCATGCCGATGCCGATGGCCGCCAACGTGGATCGCCGCACCCGCGGCGGTCGCATCGCCTCGGAATGGCGCTGGCAGGGTATCGCCATCGTTGCCGGCGTTGATGCCCAGGACAGCCGCCACCGCAGCCGCAACGGCATGGGCCGCAACACCTATCGCCAGCAGCCGTGGCGCACCGATGCGCACTTTGAGAATCTGGGGGCCTTCAGCGAAATCACCCTGGGCGAGGGCACTGCCCAGCGTTGGGTGGGCGGCGTGCGCATCGACCGCGCCGAGGTCACCGACGAGCGCCGTACCGCCGGCATGATGGCCATGCCCAATCCCACCGCCGGCCAGCAGCGTCGCGAGAACCTTGGCAGCGGCTTCCTGCGCCTTGAGCGCGATATTGCCCCGGCGCTCACCTGGTATGCCGGCGTTGGCCACAGCGAGCGCATGCCCGACTACTGGGAGCTGTTCTCCCCGGACATGGGGCCGATGGGCGCACCCAATGCGTTCGCCGCGATCCAGCCGGAGAAAACCACCCAGCTCGACCTTGGCCTGCAGTACCGCAGCGAGCGCATCAACGCCTGGGTGTCAGCCTATGCCGGCCGCCTGCAGGACTACATCCTGTTCACCTACCACGATGGCGGCATGATGGGCAGCATGACCCAGGCCGGCAACGTGGATGCGCGCATCGCCGGTGCCGAAGCCGGTGCCGACATGACCCTGGGCCAACAGTGGAAGCTGGGCGGCACACTGGCCTACGCCTGGGGCGAAAACCGCAGCGACGGCACGCCCCTGCCGCAGATGCCACCGCTGGAAGCCCGCCTCAGCGCCAGCTGGGAAGGCGACCGCTGGAGCGTGGGTGCACTCGCCCGCGCGGTCACCGGCCAGCACCGCGTGGCTGCCAACCAGGGCAATGTCGTCGCCCGCGACCTGGGCCCCAGCGCCGGCTTTGCCACGCTGGCCCTCAATGGCCGCTACCGCCTCAGCGACGCGCTCCAACTCAGCGCCGGCATCGACAACCTGTTAGGCCGCGCCTACAGCGAGCACCTGAACCTGGCCGGCAGTGCGGACTTTGGTTTCCCGGCCGATCCGGTGCGCATCCACGAGCCGGGCCGCACCGCCTGGATGAAGGTCAACTACCGGTACTGACCCGCACCACCGGTAGCGCTGGGCGCCCGGCAACGGGCGTCTGGCGCTGCGGTGGCTCAATCGGGACGGCCGCGACGATGTAATCGGACATGCGTCGTTACATGTCGATACAACCCGCCCAGGCCCCAACACGAAAGGCATTGCGCCTGCCACCGGTCCCGGTGGCGCCCCCGGTAAACGCTTGGCACATATGCCCGGCGCGTCCCGGCCCGTACACTCGGCGGTCGTGGATTAACGGGATTTTTCCAAATGTTGGGACGCATCACCGCGCGCATCGCCGCTGGCCTCACCCTGGCCCTCCTGGCCGGGTGCAGCAGCAAGGACGACACCGCGCGCCGGCCGGCAGACGCCGTACCGGTAACCACCCAGGTGGTGCAGACCTCCGCATGGAATGACACGCTGCAGGCACTTGGCACCGCCAAGGCGCGCGAGTCGGTGACCATTACCGCCAAGGTCAGCGAAATCATCGACACCGTCCACTTCCAAAGCGGCCAACAGGTCAGCGCCGGCACCCCGCTGGTGACGCTGCGCGGCCAAGCCCAGGAAGCGGCCCTGCTGCAGGCCCAGGCCACCTTTGTCGAAGCCGACCAGTTGTACAAGCGCCAGCGCGAACTGGCTGCCCAGCAACTGGTGGCCAGCGCCACCCTGGACACCCAGCGCGCCATCCGCGACGCGGCCGAAGCGCGCGTGCGCGAAATGCAGTCGGATATCGGCGACCGTCGCGTCCGCGCGCCCTTCGCAGGCGTGCTCGGCATCCGCCAGGTCAGCGCCGGTTCGCTGGTGACCCCGACCACCTCCATTGCAACGCTCGACGACATCGAACGCATGCATGTCGATTTCCAGGTGCCCGAGGCCGAACTGGCCAGCCTGGGCAACGGCGACAAAGTCACCGCCACCAGCGTGGCCTATCCCGGCCGCAGCTTCGAGGGCGTGGTGGCCACCATCGACACCCGCGTCGATCCCGGCACCCGCGCCATTACCGTCCGCGCCGATTTCATCAACGCCGACCACGCACTGCGCCCGGGCATGCTGCTGGATATCCGCATGTTCCGCCCCGAGCGCCAGGCGCTGGTGATTCCTGAAATCGCCGTGGTCCAGGTCGGCCGCGATTCCTTCGTGTACCGCCTCAAGCCCGACCACAGCGTGGAACGGGTGGACATCACCAGTGGTGCGCGCCGCGCCGGCGTGGTTGAAATCCGCAGTGGGCTGAAACCCGGTGACCGCATCGTGGTCGATGGCACCGGCAAGCTGCGGCCCGGGCTCAAGGTCGACGACCGGCCCGCCGCGGCGCCGCCGGCGGCCAATCCCGCCGCCACCACGCCGGCCGCAGCCGGATGAAGCTCTCCAACCTCTCCATCCAGCGCCCGGTCTTTGCCGTGGTGATGAGCCTGCTGCTGGTCGTGCTGGGGGTCATGTCGTTCACCCGGTTGACCCTGCGCGAACTGCCGGCCATCGACCCGCCCATCGTGTCGGTGTCGGTGGATTACACCGGCGCCTCGGCGGCGGTGATCGAAAGCCGCATCACCCAGGTACTGGAAGACGCGCTGGCCGGCATCGAAGGCATCGACACCATCAACGCGCGCAGCTCCAACGGCCGCGCCCAGGTCAGCATCGAATTCACCTCCAACCGCGATATCGAAGCGGCTGCCAATGACGTGCGTGATGCCGTCAGCCGCGTCGCCGACCGCATGCCCGAAGAGGCGCGGCCGCCGGAAATCGCCAAGGTCGAGAGCGACGCCGACCCGATCATCTGGTTCAACATGACCTCCTCCAGCATGGACACGCTGGAACTGAGCGACTACGCCGACCGCTACGTGGTCGACCGGTTCTCCAGCCTGGATGGCGTGGCCCAGGTCCGCATCGGCGGGCGCCAGCGCTATGCCATGCGCATCTGGCTGGACCGCGACCAGCTCGCCGCGCGTGGGCTCACCGTGGGTGACGTGGAAACCGCGCTGCGCAATGAGAACGTCGAACTGCCGGCCGGCCGCATCGAGTCGGCCGACCGCGATTTCACCCTGCGCGTGGAGCGCAACTACGTCAAGCCGGACGACTTCGCCACCATTCCACTGGGCAAGGGGGCGGATGGCTACGTGGTGCGCATGGGCGATGTGGCCAGGATCGAGCTGGCCTCCTCCGAGCGCCGCGCCTATTACCGCAGCAACGGCGAGCCGGGCATCGGCCTGGGCATCGTCAAGACCTCCACCGCCAACTCGCTGGACGTGGCCCGCACCGCGCGCGCCGAAGCCGAGCGGGTAGGGCAGACCTTGCCCGAAGGCACCCACATCTTCGTGGCCTTCGACAACACCACCTTCATCGAAGCGGCCGTGGACCGCGTCTACGCCACGCTGGTGGAAGCCATGCTGCTGGTGCTGGCGGTGATCTGGCTGTTCCTGGGCAGTTTCCGCGCCGCCTTGATTCCGGCAGTGACCGTGCCGGTCTGTCTGGTCGCGGCGTTCATCGCGCTGTATGCGTTCGGTTTTTCCATCAACCTGCTCACCCTGCTGGCGCTGGTGCTGTGTATCGGCCTGGTGGTGGATGACGCCATCGTGGTGGTGGAGAACGTGCAGCGCCGCATCGACCTGGGCGAACCGCCGCTGGTGGCCTCCAAGCGCGGCACCGCGCAGGTGGCCTTCGCGGTGATTGCCACCACCGCGGTGCTGGTGGCGGTGTTCCTGCCGGTCGGCTTCCTGGAAGGCAATACCGGACGGTTGTTCCGCGAACTGGCCGTGGCGCTGGCCGCCGCGGTGGCACTGTCGGCGTTCGTGTCGCTCACCCTGACTCCGATGATGGCCTCCAAGCTGCTCAAGCCGCACACCGGCCAGCCGCCCAAGGGCCTGCACGGGCTGATCAACCGCAACCTGGATCGGGTGTCGGCCGCCTACGGCCGGATTCTCGACGCGCACGTGGGGCGCACCTGGATCTACGTGGTGGTCATGCTGTTGTCGCTGCTGGCCAGCGCGCTGTTGCTCAAGGTGTTGCCTTCGGAACTGGCGCCGGCCGAAGACCGCGGTTCGTTCCAGATCATGATTGATGGCCCCGAGGGCGCCGGCTACGACTACACCGTGGCCCAGGTGCAGGAAGTGGAGAAAGTGGTCGCCGGCTTCGTCGGCCAGGACAAACCCATCGTGCGCGCCAATCCGCGCGTGCCCGGCGGTTTCGGTGCCAGCGAGGAAATGCATACCGGCCGCATCAGCGTGTTCCTGCAGCCGTGGCGCGAGCGCCAGGCCGCCACGCCGGATGTGGCCGCCGACCTGCAGAAACACCTGGACGGCATCCGCGGCGTGCGGGTGCGCACCCAGGTCGGTGGCGGCCTGGTGCGCAGCCAGGGCCAGCCGTTCCAGATCGTGCTGGGCGGGCCGGAGTACGCCGAAATCGCGCAGTGGCGCGACCGCATGCTGCAGCGGATGGCCGACAACCCCGGCCTGGTCGGCCCGGATTCGGACTACAAGGAAACCCGGCCGCAGATGCGCGTCAACATCGACCGCCAGCGTGCGGCTGACCTGGGCGTGTCGGTCACTGCGATCGGCAGTGCGCTGGAAACCATGATGGGGTCGCGCCGGGTCACCACCTTCGTCGACAACGGCGAGGAGTACGACGTGCTGGTCCAGGCCGGCCGCGACGGTCGTGCCACGCCGGCCGACCTGGCTGCCATCCGCGTGCGCGCCAGCAGCGGAGACCTGGTGCCGTTGTCCAACCTGGTCACCCTCAGCGAAGTGGCCGAGGCGGGCAACCTCAACCGTTTCAACCGGCTGCGCTCGATCACCATCACCGCTGGCCTGGCCCCGGGCTACCCGCTGGGCGAGGCGATTGCGTGGGCCCAGCAGACCGCCCGGGAAGAGCTGCCGCAACACGCGCAGCTGGACTGGAAGGGGGAATCGCGGGAATACCAGAACGCCGGCAGCGCGGTGCTGCTCACCTTCGCCATGGCCCTGCTGGTGGTGTACCTGGTGCTGGCCGCGCAGTTCGAGAGCTTCATCCACCCCCTGGTGATCATGCTCACCGTGCCGCTGGGCGTGCTGGGCGCATTGCTGGGTCTGTACGTCAGTGGCGGCAGCATCAACCTGTTCAGCCAGATCGGCATCGTGATGCTGGTGGGGTTGGCGGCCAAGAACGGCATCCTCATCGTGGAGTTCGCCAACCAGTTGCGCGATGAAGGCCGCGACGTGCACAAGGCCATCGTTGAATCGGCCGTGGTGCGCCTGCGCCCGATCCTGATGACCTCCATCGCCACGGTGGTGGGCGCGATTCCGCTGGTGGTCGCCGGTGGCCCGGGTTCGGCCAGCCGCGGCACCATCGGTATCGTGGTGATCTTCGGGGTGGCTGTATCCACGTTCCTGTCGTTGTTCGTGGTGCCGGCGTTCTATTCGCTGCTGGCACCGTATACGCGTTCGCCCGAAGCGGTGGCGCGGGAGCTGGAGAAGCAGGAGGCGGAGACGCCCTCGGTCGGCGGGCACGCCTGACCGGGCACCGGCGGGCTGCGCGACCGCATCGGACGCCCCCTGGGCACCGACGTGCGTCGCCAAGGCCCTGCACCGGGCGACTGGCTGGGCCGCGCGCGCTGGGGCCAGGGGATCATGCGCCAGGGGGCGGCCACCTGCGTTGCCCTGGCTGATGCCGCGCCACGCCCTGAACCGGCTGCCGGCCGACGTGCTGGATTTCAACGGGGCCTTGGCGCGGGTGCGGATGGCCTGCGGCTTTGCCGAAAAAGGTAGCGCGCGCAGTGCCATCCTCAAGCGCAGCCAGCTGTACCACCTGCGCCGGTTTGCCCTGCTGCGCATTCCACTGCCCTGGGGTCAGGCGTACAGGCCGCCGGGCATGGCCCGGGCGCTGGCATGAACTGCGGCTACCGCAGCGGCCGCCGATCGTGGAGAATCGACCCGGTCCCCTCCAGCCGACGGGACGTCCTTCATTTTCCGCCGACTGGAGAGAGCGCGTGGAAGCAACAGTAGATTTCGTCAACAGCATCATCTGGAGCAAGGCACTGATCTTCCTGTGCCTGGCCGCCGGCCTGTACTTCAGCGCACGCACCCGTTTCATGCAGATCCGTGGGTTTGTCGAGATGTGTCGCCTGACCGTCCAGGGCGAAAAGTCCGACGCAGGCGTGTCCTCGTTCCAGGCTTTGGCCATGTCGATGGCCGGGCGCATGGGCATCGGCAACATTGCCGGCGTGGCCACCGCGATCGCCTTTGGCGGACCTGGCGCCATCTTCTGGATGTGGGTGATGGGCTTCCTGGGCGCCTCCACGTCGTATGTCGAGTGCACCCTGGCGCAGATTTACAAGACCAAGGACGCCGAAGGCCGCTACCGCGGTGGCCCGGCGTACTACATCGAGAAGGCGATGGGCCTGAAGTGGTATGCCCTGGCCTTCGCCACGGCCACCATCGTTGCCGCCGGCTTCCTGATGCCCGGCGTGCAGGCCAACGCAATTGCCGACAGCATCATCAACGCCTGCCGCGGCGGCGCCGTGTGCGGCCCGCTGGATGGGCAGTTCATGGGCATGGAATCGGTGCAGGCGTTGAAGCTGGGCATCGGCATCGTGGTGGCCCTGCTGCTGGGCGTGGTCATCTTTGGTGGGGTCAAGCGCATCGCCAACTTCGCTGAAGTGGTGGTGCCGTTCATGGCGGCGGCCTTCATCCTGATGGCCATCGTGATCATGATCCTGAACTACGAACGCGTACCGGACATGTTCAACACCGTATTCAGCAGCGCGTTCGGCGCCCACGCCGCGTTCGGCGCGATGATGGGCCTGGCGGTGGAATGGGGTGTCAAGCGGGGCATCTACGCCAACGAAGCCGGCCAGGGTACCGGGCCGCACGCCGCGGCCGCCTCGGAGGTGTCCCATCCGGCCAAGCAGGGCTACGTGCAGGCCTTCGCGATCTACTTCGATACCATGATGGTGTGCACCGCCACCGCTTTCCTGATCCTGGCGGCCGGTACCTACAACGTCTACTCGCCGGTGGCCGGTGCCGCGCCGGTCTTCGCCGGCCTGGCCGGTGTGGCCGAAGGGGCCGGGTATGCGCAGGCCGCGGTGGAAACCGTGCTGCCGGGCTGGGGCGCGGGGTTTGTGGCCATCGCGATCTTCTTCTTCGCTTTCACCACGATCATGGCCTATTACTACATGGCCGAGACCAACCTGAGCTACATCAACCAGAATGCCAAGCGTCCGGCCCTGGTGCTGCTGCTGCGCCTGGGCATCATCGGCATGGTGGTGTTCGGCGCGTTCCACAACGCCAAGATGGCCTGGGCGCTGGGCGATATCGGCGTGGGCCTGATGGCCTGGCTGAACATCATTGCCATCCTGATCGTGCAGAAACCGGCGATGCTGGCCTTGCGCGATTACGAACGACAGAAGAAGCTCGGCCTGGATCCGACCTTCGACCCCGATGCCCTGGGCATCAAGAACGCCGATTTCTGGCGTCAACGCAAGCTGGAGTTGTCCCGTAGTGAATGATCCCTGGAAGAATGCCCGCCGCCCGTCATCGCGGCCGCCGCGGGCCACCCCGCTGCCCCCGCGCGAGGGCGCCACGCCGCCGCCGCCGGGGCGGGGCAACGACGAGCTGCGGCTGTACGGCTGGAACGCCGTGCAGGCCCTGTTCGAGAAGCGGCCGCAGGCACTGCGCAAGCTGTACCTGACCGAAGCGCTGATCCCGCGCCTGCAGCCGCTGCTGAAGTGGTGCGTGGCCAATCGCGTGGGTTACCGCGTGGTGGAAGAGGGCGACCTCAACAAGCTGGCCGCCACCACACACCATGAAGGCGTGGTGGCCGACGTGCTGCGCGCGCCGATGCTGGAACTGGGCGAGTGGCTGCAGTCGCTGCCGGCCGGCCAGCCGGTGTTGGCGCTGTGGCTGGATGGAGTGGGCAACCCGCACAACTTCGGCGCGATCCTGCGGTCGGCGGCGCACTTCGGCGTCGCCGGGCTGCTGTTGCCGCCGGGCGCCACGCTGGCGCTGTCCGGCGCGGCCGCGCGGGTTGCTGAGGGCGGTGCGGAATCGGTACCGCTGGTCCGCCTGCCGGCATTGCCCGAGGCGATGGCGCAGTTGCGCGCGGCGGGTTTCGGCCTGGCCGCCACGTTGGTGGACGGCGGCGAGGACCTGTTGGCCAGCGACGTTCCGGCCCGCCTGGTCTACGTGATGGGCGCCGAAGGAGAAGGCATGGACCGTGAACTGGCGCAGGACTGCGACCAGCAGCTGTCCATCCCCGGCACCGGCGCGGTGGAAAGTCTCAACGTGGCATCGGCGACAGCGGTGTTGTTGGCCCACTGGTATGGCCGCCAGAAACGCTGACGCGTTGACGGTGTTTTTCGGGTAGCGCGCGTGCGCGCTTCCTCAATGCGGTGTGATCGGTGTCACCGAAAGAGATGTGACTACAGCCGATTCGGATTTTTCGCATAGTGACCTGCCCTTGAGCTGCGTCACAGTGCGCCGCGGTACCGTGCTGTGTAGGTGAGGAGAGACACCCACCCAGCGCGGGACTGTTGTCCGGATCGCAGCAAGTCTGTGTCGCTCACCGCGTGGGGTGTGATGAATCCCGGTAGCCCGGTCGCTTTGCGGCCGGGCTTTTTTTTGTTTTTCTGATGGAGGGAGCCTCTCGTTCTGAAGGCCGTAGCAGGGGGTATATGGCGGTGCGCGCGTGGCCGGGTACTTCCGGCGCACCGGGGGGCGACGTGTTTTCGCTCAGGCTTGGCGCGAGCGTGAGGGCCCCGTAGCGGCCGGCAGGCCCCTGCGCAAATGTTCCCCGGACGACGCCTGCGGCGACGACCTCCTCCTTTACTTTGCCAGGGGCCTGCCGGCCGCTACGGGGCTTCGCGTGCGGGAGGCCAGATCAGCACGCCGGCTTTCAGCCCTTTTTTCTGCTGGCCAGCGTTTGAATCAGCGGACACCGCGCCCGGAAATATCCAGGCGCAGATGATCGAAATGCGCATCGTGATACGTGCCATGCAACGTTGAACAACTGCATTCGACGTGATGCTTTGCGCTGTGCGTGAGGGCCCGCACAGAACCGTAAAAACAGGGATTTTCTACGTTGTTGCGGGGCTTCCAGGTGTGCAGATTGGCGCGACGGCGCGGTGCTTCGCTGCGTCCTTGCCAGTCTTACGGGAGTAATCGCATGACCTTGTCCGTGTTGCCTCTTCACCGTATCGCCGCGCTCGCGCTGGCGGCGGTTGCCTCCATCGCCTCACTGTCCGCCTGCGCGCAGGAGCGCAGCCTGGATGGCATCAACTTCACCGGTCCCCTGGTGACGGCCAATCCCGCCGGCGTATCGCGGGGGCATTGGTTCATCGAACCCTACCTGGTGCGCGTGGAAAGTGGTGCGCATTACGACGGCGATGGCCGCCGCCGCGGCAACCACGGCGACAGCGGTGCCTGGCTGACCGTGGTGCCCATTGCCTACGGCATGGGCGAGCGGGTGACCGCCCAGGTCAACCTCAGCGCCGCCCGCGCCGAATCCGCCGGCGCGTCCAGTGGCGCGGTGCGCGCCGGGGATACCACCGCGCGGCTGCAGTATCTGCTGCAGGCGCCCAGTGCCGATGGCAGCCGTCCGGCGGTTTCCATCGCGCTGTTGCAGCGCTTTGCCACCGGCAGCTACGACCGCATCGGTGGCAATCCGCTCAACGCGCAGGGCAACGGTGTGCAGCGCACCACGCTGGCATTGGGTGTCCAGCAGGTGCTCTGGCTGCCCAATGACCGCCCGTTGCGCTGGCGCGGCGAACTCAGCGCCAGCCCCGCGCCGGCGCGCGTGGCGCTGCACGACACCAGCGTGTACGGCACCGATCCCTGCTTCCGGGGCAGCATCGCGCGCGGTTCGTTGCTTGGCTTGTCGCTGGGGGCCGAGTACAGCATCAACGCACGCTGGGTTGCCGCGCTCGATGTCTCGGCCAGCCGCGAAACCAGCCAGCACCTCACCGGTTACGCGCCCGGCCATGCCGGCCTGACGCGCGTGGACGAGGGCCGGCCATCCAGCAGCAGCGTCAGTATCGCGCCGGCCATCGAGTACCACTTCAGTCCCACCCTGGGCCTGATCGCCGGGGTCGAGTTCAGCGTGGGCGGTCGCAACAGCGGCGCGTTCGTCAGCCCGCAGATCGCGCTGGGAATGTTCTTCTGATGCGCGCGCACTGCACGTTCACCTGCCGGAGGCGCCCATGACCATTGAAACCCTCGTCGCCCACGCACTGGATGTGGTGTGGAGTCCGGTGCTGGTTGGCTTGTGCCTGCTGGCAGGCCTGTACTTCAGCATCCGCACCCGGTTCATCCAGCTGCGCGCGCTGCCGGACATGCTGCGGCTGTTGTTCAACTCCAACAGTTCCGCCGCCGGGGTCTCCTCGTTCCAGGCGCTGAGTCTGTCGTTGTCCAGCCGCGTGGGCGTGGGCAACATCGCCGGTGTCGCGATGGCGATCGCCTATGGCGGACCGGGCGCCATCTTCTGGATGTGGTGCGTGGCCTTCCTCGGCGCCGCCAGTGCCTTCATGGAATCCACGCTGGCGCAGATCTACAAGGAGCGCGACGCCAACGGCCAGTATCGCGGCGGGCCGGCGTATTACATCGAGAAGGCGCTGGGCCAACGCTGGTATGCCGTGTTGTTCGCCTGGAGCGCGGTGATCGGCTGCGGCCTGCTGCTGCCGGGCACGCAGTCCAACGCGATCGCCAGCGCACTGGATGGCGCCTGGGGTATCCCGTCTGGCTACTCGGCGCTGGGCATGGTGATCGTGGTCGGGGCGGTGATCTTCGGCGGCGTGCGCCGCATCGCCCGGGTGACCCAGGTGGTGGTGCCATTCATGGCGCTGGGCTACCTGCTGGTGGCGGCCGTGGTGATGGCGTTCAACTACGACGCGCTGCCCGGCATGTTTGGCCTGATCCTCAAAAGCGCGTTCGGCACCGATGCGGCATTTGGCGCCATGATCGGTACCGCGATCCAATGGGGCGTTCGCCGCGGGGTCATGTCCAACGAAGCGGGCATGGGCAGCGGTGCGCATCCTGCCGCTGCCGCCGAGGTCTCGCACCCGGTCAAGCAGGGGTTGGTGCAGGCGTTCTCGGTCTATATCGACACGATGGTGGTGTGCAGCGCCACGGCCTTCCTGATCCTCTCCACCGGTGCGTTCAACGTGTACGACCCGTCCGCGGCGGCCAGTGGCGGCATGCTGGTGGCGCATGTGCCGGGGCTGGAGGCTGGCCCGCGCTACGTGCAGCAGGCGGTGGAATCGGCGCTGCCCGGCTTCGGTTCGGGGTTCATCGCGCTGGCGATCCTGCCGTTTGCCTTCAGTACGATCCTGGCGCTGTACTACAACGCCGAAACCAATGTGGTGTTTCTGCGCCACAACCAGGATTGCCCGTGGACCATCGGCTTGTTCCGGCTGGTCTTCCTCGGGGTGGCAACGTGGTCGGCCGTCAACAGTGCAACCGTGGCCTGGTCGTTGGGCGATATCGGGGTGGGGCTGATGTCGTGGTTCAACATCATCGCGCTGCTGCTGTTGCAGAAGCCCGCGCTGGCCGCGCTGCGCGACTACGAGAACAGCCGTCGCGCCGGGCGTGATCCGGTGTTCCATCCCGGCGTGGCCGGGGTAGCCAAGGCCGAGCTGTGGGATGAAATCGCCGCCCGCAACAAGGCCCGCTGAGGGGGCGTGGACCACGGCGCCGTGCCGTGGTCCACGTACTGCATCATTCGTTCGGCGGCGTGGTCGGCTTGGCTTCGCTGCCGAAGCTGCCATCGGCCTCGGCGGCCAGGTAGGCAAACACGGTGTAGGCGGCCACGTTCTGGGCCAGTGCCGCCGGATCGATCTTGTCCAGCGTGTCGTCGGCGGTGTGGTGCAGGTGGAAGTAATCGCTGCCGTCCTGGGCCAGCCATGCCCATGCGCCACCCTTGGCCGCCAACGGGCCAACATCCGGCCCCGGGCCCCCCTTGTCGGCGACGTAGTCGATGCCGAGCGGCTTGAGCACCTCGGCGATCTGGCGGGTGGCCTCGCGCGACCCCTGCGGGTTCGGCGAGCCGGTGTTGAACGCGTAGATGCGGCCAGCGCCGAAATCGCTCTCGGCGGCCAACTGGTGCAGCACCACGTCCTTGGCATGCGCCTCGGCATAGGCTTTGCCGCCGTACAGGCCCTGTTCCTCGTTGGCGAAGGCCACCACGCGGATGGTGCGCTTGGGCGCCTGCTTGAGCTGGCCGATCAGATGGCCGGCGGCCATCGTAATGCCCACGCCAGCACCATCGTCCACGGCGCCGGTGCCCAGGTCCCACGAATCCAGGTGCCCGCCAATCACCACCACTTCCTTGGGCAGGCTGCGCCCGGTGATTTCGCCGATCACGTTGTACGAGGTGGCCTGGCCATCCCAGCCACAGTCCAGGGTGAGCTTGAGCGTGGTGCTGCCCAGTGCGACCAGGCGCGCCAGCTGGTTGGCATCGGGTACCGACAACGCCGCCGCCGGCACCGGGGTCAGGCCTTCATCGAAACGGGTGATGCCGGTATGCGGCACACGGTGCGAGTCGGTACCGGCCGAGCGCATCACAAAGCCCACCGCGCCCTTGCGGATAGCCTCGGACGGGCCTTTGCTGCGTACTGCACCGCCATTGCCATAATCGCGGCCATCGCGGTAAGCGGTCATCTGGTAATCGACGAAAGCGATCTTGCCCGCCAGCGAACCTGCTGGCGCGGCCTGCAACGCCGCCAGGTCGGCAAAGCGCACCACCTCGGCCTCGACCGTACCGCCCGGGCTGCCGCCCAACGCGGTGACGGACAGCGGTTGGGCATGCTTGCCGGTGACTGCGGCGTGCTCGCTGCGGCGCTCCCACTTGGGGAAGGTGACCGGCTCGGTCCAGACCTTGTCGAAGCCCAGCGCCTTGAACTTGGCCACCGCCCATGCCACGGCACGGGCATCCGCCTCGCCACCGGCAATGCGCGGGCCGATTTCGGTGGTCAGCGATTCAACCACCTTCCAGCCGGTATCGTCCTTGAGCGCCTGCTCACGCAGCTCGGCGGCAGTGGCCAGCGACTTGGGCGGCAGGGTGGTGGTGCCGGTCGCCGCGAACGCCGGGGCGGCCAGCAGGGCGAGGGAGGATGCGATGGCAAGGACGCGGCGACGCATGGACAGCTCCGGAAAGCGGGACAGAAGCGTCCGAGCTTATCAGCCTGCCGGGCCGGCACATGGGCGGGAGGTCATGGTGGCGCGGACGCTGTTTTCCATACGCGAAAGCCCCGCCAGGGCGGGGCTTTCGGATGGATCAGGCAAGGGGTCGCGCCGAGCCATGCTCGGCTGCCTCTGTCGGGCACCACCGCCGCAGCCGGGCATGACCGGTGGCGTCGGTGCCGCAGCCGAGCAAGGCGTGGCGCTACCGCTTGAGGTTGTCGCGGATCTCACGCAGCAGCAGCACTTCTTCGGCCGGCGCCGCCGGCGCGGCTTCCTTCTTGCGGGCCAGGCGGTTGATCACCTTGATCACCAGGAAGATCGCAAAGGCCACGATCACGAACTGCACCAGGGTATTGAGGAAATCGCCGTACCCGATCACCACCGCAGGAATCTCTTTTCCATCCGCGCCTGGCCGCGCCGGTGCCAGCGTCCACGCAAGTTGCGAAAAATCCACCCGTCCGATCAACCAGCCCAGCGGCGGCATGATGATCTTGTCCACCAACGCGGTGACGATCTTGCCGAACGCCGCACCGATCACGACACCGACCGCCAGGTCGATGACATTGCCGCGCATGGCAAATTCCTTGAACTCGGTAAACATTCCCATCGGGCTCTCCTGTGGCGGGGTAATCAAACGACGGCGCAGCGTAACCCAGCGCGTGTCATCCGGCGATGATGCCGTGGCGCTCGGCGACATTCTCAAGCCGCGCGCTGAAACGGTCGCCCGGCTGCAATGCGGCAACCCCGGCCGGGGTGCCCATGAAGACCAGGTCGCCGGCTTTCAGGGCCCACAGCTTGGACAGCTCGTGCAGAATCTCCGGTACGTTCCAGATCATCTGGTCCAGCAGCGACTGCTGGCGCACCTGGCCATTGATTTCCAGCGACAGGTTGAGCGCGGCCAGATCGCCGACCTCTCCGGCCGGTACCAGTTCGCTGACCGGTGCGGAATGGTCGAACCCCTTGGCCGGATCCCACGGATGGCCTTTGGCCTTGGCGGCCGCCTGCAGGTCGCGACGGGTCAGGTCCAGGCCCACGCCGTAGCCGAACACCAGTGCGTCGGCCTGGTCCACCGGCAGTTCACCGGCCGGCGCATCGCGGCCGATGGCCACCACCAGCTCCACTTCGTGGTGCAGGTCGTGGGTGGCGGGCGGGTAGGGGATCACATCGTCATGCCCGACCACGATGGCATCGGCGGGCTTGCTGAAGAACATCGGGCGGCCGCGATCATCGGCGGCCGGAACGGCGGCACCCATCTCGCGCGCGTGATCGGCGAAATTGCGCCCGACACAGTAGATGCGGCGCACCGGGAAAGTGCCGCCGCCGGCCACCGGAATGCGCGGTTGCTCGGGCGTGGGGATTACGTCGGTCATGCTCGCGTCCTGTCACAGAGGGTCACAGGCAGTCTAGAACGTGTGCGCACGGCATGCCACGCCAAACGTGGCCGAAACCGTTACCGCCGAAGGCCGCGCATCAGCGCGCGGCAGGCCCTCAACGCGACAGCGGCAATGCCTGCTTGCGCACCACGCGGTATTCGGCGTCAACCACCTGCGGGTCACCCGGGCGGGCATTCTGCTTGCGCTGGGCCAGCAGCTTCCACGCCAGGCCGGCAATGATCATCGCCGCGCCCACAAACACCCCCACGAACACCAGCGCGGCCAGGATCGCCAGACCCAGCAGACCGACCGCAACGCGCACCAGCGGATGACGCGGCTTGCGCGGCGCGAACAGGGTACGGAACGAGTTGAACTGGAAGAAGCGGTTGTACATGGCGTTTCTTTGGCTGAAGTCAGCGAGCCATCAGTATCCGGGGTGGCTTGTGTCATTGAGTGAAAAACTCGTTAAACGTACCGCGCGTTCATTTCAAATCAATGACTTGTGTTCATCGCCGAGCCAGCCATATGACGGCATGAGAGAATGCGTTTCCTTCGCCTGCCCGTGATGACATGCCTGATTCCGCTCCTGCCGCCGCGCCGCTGGCCACGCTGGACGCCATCATCGACGGCGGTTTTGCCGAGACCGAGGTCACCCTGGATGGCGACAGCGAATCGCTGGTGATGTATCGCAGCGGCAGCAGCGTACGTGGCTGGCTGAACATCTGTCCGCATGCCGGCCGCCGCCTGGACTGGGCGCCGGGCCAGTTCCTGAAAAGCCGCGAAGGCCACCTGGTGTGTGCCGCGCACGGCGCCTCGTTTTCGCTGGAAGATGGCCATTGCGTGGCCGGCCCGTGCAAGGGCGATCGCCTGCGCGCGGTGGCCCTGCAGGTGCGCGACGGGCAGGTCTGGCTCGGGTAGCGCCGGCCGTTGCCTCAGAACATCAGGTTGATCATCAATACCACTACGATGGTGTAGATCAACGACAGCGGCGCGCCCACCCGCCACAACTCGCGCGGGGTGTAGTTGGCCGGACCGGTGATCATCGATATCACCGGATTGGAGGCGGTCATCAGGTTGTTGGACGCCGACAACGCCACGATCAACGCAAACGCGGTCGGATTGCCGCCGGCGGCCAATGCCAGGTTCACCGCGATCGGCACCATCACGATGGTCGCGCCCACGTGGCTGATGGTCAGTGAGAACACCGTGGTCAGCAGCGCCAGCGCGATCTCCAGGACCCACACCGGAATGCCGGTCGGCAGGCGGTCGATGGTGTGCCCGGCCACCCACGCCGCCGCACCGCTGCTGTCCATCGCCCAGCCCAGCGGAATCAGCCCGGCCATCATGAAGATGGTCTTCCAGTTGATCGACGCATAGGCCTCGTCCATGCGCAGCACGCCGGTGAGCAGCATGCCGGCCACGCCGGTCATCAGGGTCAGTGCCACCGGCAGCTTGGAGGTCAGCGCGATCAGGATGGTGATGGCGAAGATGCTCATCGCGATCTTGAATTTGTGCGGGCGCTGTTCGCCCTTGGGGTAGTCGGTGACCACCACGAAGTCGCGGCTCTTGGCGGCCTGGGCCAGGTCGGTCCAGATACTGTGGAACACCAGCATGTCGCCGGCCCGCAGCGCCACGTTGCGCACGTCCTCGCGGATCACCTGCTTGTCGCGGTTGATCGCCAGCAGGCTGATCCCGCGCTGCTTGCGCAGGCGCAGCTCCGAGGCGGTCTTGCCGATCACATCGGAGGTGGGCGGGATCACCGCTTCGGAAATACCCGCGCGGCTGGGGTTGAACAGGTCGCCCAGGTGCTTCAATCGCGAGGACATGCGCAGGAACTGGTTCTGCGCGAAATCGTTGACCTGCTCACGCGCGCCCATCACCCCCAGCACGCTGCCCACCCAGATGCGCATTTCCGCCGGCGGTGCCAGGCGGGTGTCGTTGCCGGTCTTCAAGGCCAGCAGCAACGGGGCGTCATGCACGTTCTCGGCCTCGCCCAGGGTCATGCCCACCAGCGGGCTTTCGGCGCTGACCACCAGCTCGAACACGTCGCCTTCGATGCCGTAGGTCTTGGCGAAATAGCTCTCCGTGCGCGCCGGGGTGACCCCGTCGTTGGCCAGGGTTTCTTCCTCGACCAGCTTGCGGTCGCCGAAGTAGCGGAAGTACAGCAGCGAGGCCACCAGCAGCGCCACGCCGATCGGCAGCGGCGCGAACATGCGTAGCGGCTCGATGGTGGCCAGGCCCGAGGGCAGGTTGTTGTTGGCCGAGGCCAGCAGATCGTTCAGCAGGATCAGCGGCGAGTTGCCCACCATGGTCAGCGCACCGCCCATCACGATGGCCGCGGCAATCGGCAGCAGCAGGCGCTGCAGGGTCAGCCCGGTGCGCGCGGCCAGGCGAGAGGCAACGGGCAGGTACAACGCCATCACCGAGGGGTTCTGCATGAACGAGGAGTTCAAGCCGGCAATGGCGGTGGTCATCATCAGCAGCCGGGTTTCCACCCCGTGGCCACGCCGCAGCAGCCAGGCCGCCAGCCGGTTCAGCGCCCCGGTACGGTCCAGGCCGGCGCCGAGGATGGTGGTGGCGATGATGCTCATCACCGCGTTGCCCGAGAACCCGCCGAAGATTTCCTCCGGCGCGATCAGGCCGGTGACGCCCAGCACCACCAGCACCACCAGCGCCACCACGTCGGCGCGGATGCGCTCGAACAGGAACATCGCCATCGTGAAGCCGACCAGCCCGAGCACGAGCTTCATATCGGTGGTCAGCGTCAGCGCGGTATCCATGGGGTGGTGCGGTTCCTTGGGGTGGGATCAGGTACGGTCGTACAACAGGTCCCACACGCCGTGGCCAAGCTTCTGGCCCCGGGTTTCGAAGTGGGTCTGCGGGCGCCATGCCGGGCGCTCCACCTGGCCCCGAGGGCCGGCGCGGTTGGTCAGCCCGGCCGTGGCGTCGAGCACGTCCCACATCTGCTCGGCGTAGTCTTCCCAGTCGGTGGCGCAGTGCAGGCGGCCACCGCTGCGCAGCTTGCGCACCAGCAGCGCGGCGAAGGCCGGCTGGATCAGGCGACGCTTGTTATGGCGCTTCTTGTGCCACGGGTCGGGGAAATAGATGCGCACTTCATCCAGCGCACCATCGGCGATTTCCTTTTCCAGCACTTCCACCGCGTCGTGGTGGTACAGGCGCACGTGGTCGGCATTGTCGTCGGCCAGTGCATTGAGCAGGCGGCCCACGCCGGGGGCATGCACTTCCAGGCCGATGTAATCCCGGCTCGGGTCCTGCTGTGCGGCAAAGCGCAGCGCGGCCCCGTTGCCGAAGCCGATTTCCAGCACCTTGTGCGCATCGCGCCCGAAGGTGGCCGCCAGATCACGCGGCTCGCCGCTGAAATCCAGCCCGAAACGCGGCCAGCGGTCATCGAATGCACGCTGCTGCGCCGGCGTGAAGCGGCCCTGGCGCAGCACGAAACTGCGCACCTCGCGGCGGCCTTCGGTGATGGTGAACGGCTTGGCCGGGGCCTTGGCGCCGGCGCTTTCGAAGGGATTGGTCATCAGATCAACCCCTCCACCGGCGAGGACGCACTGGCATAGCGCTTGCGCGGAATGCGCCCGGCCAGGAATGCCTCGCGCCCGGCCTCGACCGCCTTGCGCATCGCGCTGGCCATCAATACCGGGTTGCGTGCGCCGGCGATGGCGGTGTTCATCAGCACGCCGTCGCAGCCCAGCTCCATCGCGATCGCCGCGTCCGAGGCGGTGCCCACGCCGGCATCGACGATGATCGGCACCTTGGCATCTTCGATGATCTGCAGCAGGTTGTACTTGTTCTGGATGCCCAGGCCCGAACCGATCGGCGCAGCCAGCGGCATCACCGCAGCGCAGCCGATTTCCTCCAGGCGCTTGGCCAGGATCGGGTCGTCGGAGGTGTAGACCATCACCTCGAAGCCATCCTTGACCAGCTGCTCGGCGGCCTTGAGGGTCTGCACCACGTCCGGGTACAGGGTCTTCTGGTCGCCCAGCACTTCCAGCTTGGTCAGGTTGTGGCCATCCAGCAGCTCGCGGGCCAGGCGGCAGGTGCGCACCGCATCCTCGGCGGTGTAGCAGCCGGCGGTGTTGGGCAGGATGGTGTAACGGTCCGGCGGCAGCACGTCGAGCAGGTTCGGCTCGCCCGGGTTCTGCCCGATGTTGGTACGGCGGATTGCCACGGTGACGATCCGGGCGCCGGCGGCCTCGGTGGCCAGGCGCGTTTCTTCCAGGTCCTTGAACTTGCCGGTGCCGGTCAGCAGCCGGGAACCGTAAGTCTTGCCGGCGATGACCAGCGAATCAGTAAGGGCATTTGCATTCATGGGCCGAATTATCGCCTATCGCGCGTCACGATGCTGCGCCCGACGCAGGCGCCGACCACCGGCCGGCAGCACCGCTCAACCGCCGCCGAGCGCATGCACGATTTCAACCACATCGCCATCCTGCAGGGGATGGGTGGCATGGCGGCTGCGAGTGATGATCTCGCCGTTGACCTCCACCGCCACGCGGCGCTCAAGCAGCTGCTCGGCATGCAGCAGGTCCTGGACGGTGACACTTTGCGGAAACTGGCGGGTGTGGCCATTGAGCACGATATTCATGTCGTCATTGTCCCCCAAGCGCGGTGCACTGCGTACCCTTGCCCCCCCTTTGGCGGGCGGCGGAGGCCGTACGGCCGGGGGCTCGCCGGCACCCGGGGAATTTCATGCGGCGTCGCAGCGTGAATTGCCCCGGGTGCAGTGAAACCATTGCACCGTGCGCCGGCGTACGTCGGTGGTTCTCCCACTTCAAGGAGCTTTACATGCTGCTCAGCAAGCGTCCCCTCCGTTCCCTGATGGCCGTCGCCATCGCCCTGGCCGCGGCCCCGGTCATGGCCCAGTCGCCGTACTCCAAGACCGTGTTCTTCGGCGACAGCCTCACCGATGCCGGCTACTTCCGCCCGCTGCTGCCGGCAGGCGTGCAGGCCGTGACCGGCCAGTTCACCACCAACCCGGGCTGGGTCTGGGCGCAGTACGTGTCCAATTACTACGGCACCAATGGCGCCGCGCATGGCAACGGCCAGGGCGGTGACAACTACGCCATCGGCGGCGCCCGTGTGGGCGTGGATACCAGCCAGGTGCTGGCCCCAGGCACCCCGGCGGTGCCGGTGTACTCGCTCAAGACCCAGATGAACCAGTACCTGGCCGCCAACGGCGGCAAGGCCGACCCGAACGCGCTGTTCACCGTGTGGGGCGGCGCCAACGACCTGTTCGCCATCCAGAACGGCGCGCCGCTGGCGGCCACCCTGGGCAGCGCGGTCACCGAGCAGGTTGGCATTGTTGCCACGCTCAAGGGTGCCGGCGCCCAGTACGTGGTGGTGCCCACCCTTCCCGACATCGGCCTGACCCCGGGCTCGCGCGCCGGTGGTCCGGCTGCGATGGCCGGCGGCACCGCCCTGGCCAAGGCCTACAACGATGCCCTCTTCGGTGGCCTGAAGGCTGCTGGCCTGCAGGTGATTCCGGTGGATACCTTCCACATCCTGCAGGAAATCGTGGCCAGCCCGGCCACCTACGGGTTCACCAACGTCACCGGCACCGCGTGCACCACGGCGTCGTCGCTGACCTGCAACCCGACCAGCTATGCCACCCCGAATGCGGCCAACACCTATGTGTTCGCCGATGGCGTGCACCCCACCACGGCCACCCATGAAATGCTGGGCCAGTACACCCTGTCGATCCTGGAAGCCCCGCGCAACCAGCAGATCCTGACCCACTCGGCGCAGACCGTGGGCCGCTCGCGTGCCGACCAGGTCAGCTGGCATCTGGACGGCCGCCCGGCCGACGGCCTGAGCTGGTGGGGCAACCTGCGCGGCGACATGCAGCGCTATGCACATGCCGATCTGTACGACGGCATGGCCCCGGCCGGCCTGTTCGGCGTGGATTGGGCGCGCGATGGCATGGTGGTCGGCGGCTTCGCCGGTTACGGCCGCATGGATGCCGATTTCGGCAACAGCAAGGGCGATTTCACCCAGTCCGACACCTCGCTGGGCCTGTTCGCCGGCTGGTATGGCGAGCGTGCGTGGGTCAACGGCCAGGTCAGCTACAGCTGGCTGGACTACGACGTGACCCGCAAGGTCCAGCTGGGCCCGGCCACCCGTATCCATGAAGGCTCGCCGGAAGGCAGCAACCTGACCGCCGCGTTGAACGCCGGCTACGAGTTCGGCACCGAGGGCGGCTTCCGCCACGGTCCGGTCGCCGCGGTGATCTGGCAGAAGATCAAGCTGGACGGCTACACCGAAAGCAATCCCAGCGCCACCGCGCTGGGCTACGGTGACCAGGACGTGGACTCCACCGTCGGCCGCATCGGCTGGCAGGCACGCTTCGACGGCGGCAGCGTCAAGCCGTACGTGCAGGTCACCTACGACCACGAGTTCGAAGACGGCAAGCAGGCCAGCGCGTGGCTGCAGTCGATGCCGGAGGTGGGCATGTACAAGGTGCCGGGCCTGGAGTTCGACCGGAACTACGCCACCGCCGTGCTGGGTGCGCGCCTGAACCTGTGGGGCCTGAACAGCAATGTCGGCATGAGCACCACCACGATGCAGAAGCGCGCGCGCGACGTGTCGCTGTTTGCCAGCTTCAGCGGCAGCTTCTGATCCACCGCGCGCAATGCCCCCGACGGGGCCTTGCGCGGGGCCGGCGAAAGCCTGATGCAGCGGGCGGCGCAATGCCGCCCGTTGCCTTTTTACCACCGTGCCGCATAGACTTGTCCGGCGCCACGCGGGTGTAGCTCAATGGTAGAGCTGTAGCTTCCCAAGCTACTGACGAGGGTTCGATTCCCTTCACCCGCTCCACTCAACCCTGATCATGCGTGTAAGTGCATGAAACTGCAAGGGTTTTGGGTGGTAATTGTGCCTTAAGCGAACCACTATCTCAGGTATCGTTTAAGGTATTTTTATGCCGAAGCCGCTGTTCTTGGCGCGCTCCACCGGGCTCTACGCGCGGTTCCTTATTCCCCTCGATCTACAAGCCCGACTTGGGCGTCGTTTCATCGTGCGCGCTCTGCGCTTACCTCCGGGCGACGGAGCTCGGCTGGCGGCTGCGCGCATGGGCATGGCACTCTCTGACATGTTCAAAAGCATTCGCACAGGAAGATATGTGGACAAGAAGGAACTGGACGAACTGTTGCGAAAAGCTGCCTCGGGCGAACTGTTCGAGCTGACGCTCGAAGGGGTGGAGTTGCCCAATGGCACGCGTGTAGGGCGCGCGCAGATTGACACTCCCCAAGACGCTCAACTTTTCGCCGAGGCGTTTGGCTTGCAGCGACCGTTTGCCGACTCGGATAAGGAGCATCTTGTCCGGGTAAATCGTCGGCGCGAGCAGGTGCGTCAAGCGTCCATTCGTATCCAACCAGGCATTCATGAAGTGACAACTCCTACGCGTTCACCGCTTTCCGGTGTCCCGCGAAGAGAGCGCCTATCTGGATCGATAGCCCTGCATCTGCGTGACTTGGCGCGTCGAAAGAGGCTCAGGAAAGATACGGTGACGGAGAGCAGGCATACTTTGCGCATCCTGCTGGGGCTCGTTGGCGACATGCCAGCATCGGCGCTCAACGTGCACCATGCACGCAGCCTCATGGAGGCCGTAGAACACTGGCCAAAGCATGCGACTCAGAAAGATCGATATCGTTTGCTAGGCGTCAAGGAGATTGTCCGGGCTTCAAAGGAGAATCAAGAGCCTCGACCGGCACTCCG
>JAHREJ010000059.1 GCA_021733645.1 Bacillus subtilis subsp. subtilis | reverse complement strand
GTACTGCTTCACCCACCGCTATGTTTCACAGGACATGGATGAGGATGTGGATGAGGGTAAGGACGACGGCAAGAAGAGAGAGCACAAGAAGGAATGGGACAAAGACTGGTTGATAGCCTTCTTCAAGTCGGTGTCAGGTAGTAAGCACGTAGCCGCCGTCACTGCGAAGTGAGCCAAGCGGTCGGCGTAGACGCTACCAGTGAAGGAGAAGCCCTGCCGGCCAGGCAGGCAACCTCCTTACGCCGGGCCGCTCCGTCGTTGGAGCCATGTCACAACCAGGCCCGCCATGGCGTCTGGGATCTCCACCAGACCATTGCGGGTCTGCAGATGACGGGGCCCAGAACTGCCCAGCACTTCCTTGTCCAGCTCGCGCCTGTTGAAGCCAAATGCCAGCGCCACAGCGTCCTCGATGTCCTGAGTGGACGCCTCAGCTGCGCCCCCGATCGCTCCCAGAAGCTTCCCCAGACGGGCAGCGTCCTTCCGTAAGGCGGGAGCCGGGATCACCTTTGGTGGCAAGGTGACAGGCCAGCCGAGATGCTTTTGGACGAAGCTGACCCAGGGGCCGAGGTTAGTCCGAGCACCCGGCTTGGACGCCAGGAACTCAAGCAGCTCCTGCTGCGAGAACGGGCCACTGATCTGGAACTGCCGGCAGAAGGCCTCGGCAACGCCCATGTACTGAGCCACCGTGCGCGCAGGCTTATCCGCCAGCCAGCTACGGTAGGAGAGCAGATAGGGGTGCCAAGGATTCCCAGCTGCAGCGGCCAGCTTGTCCTCAATGAGTGCAATACTCTGCCCTTCCGCGCGGGCCTTGCCATCAATAATAAATCCGAACTGCTGCTGCAGGAAGGTCGCGGCATTCAAGTTCGAGCGCAGCTCTTTGGAGCTGAATACCTTGACCATCGCATCGGCAGTAAGCGGCTGATGAAGGTCTTTCGCGCGGTCCAGTATCAGGAAGAAGTCCATCGCCTTGGCAACGCTTTCCGGTAGCCGCGGTGTGCGAACGCCCCGGTTGATACTCCACTCGCCGAAAATCTTGTAGAGGTGCGCCACCCAAGACTGCTCAAAGAGCGGCAAGCGCAGCTCCACCTCGCGACCGAGCCGCGAGATGATCAGGCAATCGTCGCAGTGGGACTGGCCGTTGCCGGCAACTTCCATCCCGCAGCTTGGGCAGGCATGGGAATCCGCAGTTGGACCCGAGCACGCCTTGCAATAGTCGCGACCATCGACCGTGGTCTCGATCTTCCTGTACTTGCGGCACCTACCACAGGTGGCGTGGGTATCTGCGGTACGGCACTTAGGACATGCGCGAACCCCTTCTTCCAGATGGGACGCCCTCGCCAGGTCAGAGCTCAGCTCCCCACACAGATCACAGGGTTCGGGTGCCCGGAAGTATCGGACGCATCTCGCACACACCGCCATGCTCAGCCTACCAGGCCCCATCGCTTCCCCCATGCCGGGAACTTCCATCTCGAAGATGAGCGACGCACGAGGCGTGGGCCGCTTGCACCGACCACACCGGCGCTTCTGCCGGAGACACTTACCGCAAGGCGGTATCGACGACTCAGACACGTGATAACGCGTCGGTCCACTGCATTCCGGGCATGTGCCTTTGGCGAACTGGTCGTCGTAGCACTTCTGGCAATACTCGACCTTGTCGTGAACGCGGTGCGCGTTCACGATCGGGGTGTAGCACCCATCACAGGTACGGCGGCCGTAATCGTCAGTGCTCATTGAAAGGCGTAATCATCTTCAGCAGCGTTTTTGCGCGTAGCGAGCGCCATCCAGGTTTCCGCCGCTGTTCTGCCTCAGCCGCAATACGCAGGGCTCGCCGACTCGCGTTGGCCTGGCCATTGATGCGCCCGGGCGGCAACTGGTCAATCTCTTGTGCCAGCCAGTCCGGGCACTGCTGCCTGAAGCAGCGCTGGGTCACATGATACTGCCGAGACGCTGCGCGAAGCGACTGCGGCCACGCCTGGCACAGCACCTCCAGCAACCGGAGATCAGCGTCGCGCTGATCGACTCGACGCATTTCCAGCCGTTCCCTACACTGCCGCCCCCTGTGGACGTCCGGCATACGAGCGACGCCGAAGCCGGAAAGCAGTGCGTCCATCCCAGCTAGGTACTCCCTGCCGTTACAGCGCGCCGGCGACCAATCCTGTGCGAGATGAGGTTGAACGCACGCCCTGTACAATTCATCCTGCAGGGAGGATGGGACCGCAGCCACGCAGTCCCCAGAGACCAGAGATCGGTTGCACCGTGAACACAGGCGCAAGTCGTATTGCTGACGATGAGGCTCCAGAGTGCCGCCACATGAAGGGCAGGCATCGCGCAGCATGACCTGGTGGTGCGGACACACGGTCCAGAAGGCCAAGCGCCACTGGCGGCGAAAGAACGGGCCCTCGGCGAGACAGACGGGGCAGAAGCACAGCCCGTGACGTCGCCGGGAGCGATGGTAGACCCCGATGGCAGTAACCCAGTGGTGGGTTCCCTGCCAGCCGGGCCTGCCCGGCTCTGGATAGCTCAGTCCCATCAACGTCATGTCCTTGATCCGGCGAAGTGGCTCGCCGATCGCTGCAGCTAAGGCCTCCAGCGTGCGCGCGCGGGCATTGGTGTCCACATCCCGAGTCCAGATGGCATGGCCAGGGCAGATCAGCGACGTCAGACTCTGGGCGCTCATGCCACGAGCGATGGCCGCGCGGGACAGATACGAGCTCAGCAGCTCATTCCCAGCCAGCGGCGGCCATCCCATGCGCATGGTCAGGTCGAGGCGACAACGCCCTCGTAGTTCTGGCGCAGGCGCTCCTGGGTGTCCAGGATGGTCGCCGAGGTAATGTGCTCCTGGCCAGATCGGATCGCGGTAACCGCAGCCTCCTTGATCAGAGAGACGCTGCCGCCAATGGCGACGCCTCCGGCATTGAAGATCACCTGGGCCAACTCTTTGCCGGCCAAGTTCGATGCCGCCGGCAGAGGTAAGAGCCTTTCGTATGTCTTCAAGAACGACAGGTAGGCCAAGTCCAGGCTCCAGCGGGTCAGGGCCAAGGGTTTGAAGCGTGATCGCATCTGCGCATCGAAGGAGAGGGCATTGATGGCTGCTTCCGTTCCGGCGGCCACGATGCTCAGATTCAGATCATTGCTGAGCTTGCGCAGGCCGGCCAGAACGTCCGAGGCCCCCTTCCTTGCGTTCACGATGTTGTTGAACTCGTCGATCAACAGCACGCGCGCCTTGATGTATCGAAGGGCTCCAAGCACCTGAGCGTACTTGGCATGGGCAGGGTCACCACGACGGTGCGTGATGGCGCAGGACTGTAGGATTTCCGACCATATCTGGGAAAGGTCCGGGGTTGCTGGCATGCCGATGGCGACCACCGGTGAATTGGGGCTGCCGTCCTCGCGCATGGTGATCGGATGTCGCTGCCGGAACTGACGCAGGATGGCTGTCTTTCCGTTATCGCCCCGACCCACGATCAACCGGCAGGGCGGTCGCTGGGTTGTCGGGTAGGCAATGATCTGATCAAGCTCATCAATGACTCCCTTGGCAACCGGATAAGCGATCCACCGATCGCTACGGGCGAACTCAATGCGCTCGGACTCCGAGTATTCCATTCGCTCCGCGACCTGGGGCAGGAGGTGGGGATAGGCAGCCATCAGTTCAGCTCTCCCACTTCAAACACTTCCAGCTCCTGATCAAAGATGCTGAGGGCCGGCTCGGCGGCGCGCTCGTGCGCCGGTGGCTGGGCTGCCGCCTGCACCTGGGCAGGCACGGGCTTTGCCTGGGGGCGCGACGCTGCCTGGCGTCGGGCCGCCTTGGTGGACTCGGTCGAGGCGTTGATCCGGTCGCGGTTGCGCTGGATGCTGCTGAAGATGCGGTGCTCGTCCACCTCGCCCTTGTTCTCCGCGCGAAGTGCCTTGGTCACCTCTCTCAGCTCAGACGCAGATACCGGAGGATGGGAGAGGTCTCGATAGGGAATCGGGGTGTACCGATCCGCCTTGGGATCCAAGAAGTAGATCTGACTGACGTCACGCGGGTCCCGCGCAAAGATGAATTTTCGTTTCGCATTTCGATCATCGGGCATGGTTGCACCGATATACGGGTCCAGGACCGGGTCATAGTAGAACACGTTCTCAAGGCGAACGCCCGATCGCTGGATGGTGATCTCGAAATACGGCAGGAAGTCCATCCGAATCCGCTCAGGGTCACCCACAATAGGCATTGCCCCGATGCCCGGCCGCTCGGACGTGCCCACGATGCCCTGCTGCCAGATGCGCATCGGCGAGGCCTCCTGGAGTTGGCTGTGGCTGCGCTGGTGGTAATTGTTGACGATGAATTCCACCAGGTAGGCCTCAACCTCCTTCATTGTGCACACAGCCTCCTTCTCGGAGTCATATCCCTTGCGCTGCTGGGTGTTGGAGAACGTGGTACCAGGCACCTTCTTGAGCTCGGTCGCCACTACGCCCATATAGCGTTCGATGTGCGCCCCGTAGTGAGGCTTCTTGACCGGCCGCCACTGCATGTCGATGTGGTTGGCCTGGCAGCCACGGGTAACCGCCTTGCACTTGAACTCTTTGGCGTTGTCGGCGTGCAGCGTGCCAATCTGACCCCATACCGGCCAGTTGCCTTCCACTCCAAGAGCCGCCAAGTATTCGCTCTTCGGCGTCATGGCGTGGGAGATACACATGGCCACGGACGTGGCCGACGGTTTGTCCAGGGTGACGTAGAGGCCGACGATCATCCGGCTGTAGACATCGATGGCCAAGGTCAGCCAGGGGCGACCGATCGGCTTGCGGTGCACCTCGTCCAAGACGATGACATCGAGCGGGGTGTGATCGATCTGGATGACTGACAACGGAAAGTCAGCACCCGGGAACGAGCCACGAATGGGCTCATACACGTCGCGGGCCTTGTCCTTGAAGCCTCGCCGACGCAGCGTCATTGCCGGCGACAGCTCCTTCAGGCGTCGACGGATGGTACTGGGAGCCGGGGGCGTGATCTTGGCACGCTTGCACCGCAGGAGCACTTCGTCCACGACTTCTTTGGGCGAATGTCTCTGCTTCTTCAGATACATATCCTCGACCACGGAGCTGATCACCAATTCCTGGTCGGCGGCCAGATGCCTCTGGCCCTTGGCTGCACCGCGCTTACGCGGGACAAGGGCGGCGACATGGCCGGCGTCATGATAGGCCGCGAGCCACTTGTAGTAGGTGGCAACGTGGACGCCGGCGCCCTTAGCCAGCTTTTCCACTTCAGAACGACTCCTAATGGGGTGGTCGATCATCGGCCGCAGCGCTTCAAATCGCTTCTGCGCGACCGACCACTCTTCCTTGGAATACTGGTGAATCGGGAAGCCGCCGGCATCGCTGGCAGTCTCGGCAGAGACGATCGTGGACAGCGTCTCGATTCGGAGCCTGGCGCTGGCTCCCGTCTCAATATCCTCCGCCAACACGCTGTCGATGGACAGCATGTGGGTTACCCGGTACTTGCGCGGGCCAACAAAGACCTGGGCACCCGGCTCTACCTTGAAGAAGTTGGAAAGTGACACGCGTCAACCCCTCAACCGGATGGGTGTGGCCATGGTGAGCGGCTTGCTCAGATCAGCCTCGATTTCACCGCTGGCCACCAGCTGCCACAGGGCAGGAATGGCCTGGGCCTGCTCGTCGACCGGCCAGTAGGCGGCGGCGAGCAGTGCCTGGGGGGTCGTCGGGCCAAGCACCGTCGCGGTGTACTTCAGCTGCGCCTGCTTTACCAACATTGGGGTCATAGCTCTGTACCGCCGCAGGAAGGTGGCATTGGCCAACAGAGGGGTGCGGATGTGCCGCTCGGTCACGATTCGGAACTGCCAGCCCTGGGCCCGGCAATGCTTCACCGCCGCCTTGAACCGCGGCCGCAGCAACTGCCAGCCCGAGCGCAGGGTCTCCAGCGGTTTGACCTCGTAGACGACGGTCCTGGTCTGCCCGGGCTGCGAGTACTCGGCCAGGACGTCCGGCGTGTACCGGGTGCGCCGTCCTTCAGACTCGTAGTAAATCGTGAAGGGCTGCTCTCGCAATGCGATGACGTTGGGATCGAAATCGAGCAGTCTCAGCCAGTCCCGCTCCAGCGAGGACTCAAAGCCTGCCATCTCACCGCCGCCCAAAGTGACCTTCCCGGTCAGGGCGCGGCGGCTATTTTTCAACGCCCGGACGGGCGCAGCGGAACTCAGTCGCGTCATATATCGCCATTTGCCACGCCGTCGCGTTATTGATGAACTTCTGTCGCACCATTGAGGCGCTAGAATCGCCCAAGACTGAAGGCCTGTAAAGAACTAAGTCACGGTTTTCCTGACAAATGACAGCGGCACCTATCCGCGGCCCGGGGAGATCTCGCTGGCACACAACGGCGTGCTGTTCCTGGACGAATTACCCGAGTGGAGCCGGCACACGCTGGAGGTGCTGCGCGAGCCGCTTGAAAGTGGCCAGGTGGTCGTCGCAAGGGCATCGCGCACCGAGATATTCCCTGCACGCTTCCAGTTGGTTGCGGCCATCAATCCCTGTCCCTGCGGATGGGCCGGCGACCGGAGCGGACGCTGCCGATGTGCAGCGGACGGCATCCAGCGCTATCGCGGCCGCGTGTCCGGCCCGCTGCTGGACCGCATCGACCTGCACGTGGAGGTGCCGCGACTGAAACCGCATGAATTGCGCGATGAGCAGCCGCATGGCGAGGACAGCGAGGCCGTGCGTACGCGTGTGGTCGCCGCGCGCACGGTGCAGCTGGGCCGTAGCGGAAAACCGAATGCGCAACTGCTCCCGGCCGAGCTGGCGCAGCACTGCCGGCTTTCCAACGACGACAGGGCGCTGCTGGAGGATGCGGTCGAGCGCCTCCAGCTTTCGGCCCGGTCGATGCACCGCATCCTGCGCGTGGCACGCACCGTGGCCGATCTGGATGGCACGGCCGACATTGCGACAGCACACGTGGCCGAGGCGATTGGCTATCGCCAGCTGGACCGGGGAACGGGCATCCATTGTTGATCCAACGGCAAAGGAAATTTGTGGATTAGCCCATTACTCCGCAAAAGTCTGCGGAGCAGACTGTGCGCCTGCCGTAACACCGGCACCTGCCACCGTCTCCCCCGACTGGATCTCCCTTTGAACATCGCGCCCATCCACCTCGGCACGCCCCCTGCCCTTACCCGCCTCACCGCCGGTGGCTTCAGCATCGGCGTGGAAGCACCGCTGGACAACGACTGGACACCCGGCGGCGAGCTGGCACGCCGCAACAGTGGCCGCCTTCCCGGCGAACCGGACATGCAACGGCATGCCGAGCTCGCCCGTCTGGTCGACCGGCTGGGCTTCCGTGCGCTGTGGATCCGCGACGTGCCGGTCTACGACCCCTCCTTCGGCGATGCCGCGCAGGTGTTCGAGGTGTTCGCCTACCTTGGCTACCTGGCCGGGATCACCCGCGACATCCTGCTGGGCACCGCCGCCGTGGTGCTGCCGGTCCGCGAGCCGCTGCTCACCCTGAAGGCCGCCGCCACGGTGCAGCAGCTCAGTGGCAACCGTCTGCTGCTGGGTGTGGCCAGCGGCGACCGGCCAGTGGAATACCCGTTGTTCGGACGCGATTTTGCCAATCGCGGCAGCAACTTCCGCGATCAGGTCGCGATGCTGCGCGACCACGCGCGTACGCGCCTGCCCGAGCCGCTTGATCTGCTGCCCCGACAGGCATCGCCGCTGCCGCTGCTGGTGGCCGGACTGGCCCAACAGACGCCCGCGTGGATTGGTCAGTACATGGACGGCAGCCTGGCATTCCCGGGCACACCGGACACCCACGCACAGCGCGTCGCCGCATGGCGTGCCGTCGCCGGGAACAAGCCGTACGCCAGCTTCATCCATCTGGAGCTGGACGCGCGTCCGGACGCGCCCACGCAGCGCTGGCGGTTCGGCTTCAGCGGTGGCCGCCACGCCCTGATCGCCGAACTCCAGGCGATGCGTGCCGCCGGCGTCGATCACATCGGCCTGCACCTGCGCCGCAACCAGCGCCCGCTCGACGAGACGCTGCATGAGATTGCCGCGTACGTGCTGCCGATCTTCCATTCCCCGGCGGCACCCCCCGAACCAGCAATCGCGTCGATGGCCGCGCCGACAGCCGCGTGATCCCGCGCGCCACCGCCTCTGTCCTCCTTCTTCCTAATCGAGATCCCGCATGCGCATTTCCGTCCCCACCCGCCTTGGCTTTGGCACCGCCCCGCTGGGCAACATGTACCGCAACATCCCCGAGCAGGAAGCGCTTGCCACCGTCGACGCCGCCTGGCAGCAGGGCATCCGCTACTTCGACGCCGCCCCCATGTACGGTGCCGGCCTGGCCGAGATCCGCCTGGGCAAGGCGCTGCAGCCGCACTGTCGCGAGGACTACGTGCTCAGCACCAAGGTGGGCCGGCTGATCCTGGACGAGGTGGAAGACACCACCCAGCGCGACCTCGGCGAGAAGGGCGGCCTGTTCGAACACGGCCTGCCCAACAAGATCGTCTACGACTACAGCGCCGACGGCACCCTGCGCGCCATCGAAGCCAGCCTCAAGCGGCTACGGACCGACCGGCTCGACATCGTGTGGATTCACGATCCGGCACGCGACTTCCACGGTGATGCGTGGCACGAGGTGTTCAACACCGCCATGAACGGCGCCGCCAAGGCGTTGACCCGGCTGCGCGAGGAAGGCGTCATCCGCGCCTGGGGGTTGGGCGTCAACCGCGTGGAACCGTGCGAAATGGCGCTGCAGCAGTCCGACCCGGACGGCTTCCTGATTGCAGGCCGCTACACACTGCTGGACCACGCCGACGCGCTGCGCGCGCTGATGCCGGCCAGCGTGGAGCGTGGGCTGGGTATCGTCGTGGGTGGTCCTTACAACTCCGGCATCCTCGCCGGCGGTGCGCACTACGAGTACCAGCAGGCCACGCCGGACATCCTGGCGCGCGTGGATGCCCTGCGCAGCGTATGCGCCGCGTTCAACGTGGACATCCGCGCGGCCGCGCTGCAGTTCTCGCTGGCCCACCCGGCCGTGGCGGCGGTCATTCCCGGCGCGAGCCAGCCCAGCCGCATCGCCGAGAATCTTGCGCTGGCCGATGCGGAAATTCCGGCTGGGTTCTGGCAGGCGTTGCGAGCACGCGGATTGATCCTGCAGGATGCGCCGCTGCCGCACGGGGCCTGAGCGGCCTCAGCCGGGCTGCACCGCCAGTGCCTTGCCACGCGCACTGGCGGCATCCACCGCTGCCTCGACCAACGCGTTCCACCCACCCGCTTCGAGGGTCTGGATGGCTGCCTGCGTGGTGCCTCCCGGCGACGTCACACGTGCCCGTAGCTGCGCAGGGGCGTCTCCGGACACCTGCAACAGGCGCGCCGCGCCCAGCAGCGTCTGCACCACCAACTGCCGGGCTGTTGCGGGCGGCAGGTCGCGCGCGCAGGCGGCCTGCTCCAGCGCCTCGGCCAGCAGGTACAGATACGCCGGCCCGCTACCGGCCACGGCGGTGACGGTATCCAGCTGCGACTCATGCGCCAGCCACACCGTGGCGCCTGCACCGGTGAACACCGCTTCGGCGCGGGCACGCAGGTCCGCGCCGAGTGCTGCGGCAGCATGCAGACCGGTGATGCCCGCACCGATCGCCGCCGGTTGGTTGGGCATGCTGCGCACGATCGTATCGATGCCCAACCACTGCTGCAGCTGCGCGTGGGTAATGCCGGCCATGATCGATACCACCAGCGGGCGCACGCTGGCCGCCACGCCTGCCAGCGCTTCGCAGACCGCACGCGCCACCTGCGGCTTTACCGCCACCACCCACAGCGGCGCGGCGGCGGCCGCCTCGGCACCGTATTCGAAGACGCGCACGCCCAGATCATCGGCCAGCGACTGGCGAATGCCGGCCACCGGGTCGGCCACCGCGATCCGCGCAGGTTCACTGCCCTGCGCAAGCATCCCTTCCATCAGGCAGCGCGCCATGTGCCCGCCGCCGATGAAGGCGATATCCGCGCCGGCGATCACTTCGGTCGCTCCGCACCCAGCTGCGTATCCAGCCAGTCCAGCACGCGCTGCTGCACATCGCGCCCCTGCGCGGTTTCGAAGAACCAATGCGGGCCACGCGGGTAGGTCACCATCTCCACCGGGGTACCGTGGAAGCGCAACGCGGCATGGAGCATCTGCCCCTGCGACAGCGGCACGCGCTTGTCCTGTTCGCCGTGCAGGATCAGCACCGGCACCGTGATCCGGTCGGCGTAGCGGATCGGCGAGTGCGCGTCATAGGCGGCGCGGTTGGCCAGCGGGTCGCCGAAATAGCCGGGCAGGTAGTCGGGGGTGTCGGTGGTGAGCGCCATCGCGCCGATATCGATCACGCCGGCACCGACGATGGCGGTCTTGAAGCGATCGCTGTGGGTCACCGCCCACGCGGCCATGTAACCGCCATAGCTCCAGCCGCCGATCGCCAGCCGTTGCGGGTCGACCACGCCCTCCTTCTCCAGCGTGTCCACGCCATCCAGGATGTCCTGGAAATCCCCGCCGCCCCAATCGTTGCGCGCCATCTGGGTGAACGCATGGCCGGCACCTTCCGAACCGCGTGGATTGGGCAGGAACACCGCGTAACCATGCGTGGCCAGCAGCTGCGCCCAGTCATGCCACGAGCCCAGCCAGCCCGACCACCACGCCCAGGCCGGCCCACCATGCCCCTGCACGAGGGTGGGCAGCGGCGTGCCGGGCTTCCAGCCCGGCGGGGTCACCAGCACGCCGGTGATGGGCAGGCCATCGCGCGAGGATGTCCAGGCCAGCTCGCGCACCTGCCCGTGGGCCCAGCCGGCCACTTCGGGATGGTGCTCGGTGCGCACGCCCAGCGCGCCGCCGTTCTGCACCCACACTTCGGCCGGCTGCGCGTCACCGATGCCGATGTAGGCACTGCGGCCGCCGGCGGTGGTGGTGAAGGCGGCATAGGGAATCTGCGGGCGCGCGCCTTCCCGCCAGCGTCCGGTAGCCGCGTCCAGCTGCAGGAACGCACCGCGCACCCCGCGTTGGCCCAGGCCGACCAGACGGCGATCATCCTGCCAGCGCACCTGCCACAGCGTGCCGTTCCAGTCCGCCCCCATCACCACGCGCGTGCCGGTGGTGATGTCATGCACGGTCACATCGGCCACCATGCCGTGCTCACCCAGATGCCCATACAGCAGGCGGGTGCCGTCCGGCGACCACTGCAGCGGATGGGCGGACGCACGCGGTTCCAGCACCTGCCCCAGCGTGCCGGTGGCGGCATCGATCAGCACCACGCGCGAGCGGTACCAGTAGTCGTTGAGGGTGGTGCCGTCAGACACCCGCAGCGCAAGCGTGCGCCCGTCCGGCGACCAGGCCAGGTCGTGAATCTGCAGGCCCGGCGCGGTCAGCGCGCGGGTGTCGCCGCTGCGCAGGTCGCGCAGCCACGCACGGGTGGACGATGCAGGTCGCTCGACCACCACCGCATCGTCCTTGGCGGCGCGGGCGGCGATGGTGGCCGCCGCCTCTGCGTCCGCAGCCAGATACGCCACGCGCGTGCCGTCGCGCGATACCTCGAAGGCGCTCACCGCACCAAGCGCGCGGGTAAGCGGCGTGGCGGTGTCGCCGCGCGCGTCGATGCGCCACACCTGCGTGTCGGCCAGGCCAGGCGTGGTGTCGGCGGCGGGCAGCGGCCGGTTCGAGAGGAAGTCCAGGTGCTGCCCGTCGGCGCTCCAGCGCGGATGCTCTTCGCTGGCGGTGTCGGGGGCGGTCAGTTCGTGCGCGGGTGCCTTGCCACTCACCGCCACCCGCCAGATCCGGCTGCGCGGCGGTTTGCCCTCGGCCTGCGGCGAGCCCACGGCGTAGGCGATCCACGCGCCGTCGCGGTCGATCTGCGGATCGGTGACGGTGTGCAATGCCATGATCTGCGCCGGCGTGGGCGCCACCGGCGGCGTTTCCGCGGCGGCCAGCGCGGGCAGCCAGGCGGCGATGCACAGGCAGGCGGCGAAAATCCGGTGCGGCGTCGGCGTCATGCGGGATGTCCTTGCAGGGGGGGCAGCAACAGATGCTGGCGCACCCATTCTGCGCCGCAGGCGATGGCAGCGCGCGCGGTGTCCGACACGGCCATCGCTTCGATGAAGCTGTGCGGCGCGCCGGCATACACCTGCGTGCGGGTCTGCACGCCGGCATCGGCCAGGCGCTGCGCCATCGCCACGTTCTGCTCGGCCAGCACATCGCGATCGCCCCACAACAGCAGCGCCGGGGGCAGCGCGTGCAACGCCGCATGCAGGGGTGCCATCAGCGGGCCGGTGGCATGTACGGCGTGCGGGCCGCGATAGGCGGCCCAGAACTCATCCATCTCCGCACCACTGAGCATGTCGTCCGGCCCACCCAGCGTCTGCCGCGCGCTGTCGGACAAGGTGGGCGTCCATGCGCCGTAGTTGAGTACCAGCGCCTGCACACGGGCATGCGCGTCGGTATCGCGCAGGCGCAGCGTGGTGGCAACGGCCAGATTGGCGCCGGCCGAGTCACCGCCCAGCGCCAATCGCCCGGGATCGATGCCGATGCCTGCACCGTGGCTGCGCAACCAGTCCAGCGCGATCATCGCCTGGTCCAGGGCCGCCGGGTACGGGTGTTCGGGGGCCAGGCTGTAGTCGATTGCCACCACCGGCACGCCCGCCGCGGCGGCGTATTCGCGCAGCAGCCGATCGTGCGTATCCAGGCCGAACAGGCACCAGCCGCCGCCGTGCAGGTACACCAGGGCGGGCGACGGCGTGGATGCCGTCTCTTGCGGAAACAACACGCGCACGCCGAATGGGCCATGCGCAGAATCCAGCCGCACATCGGTGACCTCGCGCATCTGCGGGCCCCCTGCGCGCCAGGGCTCACGGGCCTGCGCGGCGATCACCCGGCGCTCGGGCCACCCCAGCGCGCGCCCGCCACGCAGTCGCGCGCCTTCGCGGCAGACGCTCTCGATGAAGCCACGGATCTGCGGGTCCAGTGCGTCCAGGCTGCGGCTCATGCGCGCGCTCCGGCGAAATCACGCATCCAGTCCACCAGTGCGTGTTCGCCATCGGCCTGCAGGCCCACCAGCAACTGCGCGAAATCGAACGGCGCCTCGTCCTGGCCGAGTTTGAAGGTGGTACGCACTTCGCGCACCACGCCGCGCAGCGAACTGACCCCGGTGGCCAGGCGCGCATAGCGCTCGCCCATCTCATCCAGCGCCCAGGCGCGCGGGCGGCCGCCTTCCATCTGGGTGATCAACGCATCCAGCTCGGCGTGGATGTCCGGCGCGTCCTCGCTCACCGCCACGTCCAGGTCGAACACGGCGGCGGCATAGTTCCAGCTGGGGGCCTGGGTGCGGTCATCCAGCCAGCTCGGCGACACATAGGCATGCGGCCCCATCACCAGCGCCTGCGCGCGACCGTCGCGATGCAGCCGCGCCACGTGCGGGTTGCGCCGCGCCAGATGCCCGCGCAGGGCAACCAGTTGGCCGTGCGCGTTGCATTCGGCGCGCAGCGGCAGCGGCGTGAAGGCGGCATCCTCGCCACCGGCCGATACCAGCCAGGCGAAGGGTTGGGCGGCAAGCAGGCGCAGTACATCGTCCTGGTTGCGCGCGGCGTAGCGGCTGTCGCGGGCGTGTCCCATCAGTCCATCTCCTTCAATGCGGTGGCCACCGAAACCGTCGGCCAGCGGTCGTGCCAGGGCGCGGCCCGTTCAAGTTCGGCCGCCAGCTGCAGCAGCAGCGGCTCCTGCCCGCGGTCGGCGGCGAACTGCACGCCGATCGGCAAGGCACCGGCCTGACCCAACGGCAATGCGATCGCCGGTGTGCCGGCCAGGTTCTGCAACGGGGTGTAGCTGATCCACTCGAACATCGCCGGCATCAGCGCGTCGAAATCACGGTCCGGTGCCAGCGCGCCCAGCAACGGCGGCGGCGTGCGCAGCGTGGGCGTCAGCAGCACGTCGAAACGCTGGTGGAAACGGTTGAACGCGCCCGGCAGGGCGGCCAGCACCGCATAAGCCTGTTCCAGCGCGGCCACATCGCAGTGGGTGCGGTGGTAGCGCGCCAGCCCGTGCGTCCACGGCTCCAGCGCCAGGGCAGCAACGTCCTCGCCGCCCTGGGCGACCGCCAGCTCCACCGCATCCTGCCCAAGCCGCGACCACAGCGTATAGAGCGCCTGCCAGACCTCTTCGCCCGGCAGCGGATAGGCGGTGGTCTGCACGTCGTGGCCCAGCGACGTGCACAGGCCCACCACTTCGGCGAGCACCCCGGCCACCGCCGGATCGGGCGCAAGCCCGGGCAGCGCGTCGCTCACCACGCCGATCCGCAGGCGGGCCGGCGGCCGCGCCAGCGCATCCAGATCCAGGCCCGCCTGCGGATGCGCCGCCGCGAAGGCCCAGGCGGTATCGCGCACGCTGCGCGACATCAGGCTGTCGGCCACGATCAGGTCTTCGATCGCGTGCCGCCCGCGCACTGCCACGGTGGTGCCACGGCCGGGCTTCAACCCGACCACGCCGCAGGCCGAGGCAGGAATGCGGATCGAACCAGCGCCGTCACTGCCGTGCGCCAGCGGCACGATGCCCGCTGCCAGCGCCGCACCAGCACCGCCACTGGAGCCGCCCGGCGAGTGCGCCGGTGCCCAGGGATTGCGCGTCACCGGCCCCAGCAGCGGTTCGGTGGAGCCCATCAGCCCGAACTCGGGCATGCAGCTCTTGCCGATGGCCACCAGGCCAGCGGCATCAAAGCGCTGCACGAAGGGCGACGCATCGGTGGCCGGCACCCCACTGCGCGAGCGCGAGCCGCCACGCGTGGGCATGCCCGGATAGCGCAGCGAATCCTTGGGCAACCAGGGCACGCCGGCCATTGGCGCGTTGCGGTCCACCTGGCCAGCACGCACCTGCGCGGCATCGAAATCGGTGTGGCTCAGTGCCCCCAGTGCGGGGTCCAGGTAGCGGGCGCGCACGATGCCGGCCGCCGTGAGTTCGGCCGGCGAGAGTTCGCCACGGCGCACCAGCGCGTGCTGGTCGTGCGCGTCCAGCCGACCCAGCTGCAGCGCGTGGGCCAGGGGAAAATCATCAAGCGTCATGCGTTGGCGTCCTGCACATGCCGGCGCGCGCGGCGCTGGCCATAGGTGAGATAGAGAAAAGCGCCGACCAGTACATAGACCAGCAGGATGGTGGCCGGCAGGATGTCGCCGCGACGCACCTGCGCGAGCATGTCGCCCAGCACCGGGGCCATCATCGCCAGGCACATCACGATGCCCAGCACCGGCACCACGCCGATCCAGGTGCGGCCGATCCACACCCCGCCCAGCGGCACGCGGAAGCCGCCGCGCAGCTCGGGCCGGGTCGAACGCAGCCACATCACCGCGATGCACACCACGATGAAGGCCGAGGCGATGCCCAGGCAGATCAGGTCGCCAAGGATGCCGATCGGCAGCAGCGCGGCCAGCAACGCACTGGCCGTGCCGAACACCACGCTGGCCAGCCACGGCGTGCCCAGGCGCGGATGCACGCGGGTGAAGAACGCCGGCAGCAGCCCATCGCGGGCAATGCTCAGGCTGATCCGCGAGGCGCCATAGGCATTGGCCAGCAGCACCGAACCCAGGCCGGTCAACGCACCGACCTTGATCAACACCGCAAACCCGGGCCAGCCGATGCGGTCCACTGCCAGTGCGACCGGATCGGGCACGCCCAGCTCGCGGAACGGCACCAGCCCGGTCAGCACCGCACCGGCGGCGATGTACAGCACCGTGCACACCACCAGCGAGCCCAGGATGCCTACCGGCACATCCCGACGCGGATTACGCGCTTCGGCTGCCGCCATCGACACCGTCTCAAAGCCCAGATAGGCGAAGAACAGCATCGCCGCCGCGCGCATCACCCCGGGCCAGCCATAGGCGAACCCGCCTTCATTGGCCGGCAGGAACGGCTGCCAGTTGGCCGTGTCGATGAACTGCGATCCCACGCCGATGAAGGCCAGCAGCACCGCGATCTTGATCAGCACCAGCACCAGGTTGGCCAGCGCCGAGCGGCCCACCCCGGCGATCTGCACCGCCGCGGCCGCCAGCACCGCCAGCGCCGCAACTGCATTGGCCCCGCCACTGAACGACAACTGCGTGTGGCCGCCCAACTGGCTGGCAATCACGCTGGAGGTGGCCAGCGCCATCGGCACCTGCACGTGCAGATCGCCGAGCAGGCTGGTCAGATAGCCGGAGAACCCGGCCGCCACCGCTGCGGCCGCCAGCAGGTATTCCAGGATCACCATCCAGGCCAGCGCCCACGCCGCCCCTTCGCCCAAGGTGACGTAGCAATACGAGTACGCCGAGCCGGACACCGGAATCACCGAGGCCAGCTCGGCGTAACACAACCCGGTAAAACCGCAGGCCAGCGCGGCCAGCACGAACGCCAGCAGCACCGCCGGGCCGGCGAAGCTGGCCGCCGCGGTGCCGGTGACCACATAGATGCCCGCGCCGAGGATGTTGGCCACCCCCAGCACCAGCAGGCTGCCCGCGCCCAGGCGGCGGTGCAGGCCGGCGCGCTCGCCATCGGCCACCACCGACTCCAGCGTCTTGCGGCGGGCCGCAAGCTGCCAGCGCCCGATCGAACGTTTTTCCACCCGAACCCTCCCGTCCATGCTGTCAGTAACGCCAGTGCACGGTGACGCCGTAGGTGCGCGGGCGCACCAGGCCTTCGCCGATGCCGTTGGTTTCGGTCACGCTGCGGGTGATGCCACGCTTGTCGGTGAGGTTGCTGCCGAACAGGCTGACGTCGGTATTGCCGAAGGTCATCCGGTAGCGCAGGTCGAACAGGTTGTAGTTGCCCTGCCGGTTCGGGGTAACGCCGGGCACCGCCGAATTCAGGTCGCTGATGCCCCCGCCCACGTACTGGTGCGACAGCGACAGGGTGGGATCGAACCGCGCGTCGAAGCGGTAGGTGAGCAGGTTGCTTACCGTCCAGTCGGCCGAACCCGGCAGCTGCGAACCGGCCGGCGCGGTGCCGTAGTAAAGGATCAACAGGTCTTCATCCAGCCGGGCGTGCTGCCACGTTGCCGACGCCTGCCATTCGAACGCATCCACCGGGCGCCAGGTCGCAGCGAACTCGACACCGCGGCTGTACGCCTTGCCGCCGTTGCTGGCGTAGTTGAAGAAGTCCGGCGTCTGCAGCCGCAGCTGGATGTCCTTCCAGTCCACGTAGAACAGCGTGGCGTCCAGCAGCAGGCGGCCACCGGCCCAGCGGGTGCGCGTGCCCAGCTCGTAGTTGATCAGGCTGTCACTCTTCGACCCCGACGGCACCGGGTAGGTACTCAGGCCGGCGGTGTTGGGCTCGCCGAAACGGAAGCCTTCGGAGACCAGGCCATAGACCATCACATCCTCGGTCGCCTGCCAGGTCAGCGACACCTTCGGATTGAACCCGTCTTCCTTGGTCTGCTGGGTGGACACGATCGGCGCGCGGGGATAGGTGGAGAACCCTTGCTGTGTCGTGGTCGTGCGCACCTTGTTGCGGAACAGGCGGCCGCCCACCGTCAGCTTCCATTGTTCGTTGAGGTGCGCGCTGGCTTCACCGAACAACGCTGCCTCCGAGCCACTCAACTGGGTGCCGAAGCCGTTGAAGACCTCCCCATCCGGCGCAATCACCGCACCGCTGCCCGGGCCATACAAGGGCGAGCGGTCGAAGGCGCCGGCCGCGCCCTGCGCGCCGAGCTTTTCGTACAGGACCTTGTCCGAATCGAAGTACATGCCGCCCACCAGCCAGTCGATGCGGCCACCGGGCTTGGACGACAGACGCAGCTCGATGCTCTTGCCGCGGCTCTCACCACCAGAGGCTATGTACAGCGGCGCCGTCAGGTCCAGGCCCAGATCGGCGTTGTAGGCTCCACGCACCGGGGTGTAATCGAAGCGCCAGTCCTGCTGCTTCTTCTGGTAGGACAGCAACGCGGTGAGGTCGGCAAAGCCCAGGTCCTGGTCCAGGCGCAGACTGTGCACGGCCACCTTGGTGTTGGTGAACTCCGGCAGCGCGGTTTTGCGCTCCAGATCGCCCAGGCCCACGATGCGGTAGCTGTTGTCGTCGCTGTCGGTGTTCTGCAGCAGGCTCAACCAGGTCAGTGTGGTGCTTTGGCTGGGGGTGAGCACCACCGACAGGCGACCGCCCTCCACGGTGCTGCTGTTGGACCCCTGCTTGCCGGTACCGATGTTGTCCAGGAAGCCCGGCGCATCGCGATACTGCGCCACCGCGCGCACCGCCAGCAGGTCTTCCTTGATCGGCAGGTTGACCATCGCCTTGGCCGAATAGCCCACGTCCGCATTTCGGGTCTGGCTCACCGTCGCTTCGGCGGCGGCATCAAAGCCACTGCTGTCGGCCACGTTGGCCACGTAGTTGATCGCACCGCCCATCGAGGCCGAGCCGAACAACGTGCCCTGCGGGCCGCGCAGCACCTCCACGCGATTGAGGTCGAACGCATCGATATCGGGAATGGCAATCGTCCAGCCCGGCTCGGTCAGCGGCACTTCGTTGAGGAAGTAGCCAGTGGTTGGCTGGCCCTGCACGTTGCCCGAACTGGTAGCGATGCCGCGCATCACCACGTGCGACACGCCTGGCTGGTAGTTGTTGAACACCACGCCCGGGGTGCGCTGGATGTAATCGGCCAACGACTGCGCACCGATGTCCTGCAGTTGCTGGTCGGTAACCGCTGATACCGAGCCGGCGATCTCACGCACCGACTCCTTCAGCTTGCCGGCGGTCACCACGATGGTGTCCAGGGTCTTGGCCGGGTCCCCCGGGGCGGTGGAGGCGTCCTGCGCCCAGACAGGTGCGCTGGCAATCAGGCCCAGGCAACAGGAAACACGGATGGCGCGGGTCAGCTTGCGTACGTGGAGATGCGACGACATTGGCACGGTCCCCCGAGTGGCGATGGATGACGCTGCCGGCGGATTTCTGCGCGGCGGCGATCACGGCTGAGGTCGAGTGAAAGTGAAAAGGGCTACCGCTGTCCAGCAGAAACGACGGGGCACGCACTGGCGACAAACCATTGATTGCCTTATGGTTATCTGACGAAAAACCGAAGATCTGGCCGATATCACAGGTGAATTACGCAGAATCTGCGGCACCGGCCCTCAAATAGCGAACAACCTGCGGTGCATGCCGCCACCCGGAGTTCCATGACTGCCAAGGCCCTCGATCGCACCGACCTGAAGATCCTGGATGTGCTGCAGCAGGACGCACGCATCACCAACCAGGGCTTGGCCGAGCGCGTTGCGCTCTCTCCCAGCGCCTGCCTGGCGCGTGTGCGCACGCTGGAAACCAAGGGGCTCATCCGCGGCTATCGCGCACATGTAGCGGTGGACCGGATCCGCTCGGTCACCGTGGTGCTCGCGCTGGTCTCCTTCCGGCAGCATGTGTTGGAAGAGTTCACCGCCTTCGACCGGCGCATCCTGGCCATGCCCGAAGTGGTCGAGGCCTGCCGCATTTCCGGCGCGTCGGACTACCTGCTGCGGGTGATCGTCAACGACGTGCACCACTGGAAGGACATCGCCCGGCTGCTGCTCGGCGGCGATTACGGCGTGGAAAAAATCGTCTCGCAGTTCCTGATGGACGAGGTGAAGCCCTTCAGCGGCTATCCGCTGGTGGATGCATCATCGAGCAAGCGCAGCGGGTGAGGTGGGCCCGTGCACTGGACCTGCACATGTGTCCACTGCACCATGATGGGCATGCGTATCGACCACCTGCTCCTGCCGGTTTCCGATCCCACCGCCGTGGCGGCGTACTTCGGCGAGGTACTGCAACTGCCAAGTGACGGTAACTGCCTGCACGTTGGCTACAGCACGCTGCAGCTTGTGCCTGCAGGCCCATTGCCGGTGGGCGGCGTGCACCTGGCCTTCAACGTGCCGCACAACCGTTTCACCCAGGCCACCGCCTGGCTGGATGAACGCGCCACGCGCCAGCGCAATGCCGAAGGCCAGGAACACTTCACCTTCGAAGGCCGATGGGATTCGGAATCCATCTATTTCACCGGCCCGGATGACCTGATCCTGGAGCTCATCGCGCGCCGTCGCCTGCCCGCATCAAACCGCACCGGCCCGTTCCACGGCAGTGAAATCACCGGCATCAGCGAAGTGGGGTTGCCGGCCGCCGATGTGGCCGCCACGCGGGCTGCGATTGAAGCGTCGTTCGGCCTGCAACCGCTGTCCACGCCCACGCCCTACTTCGCGCCTATGGGCGATGACGAAGGCCTGTTGATCGTGGTGGACGCCACCCGCCGCTGGTTCCCCGAAAAGCGCTGGCTGCCCAACGGGCAAGGCCTGCAGGTGCGGCTGGGCGGCGTGCAGGCCGGTGGTGTGTTGGAGGACGCCGCGCTCGGCTGGCGCGTGCAGACCGCGCTACCAGCTCCCCGACGCCCCACCGCCGCCACTGCGCCCGCCGCCGCCCGACCAGCTGCTGGACGAACTGGACGAACTGCTGGATGAGCGGCTGTCCGAATCGCGATCGTAGCGCCGGCTGCGTCGCCGCCCCTTGTTGGCGCGGCGCGCCTGTGCCGACTGGTGCAGTGCCATCACCAGCGTCCAGGCGATATACAGCACGAAGCTGCCGACAATCGTAAATACCGTGCCGCCATCGTTGCCGGCCTGCGCGTGAATGCGCGGAACCAGCCACGCGAACATGCCGGTGAGTGCCAACAGAATCACCAGCCGCACGCAGAAGCCCACCCGCCCCGCCCGCCAGCTGTTGCGCAGCGCAAGCACCAGAAAACTCACCAGCATGGCCACCACGCACAGCACCACCACCAGCACCATGTGCAGTGCCAGGCTGGGCACCGGCCGCCCCATCCAGACGCTGGCGCTGCTGGCCACCGCGCAGCCCACCAGCAGGTACACCAGCATCCAACGCAGCACCCGGCTGCGCCGCCACGCCCAGCCCAGCAACGTGGTCACCGGCACCAGCAACGCCATCACCAGCAGCAGCGCCAACGTGGCGCCCGGGGTGAACACCGCGCAGGCCAGTGCACCGACCAGCACCAGCGCGGTGACCTCCATCGGCCGCCGCCACGCCGCACGCGGCGCTGCCCCCGGCGTGCGCCGCAGCGGCCACAGCCCCAGCACAAAGCCGGCCAGCATCGACAGCGCCACAATGCTGTCGCCACGGCGCCACTCCTGCGGCAGCCGCACCACGTTGTCGGTCTCGGCAGGTAACGGCAGTGCTTCACCATCGATCAGCCCCACCAGCAGCGCACTACCGTCGATGATGCCTTGGCCCGGCTCGCCCTCGCGCAGGCGCGGAATGATGGCGTGGTCGATGATGCGCTGCGCGTAGGCATCGGGGATGGCGCCTTCCAGCCCGTAGCCGGTCTGGATGCGCACCCGGCGATCGCCCATCGCCAGCAGCAGCAACACGCCATCGTCCACACCCTTGCGGCCAATCTGCCACTGGTCGAACACCCGCTGCGCGTACGCCTCGATGCCTTCATCACCGGCACTGTCGATCACCAGCACCTGCAGCTGCGCACCGCGCCGTGCCTGCAGGTCCAGCGCCTGCGCACGCAGCTGCTCGGCCTGCCCGGCAGACAGCACCTGCGCCGTGTCCACCACCGGGTCATGCAGGTCCGGGATAGGCGTGGGCGCGGCCAGCGCGATGAGGGGCAGCAGGCAAAGCAGCCATACCCATCGCCAGTGCTGCGTCATCCTGAGTGCCATCGCTGCGTCCGTTTGCAAGGTTCGCTGGATGCTACGCCAGATCGGGGGCCGCCCGCAGCACATCGGTGCGCTGCCCGCACACCCGCAACGCCCCTCGAGGTTAGGTCTGGGCACGCGCCGCCAGATGCCGGTCAATCTGGGCCTGCACCTCGTGCCACGGCAGCCGGCTACCATCGCTTCGCATCGCCTTGTACCCCGCCACCATCCGGCCCACGCTGACCTGCCCACTTACCACCAGGGCCTCCATGAGCCAGAGTGTGCCGTGAACCTCCACGCCCTCGTCCTTTGCGGCAGCCCGCAGCGGACCATCGCCGGACAACAGCGCGCAACCCAACCGGTGCGCCAAGGTCAGCGCAAACAGATCGTTGATGCTGGTCCTGCGGTAACGCTGCCGAAGCTGCATGACGTGCGCAACCGCGTCGGGCGGCTGCGCTACCACCTTCAACCCCATTGCCGGCAGTGCCCCATGGTGTTGCGCCAACTCTTCCACGTACAGCGTGTCTGGTACGCAGAACGCCCAGTCTGGAAGACCGAACATGTCGTGCAGCAAGCCGCCAGCCGCCAGATCAATGAGGATGTTGGCGTCAGTGACAACCAGGCGCATGGGTCGCTTCCATACGACGCCGCGCACGCAGGTCCATCTGCGTGATCCCCAGAAGTTCGGCCGCCTTCGACTCGCCAATCAGCTCTTCGGCCAACGCCCGGTACACCAGTTGTGCAAAGCGCACTGGACGCTCACTGGCATACACATCGCCAGGTTCCAGCTCGCGCCATGAGGTGCCGTCCTTGCGTTGCTGTGCAAAAGCATCCCAGTGACGCTTTGCGGCAGCGTGACTCAGAATGCCAAGCTCCTGGGCACGATAGAGCCACCCGCTCATGCTCAACCCCCATTCGCGCTTCAGCAGGTAAAGCTCGCGCGGCTCGATCCATGAACGCACCGCGCCGAGCAACCGGATGGCTTCCTGCATGGGCACCAGCAAAGCGCTGGCAAAGCGATTGCAGGCGCGCTCTTCATCCAGACCTTCAGCCAAGCGTCCTTGCAGCACGAGGTGTCCAAGTTCATGAGCCAGGGTGAAACGTTGACGGTCGCCGGGCCATTTTTCTCCCACCACGATCACGGTGTGACCGTTTGCCCGGGCAACCATCCCATCAAATTTTCTATCGCCATCGTGGGGAGTGAGGATTACCTTGATCCCCTGCTCTTCCAACATGTCGACCACACTGCCGATGGGTCCGGTGCCCAGCTTCCAGGCACTGCGCACCCGGTCGGCTATCGCGTCGATATCCTGCAAGGCAGTGACGCGTGCCGGAAGTCCTCGCGGCATCGCCAACGGCGGCGGCCACGCTGCGGGAATGACCGCTTCCAGTTCCAGCCAGCGCTCCAGCTTTTCGCGCACGTCTTCCAGCGCCTTGGCCTGGTCCTGCGGCGAAAGCCTGGCGTGCTTGCGGAAGCCAACCTGGGTAAGTTCCACGCCCGGCTGCCGGAAGAAATACTCGGTGCGCACGCCCAGCGCCCTGCCCAACCGCAGCAGGGTGTCCGAGGACGGCTGGATGTGGTCGCGCTCGAACTTTGAAATGGCCATCGCGCTCACGCCCACATCCTGCGCCAGCGCCCGCAACGACAGGCCGGCGGCCATACGCGCTTGTTTGATTCGGCACCCCAACATGGCGACCTCGGTTTACGCATATTTGGATTGAATGAGGCAGTGTAAACCTGCGACGCGGGGTTTACATGAATTGGTCGCCAGCGCGATCTGTAAACCTACGCTCCCCGCCACAAGCCCTCCTCGCGCTATGGAATGGCGCTCACCCACACCGGCGCGCGGCAATGCCTGTGCAGGGGCTAACACGCGCCCTATCATCCCCGCCACCGCCCACCCACCCGCAACAGGAACGCCGCCATGCAAGGCCTCACCATTGCCGCCGCATCGGTTGCCGACACCGACGTGCTGTACCGCCTGCTGCAGCTGTACTACTTCGAGGCCTCCGCATGGAGCGGCGAAGCGATAGCAGCCGACGGCACCTACGATTGCGCCCGGGCCGATGTGGACGCCTCGCTGCGCAGCGATCCAAATTGGGCGCGGCTGCTGTGGCTGGACGGCGCGCTGTGCGGGTTTGTGCTGGTGGACGAAGTGGAGGTCCAGGGCAGCCGCATTCCCGAACTGGCCGACCTGTTCGTGCTGCCCACGCACCGCGGCAAAGGCATCGCACGCGAAGTAGTTGCCCGCCTGGTGGTCCCCGGTAGCGGCCGCTGGTTGCTGGCCACCTTCCGCAACGACACCGTGGCCCATGCGTTCTGGTGCAGGAACCTGCCGAAGATGGGGCTGACCATCGAGGTGCCCGCATCAGCAGACAACCCGGACTTCCACACGTTCCTGATCAGCGCGGCGTAGCTCCCGGCTGCGGCCCTATGCCGCCGATGACCCGCGTTCGGCCATTGCGTTCAACCACGTGTGCTTCAGGAAATCGCGCACGGCCTGGAAGCGCGGGGTGTCATACAGCGAGCGGTGCGTCCACAGCCACACATCCTGGGTGAGCGCCGGGGCATCGCGCACGCGCACCAGCCCGCCCACGTGCTCGGCCACCGTGCATTCCACCACGCCCAGGCCGCCGCCGGCGGTAACCCCGTCCAGCACGCCTACCGAATAGTTGCAGCGCAGCCACGGGCGGTTGGCGCCGGGTAGCGTACGCAGCCAACGTTCCACCTCGAACTCCACGCGCGGTTCGTCCAGCCCCACGAACTCCAGTTCGTGCCACGCCTGGTTGGCGATGGACGCCTGCCGCCGCGCCGCGTAGGCCTGGTTGGCATACAGCGCGTATTCCACGCGGCCCACGCGGTCGCCGCGCAGGTCGGCGGTGTCCGGCGGGCCATAGCGCAGCAGCGCGTCGGCTTCGCGACGGGCCAGGTTGTAGGGCTCGCGCGAGGTGAGCACCTCCACGCCCAGGCCGGGGTGCAGGCGGTTCAGCCCGGGCAGCAGGGTGATGAGCAGGAAGCTGGCCCATTCGTCGGCGTTGATACGCACCGTGCCCACCAGCTCCTTGGGCGTATCGGCCTCGCGGGCGATTTCGTCGGCGGCTTCTTCCATCTGCTCGGCCAGCGCGAACACCCGCTGCCCCAGCTCGGTGGGAATGCAGCCGGTGGACGTGCGCTCCACCACCTTGCCGCCCAGCCGTTCTTCCAGCGCATCCAGCCGCCGCGACAGCGTGGCCGTGCTCATGCGCGCCGCCTTGGCAGCCTCGCGCAGCGTGCCGCCACGCACCACCGCCAGCAGCACCATCAGGTTGTCCCAGGGAAAGTGTTTCATATCTGAAACGGCCGCCTGCAATATTGGGGGTTTTGTACCATTTTTGAAACTTATACCATGACCCTTGGGCGCGCTACGAGCGTTGATCGCCGCCCCCTCCCCCTTCTTCGATCCGCTCTCATCCCCGCCCGGCCCTGCCGGCGGCGACTATCAGGTGTTGCACCATGAAAACCGAAAAGACTCTTTGGGACCGCGTTGTCCACGCTGTGCTGTTTGAAGGCATTGCCCTGTGCCTGTGCGCGCCGGTGATGTCGTACGTGATGGGCAAGTCGCTGTTTGATACCGGCGTGCTGACCGTCGCCCTGGCCACCTGCGCCATGCTGTGGAACATGCTCTACAACGCGATGTTCGAGCGCGTGGAAAAGAAGTTCGGGTTCAAGCGGACCGTGCGGGTGCGCATCGGGCATGCGGTGGGGTTTGAAGGCGGGCTGGTGCTGGTGGTGGTGCTGCTGGCCGCGTGGTGGCTGTCCATTTCCTACTGGGATGCGTTCCTGTTGGAGATGGGGCTGATCGCGTTCTTCCTGCCCTATACGTATGTGTACAACCTGGTGTATGACAAGGTAAGGGAGCGGTTGGTGCGGCGGGGGGAGGCTGGGCGGG
>JAHREJ010000058.1 GCA_021733645.1 Bacillus subtilis subsp. subtilis | reverse complement strand
CGCCTGAACGCCTGCCACATTGATGCGCAGGCGCTCAGGATTGGTATAAGCTTGGAGGTTCCTGCGGTGTCATGCACCGCTGATCATGGGCTACCTGTCCCCGGGTATCCCGGCCCCACTAATGAGCTCTTGGCGCATGACGGAACAACTAGTCGTTCACAGGTACGAACAACGCGATGACACCGGCTTAAGCTGGCCGCGGATCGTGGGTATCGCTTTTGTAATCGCACTCCATCTCACCGCCTTCATGATGCTTCTGATCCCGGCTGTGGCCCCCAAGGCCGCGACCGAGAAGGAACGCAACATCATGGTGACCCTGGTCGACGCTCCGCCGCCGCCCCCACCGCCGCCGCCGCCGCCGCCGCCGACGGACACTCCGCCGCCGCCGGTGAAGAACCTGTCGCCGCCGAAGCCCTCGCCGGTGCCGCCACCGCCGCAGGCTCCTGTGGTCGATGTGCCGGAACCGCGCCCCAACGACATCGTCACGCCGCCCAGCCCGCCGTCGCCGCCCGCGCCGCCGAGCACCATCGAGGCCAGTGTCGATATCTCCTCGAAGAACATGAACCCCCCGCGTTACCCGCCGGCCGCATTCCGTGCAGGTATCCAGGGTGAAGTCATCCTGATCATTGATGTCGATGCCAACGGCAACGTCACCAATGTGTCGGTCGAACGGTCCAGCCGTAACCGTGACCTCGACCGCGCCGCAATGGAAGCAGCTCGCAAGTGGAGCTTCCGTTCTGCGGAGTCGGGCGGGAAGAAGGTCGCAGGTCGCGTTCGCGTCCCGGTCAACTTTGCGCTGAACTGATGGTCGCCGGTGGCCCGCCGGCCACCGCTCCATCGGTCGTTTACAGCTACACCATTCATCACCACACACAACAAAGGTAAGCGTCATGCTGCAGGAACTTTTCATCGCCGCTGCTGCCGGGGGCAACCCGTCGAACGCCCTCTCGCAGATGGGCTTCGAGCACTTGATCCACGAAATGACCACCAAGCCGGGTGATTTCGCCGTCTCCTGGGTCGTGTTGCTGACCCTGATCATCATGTCGGCCATGTCCTGGTACTGGACCGTCATCAACATCTTCCGTGCTACCCGCCTGAAGAGCGCTGCCGACAAGGTCGTGAGCCTGTTCTGGGATACCCCGAACGCCCAGGACGCCATCCGTGCGATGGAAGAGCAGCCGGCTTCCGAGCCCTTCTCGAAGATCGCTCTGGACGCTGCCCAGGCAGCTGCCCACCACCAGCGTGCCGAAGGCGGCGCAACCGGTGGCCTGGGTGAGAACCTGAGCCGTTCGGAGTTCGTCGATCGCGCCCTGCGTCAGGCCGTGACCCGCGAAAGCAACAACCTGCAGTCGGGCATGACCCTGCTGGCCACCGTCGGTGCCACCGCGCCGTTCGTCGGTCTGCTGGGTACCGTGTGGGGCATCTACGGCGCGCTGATCAAGATCGGTGCCACCGGTTCCGCCTCGATCGACGCCGTTGCCGGCCCGGTGGGTGAAGCACTGATCATGACCGCCATCGGTCTGTTCGTGGCTATCCCGGCCGTGTTCGCCTTCAACTTCTTCAGCAAGATCAACAGCGCCACGATCAGCAAGTTCGATACGTTCGCTCACGACCTGCACGACTTCTTCGCTACCGGTTCGCGCGTTCGCTAATTGCGACGCGCTTTACCTGGCGAGAACGTAGTCAACACGATCTAGACGGAGCCCGTTATGGCTTTCAGTAGTGGTAACAGCGGCGGCCCCATGGCCGACATCAACGTTACGCCCCTCGTGGACGTGATGCTGGTGCTGCTGATCATCTTCATCATCACGGCGCCCCTGATGTCCCACAAGGTCAAGGTGGATCTGCCAGAGGCCAACCTGGTGCAGAACCCGGAAGACGCTGAGAAGCGTTCGGGCCCGATCACCCTGGCAGTCAAGGAAGACGGCTCGATCTACTGGAACGACGAGGAAATCAACAAGCAGACGCTCGAGTCTCGCTTGGCGACCGCCGCCCAGCAGACCCCGCAGCCCCCGCTCAATCTGCGTGGTGACCGCACCACCAAGATGCGTGTCATCAACGAGATGACCAAGATTGCGCAGGAGCAGGGCATGCTCGACGTTGGCTTTGTTGCCACCAAAGAGAAGGGGCAGTAAGCCATGGCGTTCAGTACTGGTGGTAACAAGGGCCCCATGGCCGACATCAACGTCACGCCCCTCGTGGACGTGATGCTGGTGCTGTTGATCATCTTCATCGTCACCGCGCCGATCATGACTTACCCGATCGCCGTGGACCTGCCGCAGCGCGTGCTCAACCCACCGCCGCAGCTGGTCGAACCGCCGCCGCCGATCGAACTCAAGATCGACGCCAGCAACCAGGTCTCGTGGAACAACAGCCCGGTGGCCACCGGCGAGCTGCAGCAGCGGATGGAACAGGAGGTCCAGAAGGACCCGACGAACCAGCCGGAACTGCGCATCGACGCCAGCCCGGACTCTGAGTACGACGTGATGGCCAAGGTGTTGGCCGCCGCGAAGAACGCTCAGATGAAGAAGATCGGCTTCGTACAGCAGTAAAACGCAATACGCAGTCATGACGCGACTGGAAAGCGCCCTCGGAATCGGGGGCGCTTTTTTTTTGGTTCTTTTTCCAACAGAGGGGCCAGCGTCCTGCTTCAAGGGTCGTGGCACATGGTGCACGGCGGGATGCGTATAGAGGGGTACATGGGCGCATCGGGGGGCGGCGATGTCTCCGTCCGGGATGGCCGCGAGCGTAAGGGCCCCGTAGCGACCGGCAGGCCCCTGTGCAAATGTCCCCCGGCCGACGCCTGCGGCGACGGCCTCCTCCTTTACTTTGCCAGGAGCCTGCCGGCCGCTACGGGGCTCGGCGTGCGGAAGGCCGGAGCAATACCCCCCGGCTTTGCTGCGGGCCGCCGGTGGTCATAACACGTGGGCCGCGATGCCCTTGCGGGCAAAGTAAAGGAGGAGGGGGCGGCCGAAGGCCGACGCGGGGGGACATTTGCCGGCAAGGGCATCGTGGCCCAGCGCCCGACGCACCCACCGCCGCGCCTGCAAAGACAAGAGCGCGCTTCGTGCCTGCCACGCGCGCACAAGCGCCACAGCCCTCCGGCCCGCTATCATCCGCGCATGCTCGCCACCTACCCTGCCCTTGCGGCCTGGCTCGACGCCATCCCGCACCTCCGGCCCCTGCTCGTGGCGGCCTACATCCTCTACCTGCTCTGGCTGACCGGCTGGATCATGCTGCAGAAGCGCGAGCCGGTCGCCACCCTGAGCTGGATCCTGTCACTGGCCGCCCTGCCCTACCTGGGGCTGTTCATCTATTACCTGCTTGGCCCGCAGAAGGTGAAGCGGCAGCGCCTGCGCCGTGGCCGTGCTCGTTCGGGCATGGAGCACTACAGCAGCGTGTGCCCGCCCGATGCGGACTGCACCGAGCTGGCCAAGATCGCCCAGGCCACCACCGGGCTGGCACCGACCTCGGCCACCGAAGTGGAATGGCTGGTGGACGGCGCGGCTACCTACACCGCCCTGCTTGCCGCCGTCGCCCAGGCGCGCGACCACGTGCACGTGGAGTACTACATCTTCAACCCGGACCATGCCGGCACCGCGCTGCGCGATGCGCTGGTCGAGCGCGCCCGCGCCGGCGTGCGGGTGCGCCTGTTGCTGGACGCCGTGGGTTCCTCGGCTATCCGCAAGCGGTTCCTGCAGCCGCTGCTGGATGCCGGTGGCGAAGTCGCGTGGTTCCATCCGCGGCAGCTGCTCAAGCCCTTCAAGCGCCCGTGGTTGAACATGCGTACCCACCGCAAGCTGGTGGTGGTCGACGGCCGCATGGCCTTCACCGGCGGGATCAACATCACCGACGAGGAAGATGAACGCCGCCGCCTCGATGCCTACCGCGACCTGCACATGCGTCTGGCCGGGCATGTGGTGCGCAGCCTGCAGCTGGTCTTCATCGAAGACTGGATCTACGCCACCGCACAGCCGCCGGAGCGCTTCGCCATTGCCCAGCTGTGGCCCAACGACATGCCCAGCCGCGCCGATGGCAGCATCGCCGCCCAGGTGCTGGTCTCCGGCCCCGACTCGGCCTGGGAAACCATCCACCGCCTGCAGGTGGCAGCCATCCACGAAGCGCGCGAGCGGGTGTGGCTGGTGACGCCCTACTTCGTGCCAGGCGAGGCCGCGCGCATGGCGCTCACCTCTGCTGCATTGGGCGGCCTGGATGTGCGCCTGCTGGTGCCGAAGATGAGCGATTCCTGGTTCGTCACCCAGGCCGCCCGCTCCTACTTCGACGAGCTGCTGCAGGCGGGGGTGAAGATCTACGAGTACGGCCCGCGCATGCTGCATACCAAGGCCTTCATCGCCGACAAGGAGGTCTGCATCGTGGGCAGTGCCAACTTCGACCACCGCAGCTTCCGGCTCAACTTCGAGCTGTCGATGATGCTGGTCGATGCCGACCGCGTTGCCGCGCTGGAGCGCATCCTGGCCGCCGAGTTCGACACGGCGGTGCAGGTGCGCAATGACCGCCGCCGTGCCTTCTGGCGCCATCGGGTGCCGGAGGCATTCGCCCGGTTGGCGTCGCCACTGTTGTGACCAGCCACGTGGAACCGCACGGGCAGGCGGCGCTACACTGACCAGGTCAACGGGGAGAACGACGATGCATTGGCTGTTCCTGCTGCTGGCGCTGGGCTGCTTTGCCCTTGCGCTGAAAATGCCCCAGATGTCGCTGATGCTGCTTTCGCTGCTCGGCGCACTGGTGTTCCTGCTGGCGTGGGTGCGCGGGCTGTACGTGGCGCGCTTTGGCACCCTGCAGCGCGACATCTCCAGCGTCATCGACCCCACCGAACTGCGCCGGCTGCGCGAACAGGCCCAGGCCCGTCGCCAGCTCGCCGAAGACGATTCCAACGCCCCGTAGTGCCATGACCCAGCTCAGCGTCAACGTCAACAAGATCGCCGTCCTGCGCAATTCGCGCGGCGGCACCGACCCGGACGTACTGCAGGCTGCCCGCGCCTGCCTGGACGCCGGCGCGCACGGCATCACCGTGCACCCGCGTCCGGACCGCCGCCACATCCACGCCGAAGACGTACTGGCGCTGTCGGCGCTGACCAACGCGCGGGGCGTGGAGTTCAACATTGAAGGCAACCCGTTCGCACCACCGCGCCAGGGCTACCCGGGGCTGCTGCCGCTGTGCGCGCAGACCCGCCCCGCGCAGGCCACCCTGGTGCCCGACAGCGACGGCCAGCTCACCTCCGACCACGGCTTCGATTTCGGCCGCGATGCGGAACGGCTGCGTCCGTTGATCGCCGAACTGAAATCGTACGGCTGCCGGGTCAGCCTGTTCGTGGATGCCGGCAATCCGGAGATCGCGCAGGCTGCGGCCATCGGTGCCGACCGCGTCGAGCTCTATACCGGGCCCTATGCCGAGGCGCATGCCGCCGGCGATGCCGGTGCCATGCTGGCCTTGTTTGCCGATGCCGCTGGGCGGGCCCAGGCCGCCGGGTTGGGGATCAATGCCGGGCATGACTTGTCACGGGACAACCTGCGCGCCTTCCTGCAGGCGGTGCCGGACGTCTTGGAGGTGTCTATCGGACATGCCCTGATCAGCGAGGCGTTGTACGTCGGGCTGGACACCACGGTGAAGGGCTACCTGGCGCAGTTGGCCCCCTGAGCGCCTTGCCTTGGCCGCTTCGTCGGCCTAGGCGATGTCCGATTCTGGCCTGTGGACAAGTATGGGGACCATTGCCGGTGGTATCCCCTGGAACCCAATAGCAGCAAGGCTTTCCGGGTTGACATGGGGTTGTGGTTAGCAATACTACTAATCCCGCCTCGCCGATCACCGCGTATGTCGTCTTCCCCTGCCGTCGCAGCCGTTGCGACGACCCGCCGGTAGCCTCGGCCGATGGGTATCGCAATCAAAGGCCGAGGTTCCACCACGCATCTGGCGGGCCGCTTCGAGGTCACTGTCAGCGAAGCTGTGCACGATGGCTGGGACGCCGATGAGAGCGAGGAGTTCCTCGCACCGAGACTGCGCACCGAAGTGCGGGCCGAGACCGCACGCAGCATCATCAGCCGCAACAAGTCGCCGGACGTGGGGTTCAGCCAATCAGTGAACCCCTACCGCGGCTGCGAACACGGGTGCTCGTACTGTTTCGCCCGCCCCTCACACGCTTACCTCAACCTGTCGCCCGGGTTGGATTTTGAAACCAAGCTGTTTGCCAAGACCAATGCGCCGCAACTGCTGCGCAAGGAGTTCTCGCGCCCGGGCTATATGCCGCAGCCGATCGCCCTGGGCATCAACACCGACGCCTACCAGCCGATCGAGCGCAAGCTCAAACTCACCCGCCAGCTGATCGAGGTAATGCTGGAAACCCGGCACCCGTTCTCGCTGATCACCAAGAACGCCTTGGTGGAGCGCGACATCGACCTGCTTGCGCCGCTGGCCGAACAGAACCTGGTGAGCGTGCACTTCTCGGTGACCTCATTGGACCCGCACCTGTCGGCCAAGCTGGAACCGCGCGCCTCGGCACCGCACGCACGCCTGCGCGCGATGCGTCGGCTGCACGACGCGGGTATCCCGGTCGGGGTGATGGTCGCCCCGGTGATTCCGTGGATCAACGATGCGGAGCTGGAAGCAGTTCTTGAAGCTGCGCGCGATGCGGGTGCGTCCACTGCAGGCTACGTGCTGCTGCGCCTGCCGCTGGAAGTGGCGCCGTTGTTCCGCGACTGGCTGGACACCCATCACCCCGATCGCGCCGCGCACGTGATGAGCACCATCAACCAGCTGCGTGGTGGCAAGGACTACAACAGCGAGTTTGGCAGCCGCATGCGCGGTGAGGGCGTGTATGCCGATCTGCTGTCGAGCCGGTTCAAGCTGGCACGCAAGCGGTTGGGGTTTGATGCGCAGCACAGTCACTGGCCGAAGTTGGACTGCGAGAAGTTCGTTCGGCCGTTGCCGCCGCGGGTGGAGTCGCCGCAGGGCAGTTTGTTCTGATCTTACTGGACGTGTTGCGGGTATCGACCAACAATGAACGATGGTGCGGCACTTTCCAGGGATAGGGGTATGAACGTCGACGCGACGATAGCGGCCATTGCGGCGGTCAATGCCAGGATAGAGGCCGTGCTGCATCCGAAGCGCCGCAAGGTGCTCGCCTGCTTCATCGAGCAGCGTGCTCTGTCGCCGGACAGCGCGATCGCAACGACCGCGCTGAGTCCTGCGCTGCATTCTGCGCTCAATCAACTTCGAGCGCAGGGAATCATCAAGGAGGTCGCTGACGCACGCAGCTATGTCGATACCAGCGCACACCTCGCACATCAACGAAGATTGGCTGAGGGAGGTCGCGTGGCGTTGATCACCCTCGGACCCGCTCTGGTGGCACTGGCGATCGCCATGGTCGCGATGGTCGTCAGGACACGCTGAGCGCGAGTGACCTGGTCCAAGCCTTCGTCAATCAAACGTGCCAGGGTATGCAAAGGCAGCCGGGCATGGCCCGGCTCTACCGGTCAACGTCCTGCAAACAACTTCTGCGCGCTCTGGAACAGCACCCAACTGGTCGCAATGAACTTGTCCCCGCCCTGCGGGCGGTTGCCGCGGTGGGTGTGGGTAAACGCCGTGGGGGCGATCAGCAGGCTGCCGGTGCGCGGGGCGATCTTACGCTGCTGGAACAGGAACTCGGTTTCGCCCTGCTCGAAATCGTCGTTGAGGTAGAGCGTCCACAGCAGGTGGCGGTGCAGCGTTTCGGCGGACGGATCGCGTGGATACAGTTCGCAATGCCAATAGGGATATCCCCCTTCGCCCGCCGCATACCATTGCAGATTGATGGCACCCGGCCGCAGGCAGGTACGCGCGAGATCGGACAGGGTTGCATCGTCCATGTCAGGGAAATCGTCGGCCGACAGACGACGCGGCTTTCCTTCGCTGTCTTGGATCTGCAACATCAGCGGCGAGATCAGCGCCTGTGGATAACGCCGTAGATAACTCAAAACGCCGCGGAAAACCGCCTGCTGCAGCAGCATGTCGATATCGCGCCACGCCGCGTCGCCGCTGATGCGCAGATCCTTGCTGTGCTTGAGTTCGGGGAACACACCGCTGCCCACTTCACCGGGGCGCAACTGCGCACTGGTTCGCATCCTGGCCTGTATGGCAGCACACACATCGGCGGGGATGGCGTTGTGGATTACTTCAATGAAGTCGTGCTGCGTGGTGGCCGTCATGGGGTCATCCGTGGGCATCTGTACCCGATGTTGACCGCTGCGCTGGCCGATGTCACGCGGCTGCCATGTAGGGTTTTCCCCCGTGGCAACGGGGGCCGGCAGTGCACCGGCCCCGTTGGATGCGATCAGCCCTGCGCGCTGTCGTGCTCGCGGTGATAGCGGGTGGCTTCAGCCACTTCATTGCGCGAGCCCAGGAACACCGGCACGCGCTGGTGCAGCTGGTCGGGCTGGATGTCGAGAATGCGCTCGCGGCCGGTGGTGGCCGCGCCGCCGGCCTGCTCGACCAGCAGGCCCATCGGGTTGGCTTCGTACATCAGGCGCAGCTTGCCGGCCTTGGACGGGTCCTTCTTGTCCCACGGGTAGATGAAGATGCCGCCGCGGGTCAGGATGCGGTGCACGTCGGCGACCATGCTGGCGATCCAGCGCATGTTGAAGTTCTTGCCGCGCGCGCCTTCCTTGCCCACCAGCAGATCCTGCACGTAGCCCTGCATCGGCGCTTCCCAGTGGCGCTGGTTGGACATGTTGATGGCGAACTCCTGGGTGTCCGCCGGGATCTGCATGTCTGGCGTGGTCAGCACGAACTCGCCCTTCTCGCGGTCCAGGGTGAAGGCGTGGGTGCCGTGGCCCACGGTGAGCACCATCTGGGTGCTGGGACCGTAGATGCAGTAACCGGCGGCGACCTGCGCGGTACCCGGCTGCAGGAAGCTGGCGTCGTTGGGCTGCTCGGTGCCCGGCGGGCAGCGCAGCACCGAGAAGATGGTGCCGACAGAGACGTTGACGTCGATGTTGGAGCTGCCATCGAGGGGATCGAACAGCAGCAGGAAATCGCCGCGCGGGTAGGTGTCCGGCACCGGCTGGCAGTGGTCCATCTCTTCGGACGCACAGGCGGCCAGGTGGCCGCCCCAGGCGTTGGCCTCGAGCAGGATCTCGTTGCTGATCACGTCCAGCTTCTTCTGCGCTTCGCCCTGTACGTTGCCGGTGCCGGCTTCGCCGAGCACGCCACCGAGCGCGCCCTTGCTGACGGCGATGGAGATGCTGGTGCAGGCACGGGCAACAACGGCGATCAGCTGGCGCAGGTCGGCGTTGATGCGGCCGGCATGCTGCTCTTCGATCAGATAGCGGGTAAGCGACGAACGGGACATGGACTGTGGCTGCCAAAGACGTTTGGGGGCCATATTGTGGCCGGTCGTCCGCGGCATTACGAGGCAGGCGGCCGACAGCGTGCCACCGCCGGGTAGAGCCGAGCCATGCTCGGCTGCCTTTCTCAGCGCAAGGGCAGCCGAGCATGGCTCGGCTCTACGGTGGATATGCCGCCGCATAAACGGCAGAACGGCCGCACAGGGCGGCCGTTCTTCACCGCACGACTGCGTGCATCACCCCTTGGCGACGGTCGACACCGCCTTGGCCACGTATTCCAGGTTGCCCTGGTTCAGCGCGGCCACGCAGATGCGGCCGGTGCCCACGGCATAGATGCCGAACTCGTCGCGCAGACGGTCTACCTGCGGGCGGGTGAGGCCCGAGTACGAGAACATGCCGGCCTGGTCGTTGATGAAGGCGAATTCCGGTGCGCCGGCGGCAATCAGGTTTTCCACCAGACCGTGGCGCAGGGCGTGGATGCGTTCGCGCATCTCGGTCAGTTCCGCTTCCCACACCTGGCGCAGTTCGACGCTGTTGAGCACGCCGGCCACCAGGGCCGCACCGTGGTTGGACGGGCTGGAGTAGATGGTGCGGATGATGCGCTTGACCTGCGACTGCACGGCCTTGGCCGCGTTCGCATCCGGGGCCACCACCGACAGCGCGCCAATGCGCTCGCCATACAGCGAGAACGACTTGGAGTACGAATTGGCGACCACGAAGCTGTCGATGCCGGCCTCGGCGATGATGCGCACGGCGGCGCCGTCTTCGCTGATGCCCTTGTCGAAGCCCTGGTAGGCCATGTCGATGAACGGGAACAGCTGGCGGTCCTTCAACAGCTCGGCCACCTGCTTCCACTGCGCCACGGTGAGGTCGGCGCCGGTGGGGTTGTGGCAGCACGCGTGCAGCAGCACCACGGTGCCCGGCTGCAGCTTGGCCAGGTCGGCCAGCATGCCGTCGAAGTCCACGCCGTGGGTGGCCGGGTCGAAATAGCTGTACTCCACGACCTCAAAGCCGGCCGCGCCGAACACCGCGCGGTGGTTCTCCCAGCTGGGGTTGCTGATGGCGATGGTGGCGTGCGGCAGCAGGCGGTGCAGCAGGTCTGCGCCCACGCGCAGCGCACCGCTGCCCCCGATGGTCTGCGAGGTGGCCACGCGGCCGGCGGCCAGCAGCGGCGAGTCTTTGCCGAACACCAGTTCGCGGGTGGCCTGGTTGTAGGCGGGCAGACCGTCGATCGGCAGGTAGCCGCGCGGTTTGGCTTCATCGGCCAGCTGCTGTTCGATCTGCTTGACGGCGCGAAGCAGCGGAATGCGGCCGCTTTCGTCGTAGTAGATGCCCACACCCAGGTTGACCTTGGTCGAGCGGCTGTCGGCGTTGTATGCCTCGGTCAGGCCCAGGATCGGGTCGCCTGGGACCAGTTCCACATTTGCAAAGAAGGACACGGCGGTACTCATTCGGATGACGGAAGGGGGAGGTTGTCGCGGCGCAGGTTGCGGCAGCGTCCGCCGCAACCGGGCCATCGTAACAAAGCTGCGCCGAGGGCGCGGCGCACGCCGTCACGCCTGCTTCCGTACCATGGCGTGCGGCTCGCCGCGCTATCGAGGACCCCATCGCGCATGCGTCATTTTTTCCCGTTTGCCCGTACCTGCACGCTGCTTTCGGCCGCATGCCTGCCGAACCTGGCACAGGCCGGTTCGACCCCTGCCGATATGGGGCCCGTGGCGCGCCTGCCCACCGTTCAGGTGCAGGCCGCCCGCGTACAGCAGGTGGACGACGCGGACCTGCCGGCATCGATCAGCACGGTGTGGCTGGACGATGCGGCCAATGGGCCGCTGGCGCAGGTGTCCGAGGTGCTGTCGGGCATCCCCGGGGTGGTGGCCCGTGACCGACAGAACTACGCCCAGGACACCCAGCTGTCGATCCGGGGATTCGGCGCGCGTTCCACCTTCGGCGTGCGTGGGGTACGGGTGCTGGTGGACGGGGTGCCGGCGACCATGCCTGATGGCCAGGGCCAGCTTTCCCATGCCAGCCTGCTCTCGGCGCAGCGCGTGGAGGTACTGCGCGGGCCGTTCTCGGCGCTGTACGGCAATTCCTCCGGTGGCGTGGTGCAGGTGTGGAGCGCCGATGGCGCCCCGGGCGATCCGTGGCGGCTGCGGGCCGATACCGGCGCCGACAACACCCTCAGCACCGGCGCGCAGCTGCGCGGCCAGCAAGGGCCGATCCGCTACAACGTGGCGGCCAACCATTTCCGCACCGATGGCTGGCGCGAGCACAGCGCCGCGCGCCGCGAGTCGGTCAATGCGCGGCTGGGGACGGACGTGGGCGGTGGCCAGCTCGATCTGGTGCTGAACTACTTCGATTCGCCCGATGCGCAGGATCCGCTCGGGCTGAGTCGCGCGCAGGTCAACGCCAACCCACGCCAGGCCACGGCGGTGGCCGAGCAGTACAACACCCGCAAATCCGTGCGCCAGGCCCAGGCCGGGCTCGTCTTCACCCGTACCGATGGCGCACACACCTGGCGCGCGATGGGCTATGCCGGGCAGCGCAGCGTCGAGCAGTACCTGGCCATTCCTCCGACGCCGCAGGCCAACCCGCTGCACGCCGGCGGGGTGATCGATCTGGACGGCGACTACGGCGGCGTGGACGCGCGCTGGCAGTGGCACGGTGATTGGGCCGGGCGTCCACTTGATCTGGTGATCGGTGCCAATGCCGACCGTCAGCAGCAGGATCGCCGAGGTTACGAGAATTTCGTTGGCGACCAGGTGGGCATCAAGGGCCGCCTGCGCCGCAACCAGTCCGACCGGGTCGAGAACGTGGACCAGTTCGCCCAGGCGTGGTGGCAGTGGGCGCCACGCTGGTCGCTGCTGCTCGGCGTGCGCCACAGCACGGTGCGGTTCCGCTCCAACGACCACTACATCACCGCCACCAACCCCGATGACAGTGGCTCGCGCCGCTATGACGCCACCACGCCGGTGGCCGGGGTGGTGTTCCGCGCGACCGATGCCTGGCGGCTGTACGCCTCGGCCGGGCGCGGCTTCGAAACCCCGACCTTCAACGAGCTGGGCTATCGCACCGACGGCCAGGCCGGGCTGGCGCTGGACTTGTCGGCCGCGCGCAGCCGCAACCTGGAAGTGGGCAGCAAATGGCACGCACAGCGCGGGGCGCGGCTGGAGGCGGCGCTGTTCCGCGCCGATACCGACGACGAGCTGGCCGTGGCCAGCAACACGGGGGGCCGCGCCACGTACCGCAACATCGGCCGCACCCGCCGCCAGGGCCTGGAAGCGAGCTACATCCAGCCGCTGGGCGAACAGGTGGACCTGACGCTGGCGTACACCTACCTGGAGGCGACCGTGCGCGACCCGTACGTGCTGTCCGGGGCGACCGTCGCTGCCGGTTCCCGTCTGCCCGGGGTCCCCGAGCAGCAGTGGAACGCGCGCCTGCAGTACCGCCCGGGCGCGTGGCAGTGGGCGGCCGAGGTGGTGGCCTCCGGCGACACGGTGGTGAACGACCTGGCAACCGAGCAAGCGGCCGGCTACGCCCTGTTGAACCTGGAGGCGGCGCGCCGCTGGCAGTGGGCGCAGGGCACGTTGCGGGCCTTCGCGCGGGTGGACAACGTGCTGGACCAGCGCTACATCGGCTCGGTGATCGTCAATGACGGCAACCAGCGCTACTTCGAGCCGGGCCCGGATCGTCGGGTCAGCCTGGGCCTGCAGTGGCAGTGGGCGCCGTAGGGATCATCCCGGCGCCCTTTCAGAGGGCGTGCCAAGCAGCGGTCGGGAGCGTGCCAACCCACGGTCGGCACCTACCGCGGGATCTTGGCCGGTACGAACGGCGAGGTGGGGTCGCTGGCGGGGAAGGTTTCCTCCAACGCCTGGTCCTGGTTGTCGCTGGCGTGCTGCTTGCGCTGCTGCCGCTGGTGTTCGTCTTCACGTCGATGGTGGCCGGCCGGGCCGTCGGCACCGGGGGCGAGGTCCTTGCGGTCGCGCGCGGGTGGCACTGGCGCGACTGCAACGGGCAGGTGGTCCGGCTCGGCGGGGGTGGGCATCCCGGCGCCGCGGTCTTCGGCGTCCTGGTTGTCATGTTTGGCGTGTTGTTCGCCAGGCACCGGCGTGCTGGCTTCGCGCAGGGGATCGCGTGGCATGGGTGTGTCTCGGGGGCGGGGTCACCACTACAGCGCTTGCGGGGTGAAGTCCCTGCGAATCGCCTGCCCTGAACGGATCTGTCACGGCTGGATAACGGCAGCGGGACTATTCCTGCCTGCCCGCTACTGCCGGAGCCGTGCCATGCCCCGCCTGGACCGCCGAGCCGCCCCTGCGCTGTTCAACGCCTACCTGCAGCCGGCCCGGAGCACGCGCCGGCTGCGCCGCGACCGCACCGAAGAAGCGCAGGCAGTGGCGCAGGATTATCTGCAGTACATGCGCAACGACTACGAGCAGCGGCGCGGCCACGGCCACCGCAGCTGGCGCGATCTGTACCCGGCCTACGCCTTCGCGCTGACCACGCACTACGCCAACTGGCCGCGTGGTTCCGATGATGACACCGATGCTGAACTGGCCGAGCACTGGGAACAGATGCGGGGCCAGTCGCGGCTGGGCTGGTTGCAGGCGCGCGGGATCGTCGAGGACGCCTGGCTGGCGCTGGACCACATGCCGGCCGCCGGCGTGCTCGGCTTGCTGCAGTAGGCCATGTAAAGCCGGCCTGCACGGGCCGGACACGGACGTTTCACGCTGCGCGCGGTACAGCTGCCTTCCCTTTTGCACGCGGAGTCGCGCGGTCATGGCCCGACCGATCTGGACCGGTACGCTGTCGTTCGGTCTGCTCAATGTCCCGGTTTCGCTGATGTCTGGCGAGCGCAAGGTCGACCTGCAGTTTCGGATGCTCGATTCGCGCGACCGCAAGCCGATCCGCTTCGAGCGGGTCAACGCCGATACCGGCGAGGAAGTGCCCTGGAAAGACATCGTCAAGGCCTACGAGTACGACAAGGGCAGCTATGTGGTGCTGGAGGAGGACGACATCCGTTCGGCCGCGCCGGAAAGCCACGAGGCGGTGGAAGTGGAAACCTTCGTCGATGCCGCCACCATCGACCCGCGCTACTACGAGAAGCCTTACCTGCTGGTGCCGGCCAGCAAGGCTGAAAAAGGCTACGTGCTGCTGCGCGAGACCCTGCGCAGGACCGGCAAGGTCGGCATTGCCCGGGTGGTGGTGCGTACCCGCGAGTATCTGTGCGCGGTGATGCCGCACGCCGATGCGCTGGTGCTGATGATCCTGCGCTATCCGCAGGAGCTGGTGGACCCGGAAGATTACAAGTTGCCTACCGGATCGCTGGCGCAGTACCGCATCAACAGCAAGGAAACGGCGATGGCCGAACAGCTCATTGAATCGATGTCCGGCGACTGGAAACCGGACCAGTACCACGACGCGTTCCGCGAACGCCTGCAGGTGCTGCTGAAGAAGCGGATCAAGGCCAAGGGCGGCACTACCCGGGTGGAAGAAGCGCCGGTGGCGCGCGATGACGATGCCACCAATGTGGTCGACTTCATGTCGCTGTTGCAGAAGAGCCTGGATGCGAAGAAACGCACGCCGGCAAAGAAGACTGTGGTGACTGCCGCGCCGAAGAAGGCAGCCGCGAAAAAGTCCAGGACCGCTGCCAAGGCACCGGCAAAGGCACCGGCAAAGGCCGCCGGCAAAACGACCAGGCGCTCCACCACGCGCAAGGCCGGGTAAGCGGCCATGTCGCTGCAGGAATACCGCCGCAAGCGCCGCTTCGATGGCACCCCTGAGCCTGATCCCGAGCACCGGGGGGCGCCGGCGCGGCGCCCGATCTTTGTGGTGCAGCTGCACCATGCCAGCGCGCGGCATTACGACGTCCGGTTGGAAGCCGATGGGGTGCTCAAAAGTTGGGCGGTGCCCAAAGGGCCCTCATTGCGGGTGGGCGAAAAGCGGCTGGCGGTGGAAGTGGAAGACCATCCGTTGTCCTATGCGACCTTTGAAGGTGACATTCCGCAAGGGCATTACGGGGCCGGCCATGTGGAGGTGTACGACCACGGCAGCTGGGCCTGCGACGGCGATCCGCTGGAGGCGATCGCGGCGGGCAAGCTTGACTTCGTGCTGCACGGTGAACGCCTGAAGGGCGGCTGGAAGCTGGTACGCACCACGATGAAAGGCAAGCAGCACCAGTGGCTGCTGATCAAGCGCGACGATGAGCAGGCCCGCGATGCCGAGGCCGATGATCTGCTCGATGCAGCGCCCCCCCGGCGCACGGCGGGGCGGCGTAGCCGGGCCACTACGGCCCGCGCGGGCAGCGGCAAGGCCGCCAAGAAGCTCGCCAAGGCCCCCGTTGCGCGCAATGCCGACGCGCGCTGGCGTACGCGCGCGCTGGCACTGCCCGGGGCGCGCGATGCACCCTACCCGCAGGGTTTCACGCCGCAGTTGACCGACCATCGCGCCAGCGCACCCGACGGCGATGGCTGGCTGCATGAGATCAAATGGGACGGCTACCGCCTGCTGGCCACGGTTGACGACGGGGTGGTATCGCTGCGCTCGCGCGGTGGCCTGAACTGGACAGCCGACTTCCCCGACGTCGTGCAGGCCATTGCCGCGTTGCCGGTTCGCGACCTGCGCCTGGATGGCGAGCTGGTGGTGCTGGACGCGCAGGGCCGCAGCGACTTCACCGCCTTGCAGAAGGTCATTGATGGCACGGCCAGCCAACCGCTGCGCTACGTGGTGTTCGACATGCCTGGCATCGCAGGGGTCGATATCAGCCGTTCGCCCTTGCTGGCGCGCAAGGCAGTGCTCAAGGATCTGATCGGCTCCACGCCGGGTACGCTGGCCTACAGCGAGCATGTGATCGACCACGGCCCGCAGGTGTTTGCAGCCAGCGGCGAGGCAGGCTACGAAGGCATCATCAGCAAACGGCTCGATGCAGCCTACGTCAACGCGCGATCACCGGCCTGGATCAAGATCAAGCACGAAAGCACCGAAGTATTCCTGATCGTCGGCTACACCGAACCCAAGGGCGCGCGCATCGGCTTTGGCTCGCTGTTGATGGCCGCGCCCGACAAGAACGGTCTGCGCTACGTCGGCCGGGTCGGTACCGGCTTTGATGATGCAGTGCTGCGCGCACTGACCCGACAACTGGGTACGCTGGCGGTGAACGAGGCCGTGGTTGCCTTGCCTGCGCAGGTGCCGTTCAACGCGCGCAGCGTGCACTGGGTTGAACCGGTGCTGGTGGCCGAGGTCGCCTTCCGCGGCTGGGCCAAGGAAGGATTACTGCGCCAGGCCAGTTTCAAGCGCCTGCGCCAGGACAAGGCGGCGAAGGATCTGGGCGTCGCTGGCGCGCGGCCGGCCCAAGGCAGGACGGCGAAGCAGGCTGGCAGGAAGACAACCACCACGACACGCAGCGCGCGCCCTGCCAGCGCCGACACTGGTGAGGTGACCATCACCCACCCCGAGCGCGTGGTATTCGCCAAGGCGAAGCTCACCAAGGGCGATGTGGCCGACTACTACCGGCAGATGGCGCGCTGGGTACTGCCGGAGGTGGTGCGCCGGCCGCTGTCGCTGCTGCGTTGCCCCGATGGCGTGGACAGGCCGTGCTTCTTCCAGAAGCACCACGGTACCGGCCTGGGCGATGCGGTGAAGGCAATCCCGCTGCAGCAGAAGAGCGGGCGCGAAGATTATCTGTACATCGAGGATCTGGACGGGCTGCTGCAGCTGGTGCAGATGAATACCCTGGAGCTGCACCCCTGGGGCGCGGGCGTGGACGATCCCGAACACCCCGACCGGCTGGTGTTCGACCTGGACCCCGGCGACGGGGTGAGCTGGACGCAGGTGAAGGCGGCCGCGCGTGATGTGCGCGACCGGCTGCTGGAAGCGGGTCTGCAGAGCTTTGTGCGGCTGTCCGGTGGCAAGGGCGTGCACGTGGTGGTGCCCCTGCAGCCCAAGGCCGACTGGACGCAGGCCAAGGACTTCTGCGAGGCGTTCGCCCAGGCCATGGCCGAGCACGCCCCCAACCGTTACGTGGCGACCATGAGCAAGGCCAAACGTACCGGGGTGATCTTCATTGACTGGCTGCGCAACGCGCGCGGTGCCACCAGTGTCAGTTCGTGGTCGCTGCGGGCACGGCCCAGCGCGGGCGTGGCGGTGCCGCTGCGCTGGGAGGAACTGGGACGGGTGGCGGCGGCCGATGCTTTCCCGCTGGCCAAGGCGCTGCAGCGGGCGCAGCGGCTGAAGCAGGACCCCTGGGCGGGCATCGACCAGGTGAAACAGGTGCTGCCGGGCGCGTGAGCGGGCCTGGCCGCCCCGCCGGTGGTGACGCGCCGTCAGCGCGGGCGGTAGCGCGCACCCAGCCAGATGCCGGCCGCCTGGAACGGTAGCGAAACCAGCAGTGCCACCACGAACCAGAATGGGAAGTCGTTGCCCATGTCCCACACCGCGTACACCGATGCCGCCACGATGACGGCCCAGACCACGCTGCCGTGGGGGTACGGCCAGGCGGGGGCATAACGCGCAGCGAACGCGGTGGCACCCACGCCGGCCAGGATGGTCCAGGCCAGGTCCCAGGCCAGCCGGGTATCGCCCCCCTGCCCCAGGCCGATCCACGGCGCGGTCCAGCCCGCCACGCCGCTGACCATGCCCAGCACGAACAGCGCCACCACCACGCACAGCAGCGACAACACAAGGGTCTTGGCAATCGACAACGCGGACATGGTGATCCAGGGCAACGGAAGCTGCGGCCATTATGGACGCGTGCGCCGGCTCAGACCTTGCCGGCGGCCTTCAAGCGGGCGAATTCTTCATCGCTGAACAGTCGCGAACGCACCAGGAAGCGCACGCCCTCGCCATTTTCCAGCGAGAACATGCCACCGCGCCCGGGCACCACGTCGATGATCAGCTGGGTGTGTTTCCAGTACGCGAACTGGGCGGGGCTGATGTAGAACGGCGCCGCCCCGATCTCGCCGAGCCGCACATCGCGGTCGCCGACGATGAAGTCACCCTGCGCGAAGCACATCGGCGAAGACCCATCGCAGCAGCCGCCGGACTGGTGGAACAACAGGGGGCCGTGGCGCGTGCGCAGCATGTCGATCAGCTGCAGGGCCGGAAGGGTGGCTGTTACCTGGAGCGGGATGTCATTCATGGTCAGGGTCCACGTTGCGCCGGCCAACGGCCGGCACCTCCACCACGCCCGGGTGCCGCCCCCGCGCCGCCGGGAGAGGGGAGGCGGCGCGGGCACGGCAGCCGGCGGGTGCTTAGGCGTTGAGGTCCAGCACCACCCGGCCTTCGATCTTGCCGGCGTGCATGCGCGCGAAGATCTCGTTGATGTTTTCCAGCTTGTCGCTGGTGACCGTGGCGGCCACCTTGCCCTGCTCGGCAAACTCCAGCGATTCCTGCAGGTCCAGGCGCGTGCCCACGATCGAGCCGCGCACGGTAATGCCGTTGAGCACCATGCCGAAGATGTCCAGCGGGAAGTTGCCCGGCGGCAGCCCGTTCAACGACACCGTGCCGCCCCGCCGCACCATGCCCAGCGCCTGTTCGAAGGCGATCGGCGAAACCGCGGTAACCAGCGCACCATGCGCGCCGCCGATTTCCTTCTTCAGGAACGCGGCCGGGTCGGTATTGCGCGCGTTGACGGTGATGGTGGCACCCAGGCGCTCGGCCAGCTTGAGCTTGTCGTCGTCGATATCCACTGCGGCCACGTTCAAGCCCATCGCCTTGGCGTACTGCACCGCCATGTGGCCCAGGCCACCGATGCCGGAGATCACCACCCACTGGCCCGGGCGGGTATCGGTGACCTTCAGCCCCTTGTACACGGTGACGCCGGCGCACAGGATCGGCGCAACCTCGATGAAGCCCACGCCCTTGGGCAGCAAGCCGACATAGTTGGCGTTGGCCAGCGCGTACTCGGCGAACCCGCCGTTGACCGAATACCCGGTGTTCTGCTGCGCCTCGCACAGCGTTTCCCAGCCGCCCATGCAGTGCTCGCAGTGGCCGCAGGCCGAGTACAGCCACGGGATGCCCACCCGGTCGCCTTCGCGGATATGGCTGACCCCGGCGCCCACCGCCACCACGTGGCCCACGCCTTCGTGGCCGGGAATGAACGGCGGCTCCGGCTTCACCGGCCAGTCGCCCTCCACGGCGTGCAGGTCGGTGTGGCAGACGCCGCACGCCTCGATCTTCACCAGGATGTCGCCCGGGCCCGGCCGCGGCACCACCACTTCCTCGATGCGCAGCGGCTTGCCGAACTCGCGGACAACGGCGGCCTTCATGGTCTTGTTCATGCATCCATCTCCAAACGTGTTGCCTGAGGGTGGCGCCGGCAGCAGGCCGGCGCCTTGATCGTGATCAAGCCGGCGCTCAGAAGAACCCGAGCTTCTTTGGCGAATAGCTCACCAGCAGGTTCTTGGTCTGCTGGTAGTGGTCGAGCATCATCTTGTGGTTCTCCCGGCCGATGCCCGATTGTTTGTAGCCACCGAAGGCGGCATGTGCGGGATAGGCGTGGTAGCAGTTGGTCCACACCCGCCCGGCCTGGATGCCGCGGCCCATGCGGTACAGGCGCGAGGCATCGCGACTCCACACGCCCGCGCCCAGCCCGTACAACGTGTCGTTGGCAATCTCCAGCGCTTCCTCTTCGGTCTTGAAGGTGGTCACCGATACCACCGGCCCGAAGATTTCCTCCTGGAATACGCGCATCTTGTTGTGGCCCTTGAACACGGTGGGCTTCACGTAGAAGCCGCCGGCCAGGTCGCCGTCGAGGGTGGCCTGCTCACCGCCGATCAGCACCTCGGCGCCTTCCTGCCGGCCGATGTCGAAGTAGGACAGGATCTTCTCCAGCTGCTCGGACGAGGCCTGCGCACCGACCATGGTGGTGGGGTCCAGCGGGTTGCCCTGCTTGATCGCGGCGACGCGTTTGAGCGCACGCGCCATGAATTCCTCGTAGATCGATTCCTGGATCAGTGCGCGCGACGGGCAGGTACACACCTCGCCCTGGTTGAAGGCAAACAGGACGAAGCCTTCGATGGCCTTGTCCAGGAAGTCATCGTCCTGCGCCATCACGTCGGCAAAGAAAATGTTGGGCGATTTGCCGCCCAGCTCCAGCGTTACCGGAATCAGGTTCTGGCTGGCGTACTGCATGATCAGCCGGCCGGTGGTGGTTTCGCCGGTGAAGGCGATCTTGGCGATGCGCGGGTTGGACGCCAACGGCTTGCCCGCCTCCACGCCGAAGCCGTTGACCACGTTGAGCACGCCGGCAGGCAGCAGGTCGCCAATCACTTCCATCAGGACCAGGATCGAGGCCGGGGTCTGTTCGGCCGGCTTGAGCACCACGCAGTTGCCGGCCGCCAGCGCTGGCGCCAGCTTCCAGGCGGCCATCAACATCGGGAAGTTCCACGGGATGATCTGCCCGACCACGCCGAGCGGTTCGTGGAAGTGATAGGCGATGGTGTCCTTGTCGATCTCCGACAGGCTGCCCTCCTGTGCCCGCACCGCGCCGGCGAAGTAGCGGAAGTGGTCGGCCATCAGCGGGATGTCGGCGTTGAGCGTTTCCCGGATCGGCTTGCCGTTGTCCCAGGTTTCGGCGTGGGCCAGCAGCTCAAGGTTCGCTTCGATGCGGTCGGCGATGCGGTTGAGGAGGTTGGCGCGGTCGGTGGTGGAGGTCTCGGCCCAGCCGCGCCTGGCCGCGTGTGCGGCATCCAGTGCGGCTTCGATGTCCTCGGCATTGGAGCGGGCGACCTCGGTGAATACCTGGCCGGTCACCGGGGTGGTGTTCTGGAAATACTGGCCGCTGCGCGGGGCGACCCATTGCCCGCCGATGTAGTTGCCGTAACGCGGCTTGAAGATGGACTGCGGGTCGGTGGCGTGCGGCTTGGCGGACGTGACGGCGTTCATCGGGTGCATCTCCGGCGGTTGGTGGACAGGCCCGTAGGCGGTCCTTCCCTGCCGCAAGGACGATGCCAACACCGCGCTGCTGCGCTGCGTCACGCGCGCAGGCGGTGTCGCGCCGGGCGTGCAGCGTGCAATCTGCGGCAGTGCAGCAGCCGGGGTCATTGCGCGGTAACGCCGGCTGTGCTGTTTATCGGAACAGGTCCCGCTACAACTGTCGCAGATTGCGACACTGGAGAAACAGGTGTCCCAGCGTCCGCTTCAGCACCGCGTCGGCAATGCGCGCCGCTCGTTTTTCGAGCGTGGCGCCGCGCCGGTCGGCATCGTCCCCGACACCATCCTGCAATCGTGGCAGCGCTGCCTGCGCGGGGGACTGCTGGTGGATGCGCAGCCGGAGGTGGAGCCGTTGCCCGATGCGCGCCTGCGCGAACTGCGCGAACGCCAGCAGAAGCTATGGCGACTGGCGCGCCCGGAGCTGGACGGGCTGGCCGCCGATATCGCCGCGGCGGGCAGCATCGTGCTGCTCACCGATGAAGACGGCTGGATCCTGGACGCCGAAGGCAGCCCTGGTTTTCTGGACAAGGCCGGGCGGGTGGCGTTGATGCCCGGCGTGCGTTGGGACGAAACCACCGTCGGCACCAATGCGATCGGCACGGCCATCGTGGAAGGGCGCTCGGTGGAAGTGCGCGGTGGCGAGCACTACTTCGCGCCGCACGGCATCCTGACCTGCTCGGCCACGCCCATCTTCGACCCTTACGGGCAGCGCGTTGGCGTGCTCGATATTTCCGGTGATGCACGCCTGCAGCACCTGCATGCCCGGGTACTGGCACGACAGGCGGTGGCGCATATCGAGCACCGTTACTTCGATGCCGGCCTGGCCGACTGCGCGCTGCTGCGCCTGCACCACGACCGCACCCTGCTGGGCACCCCGCGCGAAGGCATCCTTGGTTTCCGCGGGGGGCGCCTGGTGGCGGCCAACCGCACCGGGCTGGCTCTGTTCGGGCTGGAGCACGCCGACATTGGCCGCGCGCCGTATGCGGCCCTGTTCGATGGCCCGTTGTCGCGGCTGCACGACGACGGTGCGTTGATCGACCGCCAGGGCCGTGCACTGTACGGCCAGATCGAGGAGAGCACGCGCGCGCCGGCACGCCGTGGCGCAGCCACGAACATACCGGTGGCCGGTCTGCCGCCCCCTCATCACCGCCCGGCGGCGGTGGATGCCACGCCGCTGTTCGACGCCAGCCAGCAACGCGCGCTGCAGCGTGCCTGTCGCGTGCTGGATGCGCAGTTGCCGGTGTTGTTGCAGGGGGAAACCGGCACGGGCAAAGAGGTATTCGCACGTGAACTGCACCGGCGCAGCCGGCGTGCCGACAAGCCGTTCGTGGCGGTCAACTGCGCGGCATTGCCTGAAGGCCTGATCGAGGCCGAGCTGTTCGGCTACGAAGAAGGGGCCTTCACCGGTGCGCGCCGGCAGGGCAGTACCGGCCTGCTGCGCCAGGCACAGGGCGGCGTGCTGTTCCTGGATGAGATCGGCGACATGCCGCTGGCGCTGCAACCGCGGTTGCTGCGCGTGCTGCAGGAACGCACGTTGTCGCCGCTGGGCGGCGGCAAACCGGTGCAGCTGGATTTCGCGTTGATCTGTGCCACCCACTGTGACCTGGACCAGGCCATGCAGCAGGGCCAATTCCGCAGCGACCTGTATTACCGCATCGCCGACCACGCCGTTCCGTTGCCGGCGCTGCGCGACCATCCCGACCGCCCCGCCTTGCTGCGCGGCCTGTGGCAGCGGCTGGGCCAGGGGCGCGTGTTGGCCGACGCTACGTTCGCGGCGCTGGCCGCGTATCCGTGGCCGGGAAACCTGCGCCAGCTGTGCGCCTGCCTGCGCACGCTGGTGGCGTTGAGCGAGCCGGGTGAGACGATCGTGCTGGACGCCCTGCCCAGCTACCTGCGCGCGCTGCCGGCGGCGCCGGCCCCTGCGTTGAACACCGATGCCGGCGCGCTCGACGCGATCACCGAAACGGCGATGCGCGCCGCCCTCGCCGGCACCGGCGGCAATGTGCTGCAGGCCGCACGCCAACTGGGCATCAGCCGCAGCACGCTTTACCGCCGCCTGGGGCGTCCTGCACGCTGAAACTCAGCGCGTTACCGGCACCAGGTCGAAGTTGTTGGCCTGGTACTGGAACAGCAGGCAGTCGGCGCCCGGCCTGCAGCCGCTTTCATGCACCAGCCCGGCCGGCAGGCTGTAGTAGGAACCGGCCGGGTACAGGATTTCCTTCCCATCGATACGGGCATAGAACGTGCCGCTGAGCACCACGGTGGGCAGCGTCTGGCTGTGGGTATGCAAACCGTTGTCGGTGCCGGCCTTGAAGCGCACGAACGCCGAATAGAAGCCCTTGCCGTCGCTGAGGATGTTGCCCTGGGTGTTGGCGTAGCTGACCGCACCCTTCGTGCCTGGCACGTCCTGCCAGTGCAGCGATGCCGAGGGCAGCGACACCAGCGGGTCGGTGGCGGTGGGCGGGGCCGGGTCGGCGGTGCAGGCGCTGATACCCGTGGCGATCAGTGCGGCGAGGGTAAGGCGGCAGGTCAGGGTCATGGCGGTGCGCTGCTTGGGTGAAGGAGGCGCCACTGTAGAAGCGCCTCCGGCCTGCAAACAGCCCTGCCGGCAGACACCATCTGTGCGGAAAACGCACAGATGGTTCGGGGGTGTGCCTAGCTGGCCAGCACCGAGGCCTGCTGCGCCAGCTGCTCGATACCGGCCCAATCCCTGGCCTGCAGCAGCGCCCGCGTGGTCAGCCAGGAGCCGCCCACGCACAGCACGTTGGGCAGGTGCAGGAACTGCGGAGCGGTCTGCGCACTGATGCCACCGGTTGGGCAGAAGCGCACATCGCCGAACGGCCCGTTCCACGCCGACAGCATCGCCGCGCCGCCGGCCTGCACCGCCGGGAAGAACTTGAAGGTGTCCAGGCCATGCTCCAGGCCAAGCATCAGCTCAGAGGCGGTGGCCACGCCGGGCAGGAACGGCAGGTCGGTATCGCGCGCGGCGGCATACAGGCGCGCGGTGGCGCCGGGCGACACCGCAAACCGGCCGCCCACCTGCTTGACCTGCGCCATCTGCGCGGCGGTCAGCACGGTGCCGGCGCCCACCACCGCATCGGGCACGGCCTGGACCATGGCCTGGATGGCCTCCATCGCCAGCGGCGTGCGCAGGGTCACTTCGATCACCGGCAGGCCGCCGTTGAACAACGCGCGCGCCACTTCCACGGCATCGTCGATGTTGTCAGGGGTGAACACCGGAATCACCGGGGCCAGTTTCAGGACTGCGCGTACACGCGGATCAGCGCCGGACATCGAATTGCTCCTCGCCCGTCAGGGCCATCACGTCAGCCTCGCTGACAGGGTTGAAGTCGCCCGGAATCGAGTGCTTGAGGCAGGCCGCAGCCAGCCCGAAGCGCACGATCGCCTCCGGGGCGAAGCCGCGCATCATGCCATGCAGGATGCCGGCGGCGAACGCATCGCCACCGCCGATGCGGTCGACGATGCCGACCATGTCGCGGGTGGGCGCCTGCGCGCGGGTGCCATCACGGCCGAGCAGCATGGCCCCCAGCGCATGGTTGTCCACGCTGTGCGGGGTGCGCTGGGTGCAGGCCATCCATTGCAGCCGCGGGAACGCGGCGAACGCCTGCGCGGCGGCCGCTTCCACGCGCTCGGCCGGCTGTGCCTGCGCGAACGGCCCGCCCAGCACCACGCCGATGTCGCGATGGTCGGCAAACAGCACATCGGCGCAGGCAAACAGGTCGCGCAGGAGGGTGGGCGCATCGCCCTGCCAGCGCGCCCACAGCGACGGGCGGAAGTTGCCATCGAAGGACACCTGCACGCCACGTGCGCACGCCGCCCGCGCGGCCACCAGCGTGGCCTCAGCCATGGCCGGGTTCAGCGCCGGGCTTACCCCGGACAGATGCAGCCACTGCGCACCCTCCAGCAGCATGTCCCAGTCGTAGTCGCTGGCGTTGCCGCAGGCAAACGCCGAGTCGGCGCGGTCATACACCACCTCGCTGGCACGCTGCACCGCCCCGGTGGTGAGGAAGTACAGCCCCATCCGGCCCGGGCGGACCTGCACGTGCCGCGTATCCACGCCGTGGCGGCGCAGTTCGCCGCCCACGAACTGGCCCAGCGGGTTGGCCGGCAGCGTGCTGACCATTGCCACCGCATGGCCCAGGTGGGCCAGCGACACCCCCACGTTGGCCTCCGCACCCCCGGCGTGCACCGCCAGCTGCGCGCTTTGCAGCAGCAGTTCGCGGCCCGGCGCGCTCATGCGCAGCAGCAATTCTCCGAAACAGACAACACGACTCATGGCGGTGGATCCTTGTGAAAGCGAAGGCGGGCGCAACACCGCCCGGATCGAATGGCTAGCGGTGTCATTCTAGCGGTGTGGCGGCCCCCGTCTACCGGGTGGAATGTCGAAAGCATTGTCCCGCAAGCCTCTAGGGGACATTGAAAATCTGTTGCGGTGCAAGATGCTCCTTCAGGAACG
>JAHREJ010000057.1 GCA_021733645.1 Bacillus subtilis subsp. subtilis | reverse complement strand
TCGCCCTAGCCATGCTCACCCTCGCCGGCCACCGCCCCACCCGGCCAGGCCGACACAACCACCCACAGATCAGTCAGTAGAGCCCGAAATGGGGGCTTTTGCGTCTGCTGACCAGTGCGTCACATACTACGGCGGCGCGCGCGCGGCGACGGCCGGGACTCCAACCACGACAGAAATGCGGTCAACGCGCCCCTGTCGAGCGCGATCTCGTAACCTACCCTTCGGTCCTGGGTGCTGTCGCACAGTTCCACAACGACAATCTCGTCGGTCATGATGTCGAATTCGTCGCCACGGGGCGCGCGCCGGGAAATGATCTCCACACCCCGTCTACTGAGCCGGCGATCCGGCCACAAGCGCAGACTAGAAAGCCGGTAGAACGCGGCTTCGCCGCCGCGATAGCGGATTACGCCGTGGCGCCAGCCGTGACCTCCAACCGCAGGGATGTCCCGCATGATCCCAGCCGTTCCCCCCTGGCGCAGCTTCCACAGACGATAACTCAGTGCGAGAACGGCCAACCCCAGGACAACGACGAGCACGACCATGCCGATCATGGGCGCGCTCATCGGCGGGTTAGTCGATCGCGCCGACGGCGCGCAATCTGGCGCGGCCCCTGGCAGCGATGCGGGGATCGTCGGATTCGGAATCCTGCTTGGCGGCGGCCTCGTCGATCTCCGACTCGAACTCGGCAGATTCGGCGAGAATGCTGACGCCCTCCTCGGTCACCGACAGGAACCCGCCGTCGACCGCGATCCTCAGGTCCTTTTCTCCCTCCCGCTCGACCCGCACCATGGCGTCATCGACCAATTGGGCCACCAACGGAATGTGGCGGGGCAGGATGCCGATCTCACCGACGGTGGTGCGGGTGAACAGAAACTTCGCCGTACCCGACCAGATGTTCCGGTCGACGGCGACGATCTCAACGTTCAATTCGGCCATGCCACAACTCCCGTCACAGCTTGGCGCCGAGACTCTCGGCTTTCTTGGCCAGGTCATCAAGGCCACCGATCAAGAAGAAGGCCTGTTCGGGTACGTGATCGAAATCGCCCTTGCACAAGCGGTCGAACGCTTCAATGGTCTCCTTCACCGGGACGGTCGAACCCGGCTGGCCGGTGAACTGTTCGGCTGCCATCATGTTCTGCGATAGGAACCGCTCGATACGCCGGGCGCGGTTCACCAGCTGCTTGTCCTCCTCCGACAACTCGTCGATACCGAGGATCGCGATAATGTCCTGAAGGTCCTTGTAACGCTGCAGGATCCGGATGACTTCCTGGGCCACGCGGTAGTGCTCATCCCCGACAACGCTGGGGTCCAGGATGGTCGAGCTGGACGCCAGCGGGTCCACGGCGGGGAAGATGCCCTTGGAGAACACCGCACGGGATAGCTCGGTCGTGGCGTCCAGGTGGGCGAACGTGGTCGCCGGCGCTGGGTCGGTGTAGTCGTCGGCGGGCACGTAGACGGCTTGCATCGACGTGATCGAGCGTCCCCGCGTCGAGGTGATGCGCTCCTGCAGCTCGCCCATCTCGTCGGCCAGCGTGGGCTGGTATCCCACGGCCGACGGCATCCGGCCGAGAAGCGTCGACACTTCCGACCCAGCCTGGGTGAACCGGAAGATGTTGTCGATGAACAGCAATACGTCTTGACCCTGCTCGTCACGGAACCACTCCGCCATCGTCAGCGCAGACAGCGCAACACGCATACGGGTGCCCGGCGGCTCGTCCATCTGTCCGAATACCAGCGCGGTGTCCTTGAGCACGTTGGCTTCGGCAAGCTCGACCCACAGATCGTTGCCCTCGCGGGTGCGCTCGCCCACTCCGGCGAACACCGACGTACCACCGAAGTTACGGGCGATGCGGTTGATCATCTCCTGAATCAGCACCGTCTTGCCCACCCCGGCACCGCCGAACAGTGCGATCTTGCCGCCACGAACATACGGAGTCAGCAGGTCGACCACCTTCAGACCGGTCTCGAGCATCTCGGTCCGAGGCTCCAGCTCCTCGAACGCCGGCGGCTTGCGGTGAATCGACCAGTGTTCGAATTTTTCGCCATATCCCGGCTCGTCCAGGCAATCTCCCAGCGCATTGAAGACGTGGCCCTTCACACCCTCACCGACCGGCACCGAGATCGACCTCCCGGTGTCGATCACCTCGACGCCGCGCACCAAGCCGTCGGTCGGCTGCAGCGAGATGGTGCGCACCAGGTTGTCGCCGAGGTGCTGCGCCACCTCCAAGGTGAGGGTTTTCGCCAGCGACTCGAAGGTGATCTCAGCGTGCAGTGCATTGAACAGCTCGGGGATGGAACCGCGAGGAAACTCGACGTCGACGACGGGCCCAGTGACCCGTACCACGCGGCCGCTGGTGTCGGAGCTTCCCGGCTTTCCCGGCCGGTCGGTCTTTTCGGCAGTGGTAGTCATATCTTCTTCGCTTCCTCGTGGGGCTAACCTAGCTTGGGCCTAGCGGGCTTCGGCGAGCGCATTTGCGCCACCGACGATTTCACTAATCTCCTGGGTGATCTGGGCCTGCCGCTCGCGGTTTGCCATCAGCGTCAGGGCCTTGATGAGGTCATCGGCGTTGTCGGTGGCCGACTTCATCGCACGTTGCCGCGAGGCAAGCTCCGACGCCGCGGACTCCAGCAGCGCCGCGTACACCCGGGTAGTCAGGTAGCGCGGCAACAATGACTCGAACAGCATCGTCGCGTCGGGCTCGAACGAGTACAGCGTGCGCGGTCCGATGTCTTCCTCGACGTACTCCACCACCATGGGGGCGATCCGGTGAGCCTCCGCCGATTGCGACAGCATCGACTTGAACTCGGTGTAAACGATGTGCAGTTCGTCGACGCCCTCGCCGCTGTCGGACCGTTGATCCTCGCCGTTGTCGGTGCCGAGCAGGAACGCATCCACTAAGGTCGAAGCGATCTCGGCGGCGTTCTCGTACGTGGGTTGCTCGGAGAAACCCATCCACGACTCGGTGATGTTCCAGTTCCGAAAACTGTAGTAGTTCTGCGCCTTACGGCCCACCACATACAGCACCGGCTGCTTTCCGGCCTCCCTCAGCAGGGAGAACAGCTCCTCGGAGCGACGGAAAATATTGGCGTTGTATGCGCCGCACAAACCACGATCGGACGACACCACCAGCACGCCGGCTCGTTTCGGCTCCGGGCGCTCGACGAGCAACGGATGGTCCAGTGCGGCTTCAGCGGCCAGGGTGGTAAGCATCCGGGTGATCTCAAAAGCGTAGGGCCGAGCGGACTCGAGCCGAGCCTGCGCCCTGGCGATGCGCGATGTCGCAATCAGCTCCTGGGCCTTGGTGATCTTTTTGATCGACCCTGCCGAGCGGATCCGCCCGCGTAGTTCGCGAAGTGTGGCAGCCATGGTTAGCTATTTCTTCTTCTTCGGCGCCGGCTTTTTGACCTTCACGGCTTCCTTGGCGAGCTTATCCTCGTCGAGGGCCTCGACATGTTCGTCGGGCACCACAGAGCCGCCACCGGTGGCCGCGAAGCCCTTCTTGAAGTTCTTGATGACCTCGGTGAGCTTGTCGGCGGCCTCCTCGGTGAGCTTTTGGCTGTCCCGGATCTCAGTCAAAATCTCTTCTTCGGAGGCCCGCATGTGGTCCAGTAATTCGGTTTCGAACCGCCGGACGTCCTCGACGGGCACCGAGTCCAGGTGACCGCCGGTGCCCAGGAAGATCGAAACCACTTGCTCCTCAACGGGCATGGGCTGGGATTGCGGCTGCTTGAGCAGCTCGACCAGCCGGGCGCCGCGCTCCAACTGCGCCTTCGATGCGGCGTCCAAATCAGAAGCGAAAGCGGCGAAAGCTTCTAGCTCGCGGTATTGCGAAAGGTCCAAGCGGAGGCTTCCGGCGACCTCTTTCATAGCCTTGATCTGCGCCGCGCCGCCGACTCGGGACACCGACACACCGACGTTGATGGCCGGCCGGACGCCCTGGTTGAACAGGTCGGTTTCCAGGAAACATTGCCCGTCGGTGATCGAGATGACGTTGGTCGGGATGTAGGCCGAGATGTCGTTGGCCTTGGTCTCGATGATCGGCAGACCCGTTAGCGAGCCGCCACCGAGATCGTCGGACAGTTTGGCGCAGCGCTCCAAAAGCCGCGAATGCAGATAGAACACATCGCCGGGGTAGGCCTCACGGCCGGGCGGACGGCGCAGCAGCAGCGAGATCGCCCGGTATGCCTCGGCCTGCTTAGTCAGGTCGTCGAAGATGATCAGCACATGCTTGCCCTCGTACATCCAGTGCTGGGCGATCGCCGAACCGGTGTACGGCGCAAGCCATTTGAAACCGGCGGACTCCGACGCCGCGGCCGCGACGATGGTGGTGTAGTCCATCGCACCGCCCTCTTCCAGTGTGCGGCGTACCGCGGCGATGGTAGTTCCCTTCTGCCCGATGGCCACGTATACACAGCGCACCTGCTTCTTGGGATCACCGGACTCCCAGTTCTGCCGCTGGTTGAGGATGGTGTCGACGCAGACGGCGGTTTTGCCGGTCTTGCGGTCGCCGATGATCAGCTGGCGCTGGCCGCGGCCGATCGGGGTCATCGCGTCAATCGCCTTGATCCCGGTCTGCAACGGCTCCTTCACGCCTTGCCGGTGCACCACCGAGGGCGCCTGGAGCTCCAGCGCGCGCCGAGTATCGGAGTCGACGTCTCCGCGCCCGTCGATCGGCTGGCCGAGCGGGTTAACCACCCGCCCCAAAAACCCGTCGCCAACCGGAACCGATAAGACTTCGCCGGTGCGCTTGACCTGCTGACCTTCTTCGATGTTCTCGAAGTCACCGAGGATCACCGCGCCGACGCTGTGCTCGTCGAGGTTGAGGGCGACGCCGAGGATTCCGCCCGGGAATTCGAGCAGCTCTTGGGTCATCACCGATGGCAAACCCTCGACGTGTGCGATGCCGTCCCCGGCATCGACGACGGTACCGACTTCCTCTCTACTGGTGTCGGCGGTGAAAGAGCTTACGTACTCTTCGATTGCGCTCTGGATGTCATCAGCGGGGATTGTCAACTCAGCCATAGCTTTTCGTCTTCCTACTTCGGTTTGTGCTGACTAGTTCGGGTTCAGTCGGGCAGTCGTGCCTCGGCCGCAGCTAGACGAGACGAGAGCGTACCGTCGATCACTTCGTCACCGACCGCGATGGACAATCCGCCCAGCAGCGCGGCGTCGATATGCAGCTGCACGGTCACGGGGTGACCGTAGATACGGCTCAGCACTTCGGTGAGGCGAGTGCGCTGAGCATCGCTGAGCTCGGCCGCCGCGCCGACCTGCGCGACGATTTCGCCGCGGCGAGCCACCGCAACTTCGGCCAGGAACAGCACCGCTTCCTCAACTGCCTGACCCCGCAGCAGCTCGACGGTGTGAGACAACAGCGCGACCACGACCGGGTTGACGGTACTGTCGGCACGCTCAAGCACCTTGCGCAGCAACCGGACTCGGCCTTCGGCCGGAACGGCACAGTCACCCAACAGGATGGCAAGCCGGGGCTGCACGTCGAGAATGCGGGAAAACCGGAATAACTGGTCTTCCACCTCGTCGACCTGACCCGCACGTTCGGCGAGTTCTAACAGCGCCTGCCGCGACACGTGTTCGATCGCATCGATCAAATCGGAATTGGCCGACCAGCGCTTCGATACGGCTGTGCGCAACACCTCGAGCGTTGGCGCGCCGACCTTGCCGGACACCAGCCGTTCGATCAGCCGGATCCTGGGCGTCGCATCTTCGGCTGGCACGGTGAGATAGCGGGTGACGACGGCCTCGCGGTCCAGCAGTCTTGCTACCGACACCAGCTCGCCGGCGAGGGTGGTCAGACCTTGATGGTCGAGGTCCTGGGCCATGGTGCCGAACCAATCCACCAGGCTGGTTAATGCCCTCCGGCTGGCTGAGCGCATCTTGGCCAGCAGTGGGTAATCGACATCGGCCGTAGCCGGCGCCATCGCATCGAGCTGATCCAGGAAGCGGTCGACGGTGGCCGATTGTTGTGCCTGATCGGCCACGTGATTGCGTACCAATTCCCTTGCCTGGCGCACCGATTCGTGACCGAGCTCGAGGCGAAGCTGACGGGTCAGCTGTGCCCGGATGAGGTCGACCTGACGGGCACCCTGCATTTTGATGCGCTCCGCCTCGACGTCGGCCTGGGCCTCTAGTTGTTCTGCGATGCGTTCGGCATCTGTCCTGGCCTCTTCCACAACACGGTGCGCTTCCGACTTGGCGTCTTCCAGCGCCTTCGTGTGAGCTTGACTCGCCTCCGCCAGCCGGTCGGCGGCCGCCGCCGCATCCGCCAGCTGTTGGCGCACCGTGTCCTGCCGTGCGGACATCAAACGCCCTACGAGCGGCACGATAAATCGCCACACCAGATAAACGATGACCGCGAACCCGAACAGCTGTCCGATAAACGTCGACATTCGTGGTTACCTCGTCGCGGCTGAAGCGGTGAGGTCAACACCGAGAATTCGACTGGCCAGAGTCGCCGACATGGTGCCCACGTGGGCACGCAGATCGAGTTCCACGGCGTCCCTCTCCCGCTTCAATTGCTCATGGGCGGTCTGCAACGTCGATGCCACCTGTTGTTCGGCCCGGACGCGTGCGTCCTCGATGACTTTACGGCCATCTGCCCGGGCATTGTCGCGCAAGGACGACGCCTGGACTCGGGCTTCCGTCATGGCTTCGTCGTAATCGGCCTGTGCGGCGGCGAACTGCTCGTCCGACTTCTTGTTGTCGGCCAGCGTTTTGGCGACCATAGCGTCACGTTCCCGCAAGACCTTCAAGATCGGCGGCACCACGAAAGTGCCAATGACAGCGAGCACCACCAGGAAGATGGCCAGCACAACGAAAAACGTGCCGTTGGGAATGAGGAAGTTGCTGGACTCGCCGCCTTCCTCTGCCGCCTGACTGGCGGCCAGGACAATCGCGCTCACTTCACCCATTGCTACCTATTGCAACCATTTGCCGTCGAATTACTTGACGGGTGTAGCGAAGACGAACAGCGCCATAAACGCCAGGTTGATGAAGTATGCCGCCTCAACCAAACCGACGGTGATGAAGAACGGTGTGAACAGCCGCCCTTGCGCCTCGGGTTGCCGGGCGACACCGGAGATAAGCGCGTTACCGGCGACACCGTCACCGATACCGGCGCCGATGGCGCCACCGGCCATGATCAGTCCACCGCCGATGAGGGCGCCGGCAGCGATAGTGGGGTCCATTTCCTTATCCTCCTTGATGGCTCTGGTAGCCGTTACCAGCATCCGGTACTAGTGGTGTTCCTCTTCGAGCTCCATCGCTTGGCTGAAGTACAAAATTGTCAGCAGCGCAAAAATGAAGGCCTGGATTGCGCCGACGAACAGGTCAAATGCTTTCCAGATCGCATTGGGCGCCCACATGATGTAGGGGGGAAAGAGCGCGATCAGTGCGACCAGAATGCCGCCGGCGAAAATGTTGCCGAAAAGTCGGAGCGACAACGAGATTGGCTTGGCGACTTCTTCGACAAGGTTGATCGGCGCGAGGAGCGTCACGTGCCCTTTCAGCAACTTGATCGGGTGTCCGACAATACCGCGCCGCCAAATACCGGCCGTGTGGTAGCAGACGAACACGAAAAGCGCCAGCGCCAGCACGTAATTGATGTCCGCTGCTGCCGATTTGAGCAACTCGGTGGTGTGCCCGTGTTTATCGGTGTACTGCACCGGGAGGACTGCCAGCCAGTTGGAGATCAGGATGAACACGAAGATGGTCACCGCCAGCGGCAGCACGAAGGGTGCGATCCGCATCCCGATGGCGCTTTCGACCTGATTGCGCATCTGAATGGTGATCGCCTCAAAAAACAACTGCACCCCGCCTGGCACATCCGTCGAAGTCACTTTGGCGCGCAGGTAAAAGGCCAACGCGATCACGATCAACCCGGCGATCGCCGTCGACAACACGGTGTCGGTGTTGACCGTCATACCGAGCCAGGTGGCCGTGTGGTGCTCGCCGACCTCGATTTGGGCGGCCAGGATGGTCTCAGTCATCGCTGGCGCTCCTTCCTTCCGATCCCCCGGTCTGGCCATTGGAAGAATAAGTTGCGACCGGTTCCTCGGTCGCAGTGCGCAGCTTCTTCAGGACCGGCAGGGCCGTCGTTGCCACCAGCAGCACCTGGAAGAATGCCAGCCCGAACACGACGCCCAATCCAGCGGGCCGGAAAATGTAGGCGATGATCAGCCCGAGGATGGTGATAATCGCCAGTCGCGATGCCGAGTTGAGGGCCATCGACCGTTTTAACGGGTGCTCTTTGGCGGTGATCGACTCGGCCGAACGCCGCACCAGCAGGGCATTGAGCAAACCCAGCAGCAACCCGAGACCCAAGAACATCCCGACCGTCAGGTGACCGAACACGCCGGCGACCAACATCGCCACTGCGGCCAGTCCAACGTTGATGAAAAAAAGGCGAACCGGACGGAAAGCAACAGAGGGAAACACCAACGGCGCGTCCTGCGCTGGTGTCGTCACTGCGGCACCTCAATTCCGGGCTGATGGAGCGGAAACCACCCGATCGACTGATCGGTGGCCCGCCGAGCGTATCGCAGTCGTCGCACCGGAATCACCCAAGGGGTAGCTCCCTATGTCGGTCGTGAATCGGCGCGACCGGATACGCATCCGATGGGCCGGGGGCCGGCAACCCGCGAGGTCTCCTTCGGGGTTCTAGCCGCACCGTACCACAAGGTAGACACCACTACTACTCCTTGTCGTAGTTCTCGGCTCCGGGCTAGTCCAGGTCCGGGTCGTAGTAGTCGTCGCCGCGGCGCAACAGGGGGATCAGTGTCGCGACGCCGGCGACCACGATCGCGCCCAGCATCACCGCCGCGGTGTCGCGCGGGTTAAAGAAGATCGAGCTCGCGGCGCCGAAGGCAACGATGCCCACCCACAGGTAGATGATCAGGACCACGCGCCGATGGGAATGACCGATCTGCAGCAGCCGGTGATGCAGGTGCATTTTGTCCGGGCTAAACGCGCTGCGGCCGGCGCGGGTGCGACGGACGATCGCTAGCAGCAGGTCGAGCATTGGCACAAACATGACCGCCACCACCAGCAGGAACGGCGACAGCAAAGCAAATACATCACGAGCGCCGTAGGCGTTCTGCGAGATCGGCCCGGCCGCGGTGGTGGAAGCGGCGGCCAGCATCAGGCCGATCAGCATCGACCCGGAATCGCCCATGAAGATCTTGGCCCGGTGGAAGTTGTGTGGCAGAAAGCCCAGGCAGGCCCCGGCCAGGACCACCGAAATCACCGCCGGCGGGTAGTACAAAACGTCACCACCGTGGTCACGAAGCAAACCCACCGAGAACATGCAGATTGCCAGCGCCGTTATCAGGCCCAGGCCGGCGGCCAGCCCGTCGAGACCGTCGACAAAGTTCATCGCGTTGACGATCGAAACGGTCAGCGCCAGGGTAAGCAGGATCGAGGAAGCCTGGTCCAAGACGATGGTGCCCACACCACCCACCGGGATGTACAGGACACTCCAGGCGACACCCATGGTGACCAGAACGCTCGCCGCCGTGATCTGGCCGGCGAACTTCGTCAGTGCATCCAGACCCCAACGATCATCGATCAGGCCGATGCCCATGATCACCGCACCGGCCACCAGCACCGCGGGCATGCCGGTGGAATAGACGAACCCCCGGGTGAGTGCCGGAAGCTGGGAGGCAAGAAAGACGGCGCCGACAATGCCCAGGAACATCGCCAACCCACCCATCCGAGGGGTAGGCGTGACGTGCACATCTCGCTCCCGCGGGTAGGCGACGGCTCCCAGGCGACTGGCCAGCATCCGCACCGGACCGGTCGCAAAATAGGTGATGATCGCCGCGGTCAGCCCGACCAGCGCAAGCTCACGCAGCGGGACACCGGCGCCGCGATAGGACAGGGCGAGCAAGCCACCGGCAACGCCGGCCACATCGCTGGACACCTCGAGACCGTACTGCACCAACCTGAGAGCTGAACACTCGCCGAACGTGCAACAGCTGCGAACAATTGGCCGAATCTTCGCAGTGCGTGCACGTTCGGCGGCTAGCCGAACAAGCTGGCCGCGTCCACACCAAGTACCTCGGCGATCCGCTCGGTGCTGACCGGCCCCGGCCGCAGGACGCGTGGGGTGGCTCCGGTCAGATCGACGATCGTGGAGCCGGCCTGCTGTTCGGATGGACCCGCGTCGAGATAGACCGCGACGTGGTCGCCGAGTTGAGAGCGTGCCTGTTCGGCGTCGACCGGGGGTGGGTGGCCCGAGATGTTGGCGCTGGATACCGCCATCGGACCCACCTCACGCAACAACTCGATGGCGACCGGGTGCAGCGGCATTCGCAGCATCACGGTGCCATGGGCATCGCCAAGATCCCATTGCAGCGACGGCGCTTGCACGACCACCAGGCTGAGCGCGCCGGGCCAGAATGCGCGAATCAGTTCGCGGGCACCGTCGGGCATAGAGTAGACCAGCCCCTCGATCGTGTGCCAAGAGCCGACCAGCACACCTACCGGCATATCGCGACCCCGCCCCTTTGCCGACAGCAACGCGGCCACCGCGGAGCTGTCGAAGGCGTCGGCGCCGATCCCATACACCGTGTCCGTAGGCATCACCACCAGTTGGCCCGCCTTGATTGCCCCTACCGCAGAGACGATTCCACGCGAACGCTGCTCGGGGTCGGCGCAGTCGAACGTCTCAGTCAATGGCGCCGCTTCTCCTCATCGCTTCGCTCTGCATCGTCGCTGGCGCGGGTCAATGGCGCCGTTCTCCCCTGCAAGCGGGAGGTGCCCCCACCTCATCGCCGTCACAAACCTCGGCCGTCCGGCCAGATCTTTCCGGGCTTGTACGTCCACGAAAAGTTTTGTGCTGCTGACCAAATCGACAGTTGACGACGACGTGGTGTCGTCGTGTTCGACGGCGAACAGGCCACCGGGACGCAGCCAGCGCCCAGCAAGCCCGACGACCGCGGATATCACCGTCATCCCGTCGGGACCGCCGAACAACGCGTGATGCGGGTCATGTTGCGCTACTTCAGGTTCCAAAACAGCAGCATCAGGGATGTAGGGCGGGTTGGAAACCATCAGGTCGACTTGTCCGTCGAGTTCGGGGAGCAGGCAGGGCGTGGTGACGTCGGCACGCACCAACTCTACCGGGGTACCCGCCGCATTGCGGCGGGCATAGTCAAGGGCGCAGTCGGAGTCGTCAATGCCGATGATGCGGGCCTTTAGTCCAAGGTTGGCCCGGTGCTGGGCCAATGCGACCGCCAACGCGCCAGATCCCGTGCATGCGTCGACAATCAGCGGCCGCGCCGGCAGCGACTGCGCGGTGGCCCAGGCCAAAATGGCTTCGGTCTCCGGACGCGGTACAAACACACCCGGGCCGACATGCAGCACCACGGGCCCAAACGACACAGTCCCGATGAGATGCTGCAACGGCACCCGCCGCGCACGAGCGGTGACGATGTCGCGATAGCGCCCGAAGAACTCGTCGCCGGGCGGCTCGAACAGGGGTAGCCTACCGCGGTCTGTGCCCGCTAGGTGAGCGGCCAACTGCTCAGCGTCGCAACGCGCCGAGTCGACCCCCGCTTCGGCCAATAGCGCAGCAGCCAAGTCGATCGCCTGACGCAGGGTCATTGTGCCGCTCTCCCCCGCAAGCGGGAGGTTCCCCCACCGCATCGTCGCCGGCGCGGAGGTCATGATTGTCGCAACCGGGATTGCTTGTCCGCGGCGGACAGAGCGTCGAACAACGCGTCAAGATCGCCATCCAGCACCTGATCGAGATTGTGTGACTTGTAACCGATCCGGTGGTCGGTGATCCGGTTCTCCGGGAAGTTGTAGGTGCGAATGCGTTCACTACGGTCCACAGTGCGGATTTGGCTAGCCCGGTCGGCCGACGCGTCGGCCAGCGCCTGCTCCTCGGCCATTGCCTGCAACCGAGCGGCCAGCACCTGCAACGCACGCGTCTTGTTCTGCAGCTGCGACCGTTCGTTCTGACAGGTGACGACGATTCCAGTGGGCAGATGGGTGATACGCACCGCGGAGTCGGTGGTATTCACTCCCTGCCCGCCCTTGCCGGACGACCGGAAAACGTCGATACGCAGATCCGACTCGTCGATCTGCACTTGGCCGACTTCCTCGGGCTCCGGATAGACCAGCACACCCGCCGCCGAAGTATGCACGCGGCCTTGGGATTCCGTCACTGGGACCCGTTGTACGCGGTGCACCCCGCCCTCGAACTTCATGCGCGACCACACCCCGTCGGGGGTGTCGGCTTTGCTGGCAATCGCCAACGTCGCGTCCTTGTACCCACCCAGATCCGAGGTGGTCTCGTCCAACACCGTCACCGCCCAGCCGTGCCGCTCGGCGTAGCGGATATACATCCTGGCCAAATCGGCGGCGAACAACGCGGATTCTTCGCCCCCCTCGCCGGATTTGACTTCCAGCACAATGTCATCGGCATCGTGCGGGTCACGCGGTGCCAACATGTCAGTGAGTTGGGCATCCAGTTCGCCCACCCGAGCCTCCAATGCGGCAACCTCGGCGGCGAACGACTCGTCGGAAGCCACCAGCTCGCGCGCGGTCTCGAGGTCGTCGCGCGCGGACGTCAGCTTGCGGTGGGTTGCGACGATCGGGGCCAATCGGGCAAACCGGCGCCCGACTCTGCGCGCCTCGGCCGGATTGCTGTGCAGCGCGGGATCTGCCAGCGCAAGCTCGAGCTCGGCGTGTTCGGCGAGCAACACGTCAATCGTCTGCACTGGCTGCGTCATGTCAACCTTCTTCCCGCGAGCGCGGACCCTAACGCGAACCGACGCCCGTCCTGTACCGCTGGTGCACAGTTCGGGCGTCGGTAAGCCAGCTATTTGCCGGTTGAAACCGCCTTGTCAGCTCCGACCTTGCGCTTGCCGTACCGCTTCTCGAAGCGAGCCACCCGGCCGCCGCTGTCGAGGATCTTCTGCTTGCCGGTGTAGAACGGATGACACTGCGAACAAACCTCAACCACAATACGACCTCCCGGCTTGGTGCTACGCGTCTGGAAGGTATTGCCGCATCCGCAGACCACGGTGGTCTCCTCATATGCCGGATGAATGTCAGATTTCATGCTGCCCTCTGTGATCGGTGGCCGCCCGTCGTGGCGTGCCGAGAACCTGGTCCGGTTCCAACTCGTTGAGCATCGATTATGCCAGGTCAACCGCTATCACCCCAAACACCGAGATGCGTGCGGACATTCCCGGCGAGCCGTCTCGCCGGATCAGTCGCTGTCCATGGACCCTGGCGTGGTCTTGGACACCTGAACAAGGAATTCGTAGTTGTTCTTCGTCTTACGCAGCTGCGACATCAGCAGGTCGATGGCCTGGTGGGAATCCAGGCCCGATAGCACGCGGCGCAGCTTGTGCACAATAGCGAACTCGTCGGGCGACAGCAGTAGCTCGTCCTTGCGGGTTCCAGAAGGGTTCACGTCGACCGCAGGGAAAACCCGCCGCTCGGCGATCTTGCGGTCCAGCTTGAGCTCGGCGTTGCCGGTGCCCTTGAACTCCTCGAAAATGACCGTGTCACCAGTGGACCCGGTCTCGACCATCGCAGTGGCGATGATGGTCAGCGACCCGCCCTCTTCGATGTTGCGCGCGGCCCCCAGGAAGCGCTTGGGCGGGTACAACGCCGTGGAATCGACACCACCGGACAGGATCCGGCCCGACGCCGGCGACGCGTTGTTGTAAGCGCGGCCTAGCCGGGTGATTGAATCGAGCAGCACCACGACGTCCTTGCCTTGCTCCACCAGCCGCTTGGCGCGTTCGATCGCCAGCTCGGCGACCGACGTGTGGTCCGACGGCGGCCGGTCGAAAGTTGAAGCGATGACCTCGCCTTTGACCGAGCGCTGCATATCGGTGACCTCCTCAGGCCGCTCGTCGACGAGCACGACCATGAGGTGGCATTCCGGGTTGTTCCTGGTGATCGCGTTGGCGATGTCCTGCAGGATCGTTGTCTTGCCCGCTTTGGGCGGCGACACAATCAACGCGCGTTGACCCTTGCCGATCGGCATGATGAGGTCGATGACCCGGGTGGTCAGCCGCTCGGTACTGGTTTCCAGACGAAGCCGCTGGTTGGGGTACAACGGCGTCAGTTTGCCGAACTCGGGCCGCTTCTTGGCGTCTTCGACCGATCCGCCGTTGATGCTGTCCAGGCGGACCAGCGGGTTGAACTTCTGCCGCTGGTTGGGTTGCTCCCCTTCCTTGGGCACCCGCACCGCACCGGTCACCGCATCACCACGGCGCATGCCGTTCTTGCGCACCATGTTCATCGACACATACACGTCGTGCGGACCGGGTAGGTAGCCGGAGGTGCGCACAAACGCGTAGTTGTCCAGGACGTCGAGTATGCCGGCTACCGGCTGGACGACGTCGTCCTCACGCAGTTCAGCCTCGGCGCCGTCGCCGGATCGTTCACCGCGGCGCCGCCGATCGCGGAACCGGCGTCCGCGCCGGCCCTGACGCGCTTCTCCGTCCTCGTCGCCGCGCGCCTGCTGACCGCCCGAAGCCTGCTGGTCACCCCCTTGGTCGCCACCCGCGTCGGTGCCACGCTCCTCGGTCTTGGCGTCCTGTTGACCGCCTTGGCGGTTGTCGGTGTCGTCTGCGGCTGTGCCCGCACGCTCACCGGAGCCGGAGGGTCCCGCTTCACGGGTGGCGCTGCGCCGCTCCGGGCGGACCTGTTGGCTTTGGGAATCGATCTGTTCGGTCGGGGTCTGTTCCCCCTGGGTGGCCGGTGCCTCGGAACTGGGCGGCCGGTCGCCCTTGTCGTGCTCTTGAGCCGACCGGTCAACGGCTGGGGCGCCGTTGGCCTGTCGCCTGATCTCCTCAATCGCAGCGATCAGTTCGTTCTTCCGCATACCCGATGTTCCCTTCACGCCGGCTCGATTAGCCAGCGCACGCAGTTCGGGCAGCACCATGGTGGCCAGCGAGCCGGCCGGCTCGTCGGCGTTGAGGTCTGGGGGATCTGTGGCAGCGGCATCCGACGGCTTGCCGTCGGTACTTTCGCCAGCCGTAATGAGGTCCGTATCGGTCACGGATTTCCTTTCCTTCCCCCGCTGATCACGTCATACGGGGTTTTGTTGCAGTCAGCCAAATCGCCGAGTGCGCCAATCATCGACTTTGCAACGGTGATCGCCATCAGCGGCGAATACGGCGAACCTCGTCCACAAGAAGAATTGGTGGCTGTCCTAGCGGCAAGGCAGTACGTATGCAGATGCTGCGATTGCTGGACGGCTCCGAGGATAGCCCGCTTCCTGGCCGGAAGCAAGCAAACCCCCGCAACCTTGCGGATTAACCGGGAACTCTTACTGTCGGGCTCCAGCGAACCGCCTCGCCAACAGTCAGCTCGGTAACGGCAAATCCCTTTGCGGCTCCGAACTCCACGGCGTCGGTCGGCAACTCTGAATCTGTACTCAGGGCGATCAACGAAGGACCTGCCCCGGACAGTGCTGCTGCCACGTTATGACGCCGCAACAGCCGAAGATATTCCGCGGAGGCTGTCATTGCCGCGGCACGTTGCGGCTGATGAAGCAGATCTTCGGTGGCCGCCATCAGCAGATCGGGCCGTTCGGTGAGCGCAACCACCAGCAGCGCCGCGCGACTGACATTGAACCGTGCGTCGTCGTGACTAACCTGCGCGGGCAATAGCACCCGCGTTTCCGCGGTCGACGAACGCTGCTCGGGAATCGCAGTGAACAGGCGGATATCGGGATGAAGCCGCAGTGATACGGCCGAATAGTTGGGCCGGTCACCACTGTGGTCAGTCCACGAAACCACGGCACCACCCAAAACCGCGGCCGCCGCGTTGTCGGGATGACCCTCGAACTCCGAAGCCAACTGAATCAGCTCAGCATCGCTCGATGGTGACGAATCCGTTTGTACGACAAGACCGTTAACGGCCGCAAGACCGCCCACAACTGCTGCCGCGGAGGAGCCGAGGCCGCGGGAGTGCGGGATGGCGTTGCGGCAGCGCACCGCCAGGCCGGCGGCGCTGACCCCCGCTGCCTGTAACCCGTGCTGCACGGCGCGGACCACGAGGTGCTCGGGGCCCAGCGGCACCTGGTCGCCGCCCTCGCCGTCTACAGTCACCGTCAAGCCGGAATCTGTTGTCTCGACGATGATCTCGTCGTAGAGACTCAGCGCCAAACCGACACTGTCGAAGCCCGGGCCCAGGTTTGCACTGGACGCCGCCACCACCGCACTGGCCACCAGCCCAGAAGGCAACAATGCTTGAGTCACCATGCGTGCCGACCCGCCGCACCCGGCTCCGCCGCGCTTGCGATCGCCACCCAATCCAAACCGTGCCGACCCGCCGCACCCGGCTCCGCCGCGCTTGCGATCGCCACTAGGCCAGCCCTAGCTTCTCGACGACGGCTACCGGGTCCACGGGAACCGGAGACACGCTCGGCATGTCTTTGAGCGCGGTGTCGGGATCCTTAAGACCGTTGCCGGTTACCGTGCACACCACCGTCGAACCACGCGCCACCCAGCCGTCGTCGATCGCTTTGAGGAGACCCGCAATGCTGGCTGCGGACGCGGGCTCCACGAATACGCCTTCGACACGAGCCACCAGGTGATATGCGGCCAGTATCTCCTCGTCGGAGGCGGCCAAGAAGCGGCCCTTGGACTGCTGCTGTGCCTCGACGGCCGAAGTCCACGACGCCGGCGAGCCGATGCGGATCGCGGTTGCGATGGTCTCCGGGTGGCTCACCGGTTCGCCGAGCACCAGGGGCGCCGCGCCCGCGGCCTGAGTGCCCAGCATGCGGGGCAACTTGTCGATCAGGCCCAGCTGGTGATACTCGGTGTAGCCCTTCCAGTACGCGGTGATGTTGCCGGCGTTGCCAACCGGCAGAGCATGCACGTCCGGCGCGGTACCTAGCACGTCGACGATCTCGAACGCTGCCGTTTTCTGGCCCTCGATGCGCACCGGGTTTACCGAGTTGACCAACGAAATCGTCGGGAAGTCCGCGGCCATCTTGCGCGCCAGTTCCAGGCAGTCGTCGAAGTTACCGTCGATCTGGATGATCTTGGCGCCGTGCATGACCGCCTGTGCGAGCTTGCCCATCGCGATCTTGCCCTGCGGTATCAGCACCGCGCAGGTGATGCCGGCCCGGGCGGCATAGGCCGCCGCCGACGCCGAGGTATTTCCGGTCGATGCGCACAAGACCGCCCGCTGACCATGGGCAAGGGCATCGGTGACCGCCATCGTCATGCCACGATCCTTGAAGGAGCCGGTGGGGTTGAGGCCCTCCACTTTGAGGTGGATCGTGCAGCCCGTCTGCTTGGAGAGATTAGTTGCCGCGATGAGGGGAGTACCACCCTCGAGCAGGGTCACCGGAGTCCAGTCGTCACCCACCGGCAGCCGGTCACGGTACGCGGCAATCACTCCCGGCCACGGCTGGTGAGTGGCCGTCGGCGGGACGGTCATAAGCCGGTTCCTTCCAGTCGTATCACGCTGGACACACCCTGCACGACATCCAAGTCGTCCAGTGCATCAACGGTTTCCGAGAGTGCGGCGTCAGTGGCGAGGTGCGTGACCACCACGATTCGGGCTCCCACCCGTCGACCACCTTCGTCCACAACGCCCTCCTGGCGCACCTCGGCGATGCTCACCTCGCGTTTGGCGAATTCCGCCGCCACCGCGGACAAGACGCCCGGCTTGTCGGCGACGTTCATGCTGACGTAATAGCGCGTTTCAATGAAACCCATTGGTGCCACCGGAAGTTGAGCGTATTTAGACTCACGGGGGCCGCGGCTGCCGAGTACCCGGTTGCGGGCGGCCATCACTAGGTCACCGGTCACCGCAGAGGCGGTCGGCGCGCCGCCCGCGCCCTGGCCGTAGAACATCAGCCGGCCCGCGGCCTCGGCCTCGACCACCACGGCATTGAACGCGCCGTTGACCGCGGCAAGCGGATGCGACAGAGGTACCAGGGCCGGATAGACGCGGGCCGATACCCGCTGCGAACCTTCGTCGGTGGTTATGCGCTCACAGATCGACAGCAGTTTGATGGTGCAACCCAGCGCGTGCGCGGATCCGAAGTCGGCCGGAGTGACCTTGGTGATGCCTTCGCGATACACGTCGTCTGCGGTCACCCGGGTGTGGAAGGCAATGGATGCCAGGATCGCTGCCTTGGCCGCGGCGTCGTAGCCTTCGACGTCTGCGGTGGGATCAGCCTCCGCATAGCCCAGCGCACTTGCGTCGGCCAGGGCGCTGGCATAGTCAGCGCCGGTGCTGTCCATCGCCGAGAGGATGTAGTTGGTGGTGCCGTTGACGATCCCGGCCACTCGCAGCACCGTGTCGCCGGCCAGCGACTGGGTGAGCGGACGGATGACCGGAATGGCGCCCGCCACGGCCGCCTCGAAATACAGATCAACATGGGCGCTTTCGGCGGCCTGTGCCAATTCGCCGGTGGAGGTGGCGAGTAAAGCCTTGTTCGCCGTAACGACGGACTTGCCGCGCTCAAGGGCGCCCAGGATCGCCTTGCGCGACGGTTCCACCGGCCCCATCACGTCCACCACGATATCGACATCCTCGCGGGCCACGAGCTCTTCAATGTCGTCGGTCAACAATTCGATCGGCACGCCGCGATCGGTCGTCACGCGGCGCACGCCGATGCCCCGCAGGACCAATGGGGCACCGACACGAGCCGCGAGATCCTCGGCGCTGTTCTCGATGATGCGGACAACCTCGCTGCCGACGTTGCCCAAACCGAGTACCGCTACGCCGACCGGCTTTTCGTCACCGGGCACGGGTCACCTCACTTCCAAACTCAGCAAATCGTCGACCGTCTCCCGACGCAGGACCAGGCGAGCGTTGCCCGCGTGCACCGCTACCACAGCGGGACGGCCGACCATGTTGTAACGACTCGACAGCGAATAGCAGTAAGCGCCGGTGGCGGCAACCGCAACCAGATCGCCGGGCCGAATATCGTCGGGCACCCAGGTGTCCCGCACGATGATATCGCCACTTTCGCAGTGCTTTCCGACCAGACGGGCCGGTACCGGCGGGGCGTCGCTGACTCGAGACACCAGCCGGACGTCATACTGCGCGCCGTAGAGCGCGGTGCGGATGTTGTCGCTCATGCCGCCGTCGACACTGACGTAACGTCGATGCGCTGTGGCGCTGACATCGACGTCCTTAACGGTGCCGACCTCATACAACGTGATGGTGCCCGGTCCGGCGATGGCGCGTCCGGGCTCCACAACGAGCTTGGGCGTCGGCAGCCCCACGGCCGTTGACTCGTCGCTCACGATGGTACCCAGCTTGGCCGCGAGCTCGGCTATCGGCGGTGGGTCGTCGGACGGCAAATACGAGATGCCCAAGCCGCCACCGAGATCGACGGTCGCGATCTGTGCCGTCTTTTCGGGACCGAACTCGCCGACGACGTCGCGTAGCAGGCCGATGACACGGTGCGCGGCGAGTTCGAAGCCGTCCACGTCGAAGATCTGCGAACCGATGTGGCTGTGTAGCCCAACCAGGCGCAGGTGATCAGTGGCGAAAACGCGCCGCACCGCTGCCATGGCCGCGCCGCTGGCCACCGATAACCCGAATTTCTGGTCCTCGTGCGCGGTGGAGATGAACTCGTGGGTGTGCGCCTCGACACCGACGGTGAGACGCACCAGGACATCCTGGACGATTCCGGCCTCGCCCGCGATGGCGTCGAGGCGCTCGATCTCGGTCATCGAATCGACGACAATATGGCCGACTCCGGCTTTGACCGCAGCGGTCAACTCTGAGACCGATTTGTTGTTGCCGTGCAAGGTAATTCGCTCGGGCGGAAAGCTAGCGTGCAGCGCGACCGCCAACTCCCCACCGGTGCAAACGTCCAGACAGAGCCCTTCTTCGCTGATCCACCGGGCTACTTCGCTGCACAGGAACGCCTTGGCGGCATAGTGCACGTTCGCCCCACTTCCAAAGGCCGCGGCGGTTTCTCGGCAGCGCGAGCGAAAGTCGTCCTCGTCGATGACGAACAGCGGGGTCCCGTACTCCTGGGCGAGCTGCGTCAGTGGAATTCCTGCGATGCAGACCACACCGACTTCATCGCGAGTAGTATTGCGCGGCCACACATTCGGCGCTAAGTGCAGCAGCTCGTTCACATTCGCTCCGGTGCGGTGACGCCGATGATCGCCAGCCCGTTGGCGATGACCTGACGGGTGGCCTGGCACAACGCTAGGCGCGCGGTGTGCAGGTCGGTGGGCTGCTCGTCGCCTTGCGGCAACACTCGGCACGAGTCGTAGAACCGGTGATAGTCGCCGGCCAGGTCTTCCAGGTAGCGGCAGACCCGGTGCGGTTCCCGCAGGGAGGCCGCGGTCTCGAGCACCCTCGGGAATTCGCCGAGGGTGCGCAGCAGCGTGCCCTCCTTGTCGTGGTTAAGCAGTTCGAGGTGGTTTGTATCCGGGATCAGGGCGAGTTCGGCGGCGTTGCGAGCCAGCGCTGAGAGCCGGGCATGCGCGTATTGCACGTAATAGACCGGGTTTTCGTTCGACGCCGAGGACCATAGCGCCAGGTCGATGTCGATCGCGGTGTCCACCGAGGAGCGGATCAGGCTGTAACGTGCGGCGTCCACGCCGATCGCCTCGACCAGGTCGTCGAGGGTGAGCACGGTGCCTGCACGTTTGCTCATCCGGACCGGTTGGCCGTCGCGGACCAGGTTCACCATCTGCCCAATGAGCACCTCGACGGTGGCCGGGTCGTCACCGAAGGCGGCGGCCGCGGCCTTTAGCCGGGCGATGTAGCCGTGATGGTCGGCGCCGAGCATGTAGATGCACAAGTCAAAACCGCGTTGGCGTTTGTCCAAGTAGTAGGCGAGATCACCGGCGATATATGCCGGTTTGCCGTCGCTCTTGATCACGACGCGGTCCTTGTCGTCACCAAATGCGCTGGTGCGCAACCAGGTTGCGCCGTCCTTCTCGTAGATGTTGCCGGTTTCGCGGAGTCGGGCGATGGCGTTCTCGACCCGGCCGCCGGTGTGCATCGAGTCTTCGTGGGTGTAGACGTCGAAGTCGGTACCGAACTCGTGCAGAGACTGTTTGATGTGGTCGAACATCAAGTCGACGCCGATTGCGCGGAAGGTCTCGCGCAACTCTGCGTCTGGCAGACTCAGCGCGTCAGGCGCCTTCTGCAGCACCTGCTCGGCGATGTTGGTGATGTAGCTGCCCGCGTAGCCGTCTTGGGGCGTGGGTTCGCCCTTGGCCGCGGCGATCAGGGAGTTGGCGAATCGGTCGATCTGGGCGCCGTGGTCGTTGAAATAGTATTCGCGGACCACGTCGGCGCCCTGGGTGGTGAGCAAACGGCCCAGCGCGTCACCGACCGCGGCCCAACGGGTACCGCCGATGTGGATCGGTCCGGTGGGGTTGGCGGAGACGAATTCCAGGTTGACCTTGCGCCCGGCCAGCAGCAGCGAGTGACCGTAGCTGTGGCCGGCGTCGATAACGCTGGTAACGACTTTAGCCTGGGCGGCGGTTTCCAGCCGCATGTTGATAAAGCCCGGCCCGGCCACCTCCGCCGAGGCGATACCGTCGACCTTTGTCAGTGCCTCGGCAAGCCATCCGGCCAGCTCACGCGGGTTGGTGCCGACTTTCTTGGCGAGCTGCATCGCCAGGTTACTGGCATAGTCGCCGTGCTCGGGAATGCGCGGGCGTTCCACCGTGACCATCTGCGGCAACGCGGAGGCATCGAGGCCGCGCTCGGCCAGCACCGCGGCCGCGGTCGCTTTGAGCAGCTCAGCCAGGTCAGCGGGGGTCACGAACGTCCATCCTATGGGCTGAGGTGGTTGGGCTTCGAATCCGTTGCGGTGGTCAGTGGGTAGCCGCGATGCGCTACTCTGGCGGGGCCCCATGGCGCAACGTGTCGTCGTGCGCCCCCGTAGCTCAGGGGATAGAGCGTCTGCCTCCGGAGCAGAAGGCCGCAGGTTCGAATCCTGCCGGGGGCACAAGGGTTGATCTAGCCTCACGCATGGCTACAACAATGTGATCGGCGCCACCCGCGAGGGCGGCCGCATAGTTGGCTTCGTGGTCTCGCTCTCAAATTCGTCGGGGTAAGAACCAGGGCGCCCCGCGTGCCGCGTTGCTGGCGACCCGGTGCGCCGAGTGCACGTTCCGTGTTGTCTCATTCGCCTGACGCGCTCCGGCACAGCCATGGCGGACCGTTCTCCTTGCACTGTCGGGACACCGTCGAACCGGTATCGATATTGCCAAGGATTTATTGAGAATCTGTCAAGGCCCGGTGCTGATTCTGAGGGCACGCAAACCAGCGCAACCTCCGATGACATCAGCACAAGGAGATCATCAATGTTCACTCGCCGTTTCGCCGCCTCCATGGTTGGCACCACCTTGACTGCCGCCACTTTGGGCCTGGCCGCACTCGGCTTCGCCGGGACCGCCAGCGCAAGCTCGACCGACGAAGCGTTCCTCGCGCAGCTGCAGGCGGACGGGATCACTCCGCCGAGCGCAGCGCGCGCCATCAAGGACGCGCACGCCGTCTGCGACGCCCTCGACGAGGGTCACTCGGCCAAAGCGGTCATCAAGGCGGTGGCCAAGGCGACCGGTCTGAGCGCCAAGGGCGCCAAGACGTTCGCCGTTGACGCCGCGTCGGCCTACTGCCCGCAGCACGTGACCTCGAGCTAAACAGCGACCACCACGATGTGGGGACCCCGGACGGGTCCCCACATCCGCACTTGTCGATCAAGGGTGACGTACGGTGTCATCAGTGACTTCCAGCGGCCAGAAATCCTAGTCCGAAATTGGGCCGCCTCAGCCACTCACGTCCGGGCAGTTTTTCGGCGCCACCGCACGTAGACTGCCAAAGCCGAAGTCCCGGTAGCCCTTTGGAATGCTCACCGACCGCAACACGGCGAGCGATCCCATCAGCCGGGCGACCATCCGCGTATAGCCGTCGAACACCGGCACGCCACGGATCCGCCTGCAGTCGGCCTTGGTAGGAAAGCAGGACACACCGTCGGCGATAACCCCGATTCGAGCGCCTTCCAGAACTTCCCCTGCACCCCATCGGCCACCCGATCCCCCCGACCCCGAAACCCCTTCTGATAACCCATGCAGCGCCAACACCTCTGGCCAAGTGTTGCAGCGATCACTTGGGGTTAACGGCCGGAAACTCGCCATGAGTGCACGCTCGGCGAAGCGAGAGCGGAAAAATGCTTCTACTGCCGCATCGAAGTGTTACGTAGTTCCGCCTAGTGCTCGCGGATGGGTGCATGCTTATTCGGTGACCGCAACCAGCATGCTCAACCGTCGCAAAGCCATACTGGATTACTTACAGGGCGCAGTCTGGGTGCTGCCGACATTCGGCGTTGCGATCGGTCTGGGGTCGGGAGCGGTCCTGTCGATGATTCCCGTGAAATCCGGCACGCTGATCGACAAGCTGATGTTTCAGGGCACCCCAGGCGACGCCCGAGGCGTGCTGATCGTGGTGTCGGCCACGATGATCACCACCATCGGCATCGTCTTCTCGCTGACGGTGCTGTCCCTACAGATCGCCTCCAGCCAGTTCTCGGTGCGGTTGCTACGAACCTTCCTGCGCGATGTGCCCAACCAGGTGGTGCTGGCGATCTTTGCCTGCACCTTCGCCTACAGCACCGGTGGGCTACACACCGTCGGGGAGCACCGCGACGGCGGGGCGTTCATTCCCAAAGTCGCGGTCACCGGGTCACTCGCGCTGGCATTCGTCAGCATCGCCGCGCTGATCTACTTCCTGCACCACCTCATGCACTCGATCCAGATAGACACGATCATGGACAAGGTGCGGCTGCGCACGCTGGGGCTGGTTGACCAGTTGTATCCGGAATCGGATACGGCGGATCGACAAGTAGAGACACCGCCCAGCCCCCCGGCTGATGCGGTGCCGCTGTTGGCCCCGCACTCGGGTTACCTACAAACCGTCGACGTCGACGACATCGCCGAATTGGCGGCAGCCAGCCGGTATACGGCGCTGCTGGTTACCTTCGTCGGCGATTACGTCACCGCCGGGGGCCTGCTCGGCTGGTGCTGGCGCAGGGGCACCGCGCCGGGCGCGCCAGGGTCTGACTTCCCGCAACGCTGCTTACGTCATGTGCACATCGGATTCGAGCGCACCCTGCAGCAGGACATCCGCTTCGGATTGCGGCAGATGGTGGATATCGCGCTGCGGGCACTATCGCCCGCACTCAACGACCCGTACACGGCGATCCAAGTCGTGCACCATCTTTCGGCCGTGGAGTCGGTGCTGGCATCGCGGGCGCTGCCGGACGACGTGCGCCGCGACCGCGCCGGGGAGCTCCTCTTCTGGCTGCCGTACCCCAGCTTCGCCACCTACCTGCACGTCGGATGTGCCCAGATCCGCCGCTACGGCTCGCGTGAGCCGCTGGTGCTCACTGCGCTGCTGCAGCTGCTCAGCGCGGTCGCCCAGAACTGCGTCGACCCGTCGCGCCGTGTAGCGGTGCAAACCCAAATTGCCCTGGTCGTGCGGGCAGCACAGCGCGAGTTCGCGGACGAATCCGACCGGGCCATGGTTCTCGGTGCCGCGGCGCGGGCGACCGAGGTCGTCGAGCGCCCCGGGACTCTAGCGCCGCCGCCGTCCACGTTCGGCCAGGTAGCCGCCGCGCAGGCGGCGGCGTCGACGATCCGGTCCGCTGACCGAGACGGCTAGCCCGGCGACGATGCACGCCGAAACGGCGGGTTGAGGAGCCGGGCAATCTAACCTAGCCCGGCGACGATGCACGCCGAAACGGCGGGTTGAGGAGCCGGGCAATCTAACCCAGCCCGGCGGGGCGACAAGCGACCAGGATTACCCAACTGGCGTCCAGCCATTCCACAGGTCGCCGAAGTCGAGGGCGACCAGCGATGCCCGGTCGACGTTGACGATTTCGCGGAAATGGTCTTGCCACCCCCACCAAACACTGATGAAGAACACGTGGTCATACCAGCTGAGCTGATAGTCCGGGGGAATGACCTCGCCCTTGTTCTCCGGCGCAAACACGGCAACGGCCAGCAAACCCAGTATTGCGGACTTTGGCAGCTGAATTTTGCCGTCATTGGCAATGCGGAGTGCGGCACTGGCGTTCACGTACGGGCTTACTTCGAATTCAACCGAGGATTCGTCAGCATGACCGTGCAACCACCGGTGAATTCCATACAGGACGTCGGCGATGTCGGGGCGCTTATCCGGCAGCAAGTCCGATCTCACCCCGACAGGGAAGCGAGTCTTTTCCAGGTCGACGCCAGGCGTGGCCATCACTCCGTAAATGTCGAGTGAATCCCGTAGCGCCGTCCGGAATCGAGTGCCGACGCCCAGCGTGGGATAGCGCTTCCTGCCGGTCTCGTCGACGGCGTTGCACGCGTGGAGCATCGCCACGTCCCACAGCTTGCGATCCCACTGTTGCAGCGACTGCGCAACTGACTCGCCCACGCTCACACACATGAGGCTATCGGCCAGCGGCCACCTGCCCGCGGGGTATACGTGGTGCGGCTAATCGGCGCGTTCTGCGGCCGCCCCGATGCTCGCGGGGCGCAGCCGGGCGACGATGCCGTCGAGGTCGAGACGGAACATGTCGGGCCGGAAGACGTGACCGCCAGGCACCTCGTGCGATTCATGCGGGATGCCGGCGTTGCTGAGGCGTTCGCGGAACTCCCTCTGCCCGGCTAGCACCTGGGTCTCGTTCACGCTGTCGAACCAGTTGGCCGGGTCCGGACTGGTGCCGGCGACCAGGAAGATCCGCTTGTTGCGGTAGCTGTCGATACGCTCGACCGGGTTGTCGGCGCTGACCCTAGCTTGGTCCCAGAGCGGCGCGCCGTAAACCGTGCCGCCGCCTAGATCCAGCACCGCCGAGGACAGGTTTGCCCAATGCACTACCAGGCCGAAGTCGCGGCGCAGACTTGCCGGTCCGGAGTGGCTGCTCGCCGACGCGAAGTGGCCGTAGTACTTTGCTGCGTACTTCAGCGCGCCGAAGCCACCCATCGAAAACCCGGCGACCGCGCGGCCGTCGTATTCGGCGTAGGTTCGGAAGTTCGCCTCGATCCAGGGGAGCAGCTGGGCGATGTGGAATGTCTCCCAGTTCCGTGGGCCGACGAACGAGCTGACCGGGTTGGAATACCAGCCCGCGTGCCCGCCGTCGGGCATCACGATGATGATCGGCTTTCCGGCGGTCAGGTCGCGGATGCCCAGAAAGTCGAACGTGCGGAAATCCTGGTCGGTGCCGCCGCCGTGGAACAGGTAGAGGACGGGATAGGTGCGTCCGCTGGTGCGGTAGTCATCGGGAAGCAGGACGTTGACTCCGGGGTTCCAGCCGATCGCGGAGGTCTGGAACCGGTAGTACCACAGGCGGGGATCGTTCTCGTTGCGGTCCACGATCCTTAGGCCGAACCCGTCGCTACGCCCGATGAATATGACCAGTACCTGCCCGACGTCGATGACGCCAGGATCGGCGATGCCATTGACGGCGGCGATAAGCGGATATAGGGAGGCGTCGCCATAGAAGCGCGCAGCCAATGCCGACAGCGTGTCCCCGGCAACAACGGTGTATCGCGTGAAGTCAGGCATAATCAGCCGCTGCCCCACATTGACGACGTCGGGAT
>JAHREJ010000056.1 GCA_021733645.1 Bacillus subtilis subsp. subtilis | reverse complement strand
ATTTTTCAGATTCACGCAGCTCACCCAACTGAACCAAACGCGGCATCAATCGTGCGTGCCGGCTCAGCCCATCGGGAACGAGAGGATGAAGAGGAAGTTGGAGAATGCTTGAATCTGAGACGTGCTGAGGATCTACGAGTGCAAATTCATGCTGTAAAAACAGCCTATGATCAAGCCCGTTCATTCAACCAAGCTCCACAGTTGCGGCACTGATTCTGCTCGCCTGGACTGCCGTAAGCTCGCACATGCGAACCTTCGACTCCCCAAGATTGAGGGGAGCGCCCGCCATCGTCCTCGCCCCAGTCCACTCCCGCTGCGTACCCTTGAACTCCACCTTCCCCGGCGCGCCCAGCTCGATGTTGTCCCCCTCGATCCGGATATAGGCGCCGGCCGCCGTCGCCAGCAGATGCTTGCTCGGCGCCGACAACTGCACATCGGCCTGGGTGCTGGTGATCTTCACGTTGGTCTTGGCTGCCAGGATTGCCTGGTTCTTGTGCGCGCGCGCACTCACCTTGCCCTGCGCCGCATGCAGCGCGATGCCACTTTCCTGGTTCGGGCTTTCAGGCTTCGGCTCGGCACCGGCTGTGTACAGCACCAGTCCACCGGCCACCGCCATCGTGATCGAGCCCTGGCTCAGCCAGTTCAGCGCCACGCCTGAGGCCAGCGTCGTATGCGTACCGCTCACCCAGACCTGGTCGGCCGGTGTCAGGCTCATCACACCGGCTACGCCGCTGCCCATCAGCACCGGCTTGTCCCACCCGGGGGCATCGCCGTCGCCGCCGCTGATGCTGCCCGCCGCACTGCCACTCTGGGTGGCGCGCAGGCTTTCCTGCAGTTTTTCCAGCGCGTCGTGGGCCTGAAGCTTGGTCGGTTCCTCAGGCAGTTGGGCCTGCTGGTTCACTGCCGATTCGTTGAGCGATTGCAGCAGTTCGGCACTTTCCTGCAGCTGGGTCAGCGCCTGATTGGCGGCCAGCTGGGGTTCGCCCGGCTCGGTACTGAGCAGCAGTCCCTGCCCGGCGCGCAACGCACCGAATGCCTGCGTGGAAAGCTCGGCACCAAAACCGCGCTCGGTCTCGCGCACGTTGTCTTCGCCGCCTTTCAGGTGCCCCAGCGTCAACGTGGTGGCATGCTGGGTAGTGGACAGCTGCGCGCGGCCTTGGCCCGGTGTGTCATCCAGGCGCATCTGCTGGTAGCCACCCTGCCCGCCTTGGCTGTCGGCCAGTGCCTGGCTCTTGAAGCCGGTGTAGACAGCAGCGTGCTCATTGCCGTCGAACCACGCCGGGGCATTGCCGGTGGCGTTGGCGCCGCCGCTGGCGACCTGGTTGTGGGCCGCATCGGTCTGGCCGCGGCCGTTGTAGACCGCGCCGACCACGATCGGGCGATCGATGTCGCCCTCGAGGAACGCCACCAGCACTTCCTGGCCACGACGCGGCAGCACCACGCCGCCCCAGTTGTCGCCGGCCCACGGGGTCATCACGCGTACCCAGGTCCAGGCACCGCCGTTGGCCGGGGCGTTGTCGTCGCCGCCGGGATGGGGCAAGCCGGTGCTGGAACTGCCACCGCGCTGCCACGGGAACTGCACCTTGATGCGGTGATCGCGATCAGACTGCAGCGGCTCGCCATCGCTGACCACGATCGCGCTGAGCGTGCCGGTGATCGACGGGCGCGGATGCAGGCGGCTGCCATGGCCGTCTTCGGTCTGCGGGCGATACACAACATCGGCCGGAATGGCCACGAAGCGGTTGTCGTAGAAGGTGGTGGTGAGGTCCGGCGACGCATTGGCCACGGACAAGCCGGTCAATGCGCCCGGCAGGCTGAGCGGCGCCTGCGCGGCCGGCCCGAGCTGCTGCTCCAGCGCATCGAATACGTCGGCCTCGAAATTGTTGCGCGCCTGGTGTTGCACCGACAGGCACAGGAACGCGGTGCCCGCGTCCACGCCCGGATGCTGTCCCAGCTGGAACTGCGCCCCCGGGGTGAGCTGGCGCCACTTGCCCTGGCCTTCAATCGTATGCGCGCGAACACGCAGTGCATCCAGATGCTGCTGCGCGCGGCGCTGGCCGCCGTCGTGACCATACCAGCCGTAGGGGCCACACATATCCGCGTCTTCGGCAGACGCTGCATGTCCGGTCTGTACCTCGGCGCTGGCGCAGCGCAGTTCCATCGTGCGGTAGTCCCACGTGGTACGCGTCACTTTCGACGGGCACCAACGCCTGGACACCGACCACTGTTGCACGCTGTCGGTCCGTTCGGAGGCATCTGCGCGATGGAAGCGCACCCGGCCCAGTAGCCGGGCACCATGGGGGTTGTCGGCCAGAATGAGAGTATGCGCACCCAGCGCAGCCGTTGCTGGCTCACCGGCGTGTTCAAACCAGTAATAGATTCCCTCTTCCGCCAGCAGGCGCTGCACGAAGGCCAGGTCGGTTTCCTGGTACTGGGTGGTCAGGCTGCGCTTGGCGTACAGGCTGCGGTCGGTCAGATCCCAGCGCCATGCCGGGACCAACCCGCTGTAATCGGCGAACACGTTCTCGACGATGTCGACCACGCTGGCGTCATGGAACACATAGCTGTCCACGCGCTGGCCCAGAAACGCCAGCCATGGCTGCAGGCGCAGGCGATACCGCGCCAGTCCGCCGTTGCTGCCGATGCGTTCGGCGGCTGTGATCCGGCCATGGAATGGCCGCAGGTTGCTGTCGGCCAGCTCCAGCTGCAACAGCGCCGCTTGGCCAATCAGCCCACCCAGTGGCAGCCCGGCGTCCCGCGACAGCGCAGTAACAGACCATTGAAACCCCTCCCCGTCGATCTGCTCCAGGCCATCGAACGTTTCAGCCACCAGTTCGTCAGGACCCAACGCCGTATGCAGGCGCAGGAACCGTTTCGCGTTGCCTGCACGCACGGTCGCCATCAAGGCGGCCATCATGTGATTGTCCCTGCCGGCTGCCCTGCCGACGCGTCAGCATCCCTGCCCATTCGCTTTCTCCCTAACGCACGGGCGCATGGTGCGTTGGTGGGCGTCAGCGTTTACAGAGGCAATTGCGTCAGCAGAAAGGGGGACGAGGCGGCAAACGCAGGGCACGCAAGGGCGTAGTGCCTTTGATCGGATCAGGACGAATCCCACATCCGTGTTGAGCATTGGGACGCAGTGCACAGTCGACCAACGGTGGGGTCCAGCACGTTGGAATGGGCGCGCCGCCGATCAACGGTCGGCGCTACCGGTTGATCGCCAATGCGATCGGCGTCATTCCAACTGCGACAACGGCAGCGCGCGGAATTCCTTCACCGTGCGCAGCACAAAGCTGGAATTGACGTCGGCCACGCCGGCGGCATTGAGCAGTTTGTCCAGCAGGAAACGGGAGAAATGCTCCAGGTCGCGCACGTAGATCTGCAGCAGGTAATCCATGTCGCCGGTGAGCGCGTGGCAGGCCACCACTTCATCCCACTCCAGCACGCTGTCGGCGAATACCCCGATCGCGTGCTGGTCGTGCTTTTCCAACTGCACCCGCACGAACGCCTGCAGACCCAGCCCGATCCGGCGGGGCTCAAGACGTGCACCGTAGCCGGCGATCACCCCTTCGTTCTCCAGCCGCTGCACGCGGCGCAGGCAGGCCGACGGGGACAGGTTCACCCGGGCGGCAAGCTCGGCATTGGTGGCGCGGCCATGCTGCTGGATTTCGGCCAGCAGGCGCAGATCCGTGCGGTCGAACTGGGGTTCACCGGCCATTGCTGCTCCGCAACATGAAGGGGACGCAAGGATATTGCGCCAATCGGGCATATCCCTGCAACTTTGCAATCCTCTTGCGCGCACCCTGCTCTAGCATCGATGGATGACTTCCCAGGAGACCACCACGATGGAAACCGCCACCACCCCGCGCCGTGTCGAACACCAACAGACCGACAAGGGATACGTGCCGGTGTATACCACCGCCATCGTGGAACAGCCGTGGGACACCTACACCGCCGACGACCACGCCACCTGGAGCACGCTGTACCAGCGCCAGCGTGAGCTGCTGGAAGGCCGGGCCAGCAAGGAGTTCCTGCACGCCCAGGACGAGATGGGCATGAGCGCGCATATGATTCCGCGCTTCGACCAGCTCAACGAGGTGCTGGGCGCGGCCACCGGCTGGACCCTGGTGGGCGTGGAAGGCCTGCTGCCGGAACTGGATTTCTTCGATCATCTGGCCAACCGCCGCTTCCCGGTGACCTGGTGGATCCGCCGCCCCGACCAGATCGACTACATCGCCGAGCCGGACATGTTCCATGACCTGTTCGGGCACGTGCCGCTGCTGATGAACCCGGTGTTCGCCGATTACATGGCCGCCTATGGCCGTGGTGGCGTCAAGGCGCATGCGATTGGCCCCGACGCGCTGCAGCACCTCACCCGCCTGTACTGGTACACGGTGGAGTTCGGGCTGATCAATACCGACGAAGGGCTGCGCATCTACGGCGCGGGCATCGTGTCGTCCAAGGGCGAATCGCTGTATTCGCTGGAGTCGGCCGCGCCCAACCGCATCGGTTTCGACCTGGAGCGGATCATGCGTACGCGCTACAGGATCGACACCTTCCAGAAGACCTACTTCGTGATCGACAGCTTCGAGCAGTTGATGCAGGCCACCGCGCCGGATTTCACGCCGATCTATGCGGCACTGGAAGCGAAGGCGCATCTGCCGGCCGGTGAGGTGCAGGACGGCGACACCGTGTTCCAGAAGGGTACCGGCGAAGGCTGGGAGGCTGGCGGCGACGTCTGATCCGTAGAGCCGACCGTTGGTCGGCTGCCGTTCGCGCGACATTGCACGCGAGGGAAGGATCGGACGGCAGGCTCTGCTATGGTCCGGGGCCCTGCCCGTACCACTGTCCAGCGCCATGCCCCTGTCCGCGTTCCGCATCCAGGCCATCCACTTCGATGCCACCCACGTGCACCTGCGGCTGGCCAACGGCGCGCAGGTCGGTGAGTTCCTCACGCGCAACCCGCGACTGGAGGAGGCGTCGGCGAAGCAACGTGCGCAGTGGGTGGTGACGGACGACGGCGTCGGCGCGAATTGGCCGGCACTGTCGCCGGCGTCGGCCACCGGCATGGTCAACGTGCTGGACCTGTTGTGGGATGCACGCTACGAACACGCAATGCAGCGGCTGCATGCACTGGACTGGGCGCTGGACGCGCTGTCTGCGCAGGACCAGCTGCTGGTGGCGTTGTGGCGGATGGAAGCGGACATCAACAACGGCGGCTTCATGCAGTTCCTGTGCAACTGGGGCGATCCCACCTGCCAGGTGGCACTGCGAGGGCTGCGTGCCATCGGTGCCGAACAGACGCATGCGGCGCTGGCCGGTATGCGCGGGCTGCTGGATCGCTTCGAGGATGATCCGGCGGTGACCGAGTTGAGCGATCTGTACGCGGCGATGACGCCCGCGGAGCAGGACGCGCTGGAGCAGTTTGAAGAGGCGTACTACGCACGCCCCGATGACCTGGCCAGGCTCGGCGTGCTGCATTTCGGGCCGGAACCGGCTGCTGGCCAGCAGCAGTGAGCATGGCCGGTGCCGACCAACGATCGGTACCTACCGCGGATAAGCCAGCAGAACCACCAGGTCCTCGTCGCCCACCTGCTGCAGCGCGTGCACGCTCCCGGTGCGGGTCAGCAGCGCGTCGCCTGCCGCCACGTCATGCTGCTTGCCGTCCAGCACATAGCTGCCGCGCCCGCTGACGATGTAGTAGATCTCGTCCTTGTGCTGCGGGTGCAGGCCGATGCCGGCGCCTTTATGCAGCACGCGCTTGCGCAGCACGAACGGCAGGTCGGTGTCGTTGGCGAAGAACGGATAGGCGGTCGTGGGGCCGGCGCCGCCATGGGGGCCAGGCTGGGTGATCGCGATGTCGCGCGCGTGCGCCACGCGCGAGGGTTTGGACGCATCCGCACCCTGCCCTGCACTGCGCGCGTCGCAATCGATATCGCGTTTCAGCGCCGGTTTCAGCGTGGGCTGCAGCACAACCCAGTCACGCACGACCAGGCACGCCACCGCATTCGCACCGGCGGTACTGAAGTGGGTGCCGTCGGCCTTGTTCTGCTCAGGCACGAACAGGAAGTACGGCCGCGCGCCCTGCTCGCCCAACGCGCGGATCCAGCGCGTGGAGCTGTCGTTGAGGTCGATCAGCGCCACCTGCTCGCGCGTGGCCAGCTGCTGCATCGCCTGGGTGTACAACGCATGGGTGTCCAGCAGTGAGCCGAAGTCGTACAGCAGCCGCGCCACCGGCGTGATCAGCACCGGCGTGGCGCCCTTGTCGCGGGCCAGCTGTACGTAACGCATGAGGTACTGCGGGTACGCGGTGCGGGGATCGGTGTAGCGCGTGGGGTCTTCGAGCTTGGCGTCGTTGTGGCCGAATTGGATCAGCAGCACGTCGCCGCGCTGGAGCTCGGCGGCGATCGCATCCAGGCGCTTTTCCTCGATGAAGCTGCGCGTGCTGCGGCCGCCCTTGGCGTGGTTGCGGACCTCCCACAAGGTCGGGTCGAGATAGCTCTGCAAGGCCTGGCCCCAGCCGGCCTGTGGTGCGCGCTCCGGGCCGTACGCGGCGGCGGTGGAATCCCCGGCAATGAAGATGCGGTGTGGGGCGCACAGCGCGCTGGGGGCCGCGAGCAGCAACGACAGGGACAACAACAAACGCAGCATGGTCATGCTCCTGGGTGGAGAGCTGCCGGCCAGCGGCCGGGACTACCGGGCAGATGGGGGGCCTGAGAGCTGCCGGCCAGCGGCCGGCACTACCGGGCAGATGGGTGCCTGAATGACAGATGGGCGCCCAAGGGCGCCCATCGTCTGCCCGCGTGGGCGCATCGTTCGGTGCTGTCGCTTACCGAGCGAGCCAACCGCCATCAACCGGCAGCACCGCGCCGTTGACGTAATCCGAGGCGCGGGAGGCCAGGAACACGGCCGTGCCGCCCAGGTCTTCCGGCGTGCCCCAGCGCGCGGCCGGGATGCGGTCGAGGATGGACTTGTTGCGGTCCTGATCAGCACGCAGCGCGGCGGTGTTGTCGGTGGCCATGTAACCGGGGGCGATCGCGTTGACGTTGATGCCCTTGGCCGCCCACTCGTTGGCCAGCAGGCGGGTGATGCCGGCGATGCCGCTCTTGCTGGCCGTGTAGGACGGCACGCGGATGCCGCCCTGGAAGGACAGCATCGAGGCGATGTTGATGATCTTGCCGCGGCCCTGGGCAATGAAGTGCCGGCCGGCGGCCTGCGAGATGAAGAACGCGGACTTGATGTTGACGTTCATCACGTCATCCCAGTCCTGCTCGCTGAAGTCCACCGCATCGGCGCGACGGATCAGGCCGGCATTGTTGACCAGGATGTCCAGGCCCCCCAGACCCTCGAGGGTTTCGCGGATGACCCGCTCGACCGGCTCGATGCTGATGAGGTTGGCTTCGATGGCCAGGCAGCGACGGCCCAGCGAGGTGATGGCGGCGATGGTCTCGGTGGGCGGTTGGATGCCGGCCACGGCCACGTCGGCACCGGCCTGCGCCAATGCCACCGCGATGCCCTGCCCCAGGCCGGTGTTGCCACCGGTGACCAGGGCGACCTTGCCTTCCAGACTGAACGGATTAGCCATTGCGTATGCGGTCCTTTTCCAATGCGGCACAGGCGCCGCCCGCGTGGTGCGGGTGGCGCATCGGGGTCACTTGAGCTGGCAGATGTCCAGCACGTGCATGTCGGTGTAATCCAGGTTTTCGCCGCCCATCGCCCAGATGAAGGCGTAGTTGCTGGTGCCGGCGCCCATGTGGATCGACCACGGCGGGGACACCACCGCTTCGTTGTTCTGGATGACGATGTGGCGCTGCGCCTCGGGCTCGCCCATGAAGTGGTACACGCGGTCGTTCTGGCCCAGGTCGAAGTAGAAATAGACCTCGCTGCGGCGGTCGTGCAGGTGCGGCGGCATGGTGTTCCAGACGCTGCCCGGCTTGAGCACGGTCAGCCCCAGCAGCAGCTGCGAGGACTGGCAGGTGGCCGGCACGATGTACTGGTAGATGGTGCGCTCGTTGCTGGTTTCCAGCGCGCCACGGTCCAGGGCGACAGCGTCCTTGATGGACAGCTGCTTGGTTTCAAAACGCGCGTGCGCCGGCGTGGAGGCCAGGTAGAACTGTGCCGGGCTGGCCGCATCGTTGGAGGCAAACACCACCTCTTCACTGCCCATGGCCACATACAGCCCGTCCTTGGGGCCGAGGGTGAACACGGTGCCATCCACGGTGACGGTGCCGGTGCCGGCGCCCACGTTGATGATGCCCAGCTCGCGGCGTTCCAGGAACGGGTGGCCGGCGGCCGAGGCCGGTTCGGTCTGCCGCGGCAGCGACAGCGGGCCGTTGACCGGGGCCGCGCCGCCCAGCACGAAGCGCTCGTAGTGGGTGTACTTGAGCGTCACCGCATCGGCGTTGAACAGGCCGTCGAGCAGGTACAGCTCGCGCAGGTCGTCGTTGCTGGCGCCCTTGATGGCGTCGGGATGGGTGGCGTAGTGGGTCTTGCAGTACATGGCGTCTCCAGAGCAGGGGTGGGCCGACGGGTCGGCCCCGGCGCGATTTCCGGCCATTCTAGCCACATAGGAAACCGGTGTCATTTTGCATCGCACGATAGCCGGGGAAGGTCCCGGCACGGTGTCCATGTCAGAAAAGCCGTGCGATCGGCAAGCGATTGCACGGGCGCGTGGCGACGCGTTGATCATGAATGCGCGGCGCTGCCATCGCGGCGTGGGTCAATCCTCGGGGGGCTGGCAGGAATCGCGCACGATCAGGTGCGGGCGCACGCTGGCAATCTGCAGCGCGGCCTGGCCATCGGGCTGGATCAGCATGGCCGCCGCAGTACGCCCGGTGTCACGGGTGTGGCGGCGCACCGAGGTGAGCGACGGCCACAGGCGCGAGGCCAACGGGCTGTCGTCGTAGCCGATGATGGACAGCTGGCGCGGGATGTTGATGCCCGCGCGCAGCGCCACCTTGTAGATGCCGGCGGCCATTTCATCGTTGCCGGTGAAGATCGCCGTGGGGCGTTGCTTGCCCAGCAGCAGTTTCTCGGCCGCGGCCACGCCGGATTCGAAGGTGTAGCCGGCCTCCACGATGCGCGCCGGCGGCAACTCGATGCCGCGCTGGGCCAGGGCGTCGATGAAACCGGCGGTGCGTTCGTGCGCTGAACGGTACGCACTGGGGCCGGTCACCAGGGCGATGTCGCGGTGGCCCAGCGACAACAGGTAATCGGCGGCTTCGGCGGCACCGTCACGGTCGTGGGTGACCACCATCTGCGAGGTGTCGTCCAGCGGCAGCGCGGCGATGCGGGTGAAGCGGCAGCCGATCTCGTCCAGCATGTCCACCAGCGCCTGGTCTTCGGACGCACGCGGTACCAGGATCACCCCATGCAGTTTCTGCTGCTGCACGAAGCGGCGCACGCCCTCGATGTAGCCGGGGCTGCGCGAATCGCAGGGATGCACCACCAGTTCGAAACTGGAGCCGCGCAGCGCGTCCAGCGCGCCGTACTGCATGTCCACGATGTACTGGGCGGTGGGGTTGTCGTACACCATGCCGATCAGGAACGAGCGGCGGAAGGCCAGCCCACGCGCCAGCGGATCTGGCGCGTAGCCCACCTCGCGCATCAGCGCTTCGACCTTCTCACGGGTGTCTTTGCGCACCAGCGGTGAGTTGTTGATGATGCGCGAAACGGTCTTCTTGGATACCCCGGACAGGCGCGCGATGTCATTGATCGTGGCGGCCTTGCCCTTGGTCAATCCGTGCGGCGGCATCGGATCGGATTTGCTGCGCAATGACATGTCGTTTCGAACCGGGATGAGTCGGAAGAGTCTACCGGGCCACTCAATCGAGGGCGCGGTAGCGGAAGTTGCGGAAGCGTACCTTGCCGTCGCCGGCGGCGTACAAGGCCGGCTTCAGGGCGAGGAACTTCCCGGCCACATTGTGATGGTAGCCGGAGACTTCCATCTGAACCGGGTACTTCTGCCAAGTATGGCCGTCGCTGCTGGTCTGCAGGGTGAGGATATGGCGGTTGTTGGTGACCCGCAGCCAGAGCCGCCCCCCTTTGGTGCCCGGTGCCAGGCGGGCAGGGCGCTCTTCGCCGTAGCGATGCATGACGAAGGCCTCGCCGTTGCTGCCCACGCCTGCGTACAGGCGGTCGCTGTAGAACAGCAGGGCGCCGCCGACCGCGCCCGGTGCGATCTCCATCTCCACCTCGAACTGGTAGGCCGGGTCGCCGGCGATGGTCGTCAACGGCGACGCATCGCGCGGGGTGAGGCCCTTGCCCTGCAGCAGCAGGCCGTCACCGCTGAAGTCCAGCCGGCGGTACTCATCCTGGCCGGGGTTGAAGAACGACCACTGCGCGCCCAGCGCCGGGCCGCTGAAGTCGTCCGACAACGCCATGCCATGCGCGCCCACCGACGTCCCGGCCGGCTTGCGCAGCGGCTGGCCGAGGTCGCCGCCCTTGGCCACGAACCAACCATCGTCGGTCCACTCGATGGGTTCCAGCAGGGCCTGCCGGCCCAGCGTCCAGTACCCGTTCTCGTAGCCGTGGTACATCATCCACCAACGCCCGTCGGTGCCTTCGATCACCGTGGCATGCCCGCGCGACCACCAGGGCTCGGCCGCCGATCGGGTGCGCATGATCGGGTTGTTGGGCGCATTCACCCAGGGCCCGTGGATCGAACGGGAACGCGCGGTGATCACCATGTGCCCGGTCGGCGGCCCAGCGGTGCCGCCCACGGCGGTGGTCATGTAGTACCAGCCGTTGCGGAAGTGGATCTTCGGACCTTCCTGCGCATAGGCCTCCACATCCCAGCTTTCCGGATATTTCCAACCGTCGTAGACGTGTCTGGGCGTCCCCACCACGCTGAGGCCGTCGTCGGCCAGGGGCACATAGGCCCCGCCGCTCAGGAACAGGTAGCGTTTGCCGTCTTCGCCCACCGCATGGCCCGGGTCGATGTAAGCACCCAGCCCGATGTCGATCGGCTCGCTCCACGGGCCGTGGATGCTGTCGGCCCAGACCACGAAGTTGCTGCGCCCCTGCGCGGTGCGCGCGGGGAAGTAGATGAAGTAACGGCCCTGGTGCTTGACGATGTCCGGCGCCCAGATCGCCCCCACGTTCGTGCGGATCGCATGGCCCAGCGGCTGCCAGTTGACCAGGTCGCGCGAGTGCCAGATCGGCAGGCCGGGGTAGGCATCGAACGAAGACAGGGTGAGGTAGTAGTCCTCCCCATCCTTGAGCACCGAGGGGTCCGGGCGGTCGCCGGCCAGTACCGGGTTGAGGAAGGTGCCATCGCCGAGATCGGCCTGGCGCTGGTGTTCGATGCCACGCGTCCAGGGCGGGGCGGCCTGCACGGCCGTGGCCAGCAGCAGGCCGGCGGCGAGGCCGGCCAGGGTCTTGCTCAAGCGCATCGAAGATCTCCGCAGTGCAGCAGGGGGACGCGCGCGTGGCGGCCGCGTCCCGGTCGATACCAGGCTCAGGCGCGCAGCAGCGCCGGCAGCCACAGCGACAGCTCGGGGAAGAAGGTCACGATCATCAGCACGCCCAGCGCGGCGAACCAGAACGGCCAGATCGAGCGCATGCTCTCGCCGACGCTGATCTTGCCGATCGCCGTGCCGATGAACAGCACCGAGCCTACCGGCGGGGTGACCAGGCCCAGGCCACCGGTGAGCACCAGCACCAGCCCGAAGTGGATCGGGTCGATGCCGTAGGCCTTGGCCACAGGCAGGAAGATCGGCGTGCAGATCAGGATCATCGGTGCCAGGTCCATGAAGGTCCCCAGCAGCAGCAACATGATCACGATCATCAGCAGCACCATGAACTGGCTGTGCGCGAAGGACTGCAGGAAGTCCACCGCCGCCGCCGGCACCTGCAGGTAGGCCAGCAGCCAGCCGAACACCGCGGCGGTGGCGATCACAAACAGGATGACCCCGGTGCTGCGCGCGGCATGGGTAACCGTGCCGAGGAACTCGCGCCAGTTGAGCTGGCGGTACAGCACGGTGGTGACCAGCAGCGCATAGACCACGGCGATGGCCGCGCTCTCCACGGCAGTGAAGATGCCCGCGCGGATACCGACGAAGATCAGCGCCACCAGGCCCAGGCCGGGCAGGGCCGAGACCATGCGCAGCAGCACCGCGCGCCAACCCGGGAATACTTCCACGCCGTAGCCGCGTCGCCGCGCCACCACGTAGCCGGTGATCATCAAGGCCACGGTCATCAGCAGTGCCGGCACGATGCCCGCCGCGAACAGGTCGGCGATCGACAGCCCACCACCGGCGGCGGCCGAGAACAGAATCAGGTTATGCGAGGGTGGTACCAGCAGCGCCACCAGCGCGGCGGTGATGCTGACGTTGACCGCGAAATCGCGGTCATAGCCACGCTTGACCATCTGCGGAATCATCGTGCCGCCCACCGCCGAGACGTCGGCGATGGCCGAGCCGGACACGCCGCCGAAGAACAGCGAGGACAGGATCGAGACCTGGCCCAGGCCGCCGCGCATGCGCCCCACCAGCGACGAGGCCAACGAGATCAAGCGTTCGGAGATGCCGCCGCGCATCATGATTTCACCGGCGAAGATGAACAACGGAATGGCGATCAGCGACGCCGAGCCGGTGCCGGCGGAAATCTGCTGGACCAGCACCAACGTGGGCAGGTCCAGGTACCACAGCGTGGCCAGGGCGGCCGCCGCCAGTGCATAGGCCACCGGCACGCCCAGCAGGAGCAGGACGGCGAAGACGGTAAACAGGATCGTGATACCCATGATTCAGCGGTCTCCCTCGGCAACAGCACTGGCATCGGCCGGACGCACCGCCTGCACCATCTGGTTCACGGCGAAGATCGCCATCAGCGCGCCGCCAAGGGACAGCGGCAGGTAGTTGATGCTCTGCGGCAGGTTGGCCCCGGCGGTCTTGATGTCCAGCCCATCCAGCAGCAGCACCGCCGCCCACCAGGCAATCACCACGCCCAGCACGGCCACCACCAGCGCGGCGAACACATCCACCGCGCGGCGCAGGGTTGGCCCCATGTGCGCGGCCAGCAGGAAGAAGCCGAAGTGGCGGCGGGTGTGTACGCCGGTGGCCGCCCCCAGGCTCATCGCCGTGGCCAGCAGCAGCAGCGTGACCGGCTCGGTCCAGCTGGGTGAATCATTGATGACATAGCGGGCAAACACCTGCCAGCCCTGCACCACCACCAGCCCAAGCAGGGCCAGCACGGCGATGTGGATGGCCCCCTCGGCAATGCCGTTGAGCAGCCGCTGCGGCGCGCTGGGCACGGTCACGGGAAGGTCGGATGACGTGTCGGACATCGTGGCAGGCCTCAGGCGAAGTCGCGGATGCGGCGGGTGAGGGCAGCCAGTTCCGGCTGCTGCAGGTACTGCTGCAGCAACGGGTGGGCGGCCTTGCGGAAGGCCGGCATGTCGACCTGGTTGAAGGTGATGCCGAAGTCGGCCACGGCCTGGCGCGCGGTGTTTTCCGAGGCATCCCACTGTTGGCGCATGACAGTGACCGATTCGCGCGCGGTTTCCAGCAGCAGCTGGCGGTCGGCCGGGCTGAGTTGCTCGAAGCTGTCGCGCGACATCAACAGCACGTCCGGGGCGTAGGAATGGTCGCTCTGCGACCAGTAATGCGCTGCCTCGAAATGACGGCTGGAATGGAAGCTGCGCATGTTGTTTTCCGCCCCGTCGATCATGTGCGTTTCCATGCCCGAGAACGTGTCGCCCAGCGACATCGGGGTGGGGTTGGCACCGAGCAGGCGCATCAGCTGGATGAAGATGTCCGAGGACGCCACGCGCAGTTTCAGCCCGTGCAGGTCCCTGGGTTCCACGATGGGGTGCTTGGTGTTGTAGAAGCAGCGCGCGCCGGAATCGTAGATGGCCAGGCCAACCAGGTCGCGGGTTTCGAAGCCGCGCAGTACCGCCTCGGCAATGCCGCCATCGAGGGCGCGGCGCATATGCGCCACCGACTCGAACACGTATGGCAGGCACAGCGCCTGGGTCAGCGGAAAGGCGTTGTTGAGCGCCCCGGAGTAGACCCGGGTGATGTCGATGGCGCCGAAACGCGCCATGTCGATCGCCTCGGACTCACGGCCAAGCTGGCCGGAGTGGTATTGGCGCAGCGTCAGGCGGCCCCCGGTTTTCTGTTCAAGCTGCTGGCCGATCCACTTCACCGCGGTGACGGTGGGGTAGTCGGCTACATGCACGTCGGTGGCGGTCAGCAACCGCGCGCCGGCTACCTCGGCGCTGCCCGTGCGCGAGCACGCCGACAGCACCGGCACGCTCAGCGCGCCCAGACCGGTAGCAAGGAAATTTCTGCGAGTGAACATCTGCGCCCTCCCAAGCGGACTGTCCATGCCGGCGCGGTTACCCGGCAGCGATGGCCTTGCAGGTAATGTCGCCGTAGCCGGCGAAACGGATCAATGCATGCTGGCCAACCGCGATGTCGTGGATGCCGGTGGCGTTGCCGCTGGCGATCAGGTCGCCGGCCTTGAGCGGCCGCCCGCGTTGCGCCGAACGTACCAGCGCGAAGGCGTAGGCGGTGCGCAGCCCACCGGGCAGCAGCGTGGCGCCGCCGGTACCGACCACCTCACCGTCGATGCGGGTTTCCGCACGCAGGTCGGCGTCGTCCAGGCGGGTCCAGTCCGGAATCTCCGCACCGAGCACCAGACCGTTGTTGTTGCCGAAGTCCGACACCACCACGCGCGGGCCCAGTTTGTTGATGGTGGCCAGCGGGCTGCTGGCCACTTCCACGCCGATGAACAGCTTGGCCGGCAGCGCTTCGGCTTCCTCGGCGGTCCACTGCAGCTTGTCGGCCGGGGCGTCTTCGAGCAGCTGGATCACGAACTCCGCCTCGACCGCGCCGAAGCCACCAACGAACACCGGAATGTCCACTGTTCCACCGGTAGCATTCCAGAGCCTGCGGGCAAAGATCGGGCCCAGCAGGCGGTCGTCGCCCGAGCTGTCGCGGCGCTCGGCGGCGATATACCCGACCTTCCAGCCCACTACCGCATCGTCCCACAGGGCGATGGCCTGGTCCTGCACGCGGTAGGCGGCCACCAGATCCGGCGGGATGTTGCCGGGAAAATCGGCCAGTGCGTGGCCGTGCTGGCGGGCGCCGACGAAGGCGCGGGCGATCTCGCCCAACCCTTGGTCTGGCAGGTCCTGTGTGCCGTGATCGTTGCTCAAGCGGGTCTCCCGGTGGATGTTGCACTGCCCATCGACAGCGCCTGGATGAGCTGTATATGGTAAACCGGTGTCATTGGCAATGTGCAGCGCGTCAGAAGGCCGTTGCTGCGGCACCATGTTCCCTCCACCGCCCCCTCAAGGACCCCCGCCGATGCCCCGCGCCCTTGCGTTGCCATTGTTGGCCTGGCTGCTGCTGGCCAGCCCCATGACCGGGCTGCATGCCGCCCCGCGCAGCGTGCCGGCCAGCGAGCCGGCACCAGGCAGTCCGGACCGCATCGCGCTGTGGCCGGCCGGGCAGGTGCCGGGCGAAACCGGCGCGGCGCGGGTGCCGCACGTGATCGAGCGCAGCACGGATCCCGCGCTGCCAGACCGTTACATCGACGACGTGGATGCGCCTTACCTGGTCGCCTATCGTCCGGCCCATCCCAACGGCACCGCCCTGTTGGTGATTCCTGGCGGCGGCTACCAGCGCATCGTGCTGGACAAGGAAGGCACGGCGCTGGTGCCGGACTTCGTCGACCAGGCCGGCATCACCTTGTTCGTGCTGCGCTATCGCTTGCCGGCGGGGCGCAGCGATCGCCAGGCGGCGCTGGCCGATGCACAGCGCGCGCTGCGCCTGATCCGGGCCAACGCGGCGCGCTGGCAGGTGCAGCCCCACCGGATCGGGGTGATGGGCTTTTCCGCCGGCGGGCATGTCGCCGCGCGCCTGAGCACGGCGTTCAACCTGCCGGTGTACCCGGCACGCGACGCTGCCGATGCACGGAGCGCGCGCCCTGATTTCGCGCTGCTGCTGTACCCGGTGATCGACATGGGGCCGCATGCGCACAGCGGCTCGCGCCAGCGACTGCTCGGTGAGCATCCCGATGCAGCGCTGGCCGCGCAGTTCTCGATGCAGCAGCAGGTCGGTACACAGACACCGCCCACCTTCCTGGTCCACGCCCAGGACGACAAGGTGGTGTCGGTGCACAACAGCCTGGTCTATTACCAGGCGCTTGAGCGGGCCGGTGTGGCCGCCGAGATGCACCTGTTCCCGCAAGGCGGGCACGGCTTCGGCGTGCGTATCGCGCCCACGCTCACGACCGCGCAATGGCCCACGCTGGCGGTGCGCTGGATCCAGGCCCAGACCGCACAGGCCACGCCATGACCGACGTTCTGGCCGATCTGCAGCGTCGGCGCTTCCTGCGCGACAGCGCGCGCTATGCGGCGATGCTCGCCGCCGGCAGCCTGCCGCTGCTGTCCAGCGTGGCGGCCGCCCCGGGTGCGCACCGCGATGCGGCGCCCCTGGCCACGGTGCGCAGCGGGCGTCTGCGCGGCCAGACCCAGCACGACGTACATGTGTTCCGCGGCATCCCCTACGGTGCCGACACGCGTGCGCGGCGCTTCCTGCCGGCGCTGCCGGAAACACCGTGGCGTGGCGTGCGCGATGCCCTCCACTATGGCAACGCCGCCCCGCAGGGCGGCAGCGACGGCCCCGGCAGCGAAGACTGCCTGTACCTCAATGTGTGGACCCCGGCGCTGCGCGACGGCGGCAGGCGGCCCATCCTGTTCTACATCCACGGGGGCGGCTACAACAACGGCTCGGGCAGCGATCCGCTGTACGACGGCAGCGCGCTGTGCCGGCGTGGCGAGGTGGTGGTGGTCACGGTCAACCACCGGCTCAACGTGTTCGGTTATCTGTATCTGGGCGGGTTCGACGACCCTGCGCTGGCCGGCTCGGGCAACGTTGGCCAGCTCGACCTGGTGCAGGCGCTGCAGTGGGTGCGCCAGCACGCGGCGGAATTTGGCGGCGATGCCGACAACATCACCGTGTTCGGCCAGTCCGGCGGCGGCGCCAAGATCGCCACGCTGATGGCGATGCCGGCCGCGCGCGGCCTGTTCCAGCGCGCCTGGACAATGAGCGGCCAACAGGTCACCGCCGCCGGTCCCCGTGCGGCGGCCCAGCGCGCGAAGATCGCGATGGATGCGGTGAAGGCGCGTGATGTGCAGGCGCTGCGCGCGCTGCCCACCGATGCATTGCTGGCCGCGACCCGCGCACGCGACCCATCGCGGGTGGAAGACACCGGCTTGTATTTCGGCCCGGTGCTGGATGGCAGCGTGCTGCCGGTGCATCCGTTCTGGCCGGAGGCCGCCGCGCAGTCGGCCGGCATCCCGATGGTGATCGGCAACACCCACGATGAAACCCGCGCCTTTCTCGGCAACGATCCGGGCACCTTCACCCTGAGCTGGGATGCGTTGCCGGCCAAGCTGGAAAAGGAGCAGTACGCAGACCTGCTGCCGTCCACGGTGATCGCGCGCTACCGGCAGCTGTATCCGCACTACACGCCTTCGCAGGTGTTCTTCGCGGCCACCACGGCCGGGCGTTCCTGGCGCGGCGCAGTGGAAGAACTGGAGGCACGTGCACGCCAGCATGCCCCCACCTGGGCCTATCAACTGGACTGGGGCTCGCCGCTGGACGGCGGGAAGTTCGGGGCATTCCACACCCTGGACATCCCGCTGGTGTTCGATACCACCGACCGGCCGGGCTCGCGTACCGGCGCAGGCACCGATGCCGCGCAGGTGGCCGCGATGATGAGCCAGGCGCTGATCGCCTTCGCCCGGCATGGCAACCCCAACCACCCCGGGCTGGCACGCTGGGACGGTTATTCGCTGGCGCGGCGCGAGACGATGCTGTTTGACACCCGCTCGCGCCAGGCCGATGACCCGCGCGGTGGCGAGCGCGCGCTGTATGCGCAGGTGCCTTTCATCCAGCGCGGGACGTTCTAGCGCGTCGCACGGGCGGCGCCGGTGCCCCGCGACGGCCGATCAATAGATTTTGACGACCGTTTCGCTGATTTTGATTACCGATCCAGCGATCGTGCGCCGATGTGTCGTGAACCACGTCAAACACGGCGTTCACCGCGATCGCCTAGACTGGGGTCATGCAAGCTCCCTGCGACCCGTTTCCGCCCTTCCACGGCCGCGATCGATTGATTGCCGCCGTCGATCACGCGGTACAGCACGATGACACCCACCAGGTCGCCGCCACGCTGCGCCACGCGCTGCGTGAGGCCATCGCCGACAGCCGCATCCAGTTGCCGGCCTGCGTGCATCGCCCGATCGAAGACCATTACGCGCGCCGCGAGCTGTATCGCAGCGCAGCGCATGGCTACAGCATCGTGGCAATGAGCTGGGGGCCGGGGCAGGGAACACCGCTGCACGACCACAGTGGCCTGTGGTGCGTGGAGGGCGTGTGGCTGGGCCAGCTGGAAATTACCCAGTACCAGCTGCTGGAGCGCGACGGCGAGCGCTTCCGCTTCCGTCCCGAGCGCGCCATCCTGGGCGACTGCGGCAGCGCCGGCAGCCTGATCCCACCGCACGAGTACCACACCATCCGCAACACCAGCGATGACGACCTGGCCATTTCGGTGCATGTCTACCAAGGCGAAATGACCCGCAGCGCGATCTTCGAGCCCGATGGCGGCGACTGGTACGCACGCCGCCTGCAGGTGATGGAAACCGACGCGGCCTGATGCCAGCGTAACGGTCGTGCCGAGCCATGCCCGGCAGGCGGCAGCCGAGCATGGCTCGGCGCTACCTTTGGAGTCCTTTATGCCCACCTATCCGTTCCAACAGGTCAACGTCTTCAGTGCCGATCCGCTATTGGGCAATCCGCTGGCCGTGGTGCTGGACGCCGCCGGCATCAGCGATGCGCGCATGGCTGCGTTCGCGCGCTGGACCCACCTGAGCGAAACCACCTTCGTGCTGCCGCCCACCGACCCAGGTGCGGATTACCGCGTGCGCATCTTCACCACGCTGGAGGAACTACCGTTTGCCGGCCACCCCACGCTGGCCAGTTGCCATGCCTGGCTGGCGCACGGCGGCGTGCCCAAGGGCGGGCAGATCGTGCAGCAGTGCGGCATCGGGCGGGTCCACATCCGACGCGGCGAGGACGGGCTGGCCTTCCTGGCGCCGCCATTGCGGCGGAGTGGAGCGCTGGCACCGGCACTGCGCGAGCGTGTGCGCGCCGGGCTTGGGCTGCGTGCCGAGGACATCGTGGAGGCGCGCTGGGTGGACAACGGCACCGGTTGGCTGGCACTGCGGCTGCGCGATCGCGCCACGGTGCTGGCGCTGCAGCCCGACTATGCGCAGCTGCACGGGTTGAAGGTCGGCGTGTTCGGGCCGTGGCAGGCCGGCGACGGTGACCAGGCGCAGTTCGAGAGCCGCGCCTTCATCGCCGGCGACGGTGCACCGGAGGATCCGGCCACTGGCAGCCTCAATGCGGGGATCGCGCGCTGGCTGCTGGACGAGGGGCAGGTACCGGACCGCTACGTGATCAGCCAGGGCACCGTGCTCGGACGCGCCGGTCGGCTGCAGGTGGAGCGGGTAGCCGATGCGCTGTGGATCGGCGGAGCCTGCGTGAGCTGCATCACAGGCACGGTGACGGTGTAAGCCACGCTGTCGCGCGGCAGCCCTTGCATCGTATCCCGTCCAACCGCCGGTCTCGTGCGGCGGCACGGTCGCGCATGGCCCCCGGCCGTCCGCCACCGTGGCGCGCGTCAGTCCAGGACCACCACGTTGTTGAGCTGGGTCACCTCGGCACCGCCATCGGCCAGCATCACCCGCACGCGCAGGCCAGTGTGTTTGCCAACCGGCAACGGCAGGCTCACCGCATAGGTCTTCGGTAGCAGATCGCGGGGGGCGGCCATCGCGGGCACCTGGCGACGTGCGATCTCGCGCCCAGTGGCATCTTCCAGCAGCGCCACTCCCTCACCGGTGCCCACGTGCCCCAGGCTGTGCACGGTCACCAGCACCTGCTGGCCCTCCACCCGCACATCGCCACGGCCGATGCCCAGGTCCGGGCGCAGCTCGGCCGGTTGCCCGGCCTGCACCAGCTCGAACTCGAACACCTGGGTCTGGCCCGGTGCGAAACGCAGCGTCGTCGATGCGCTGCGCTCCAGCGCCAGTGCACGCACGCTGGCCTTGCCGTCGATACGGTCATCGCCATCGCGGTCGATGCCGCTGGTCATCCGCCATTGCCCGGCGGTGACATTCCACGTGGTCATGTCCGCCTCCACCGCGCGCTTGCCCAGGTTGTAGGCAATCACCTTGAAGCGCTCCGGCGACGGCGCGTGCACCAGCAACGCCACCTGTTCGGCGGCATCGGGGCGGGCGAAGCGCCAGCTCACCGTGTGCCCGGGCCAGCTCTGGTTACGCTTGAGCGCGATGCCGCCCAGCCGCGCACGCTGCAGGAACTCACTGGGCGCCTCGACGCGGTCGGACCACCAGTGGCCTTCGGTGTTCATGTACTCGCGCTGCGCCTTGGCCTGGATGCCGTCGGCGTGCAATGCGTCCAGGTAGGCCTTGTCGCCGGTTGCCTGCCACGCCATCAGGCTGGAGAAGCCGGTGTTGCCGGCGTCGGCGTCGGCAATCAGGCGGGGGTTCCATTCCGCCCCCCGGCCAAGCACCTCCACATAGTTCTCGCCCAGGTTGGACAGCGCGCCCGGGCCACCGCGTTCCACGCGGTAGTCCAGCGCCTTGAGGTACTTGTCATCGCCACTCCAGCGCCATGCGGCCCAGAAGGTATGCATGACATCGCCGCCACCGGAGCCGTTGTTGAGCTCGCCACCGCGGGTCTTGCCGGTAGACCACTGGATCTCGTTGGGCAGCGCCCAACGGCCCTTGTCGTCGGTGTAGGCATGGGCCAGGTAGCTGTCGGCCAGGCCGGTGACCAGTTTGCGGCTGGTGGCATCGGCGTTGTACTGGCCGACCAGGAACGCCGGGTGCAGCGCCGGGAACGAGTACGGCTTCTGCCACTGCCAGTTGGGTTCGCGGTAGACCTTGTTGCCGCCGTACCAGTTGCTGGAGAACAGCAACCGGCCCTGTGGATTGGGCAGGATGATGCGTTCGTCGAAGGCCTTTACCGTCTCCATCAACCGCTCCACGGTGAGCGGGTCGCCCCAGTTGAGGTAGAGCATGGCGCTGTTGGTGTTGATGCCTTCCTCGTAGGCGTGCAGCTCGTCGGTTTCAATGGTGCTCAGGCCGTTGGCGAACATGCCATTGCGATACACCGCGTCGGACAGGGCAGTCAGCGAAGCATTGAGCCGGTCCGGCTGCACGCCCATCAATGCCAGCCCCGGCCATTGCTGGGTAAGGTCGGAATCATCGGAAATGCCACCGCCAAAATCGCCGTAGGCGATCTGCCGGTGGTCGATCCACCAATCCACGAAGCGGCGCACGTACCTGAGGTCTTCGGTCTGCGCAAACGCCCACTGCGGCACGCCCTTGGGCGGCAGCGGCTGGGTGAACGGCGGCTTGCCCTGGCTGTTGTAGCTGATGTAGTTCCAGTACAGCCGGCCAAGGGCGTGGTCCGGGTCCACCCGCAGCAGATCGGTCAGGTCGGCGTACACGCGGGCGTACAGGCGCTGGCGCTTGGAGGTGGTGTGTTCTTCCACCAGGAAGCCCCAGTTGTCGCGCGCCTGGTTGAAGCGGTCGGCCACGTGCTCCTGCGTTGCTGCTTTGCGGTCTTTGTAGACCATGCGGATTTCCGCACCATCCAGCGTACTGGCGTTGAAGCCCGGGGCTGCCGAGGCCAGGGTGATCCACAGGCTGTCGGCGGTGAGGATGCGGTCGCGCAGGTCCAGCCACAGCGTGCGCTTCTCGCCCGGCTTCACCGACACCGACACATCGATCATGTCGCGCGCCGGCCAGATCGGGTCTTTGATGCGGATGTTGAGCGGGATCAGGCCACCGTGGGTGGCCGGCAGGTCCAGCGCGGGCAGATCGATGGCCACGCCATCCAGGCCGTCATGCATGTTTTCCCAGCTGTAGGCCCAGCTGCGGATCAGCGGCTGCGCGGCCGGCGCATCGCCCACGCCAGAGGGAATCAGCACGTGCACGATGGGCAGCGGCTGGGCCGGCAATGTCTCTGCGCCGCGCCGCCGCGAGCCGGCGCCCTTGGGCAGCGCCATCACGGTGCTGCGCTCGGCCGCCGGGTAGCGGCCATCGATGTAGTGGCGCAGCGCGGCGATGTTGAGGTAGTCCGGCAGGGCCTGGCTGTCGATCAGGTAACGCTGCTTGACCGTGCCGGCCGGCTCGGGCGCATCGCTGACCTGGTAGGCCCAGATTTCCTGGATCGGGGTTTCCTGCTCGCTGTTGCGGAAATGCAGCACGCCGCCGGTCTGCGCCGGGATGGCATCGACGCTGCGTACCACGCCCGGCGGGCGCTGCAGCAGCGGCGTGGCAGGGCCGCCTTCGCTGCTGGTACTGAGCGTGCCGAACGCCGCGCCGCGTACTTCAATGCGGTTGACGGTTTCGTTGCCAGGCACGGTCAGGTCAAGCTGCTGGCCGCCCTCGACATAGGTATTCCAGTCGGGCAGCTGGAAGTAGTCATTGCGCCCGGGCAGCCGCGAACGGTTGTAGACGCCGGGCCAGGTGGTTTCGGCGATACCGTCGGTGGCCTTCCACATCCACTGCTTGTGGTCGCGGGCATCGGCAAACTCGACCTTGCGGATGGTGGTGGCCGGCGCAGTCAGCGCCGGCGGCGCGGCGGTGTCCCAACCAAAGCGATGGCGCCAGGCGCGCATCGGATCGGGCGCGGCAACCGCCGTAAGCGGCGCTGCGTTACGTGCCAGCGCGGCCATGCCCGCCGGATCCAGCAGCCGGTCGTACACGCGGATTTCGTCCAGGTCGCTGCCACGCAGGAAGTTGTAGCGGCTCTGCACCTGGTAGGGCGCCATCACCCGGCCGGCCAGGCCAAGCTGGTCCAGTGCGGCATCGTAATCGGCGCTGGTGTCCTGCCGCGCCACCTCGCGGCCGTCCACATACAGGCGCACGCCCACCGCTTCATCCCAGCCGAAGGCGATGTGCTGCCACTGCTGCGGCCCGGGGGTGTCCTGGAGCGTGAAGGACACCCGCGTGCGCGCCAGGTTGGCATCGGTGACGAAGGCGTCGAAGCCGTGGCCGTTCCAGTCGATGCGCAGCCAGGCCATGTCCCAGCTGCTGTGGTCGGCATAGCCGACCCGGAAGATCACGAACGGCGCCTCACCCACGGCATAGCGCGAACGCCAGAAGAAGCCCAGGGTGCCGCGTTGTGCCTGGATGTTGCCGGGTGCGTTCCACGACAGCACGCCGTCGTCGTCCCACTGGATTGCCGCCCCGTGCGCGCCATCGGGCACGCGGGTCACCTTGTCCTGGAAATTGGGAACCGCATCACCGCGTGCGGCGTCGGCGCTGAAGCCATCGTTGGCCGAGACATGGAACAGCAGCTGCGGCGCCTCCTGCGCCGCCGCGCCGGTGCTGCCGCCCAGCAGCATCCACAACAGACAGGTGGACAGGCGGGTGCGGCGGGGCGAACGGACAGCGTGCAGCGGCATGGCAGGTTCCTTTCGACAGCTCAACGGTACGGCGATGGCGTGGCGCGGGGCAGCAGGCCAACGCGGTGGCCAGGGGCTGTGCAGCGCGCGCGGCCTCCCCGCCGCACGCACGCTTCCGGCTGCACGCTAGCAAAGCGTGTGTTCCCCAACATCTTGCGACGCAACAGCGGCGGCACGGTCACCCGCGCCGCCGCGATGCACAGTGCTGTCAGAACTTGTAGCGCACGCCCAACATGAACTGACGGCCCGTCTCGGTGTACTGCAGCGGCAGCTCGCCGGTGCTGGGCGAGTAGACCCACTCATCGGAGGCTTCGTTGGTCAGGTTGATACCCTCCAGCGTCAGCTCCAGCTGGTCGCTGATGCGATAGCGCAGCGATGCGTCCAGCACGGTGGTGCCGGTCATGCCGTGGTAGCCGTTCTCATTGAAGCCTACTTCCTGGCCGGTCACCTGGGTCAGGTAATCGCTGCGGTTGGTGGCTGAAACGCGGCCGGACCAGACCTTACCTTCGTAGAACAGGGTGGCGTTCCAGGCGTTCTTGGACGTGCCCGTCAACTGGTTCTTCATGGTGGCCACGCCGGCACCGTTGACATACTGAATGCTGGTATCCACCCACGTGTAGTTCAGCTGTACGCCCAGGTTCGACCACTTGCCCGGCAGGAAGGTGAACGGCTGGGTGTAGTTGGCTTCCACACCGTACAGCTCACCACCGGGGGTGTTCAGCGGTGCACTGAAGGTGAAGTCATCGTTCACCGTTGCGCCGGTGCCGTCGAGCAGATTGGCCGGCAGGCCGCTGGTGGAATACGGGCGGGTTTCACGCGCGTTCTGCACGAACGAATCGATGTCCTTGTAGAACAGGCCGATGCCCGCCATCGCACCTTCGGCGAAGTACCACTCGAAGCTCATGTCCACGTTGGTGGCGCGGAACGGGTCCAGGTTCGGGTTGCCACCGGACACCGTACGCGCACCGCCGGCCACGGCCACGGTCACGCCCGGGGTCAGATTGCCCAGGCCCGGGCGGCTCATCACCTTGGCCGCACCGAGGCGGATCAGGAAGTCCGGGGTGATCTCGGCCACCAGGTTGAACGAGGGCAGGGTGTCGTCGTACTTGCGGGTGCTGGTGGCCTGCACCAGCGTGTTGCCGACCGTGGCTGCACCACGGGAGGTCTGCTCGGTTTCCACATAGCGCACGCCGAAGTTGCCCGACAGCGGGATGGAACCCAGGTCGGTGGAGAACTCGCCCATCAGCCAGATGCCGCGATCCTTTTCATCCACGCTGCGGCTGTTGTTGGCGCGCGGGGCAACGGCAAAGGTGCCGGTGTTGCTGTAGATGTCCAGCTGGTCGGCGATGGCGTCCAGGTTGGGCACCACCCAGTTGGAGGGCGAGCCGGAAATCCCTTTCAGTCCGGCCTGGCTGGTCAGATCGGCAGACACGATGCGGCTGCCGTTGGCGAAGGTTGGCACGGCCCCTTCGCTGGTACGACGCAGTTCGACGGTGCTGAAGCTGTAGTCCTTGGCCAGCACGCCGCCCTTCACACGGAAGCCGGGGCTGATATTCCAGTTGAAATTGATTTCGGCGGTATCGAAGTCGTTGTCCACGTACTGCGGACGCAGGCGGATTTCGGCCAGTTCCCAACCGTTGGGGTCGGTCGGGTCGATACCGTAGTTGAGGATCGGCGCACGACTGTTGCCACGGTAGTCGTAGCTGTACCCATCAACGTCGTACTTGTCCATGATGATGGTGGTCTGCACCGGGTTCTCGTGCGCCGAGCGCGAGGCGCCAATCTTGCCGTTGATTGAGAACGCGTCATTGAAGCGATGATCGAAGTTGAAGCTGACCTGCTTGAACTCGGTGCTCCACTCGTCGTGGCGGTTTTCGCTGCGGATGTCGACGTTGTCGAATTCGCCGTAGACCAGCGCGTTGTTGCGGATCTCGCCGTTGCGCACCACCATCACCGGCTTGCCGTCGCGGTCGGGCCGGCGGTTGATGCCGGTGGCGGCATCACGGTTGCGGCTGAAGGAGATGGCTTCGATGTAGTGTTCGTCGCGGGTGGCGTCGATCTTCGAGTACAGCGCGTCCAGCGAGATGTCGGTGGCGTCGTTGGGCTTCCACTGCAGCGACCCGGTCACGCCCAGGCGCTTCTGCTCATGCTCCATCTGCACGTAGCGCGGGAAGCGCGGGTGGTAGACGTTGGCGCTGCGAGCAGCCGGGAAGGATGGACTGACGGCAAAGCCGCCGTTGCTGTTGCCGCCGGCCCAACGGCCTGTATTGGAGCCTTCCTCCAGCGCCTGGCGCTCGGAGTAGGCCACCGACAACAATGCGCCCAACGTGCCATCGGCGAAGGTGTTGGAGATCAGCGCGGCCAGCCGCGGGTCGGCCTTTTCAGCCATGGTGTTGTAACCGGCCTGGCCACTGGCGGCAAAGGTGAAGCCGTCGTAGTCGAATGGTCGCGCGGTGCGCAGGTCGACGGTGGCGCCCAACGAGCCTTCTTCCACGTCGGCCGAGGCGGTCTTGCGCACCAGCAGCTGCGAGAACAGGTCCGAGGCGAACACGTTGAAATCGAAGCCACGGCCACGGTTGGTGCCGCCGCTCTGGTCGCCGGCACCCACGGTGGTCAGCGCTTCCATGCCGTTGATGCGCACGCGGGTGAAGTCCGGACCCAGGCCGCGCACGGAGATGTTGCGGCCTTCGCCGGCTTCGCGGGTAATGACCACGCCGGGGATGCGCTGCAGCGATTCGGCCAGGTTCAGGTCCGGGAACTTGCCGATATCCTCGGCGACGATCGCGTCGACCACGCCGGCTTCGCCGCGCTTGATGTCCAGCGCTTTCTCCACGCTGGCGCGGTAACCGGTGACGGTGACGGTGTCCAGGTCGGTGGCGCCCGCGGTGGCGGCGTCCTGGGCCAGCGCGGAACCACACAGCGCCAGGCCGATCGACAGGGCAAGCAAGGTAACCGGTGTCTTTTTCTGGATGTTTCGAGATTGCATGTTTTCCCTCTCCCAAGGTGCTACATGAAACAGCTATCCGGCGACATGTCAGTGCAATGACACCGCTGGTCAGGGCGGACGTTAACAGCCCGTTCCTGAAGGAG
>JAHREJ010000055.1 GCA_021733645.1 Bacillus subtilis subsp. subtilis | reverse complement strand
GCAATATTGCAAAGATCAATATGCCCCGCCGGGCGCTTGTAGAAATCATCCACCCGGTTGCGTCGCGCCTCCACCACCTCGGCAAGCCTTTCGCGAAAAAAATTTCACATTTGTTGCCGCAGCAGGCAACAGCGCGCGCAAGTGCTTGATCCAGCGTGCCTGCCGTCGTGCTGATGCGCATGAACATCGGTTCAGTGCGCGCCGATCGCTCAGTGCGTGTCGGCGGGCATGCACCACAACAGCACGATGCCGATGGCCATGATCACCGCGGCCAGCAGCAGCGATGCCTGGTAGGAGCCACTGTCGCGGGCCAAGGTGCCGGCCAGTGCCGGGGCGATGATCTGTGCCACGCCGTAGCTCAGGGTCAGCTTGGCCATCGCCTTGGCCGGGTTGTGCGGGTAGTGACGGCCGACCACGGTCAGGGTCAGGCTGACGATGCCGGCAAAGGTCAGGCCGAACAGCAGGGCGCTGCCCAGCCCGGCAGCCAGCCCGTTGTCCAGCAGCGGCAACACGAACGAGGCGGCCTGCAGCGCAAAGGCCAGCATCAGCGCACGGATCAGGCCCTGCCGCGCGGCCAGCCAGTCCCAGCCGAAGGTGGAGGGCACCGCTGCCAGCCCCACCAGTATCCAGACCGCGCTGCCGTGGCCGTTGAAGGTGGGGGTCTGTTCGAGGATGGCGACGATGAAGGTGGCGCTGACCACAAAGCCGAAGCCGGCGCAGAAGTAGGCCGCTACCAGTAGCAGGCGCCAGCGCCGGCTGGGCGGGGCCGGCGCCGTGGCCTGGGTATGTGAGGCGGCGTGCTGGGGGGCCGGCATCCAGCACCAGGCCGGGATCAGGAACAGCAGGCCCAGTGCGCCCAGCCAGCGCCATTGGCCACTGGAGTCGGCATGCCCGGCCAACAGGGCCGTGGCCAGCCCGGACACCGCGATACCCAATCCCAACCCGGCAAAGTGCAGCCCCAGGCGAGGCCGCCGCTGCTGGGCCAGCAGCCAGTTCAGCACCAGCCCGGAGGCCAGCAGCAGCCCCGCCGTGCTGGACAGGCCGGCCAGGAACCGCAGGACGCTCCATCGCCAGGGCGTGGCGGTGAACCCCATCAGCGCGGTGGCGCCAACGGCCAGCAACAGCCCGATCCGGTAGAAATGGAATTTCTGCCGCAGGTCGCCCACCCGTGCCACCAGCAGCGTGCCAAGCAGATAACCCGCGTAGTTGAAGGTGGCCAGCCACCCGCCCTGGGCCGCACTCAGGCCCGCATCGACACGCATCAGCGGCAGCAGCGGGGTGTAGGCGAAGCGGGCCAGGCCGACGGTGAGCACCAGCGCGCAGATGCCGGCACCGATGACCTGCCAGGGGTACAGCGTGGACGACGGGGGCGGCGACGGGCGCATGGGCGGCAATGGGGAAGGGGGTGGTTCATCCTGTCCGCGCAGCGCCCGGCTGTCTTTCGATAGAATGACGCATTATGTCGATCAAGCGACACCCAGCCGATGCCGCCCGCACCTCGCCCTGGCGAGAGGTGGCGGTGCCTGCGCTACGCGCATTGCCCTGGCCGGTGGTTGCCCGCAGCCAGCAGTTGGCCGCCGGGGAGCGCTTCCCGCCGCACGCACACGCCTGGCATCAACTGGTGTTCGCCACCCACGGGGTGCTGCAGGCCAGCGCCGCGCACGCGCGCCATGTCATCACCCCGCAACAGGCACTGTGGGTGCCAAGCGGCACGCTGCACCATACCGGCGCGCTGCAGGCGGCGGCTTTTCGCAACCTGTACGTGGCCGATGACGACGCGCTGGGCATGCCTGACTGCTGCGTAGTGCTGGAGGTGTCGGCGCTGCTGCGCGAGCTGATCGTGGAACTGGACCGCACCCGCGCCGACGACGACCCGGCGTATTACCTGGGCTTGTGCAACCTGATCATCGCCCAGCTGCGCCGCCAGCCACGCCACGCGCTGCACCTGCCCTGGCCACGGGACGGGCGACTGCAGCGCTGGTGCCAGACCCTGCACGACCATCCCGGCGACGAACGCGGCATGGCGTACTGGGCCACGCAGCTGGGTGCTTCGGCGCGCACCTTGAGCCGTCACTTCGAGCGCGAAACCGGGATGAGCGTGCGCGCATGGCGCACGCGGCTGCGCCTGCTGCGCGCGATCGAGTGGCTGGCGCAGGGACGTGCGCCCACGGTGATTGCCCAGGATCTGGGTTATGCGTCAGCGTCGGCGTTCAACTACATGTTCCGTGTGCAGATGGGCATCAGCCCATTGCAATGGCGGCGGTCGCGTTGACAATGTGCCGCTGACCGGCCTCAGGCACGGACGCGCAGGAGCGATGCGATGGTGGAGTGGAGCGTACTGGACGATGCCTATGGCAGCGCCGAAACGGTGGGTGTGATGTTGGAGGCCTTGGATGCCGGCAACGATGGCGTGGACTGGGACGTGCTGTGGTCGCACCTGTGCCACCAGTCCACGGTGTACCCGGCCAGTTTCCACGCCCTGCCGTATCTGCTGCGCGCCGCGCTGCGGGTAGCGCCGGCGCAGCGGCTGGAGCCGCTGGTGCTGGCCGGCGCCATCGTCAGCCATGCCGACCATGCACCGGTGGTGGTGCCCGGCCATCCGCAGGTGCTGCAGGCCTTGCAGCACTGCGCCGATGACACCCTGCAGCAGCTGCAGGGCGGTGCGCTGGACGAGGCAGCCTGTGCGCATCTGCTGCAGGCCAGCCTGGGTTTCAGGGGCGAACGGCTGTGGTCGCGCAAGCTGGCCGGCGTCCTGGACGGCGAACTGGCCGGCGTATGTCCGGCATGCGGCGTCGACCTGTACATCGTGATCGACGCCGCGCCCGGGTTCGTCACCGATGAGGAATGGGTGGGTGGCCAGCCGGTGCGCAAGGCGATGATCGAGGTCGCGACCAGCCAGGCGAACTGCGCTGCGGAAACCTGGCTGCTGGATACGGCACGATCGCGCCCGGGCGAGGTCAGCCGCGCGCTGGACATGCTGTTGGGTACATCCACCTGCACCCACTGCCAGGCGCCGTTGGCGATCCGCGACGCGGTGCGCCTGGGCGGCTGAGTGCAGGACGCGGTGCAGCCCGGCGAGGGTCAGTTCGCCACCGGGCAGGCCAGGCTGAGCAGGCGATCGCCCTCGAAACGGGCCTGGATGATGCCATCGCTTTCCTTGGCCGTTGGCCAGCGTGCCTGCGCGTTGGCGCCCGGCAGCGGATTGCCAAGATGGAAGTACACCTTGCCGCGCCCATCGCCGGGTTGCAGGAAGCGGCAGCCGGTGACCGGCGATGCACGCTGCCCACAGTCGCCCTGCAGCAGGCACAGCCGGGTGTAGCACTGGCCGCTGCCTGACCACCTGCCCTGCGCGAGCAGGCAGCCCGGTTCGGTGGCCAGCATCGTCCAGCAGGCCAGGCCGAGTGCGGTGGTGGCGGCCATCAATGACAACAGCAGGGAGCGGCGTCGGGCGATGAAGCGTCGGATCATCGGGTGATCATGCGCCAGCCCGGACGATCTGGCCACGCGGCGGCGCAAGGATGCATCGTCGATGGAATGCTGTGACCCCATCGCAGGCTGCAACCACCACCGTGCAAGGCATCGCGGCGCGTGCGTGGGCCGCATGGGTGGAACGCTGTTTTGCCCCGCGCCTGCAGCGGCATGCGAAGGCTTACTGTCGGGGCTCTTACTTGAACCGTGCCGAGACCCCTGCCGATGAACGATCTCACCAATACCCGCGTCGTACTGGCTTCGCGCCCCGAAGGTGCGCCGGTGGCGGCCAACTTCCGCCTGGAGCAGGTGCCGGTACCGGCGCTCGGTGCGGGCCAGGTGCTGCTGCGCAACCGCTATCTGTCGCTGGACCCGTACATGCGCGGTCGCATGGAGGAGGGGGCGTCGTATGCGGCACCGGTGGCATTGGACGCGGTGATGGAAGGGCGCACGGTATCGGAGGTGATCGCCTCGGCGCACCCCGCGCTGAAGGTGGGTGAGCAGGTGCTGGCCACCGGCAACTGGCAGACCCATGCGGTAGTGCGCGGTGACAGCATTACCCGCCGGTTGGAAGACAACGGCCTGCCGATCAGTACCGCACTGGGCGTGTATGGCATGCCCGGCTTCACCGCCTACGCCGGTCTGCACGAAATCGGCCGCCTGCAGCCGGGCGAAACCCTGGTGGTGGCCGCGGCCAGCGGCCCGGTCGGGGCCACGGTGGGGCAGCTGGCCAGGCGGCAGGGCGCGCGCACGGTGGGCATCGCCGGCGGCGAACAGAAACGCCGTTACCTGGAAACCCTGGGTTTTGATGTGGCGCTGGACCACCGCGCCGGGGATTTCGCCGCGCAGCTGCGCGCCGCGGTGCCCGATGGGATCGATGTGTACTTCGAGAACGTGGGCGGCCATGTGTTCGAGGCCGTGGCACCGCTGCTCAACGACTTCGCGCGCATTCCGGTGTGCGGCACCATCGCCAGCTACAACGCACGCGGCGCGGTGCTGCCCGGACCGGACCGGCTGCCGGGATTCATGAGCCAGGTGCTGCGCCAGCGGCTGACCGTGCGCGGGTTCATCCAGTCCGATTTCAACGCCCTGTTCCCGCAGTTCCTGCAGGACATGGCGCAGTGGTTGAAGGACGGCACGGTGCAGTACCGCGAGGACATCGTCGAGGGCCTGGCGCAGGCGCCGGAAGCGTTCTTCGGCCTGCTCAAGGGGCACAACTTCGGCAAGCTGGTGGTCAAGCTGGCGTGAGCGCGGTGATGGCCGGGCACGTGCTTTCCACGCGGTGCTGACCTGCAGATCACTGCGGCCGCGCTAGCGTTGCAGCCACGCTTTGAACGGAGAAGGTCATGACCAGCAACGACAAGCAGCCGGACAAGCAGCCGGGCATCCAGGAAAGCCAGCAGGACCGCAGGCAGGACGAAGTGGCCAAGCAGCGTCCGGGGCAGGCCGACGAGAAGATCCGGGACGCGCACGACCGCGGACCGCCGCGCAAGGATGACAAAGCCGGGTGAGGCGCCGGGCCGTCGGGCGCACGGTCAATGCTGGCCCGGTGAAGGCGGCTTGGCAGGACAAGCCGCTGGCCTACGGCGGATTTCCCGCCGCTGGGCTGCTGAGAACTCAGGTCAGATCGAGTTGCCTGGACCAAACGCAAGTTCTCTTGCCCTCTCGAACATTCCTTTATATTTCGGGACTACCGGGGTGCTGCCGGGTGTGAATTCGACGGTGCATTCTGTGGTCATCCAGCCGGCTCCCTCGCCCTTTGCAACCAGCATCCTCTCGTTGCTCTGGTCGTTTTTGGTGAAATGCAGGGATGTCTCGAGTGCAGTTTCCAATGTGTCGACGTCCAGGTCCGGAACTGACGTGTCAGGCGCCGTTCGAATGGCGATGGTTTTTATGGTGTGATTCTTCAGATTCTGCTCAACCAACATCGCTTCTATTCTCTTTTTCATCTCCCACGCCGCGCTCAGGTGGGAAATGTGTGCAAGCAGGTAGTGCGATGTTGCGCCATTGGGCGGGCTGACGCTGGCAACCCAGTACGAACACACCGTGAGGGGGCCGGACGAAACTTTGGCGTGTGATCCTGCTTTGAGCAGGAGCACTTCGTCGGCCACGACAGTGAGGCCTTTTCTCACGAATCTACTGGACATTTCGTTTTCCACTAGTTTGGGTCGAACTAGCCTGCTCAACGGTACGGGGGCCAACCCGTCAGTTCGTCTCAGATCGGCGCTGCTTCAATCTGCTTCAACGCCCTGGACGGTACTGTTCCGGCGCTGGAGAATCTGAGGTGAGCGTGGAATCGAAAACGCTACGGACCATCCAGGCGGATGCCGTGGCCGAGTGCCCTCGCAGATGCTGCGGTCTGATTGTGGCTACGGCCGGCGATGAGGCCTGCGTTGCCTGCCGCATCGCGAAGGCGCCGCTACGCGACCCGCCGGGCGGTGTGGTGAACGGGGCAGTCACCTTGCCCTTCGTGATTCGGGGGGCGTCTCACCGGCTGCAAAGTGCCGGGCCGTGGCCGTACTTGCTGGTACAACGAAAAAGGCCGGAAGCCCTGTTTTTGCAGGTCTTCCGGCCTTTCGAGTGCCCTGTCGGGCTGAATAGTGGTGGAGCCAAGGAGGATCGAACTCCTGACCTCGTCGATGCGAACGACGCGCTCTCCCAGCTGAGCTATGGCCCCACAAGTGGTACAGCACCCGCTGGGGCAGCCTCGCTGCAATCCATCGGACGGGGCTAGTCTAGCGCCGCTTGCCGGTGCATGCCAAGGGGGCCGGTTCAGCGCGGCGGCGGGCATCGCCGCCGGGACAATCGGTTACGGGGCTGCGAGGGCGATCTGGCCGGGCGCGTCGACCTGCAGATGGGTCTGGTAGTAATACTTGCTGGACGCCCTGTCCTGCCCGTCATGGAACTGGATACGCACCCGCCTGGCCTGGCCGCGGACGCTGAGCCGGCGCTGCATCAGGCCGGGTACGTCCACGCCCAGCTGCGCGGCAACCTGTTCGGCAACCCCCGGCGCGAGCACCACGGTGAGGCAGTTCTGGTTGCGGTAGTCGCGTTCGGAATTCAGGAAGACCCGGCCGTTGTCTTCCCCGATCGCCTGCACGGTCATCACGAACGTGCCGGAAACGGGCCGGGCGGGCTCGATGTTGGCTGCGCGCACCGCGTCGGCGGCGTCGATCGCTGCGTGCGGCGGCGCGGCGGTGAAGGTGGCACAGCCGCCCAGGGCGGCGATCAACAGCAGGATGGAAAAATGGCGCACGTCGGTTCCTTGTGCTGGTAAAGGGCGTGCGATCTGCACGCCCGCATTGTCGATGCGATGGCGGCCGGGCTCAAGGGTCCCGGTCACGCTTCCCTTCCGGGCGGGCGGCCGGGCAGGCATAATCCGCGCCACGACTTCCGGCGCAATGCCCATCAGGTCAGGGTAGGGGATGGACGGCCGTCCCCCGCAGCGCCCTGCAACCAACCTGCAACATCCACGCAATATCTTGCCGCATCGCTGCGCAAACAGCGGTGCTGCTGTTGTTCATCCGCGTGCGCCGCACGCCACCCAGATCTGTAATTCCCGAGACCTCTTGCATGCCTGCCATCTGCAACACCCCCGTGTCGATGCCGTCCCGCTCCTCCACTGTGCTGCCGCGCCGCCACGCGCTTGCGCTGGCCTGTGCCACCGCGTCGCTGTTCGGCCTGGCCGGTACCGCGATGGCGCAGGACGCCTCGCCCACCTCGCTGGACACCATCACCGTCAACGCCGACCACCGCGAACGCAACCTGCAGGAAGTGCCGGTATCGGTCGGCGTTGTGCAGGGCGAGCAGATCCGCGATTACACCGCCGGTGGCGATGACACCCTGCTGGCGCTGTCGGGCAAGGTGCCCAGCTTCTACGCCGAGACCACCACCGGGCGCATCTTCCCGCGCTTCTACATCCGTGGCCTGGGCAATATCGACTTCTACCTGGGGGCGTCGCAGCCGGTCTCGATCATCCAGGACGACGTGGTGCTTGAGCATGTGGTGCTGAAGTCCAACCCGGTCTACGACGTGGACCAGATCGAAGTGCTGCGCGGCCCGCAGGGCACGCTGTTTGGCCGCAACACCACCGCCGGCATCGTCAAGTTCGACACCATCAAGCCCAGCCAGGATGCCAGCGGCCGCGTGCAGGCCAGTTACGGCAGCTACGGCAGCGTGGCCATCGACGGCGGCGTGGGCGGGGCCATCAACGACATCGCCTCGTTCCGGGTGTCGGCGTTGTACCAGCACCGCGACGACTACGTGGACAACACCTACACCGGCCCCAGTGCCGATGGCACCGTGGCGCCGCGCAAGAACGCGATGGGTGGCTTCGACGACCGCAACGTGCGCGCCCAGCTGCTGCTGCAGCCCAGCGACAATTTCTCGCTGCTGGCCTCGGCGCACGCGCGTGACTACGACGGCACTTCCACGCTGTTCCTGCGTGGCGCGGTGACCAAGGGTTCCAACAAGACCGACGCGCCGCGTGACCGCGTGGCTTACGACGAAGCCGACAACAACCCGCAGTCCTACAAGACCTACGGCGGTTCGGTGAAGGCCGTGTACGACTTCGGCGATCTGTCGCTGACCTCGATCACCGCTTACGAAACCACCTCCGGCTACAGCCGTGGCGATACCGACGGCGGCGCGGCGGCCGACTTCCCGGTGCGCGGCGTGGCCAACGGGTACGGCCAGTCGATGGGCCAGATCCGCGACCTGGACCAGTGGACCCAGGAAGTGCGCCTGGCCAATGGCGATGACAACCGCCTGAAGTGGCAGGTGGGCGCGTTCTACTTCGACGGCCGCGACACCACCGATTTCTACCAGCGCGCCTGGTTCCTGCAGGGCAACGCACGCAACCCGAACAACTGGGTGCGGCTGCGCAACGTCAACACCTCCTGGGCCGGTTTCGGCCAGGTCAGCTATGACGTCACCGACAAGTTCACCCTGACTGCCGGCCTGCGTCAGACCCGCGATGAGAAGCACACCCGCCTGCTCAAGACTGCCGATACCGCCGCTGGCGTGGTGACCTACAAGGGTCGCACCGACGTGGAAATGGCCGATACCACCCCCAGCTGGGACGTGAGCGCGATGTACGCGTTCAACCCGCAGTTCAGCGTGTACGCACGCGTGGCCCGTGGCTTCCGTGGCCCCACCATCCAGGGCCGTTCGGCAGTGTTCAACGCCGACTTCACCACCGCCAATTCGGAAACCATCCTGTCCTGGGAAGCGGGCATCAAGAGCAGCCTGTGGGACAACCGCCTGCGCGTGAACGCCGCTGCCTTCACCTACGTGGTCAACGACATCCAGCTCAACGGCAACGATTCGGACGGCAACGGCGTGCTGTTCAACGCCGACAAGGCCAAGGCCTACGGCCTGGAAGCGGACATGCAGCTGCGCCCGATCCCCAACCTCAGCCTGAGTGCCGGCGTGAGCCTGCTGCACAGCGAGATCCAGGACGACCGCGTCTATGCCCAGGTCTGCGCGCTGAACGGCGCGGTGGTGTGCACGGTGAACGACCCGACCATCAAGGTCGGTGCCAACACCTTCGCCCAGATCAACGGCAACCCGCTGCCGAACGCGCCCAAGTACAACATCAACCTGGCCGCCCGCTATGACGTGCCGGTCAACGACAGCGATGTGTTCTTCGTGTCCACCGACTGGAACAAGCAGGGTTACACCAGCTTCGTGCTGTACGACTCGGCCGAGTTCAACTCCAAGGGCAGCTTCGAAGGTGGCCTGAAGCTGGGTTACTCCGGCAACTACGGTGCGTGGGAAGTGGCGCTGTTCGCGCGCAACATCACCAACGAGAAGAACCTCAAGGGCGTGATCGAGAACTACATGGCCGCGGTCTACAACGAACCGCGCACCGTGGGTGTGTCGCTCAACATGAACTGGTAACCCGCACGCAGCGGCACCACGCCCTCGCGGTGCCGGCAACTGCTGCCGTGTTTCCCCACAACGCCCTGCACCTGCAGGGCGTTGTCGTTTCGGCGATGGGCCGGCGGGCGGCCGTGCTAAGGTCGGCGGCCGCATCGGACGCGCCGGCGGGGTGCGCCAATGCCCGGCGTTGAAAGGACCTGACGATGCTCAAGCAGCTGCATGCCCGTTACGATGATCCGGCCGCCGCCAACGACCTGTTGGCGCAGTGCCGTGCACAGGTGGTCCGCTGGCGCTGGGCCAACGAATCGATGGGGTGGGAAACGCCGTTCGCGCGCGAGGAACAAGGTGGCCCGGCGTCGCGCTGGGTCGCAGATGACAAGGCAAACCCACAGCGGCATGTGCGGCATGGCCTGGATGCACAGGACCGGGTGGTACTGGAGTGCTGGCCCAATGGCTGCGCCACTGCCTGGCTGCACGCTCCTGGCGTGCACCACAGCCTGTCGTTCTTTGCCGATGGCGGCATCAATGCGGCCTGGGAATATCGTGAACAGGACGGGCGCCTGCTCGGCCTGGACCTGGTGGACGGCAAGCGCGGTTTCAATGAAACCTACTACTGGGAAGGCGACCGGCTGCAGCGCAAAGGAATCGAGAACTGGTCGCAGGACGGGCGCACCTGGTGGTGCCAGAAGGTGTACCACTACAACGATGCCGGTCAGCTGGACACGATCGTGCTGGAGTACCTGGACGACGAGGGATGCCCCGGTGGACCGTCGCGGCTGCAGTACCAACGCCCGCGTCCGGGCGAGACCCTGGCCACGGTCACCGCCGAGGTGGAGCGGCTGCTGATCGAGGCGATCGCCGCGCAGCTGCCGCGCATCCCCCGTGGCGAACCGCTGTACTGCCTGCTGTTGTGCTTCACCGACGAAGACCCCGCCTCGGCGTGGCCCCCGTTCCTGGTATGGGGCAGGCAGCCCTACCGGCAGGAGGTGCTGGAGCGCGGCGAGGACGTGCGCTACTACCTGTGGGCGCCCGACGAGATCCGCCAGGGGCAGGGCGACGCGGAGGAGCACTGGTTCGACGTGCCGGCGCTGACGCAGGCATGCCAGCGCCACAGCCAGTACATGGAGGTGCGCGGCAGCACCGCGTCGGCGCAGCGCGTGCTCAAGCAGGTGGCCGCGTGGCTGGACGCACCGCAGCGGCGCGCGCTGCTCGATACCACCGACGATTTCGTGGTGGCGGTGGCCGACAACAGCGGCAACATCGATCCAGTGCCGGGTCTGCGTCGAGCGATCGACCCGCAACACTGGGCGCTGTTGAAGGCGCGCGGTTGCGTATGAACACGGTGGCCCGGCATAGGCAGGGCCACCACGATCGGTTGGGTTACCGGGCCGGTGCCGGTGTGGCGGCCGGTGCCAGTTCGGCGAACAGGCCACCGAGCAGGCCCATGCTGGCCTTGTCCGCGCCCATGTCGTCGGCGGCGTTGGCTATGGCGATCACGCCGCTGTTCTGGGCCGGGAACAGCACCACCCAGGCCAGCCAGTTGCCATCGGACCCCCCGTGCACCAGTACCGGCCCCTGGCGGCCGGCGATGGACGGCTGCACGCCCCAGTCCAGGCCCGATGGGCTGCCCGGCTGCGCGGTCTGCATGAGTGCGTAGGACGCCGGGGACAGCAGCTTGCCCTGGCCGTGGCTGCCGGCGAGCTGGTCGATGGCAAACAGCGCCAGGTCCTGCAGGCGCATGTGCAGGTTGCCCGCGGCGGTATAGATCGGCGGTACGCCGTCATCGGCCTTGTGCGGCGCGTCGGTCACCGGTTTGCCGCCGCGGTGGCCGAGCAGTTGCCCAGCCGGCGGGGCGCCGAAGCCGGCACCGGCCATGCCCAGTGGCTCGAACACTTCGCGCTGGATCAGCGTTTCCACCGGCGTGCCGGTGGCGCGTTCGGCAATCACCGCCGCCACCAGGAAGCCGCTGTTGCTGTACGCAAATTCGGTACCCGGCCGGTGCACCGGCGCTTCAGACAGGGCGGCCTTGATGTAGGCCTCGCGCTGTACCGTGAGGGCGCGCTTGTCGGTGAAGAAGGCATCCAGGGCGACGCCGTCGGTGAGGTTTTCCGGCAGGCCGGCACGGTGCGACAGCAGTTGTACCAGGGTGACATCGCGGTAGGCCGGCTGCATCTGCGTGGCCAGGTCGGGCAGCAGCGTGGACAGCGGGGCATCCCAGCTCAACACCCCCTGTTCGACCAGCCGGGCGATCATGGCCACGGTGATCGGCTTGCCGGTGGAGCCGATCATCCACGCGTCCTCGCGCGTGGCGGCTGCCTTGGCATCGTTGCGGCGCACGCCGCTGACCGCCTGTTCGGCGACCTTGCCATCGCGGATCACCAGCACGCCCATCGCCGGGGTGGCGGTGCCCTGCATGGCCTGGGCGATGCGCGAGGGCAGGTCATCGGCAGCGCTGGCGCTGGCGGCAACACAGAACAGAGAGATGCCCAGCCACCAGCGCAGGCCGCGCGCAGTGAGGAAGAAGCTGCGGTCCGTCGGGGCGTGGTCGTGTGCATGGGAGTCCTTGCGCAGCAGCGTGGGCAGGACCGGCGCAGACGGCGCCGGTGCTGCGGGGTGCACGCTCTGCCTGCGTCGTATGCGGCGTTGAAGGCGGCGTGCAATTCACTTTTGCATGCGTGCAACAACGGCGTATGTGCCTGCGGTCATGCCCGCGCGGGTGGGTCAGCCGATGCGTTGCCCTTCGTACAGGATCGAACCCTGGCGGGGTGGCACGGCAACGGCCAGGGTGTCGTGGGGTGCGCTGCGCAACGGTGCTGGCTGATGCGCTGTCGCCAGGCCCCCGCCGCGTGCGCGACGCGGCGGGGGCGACAGGCCGGTTACGCCGGCGGCAGCAACGGTGCCAGCACCGGCTCCAGCTGCGCGCGGCGCCAGCCGCCCAACGCCGGCGGCCACTGGCCGCTTTCCAGGTAGCTTTCCAGGTGCTTGCGCGAGGCCAGCACGCCATCGGGCAGCCCCAGTTCGGCGGTGCGCGCGCTCACCGCATCCTGCAGACGCTTCAGCGCCTGCTTGTTGCTGTCGGTGCCGGGCAATGCCAACGGTGCATCGGCTTCATCGTCCAACGGCGTGGTCAGTGCCTCCCAGACCGGGGCAAGCAGCTTGCGCGGGGCCTTGGGGAAGCCTTCCATCAGCTTGTCCAGCGCGCCGATATCGGCAGGCGGCGTGCGTGCGAGCAACGCGGCCAGCTCGTTGTCCAGAATCCAGCTGCGCGGCTTGTCGCTGCTGCGCGCCTGCACATCGCGCCAGCGCAGCAGGCGCAGCAGGCGCATCTGCGCGGGCGTGTCCATGAACTGGGCCGAGCGCATGGCGACGTGCGGCCAGCGCTCTTCATCGTGCTCAACGCTGGCCAGCAGGCGCTCGGCATCGTCCTGCAGCCACTGCCGGCGGTCCAGCTCGCCCAGCTTGGCGTCGATCGCATCGTGGATGGCAAACAGGTACTCGACGTCATCGGCGGCGTATTCCAGCTGCGCCTCGGACAATGGCCGGCGCATCCAGTCCGACCGGGTTTCGCCCTTGGCCAAGGTCACACCGGTAATGGCATTGACCAGCTTCTGGTAGCCCATGCCACCGCCGATGCCGGCCAGTGCGGCGCCGATCTGGGTGTCGAACAGCGGGCGCGGCAGCACGCCGCAGGCAACCTTGAAGGTCACCAGGTCTTCGCTGGCGCTGTGCATGATCTTCAGGATGCTGGTATCGGCCAGCCACGGGGCCAGGGCCTCGTTCATGCCGGGGATCAGCGGGTCGATCAGCAGGATTTCATCGCCGACCGCCATCTGCACCAGGGCCAGTTGCGGCCAATAGGTGCGTTCGCGGATGAATTCGGTGTCCAGCCCGATGCGGGTGGGGCGCTGGCGGTAGCGCTCGTCCAGTTCCGCCGGGGTTTTGATCCAGTAAGCCACGTGGGTTCCGTCTACTGCAGGGTCTGCACAGGGGAGGGAGGATAGCGCGCCGTGGTGGGCCTGCGCGCCGGTATCATGAACCTGTCGCCACGTGGCCGCGTTCCGGCCGGCGCGTGGCTTGCCTCACCCGGCCGGATTCAGCAATGCTCGTGCCTGGCTGCAAGGAACCTGATTTTGCGCACTCCTGTCCTTTCCGCGTCACTGTTGGCCATTGTGCTGGCCACCCTGGCTGGCTGCTCGGCCGATGCACCACCGCCGGCGCCGGCGGTGGCCAAGCCGGCCGCGCGCGCCGAGCCAGCGCCGACGGTGCCGGCCGCACAGGTGACCATCGGCGGCCAGGACGCGGCCGAGACCGTGCAGCGCTGGCAACCGCCGGCGGTGTCCATTGCCGAAGACGGTGTCGCCGCCGCGCGGCGCCAGGCCGCGCAGGCGTTTGAACAGGGCCGGCTGTATGACGATGCGCAGGCGGCCATCCCGATCTGGCTGGCGCTGCTGCAGCGCGACCCCAAGGACCGCCAGGCGCTGGCCGGGCTGAAGCGCGCACGCCAGCGCCTGCTCGACGAATCGGCGGTGTTGCTGGCGCGGCCGCTGAAGCAGCGTGAGGCCCTGGCCCAGGCCAGTGAGATGGCGCTGGTGCTGCTGACCATTGCGCCCGACGATGCGCGCGTGCGCCAACTGCAGTCGCGGGTGGAGATCGCCCAGCGGGTGATCGCCTACAACCGTGCCGGCGAAGACGACCTGCGCGCCGACCGCATCGGCGAAGACGGCGACGGCGCCATTGCCAGTTTCCGCGAGGCGCTGGCGCTCAATCCCGATGATGCGCGTGCGCGCCAAGGCTTGGCGGCGGCCGAAAGCGGCTTGATCGGCCGTGCCGAAACCGCCGCGCGCGCCGGCGATTTCGCCAGTGCAGGCACCTGGCTGGCCGAGGCGGCCAAGGTGCGGGATTCATCGATCACCATCGCCGATGCGTTCGAGCGCATCGAGCGTATCCGCGCCGACACGCTGACCCGCCTGCGCGACGAAGGCCTGCGCGACCTGGCCACGCCGCAGGGGCTCAAGCCAGCGCGCGAAAAGCTTGAAGACGCCCTGCGCATCGCCTTGCCCGGCGACCCGGTGGTGGGGCAGCTGCGTGAGCGCATCGAGCTGGTGACCCACTACGGCAGCTTTCGCCCGCGCCAGGTATTCAGCGATGCGCTGCGCGATGGCGGGCGTGGGCCACAGATGATCGTGGTGCCACACGGTGGCTTCCAGATGGGCGCCGGGGACACCGAACACGGTGCCAGCGATGCCGAAAAGCCATCGCATTACGTGCGTTTCGAGCGCGGCTTCGCGCTGTCGATCACCGAAGTCACCGTGGCCGACTTCCGCCGCTACGTGCAGGCCAGCAATGCGCGCCCGCGTGCAACCCGGCGCGGCCATTCGATCGTGTACGACGAACGCAGCGGCAACTTCGTGCGGCACAGCGGCGTGGACTGGCAATCGGACTACAACGGCGCACCGGCGCTGGCCAATTCGCCGGTCATGCACGTCAGCGTGCGCGATGCCGAGCACTACGCCATCTGGCTGTCCGAGCAGACCGGGCGTTCCTACCGGCTGCCCAGCGAGGCCGAGTTCGAGTACGTGCTGCGCGCCGGCAGCAGTGGCCGCTATCCCTGGGGCGATGCGGGCACGCCGCCGCCACGCTCGGGCAACTTCACCGGGGCCGAGGATGTGTCGCCGTCCGGGCGGCGGTGGTACAACGCCTTCGTCGGCTATGGGGACGGCTGGTGGGGTCCGGCGCCGGTGGCCAGTTTCGAGCCCAATGCATGGGGCGTGCACGATGTGGCCGGCAACCTCAGCGAATGGGTGGCCGATTGTTGGCATGCCAGCTACCGCCGCGCGCCGGCCGATGGCGCGGCCTGGTTCAACCCGGGCTGCCGGCAGCGGGTGATCCGCGGCGGCAACTGGGCCAATGCCCCCGAGCAGACCCGCGCGGCATGGCGGCAGTCGCAGGATTCGGATACCACCAGCGCCCGTATCGGGTTCCGCCTGGTACGCGGCATCTAGGCAGCCGGCTCCTGCCTGGCACTCACGTCAATTCCCTCCGCAGCCACTAAGATGGCGCCGTGCCGGCCAGGGTGGCGCCGGTCCAGCGAGGAACCTGCACCATGCGCAATGATCCATTCGGTGGCCAGCAACAAGGCCGGGCCCGGCGTCCGGGGTTGTTCGGCAACATCCGCTGGTGGGTGCTGCTGGCCTTTGCCGGCTATGCGGCCTTTTACTGGTTCTCCAACCGTGCGGTAGACCCATACACCGGTGAAAGCGTGCTGATCGACAGCGCGCTGGATGCCAACCAGGAGAAAGCGCTTGGGCTGCAGGCCTACCAGGAGATCCTGGCCCAGGAACGCCCGGTGGATCCCAACGCGCAGGTATCGCGCGACGTGCGGGCCATTGCCCAGCGCCTGATCGCCAAGGTGGACGTGGTGGAAACCGCGCTGGCTGAAGAGCATGGGTTGAAACCGGCGCATTTCTCCCGCGACTTCGAGTGGGAGGTCAACGTGATCCAGTCCGAGCAGGCCAATGCGTTCTGCCTGCCCGGCGGCAAGATGGCCGTCTATACCGGGTTGATCCCGGTGGCGCGCACCGTGGATGCGATGGCGGTGGTGATGGGCCACGAAATCGCCCATGCGCTGTTGCGGCATGGTGCCCAGCGCATGGCCCAGCAGAAGCTGACCCAGATCGGGCAGATGGCCGGCGCGGCCAGCGGCATGGACCCGCAGCAGCAACAGATGATGATGTCGGCGATGGGCTACGGCTACCTGCTGCCGTATGCGCGCAGCCACGAAACCCAGGCCGATGAAGTGGGCCTGATGCTGGCGGCGGCGGCCTGCTTCGACCCGCGCGAAGCGGTGCCGTTGTGGGAGCGCATGGGCCAGGCCAGCGGCGGCCAGGCGCCGCCGGAGTTTTCCTCCACCCATCCCAATCCCGGCACCCGCATCCAGAACCTGCAGGCACTGATGCCCAAGGCGATGGCGTACCGGCAGAAGTTCTGCGAAAGCGCCGGTGGGCCGGCGCAGTGATCGCGCCAACGGCCAGGCCCAAACCATGCCCGGCACGGCAGCACCGAGCGAAACGTAGTGCCGAGCCATGCTCGGCACCGCAGCACCGGAACAAAACGTAACCCCGCGCCATGCCCGGCATCGCAGCCCCGGAACGAAACCCCGCCGAGCAGGGCTCGGCGCTACCGGGCCTTGACGACCACCTCGATGGTGCCGTCCTGCACGCGTGCCTTCAGCGCATCGCCGGGACGGACCTGCAGCGGCGAACGCACCAGACTGCCGTCGTCTTCGCGGGTGAGGATGCTGTAACCGCGGGCCACGGTAGCCAGCGGGCTGACCGCTTCCATCGAACGCGCCAAGGCGCGCAGGCGTAACTGGTCGCGCTGCAGTTGGCGCCCGATCGCGGCGTCGGCGCGCGGCTGCAGGCGCTGCAGGCGGTCGCGCAATGCATCCAGGCGGCGTTGCGGATGACCGTTGCGCAGCACCACCGCGGCGTGGCGCAACTGGGCCAGGCGGCGTTCGTGCTGCTGCTGCCATACCCCGGCCAGGCGCCGGGCCAGATCCTGCTGGCGGCGCTGCAGCAGTTGCAGGCGCGCCTGCGGGCCTTGCGCGTTCAATCGCAGCAGGGCGCGGTCGGCGCGCTGCATGGCCTGGCCCAGGCCGTGGCGCTGCAGCTGCACCATGCGCGCGGCCAGCCGGCGCACCTGCAGCTGCAGGTCGCGCTGGTCGGGCACCAGCAGCTCGGCGGCCACCGACGGGGTGGGCGCACGCAGGTCGGCGGCGAAGTCGGCCAGGCTGAAGTCGGTTTCGTGGCCCACCGCCGACACCACCGGGGTGGTGCTGGCCGCGATCGCGCGGGCCAGGTGTTCGTCGTTGAAGGCCCACAGGTCTTCCAGCGAACCGCCGCCCCGGGTCAACAGGATCACGTCGTAGCGGCCGCTGGCATCGGCCGCGCGCAGCAGCGCGGTGATCTGCGCAGCGGCGCTGTCGCCCTGCACCAGGCTGGGCAGCAGGTCCACCTCCAGCAGCGGGAAGCGCCGTTCAAGCACGCTCAGCACATCGCGTACCGCCGCGCCGGTGGGCGAGGTGATCACCGCCAGGCGGCGCACGTGCCGGGGCAGCGGGCGCTTGCGTTCGGCGGCGAACAGGCCTTCGGCCTCCAGCCGTGCCTTGAGCTGTTCATAGGCCCGGCGCAGTGCGCCTTCGCCGGCTTCCTCCATGTGGTCCAGGACCAGCTGGTATTCGCCGCGCGCTTCATACAGGGTCAGCCGGCCGCGCGCGAGCACGCGCATGCCATCGCGCGGAATGAACTTCAGCCACTGGCTCTTGGGTTTGAACAGCGCCGCACGGATCTGCGCGCGGGCATCCTTCAGGGTGAAATACATATGCCCGGACGCGGGGCGGGTGACACTGCCCAGTTCGGCCTCCACCCAGATCAGCGGGAAGGCGCCTTCCAGCAGGTCGCGGGCCAGGATGTTGAGCTGGCTGGGCGTGAGGATCTGCGCGCTGCGGTCCATGGACGGGTCAGACGGTACGAGAACGGGCGCTCATGGTCGCATAAGCGTCAGGTGCCTGCGTCCCGCGCGGCGTGCTGGCGCAGCGCCCATTCCACATGTTCGCGCACGATGGCCGACGGATGCGCGCGGCGTGCCGCCAGTGCCGCCAAGGTGTCGGCGTGCGTGGGCGCATTGCCCAGCGCCACGGCGATGTTGCGCAACCAGCGCTCATGGCCGCTGCGACGGATCGGGCTGCCCTCGGTGCGGCGCAGGAACTCGTCTTCTTCCCAGGCGAACAGTTGCGCCAGCGACGCGCTGTCCAGATCGTTGCGGGCGCGGAAATCGGGTTCGTCGGTGCGCCGCGCGAATTTGTTCCAGGGGCACACCAGCTGGCAATCGTCGCAGCCGTAGATGCGGTTGCCCATCAGTGGCCGCATGTCCAGGGGAATGGCGCCGTCGTGCTCGATGGTCAGGTAGGAAATGCAGCGCCGTGCATCCAGCCGCTGTGGGGCGATGATGGCCTGGGTGGGGCAGACATCGATGCAACGCGTGCAGGTGCCGCAGTGCGCGCTGGCCGGCGCGTCCACCGGCAGCGGCAGGTCGATGTAGATTTCACCAAGGAAGAACCACGAGCCGCCCTGTTTGTCGATCAGGCAGGTGTGCTTGCCGATCCAGCCCAGCCCGGCATTGCGGGCCAGGGCGCGCTCCAGCACCGGCGCCGAATCGACGAATACGCGGTAGCCGAACGTGCCGATTTCCGCGGCAAGGGCGTCGGCGAACTTCTGCAGGCGGTTGCGCATCAGCTTGTGGTAATCGCGGCCCAGCGCGTAACGCGCCACGTAGGCGCGGTGCCCATCGTGCAGGGTGTCCCAGGCCTGGGCATCGTCCTTGTGGCCGTAGTCCATGCCCACCGAAATCACCCGCACCGTGCCGGGCAGCAGTTCGGCCGGGCGCGCGCGCATCGTGCCGTGCCGGGCCATCCAGTCCATCGTGCCGTACAGGCCCTTGCCCAGCCAATCGGCCAGATGCGCTTCGTCCTCGCCCAGGTCGATGCCGGACACGCCGCAACGCTGGAAGCCGTGTTCGCGCGCGATGGCGCGCACGCGCTCGGCAGCGCGGGACAGGTGGATGGGGGCGGGCAGGGGCACAGCAGACATGGGGGGAAGTATAGAATCCCGGCATGCCCAAGCTTGCTGAACTGTTCGATGTCTCCGCTGCCCGCCGGATCGATGCCCAGGCCAGCGCCACCCTTGGCGATGGTGGCAGCGCGCTGATGGCCCAGGCCGGGCATGCGGCCTGGCAGTGCCTGTTGGAACAATGGCCGCAGGCACAGCGCATCTGCGTGGTGGTCGGCGCGGGCAACAATGGCGGCGATGGCTATGTGCTGGCGCGGCTGGCCCGCCTGGCCGGGCGCGAGGTACAGGTGCTGCGGCTGGGCACCGATATGACCTCGCCGCCGCTGGCCCGCGCCGCGCAGCAGGCCTGGCGTGACGCGGGCGGGCAGGTGGCGGTGTTTGCCGGGGCGTTGCCGCTGGCCGATGTGATCGTGGATGCGCTGTACGGGCTGGGCCTGAACCGCGCGCCGGCCGACCCGGCCGTGGCCCTGATCGAGTCCATCAACGCCGCCGGCGTCCCGGTGCTGGCACTGGATGTCCCCAGCGGCGTGGACGCCAACACCGGCAACGTGGCCGGTAGCGCGGTGCGGGCCAGCGTGACGCTGCAGTTCATCGTCTGCCACCAGGGCCTGTACACCGGTGCCGCGCTGGAGCACGTGGGCGCGCGCCGGTTGGCGCCGCTGCACCTGCCCGACGGCGCCGATGCCGGGGTGCGGCCAAGCGCAGTGCCGTGGCAGAAGGCACGGCTGGCCGCGCAGTTGCCGGCCCGGCGTGCGAATACCCATAAAGGCGAATCCGGCCATGTGCTGTGCGTGGGCGGCAACCACGGCAGCGGCGGGGCGGTGATGCTTGCCAGTGAAGCGGCGCTGCGCACCGGCGCCGGCCTGGTCAGCGTGGCCACGCAGCCGGCGCACGTGACACCGTTGCTGGCGCGCCTGCCCGAGGCGATGGTGCATGCCGTGGCCGACGCGCAGGACCTGCAGGCACTGGTATCGCGCGCCAGGGTGATCGCCATCGGGCCGGGGTTGGGGCAGGACGACTGGGCGCATGAACTGTGGCGCCAGGTGCTGGCCAGCGGGCGACCGCTGGTGATCGACGCCGATGCATTGAACCTGCTGGCCCAGGCGCCCGTGGCGCTGGACGACGCGATCCTGACCCCGCATCCGGGCGAGGCCGCGCGGCTGCTTGGCCTGAGCACTGCCCAGATCCAGTCCGATCGCTATGCCGCCGCGCAGACCCTGGCCGAGCGTTTCCAGGCGGTGGTGGTGCTGAAGGGCGCCGGCACGGTAGTCGCCGCGCCGGACCAGCTGCCGCGGGTGATCGTGGCCGGCAACCCGGGCATGGCCGTGGGTGGCATGGGCGACCTGTTGACCGGCATCATCGCGGCATTGCGCGCACAGGGGCTGAACGCCTTCGATGCGGCCAGCAGCGGTGCGCTGCTGCATGCGCTGGCCGGCGACGCCGCCGCCGGCGAAGGCCAGCGTGGCCTGCTCCCCACCGACCTGCTGGTGCCGCTGCGCCGGCTGGTCAATCCGGAACCTCGAACCGAATGATCACGTTTTTCCTGGCCACCAGTGCCGACACCGATCTGCTGGGGCATTGGCTGGCCGCCACCCGTCCGCCGCAGGCGGTGATGCAGCTGCAGGGCGACCTGGGGGCGGGCAAATCGACCCTGGCCCGCGCGCTGCTCCGCGCCCTCGGCGTGCAGGGCGCCATCCGCAGCCCCACCTACACCCTGGTGGAGCGTTACCCACTTGGTGACGGACACGAGGCCTGGCATCTGGACCTGTACCGCATTGGCCAGGCCGAAGAGCTGGATTTCCTGGGCCTGGATGAAGGCAGTGCGTCGCTGTGGCTGGTGGAATGGCCCGAGCGGGGCGCCGGCGCGTTGCCGCCGACCGACGTGATCGTGGCCCTGGACATCGAAGGGCAGGGACGCCGTGTGCGTCTCACTGGAACCAGCGACGCTGGTCGCGAATGGCTCGCCCGACTGCCTCAAGGCGGCGACTTGCAGGCCCTTTCTGTCGGCTGACACTAGGAAACACCGGCAGGTTACGGATTATTAAGGGAAAAGGTGTTGCATTTCGTTCAGCGCGGTGATTGAATCCTGACCCATGCCAATGGGGAAACCACTCACCGCCATCTGTGCCGCCGTCGGACTGTGTCTGGCGAGCGCCCTGGCGTGGGCAGGCGAAGTCCGCCAGGTCGGTCTTGAGACCGGGGCCACCGGCACCCGCGCGGAAATCGCGCTGTCCGGCAGCGGCGGGTACAAGACGCTGAGCCTGGCCGGGCCGAACCGGCTGGTGGTGGATTTCCCGGATTCCAGCGCGGTGCGCAACCTCAAGCTGCCTGTGCCCAAGGGCGTGGTGACTGCCGTACGCACCGGCCAACCGGTGCCGGGAACGTTCCGGGTGGTGTTCGACCTGGCCGAGTCGGTTGCCCCGTTCCGGCCGCAGATGATCAAGCAGGGCGACGAGTCGCGTCTGGTGATCGAATGGCCGGGCGACGCGCCGGCCAGTGTGGCCACGGCGCCCCCGCCGGTGCCCACGCCCGCGCCGACGGCAAGCCCGGCCGGTCCCGCGCCTGCGGCCGCCGTGCCCGTCGCGGCCCCGACACAGACCGCTGCCAATGCGGCGCAGGCGCGCAGCGATGCCGCGCGTGCCACCGCACTGCTGACTGCGTCGGTACGCCAGCAGGCCAGCGCGACGGCGGCCACGCCGGTGCCAACGCCCACGCCGCCTGCAACGGTCGCCGCCAACGTGGCCGCCGCCGGCAATGCCAATGCCGCCAGCAATTCGGCCACCCCGGCGGCGATCCTGGCCGGCCAGGCCACCGCTGCGGTGGTGCCTGCGCCCACGCCGGTGGTGGTGGCCGCAGAGCCGCCGCGCCCGGTGATGCCCAGCGAGGTATCGCGGATCAAGATGCGCCCGGGCATGCGCCAGCTGGTGGTGGCCATCGACCCCGGTCATGGCGGCCAGGATCCCGGCGCCGTGGGCCCCACCGGCAAGCGCGAAAAAGACATCACCCTGGCCGTGGCGCGCGAGCTGGCCCGCCAGGTCAATGCAACGCCGGGCCTGAAAGCGTTCCTGACCCGCGATACCGACGTGTTCATTCCGCTGCCGATGCGCGCGCAGAAGGCACGTTCGGCCAAGGCCGACATCTTCATTTCGATTCATGCCGATGCGGCTGAGAACCGGGCAGCCACCGGCTCGTCGGTCTATGTGTTGTCGACCAAGGGGGCGTCGTCGCAGCGTGCGCGCTGGCTGGCCGACAAGGAAAACGCCGCCGATCTGGTCGGTGGCGTGCGCCTGCAGCAGACCGAAGGCACCTTGGCCAACGTCCTGCTGGACCTGGCCCAGAGCGGCTACATGAAAGCCTCCGAAGACGCCGCCGGCCACGTGCTGGGCGGGCTCAAGCGGATTGGCAAGAACCACAAGCCCAACATCGAGCGCGCCAACTTCGCGGTGCTGCGCACCTCGGACATGCCGGCGATGCTGGTGGAGACCGCCTTCATCTCCAATCCCGATGAAGAGCGTCGCCTGATCGACCCGGCCTACCAGCGTCAGATCGCCGGTGCCGTTCTGGACGGCGTGCACACCTTCTTCAGCCGCCAGCCGCCGCCGGGTACGCTGTACGCCGCCCGCGCCGAAGCCGAGATCCAGGCGGCCAGCACCGTGGCCGGCGGCAGCAAGTAATCCGCCAACGCGAATGGTTCGCGTAGCCGACCGCGACGCAGATTATTGGTCCGCTGCCCCCGGCCCGTGCCCGCAGACCCCGAACGTGCGCCGGGCGTTTCAGCCAACCCACCATCGGCTCTACCGGAATCGTACCGCCCGACATCCGTTCCACGCAGGCCCATTGCGCACCGGTTCGGTGCCAGCACCAGGCACAACCCGGCGCTACGCTATCATCTGCCGATGACGTACAGCCCCCGCTTCCCCCTTGTTCCCGCCGGCGCGTTTCCCTATTGCGGGAGTCGTGCATGAGCATCCGCCAACTGCCCGAGATCCTGATCAACCAGATCGCCGCCGGTGAAGTGGTCGAGCGCCCGGCGTCGGTGGTCAAGGAACTGGTCGAAAATGCCCTGGATGCCGGTGCCACCCGCGTCGACATCGATCTGGAAGAAGGCGGCGTGCGCCTGATCCGGATCCGCGACGATGGCGGCGGCATCGCGCCGGAAGAGCTGCCACTGGCGGTATCGCGCCACGCCACCAGCAAGATCGCCAGCCTGGACGACCTTGAAGCGGTGGCCACGCTCGGTTTCCGTGGCGAAGCGCTGCCGTCAATCGCATCGGTCAGCCGCTTCACCCTGGCCTCGCGCCGGCCTGGCGACGAGCACGGTTCGGCGCTGCAGATTGAAGGCGGCAAGCTCGGCCAGGTGGTGCCGCGTGCGCATGCCCCGGGCACCACGGTGGAAGTGCGCGAGCTGTTCTACAACGTGCCGGCGCGACGCAAGTTCCTGCGCGCCGAGCGTACCGAGCTGGGCCATATCGAAGAATGGCTGCGTTCGCTGGCGCTGGCACGTCCGGACGTGGAACTGCGCGTGTCGCACAACGGCAAGCCGTCGCGGCGTTACAAGCCGGGTGATCTGTACTCCGATGCCCGTCTGGGTGAAACCCTGGGCGAGGATTTCGCCGCGCAGGCGCTGCGCGTGGATCACAGCGGTGCCGGTCTACGCGTGCATGGCTGGATTGCCCAGCCGCATTATTCGCGCGCCAGCACCGACCAGCAGTACCTGTACGTCAATGGCCGGTCGGTGCGTGACCGCAGCGTTGCCCATGCAGTGAAGATGGCGTATGGCGACGTGCTGTTTCATGGCCGGCAGCCGGCCTACGTGCTGTTTCTGGAACTGGACCCGACCCGGGTCGATGTCAACGTGCACCCGGCCAAGCATGAGGTGCGTTTCCGCGACTCGCGGCTGATCCACGATTTCGTGTACCGCACATTGAAGGAAGCGCTGGCCGAAACGCGTGCCGGCATGACCGCCACTGCCGCGGCCCTGGACGCGGCCGCGCTCTCCGGCGCGGCGGCGGCCGGTGGTGGATATGGCGCCGCGCACACGGGCTACGGCCAGGGCGGTGGCGCGGGAGGCGGTGGTGGCCTGTCTGCCCCGTGGCGCCCGCAGCAGTCGCCGCTGGGCCTGCAGGTGGCCGATGCCCCCTCGGCCTACGCCGCGCTGTACGCCAGCCCGTCCGGCGGTGTGTCAGCCGCAATGCCGCCGATGCCAAGCTTCAACGGCCTGCCGGTCACCGCGGCCGACAGCGGCGTACCGCCGCTTGGCTATGCCGTGGCGCAGCTGCACGGCATCTACATCCTGGCCGAGAACGCCGAAGGCCTGATCGTGGTGGACATGCATGCCGCGCACGAGCGCATCGGCTATGAACGCCTCAAGACCGCACACGACGGCATGGGCCTGCATGCGCAGCCGCTGCTGGTGCCGATCACCCTGGCGGTAGGCGAGCGCGATGCCGACACCGCCGAGCGCGAAGCCGACACGCTGGTGGCGCTGGGCTTTGAAATCACCCGTTCCGGTCCCGGCTCGCTGCACGTGCGCAGCATTCCGGCGCTGTTGGCCAACGCCGAACCCGAAGGCCTGCTCCGCGATGTGCTTACCGACCTGCGCGAACACGGGCAAAGCCGGCGCATTGCCAGCGCCCGCGACGAACTGCTGTCGACCATGGCCTGCCACGGCGCGGTGCGCGCCAACCGGCGCCTCACCGTGCCGGAAATGAACGCGCTGCTGCGCGACATGGAAATCACCGAACGCTCGGGTCAGTGCAATCACGGCCGACCGACCTGGGCGCGTTTTTCACTGGCGGACATCGACCGCTGGTTCCTGCGCGGACGTTGAAGGGGACACAGATGCGGACTTGGGGAAGAGCGCTGGGCGCCATCGCATTGGCGCTGGGCCTGGCAGCGTGTGGAGACAAGCAGGCGGCACCGGCAGCGCCGGCTGCGGCTGACCCGGTGTTTGCGGCCGAGCAACAGCAATGGCGCCAGCAGCGCTATGAAGAACTGCACGCCGCCGACGGCTGGACCAGCCTGGTGGGCCTGCACTGGCTGGAGTACAAGGCGCACTACATCGGCAGCGGCCCGGGCAGCGGCATTCGCCTTGCTGTGGGTCCGGACAAGCTGGGCATGGTGGCGCGCCAGGGCGACAGCGTGTGGTTCACCCCCGAGCGCGGCGTGGCCCTGCAGGTGGACGGCAAACCGCTCACCGGCCGCATCCGCTTCCACAGTGACCGCGATGCAGCGCCCACCCTGATCGCCTTCGACGACGGCAAGGGCCAGTTGAGCCTGATCCACCGGGGCGAGCGTTATGCGCTGCGGGTCAAGCATGCCGATGCCGCCAGCCGGGCCAATTTCGCCGGGCTGCAGTACTGGCCCGGTGGGCCCTCATGGCGGATCAACGCGCGGTTCGTGCCGCATGAACCGGGCAAGACTTTGCCGATCGTGGACATCACCGGGCTGACCACGCAGATGCCCAACGCTGGCGCGCTGGAGTTTGAACGCGACGGACGCACCTGGCGGCTGGAAGCGCTGGGTGAACCGGGGCGCGAACTGTTTGTGATCTTTGCCGACCGCACCAGCGGCCACGGCAGCTACCCGGCTGGGCGCTACCTGGACGTGGCCGCGCCGGATGCGCAGGGGCAGGTGCAGATCGATTTCAACCACGCCTACAATCCGCCGTGCGCGTTCACCCCGTTCGCGACCTGCCCCCTGGCACCGCCGGAAAACCGCCTGGACCTGCGCGTGGACGCAGGCGAGCAGGCCTACCACGCCCCTGAAGGAGAGGCTTGAGCCATGTCGATGTTGTCGCGCGTGTTGTCCCCGTTGTTGATGGCCGGCCTGCTGTTGGGCAGTGCGGCGGTGCAGGCGCGCAGTGACGCGCCCGCCGCCAAGGCCGGCCCGCCGGTGCCGTTGCTGTGGAAGGTGACCGGCCCCGGCGACAGCCGGGTGTACCTGCTTGGCTCGTTCCACCTGCTGCGTGCGCAGGACTATCCGCTGGCCGCCGACGTGGACCAGGCGTTCGCCGCCTCCAAGCGCGTGGTGTTCGAACTGTCGCCGCAGGACATGCAGTCGCCGCAGCTGACCCAGAAGATGCTGCAGGCCGCCGTGCGCACCGACGGCACCGAGCTCAAGCGCGACCTGGACGCGGCCACGTGGACCAAGCTGCAGGCCTACGCCACCGCCAACAACCTGCCATTGGCGCAGTTGCAGGGCATGAAGCCGTGGTTTGTGGGGCTCACCATTACCCTGGGGCAGTTCACCAAGATGGGCCTGGACCCGAACCTGGGCCTGGACCGGCATTTCATGCAGCGCGCGGCGGCGGCCGGCAAGCCGACCTCGGGCCTGGAAGACATCGACACCCAGGTGGGCGTGTTGTCGGGCATGTCGGCGGCCGAGCAGCAGCAGATGGTGGCCGAGGCGCTGGACCAGGCCGACAAGGGCGACGCCGAAGGACGCAAGCTGCACGACGCATGGCGCCGCGGCGATGACAAGCTGCTGTGGACGTCGATGGCCGCCCAGATGCGGGGTCAGTATCCGCAGTTGTACAAGCGCATCAACACCGATCGCAACGATGCGTGGGTGCCCAAGCTGCAGCAGTACCTGCAGGCCGGGCAAGGCGGTACGCTGGTGGTGGTGGGCACGTTGCACCTGCTCGGCGACGACGGCGTGGTGGACAAGCTCAAGGCCAAGGGGTTCACGGTTGAGCGCGTGTGCACCGGTTGTGCCAAGCCCAAGCGCTGATCCAGCGCAGCGCGGAGACGAAAAAGGCGCGGCCGTGGGGCTGCGCCTTTTTCATTGGCCGGCACCTGGAAGGTGCCTCAGCGGCGGGTCTTGCCCGCGCCGGGGGCCGGGGTTTCCGGCTTGCTGCTGCCCGTACCGGTACCGGTGGAGGTGCCGCCGGGGCGGGGGCCGAAGCCGGGGCCCATGTTGCGCTGGAAATCCTGCCAGAGTTCCAGGTTGCGTTCGGTCAGCTGGTTCATCATGGCCCAGGGCGTCTGCCCGAGCAGGTTGCCCATCTGCTGGCGGAACTGCTGCTGCTGGTCCAGGAAGACCTGCATGCTGCGCTCCAGATAGTTGCCCATGAAGCCCTGCAGGGAGTCGCCGTAGAACCGGATCAGCTGACTGAGCAGCTGGGTGGACAGCATCGGCTCGCCGTCCTGTTCCTGGTCGGCGATGATCTGCAACAGCACCGAGCGGGTCAGGTCGTCGCCGCTCTTGGCGTCACGTACTTCGAAATCTTCACCGTCAAGAATGAGCTGGCGCACATCTTCGATGGTGATGTAACTGGAAATCT
>JAHREJ010000054.1 GCA_021733645.1 Bacillus subtilis subsp. subtilis | reverse complement strand
ATGAAGACCCAGGTGTCGCAGCCGGCCTCGATTGCCTCGTCAACGGCATACTGGATGAGCGGCCGATCGATGATCGGGAGCATCTCCTTGGGTACCGTCTTGGTTGCGGGAAGAAACCGGGTACCCAGTCCTGCCACCGGAAAAACCGCCTTGCGAATACGCTTGTTCGTCACAGCCTGTTGGCCTCTCGTGCCGGGAAGGGAAGTACTTTAGCCGACGCCACGTGATCGTCCTGTTGCAGGGGCGAAAACTCCGGCATGGTTGCAAACAGGATGCTGTTGATGGCATCGGTGTCGTAGGTGGCGATCGCTTCGCGCAGGCGTGGCACATTGCCCAGCACCTGCTCGCGCGCGAAAGTGCGCACGCCCGCTTCCAGAATCTTCGGATGCGCGGTGGGGCGGTAGTCCTCGTCGGAATAGAACAAGGTCTCGTGCAGCTTCTCGCCCGGGCGCAGCCCGGTGTAGATGATCGCGATGTCCTTGTAAGGCTGCTTGCCGGCCAGCCGGATCATCTGCTCGGCAAGCACCCGGATCGGCACCGGCTCGCCCATGTCCAGCGTGTAGATCGCCCCATGCGATGCCGATGCGGCCGCCTGCAGGATCAACTGGCAGGCTTCGGGGATGGTCATGAAGTAACGGGTCACTTCCGGGTCGGTGACGGTCACCGGCCCGCCCTTCATGATCTGATCGCGGAACAACGGCACCACGCTGCCAGCCGACGCCAGCACGTTGCCAAAGCGCACCGTGACAAAGCGGGTGTGGCTGGTTTTCTGGTCCAGGCTCTGGCAGATCATTTCCGCGTAGCGCTTGCTAGCGCCCAGCGCGTTGACCGGGTCGACGGCCTTGTCGGTGGAGATGAACACGAAATGCTCGATGCGCGCCTCCACACAGGCACGCGCCACCGTTTCGGTGGACAGGATGTTGTTGCGCACCGCTTCGCGCAGCTGGCGCTCCAGCACGGGCACCTGCTTGTAGGCCGCGGCATGGAACACCGCATCCACGTTGGCCAGCGACAACGCATGGCGGATCACCGCCGGGTCGCCGCAGTCGCCAAGCACGGCTTCCACGTCCAGGTCCGGGAAGCTGCGCGTGAGCTCGGCTTCAATGGTGAGCAGCAGCAGCTCGCTCATCTCAAGCAGGATGATCCGACCGGCGCCGTGGCGCGCGCACTGGCGGCACAACTCCGACCCGATCGAACCGCCGGCACCGGTCACCAGGACGGTGCGCCCGCCCAGCCAGCCGCGGATCAGCGACCAGTCGGGCAGGATCGGTTTGCGCCCGAGCAGGTCCTCGATCGCCACCTCTTTCAGTTCGCCCGGCAGCGAATGCCCCAGCAGAACGTCGTTGAGCTTGGGCACCATGCGGAACGGCACGCCGGTGGCTTCGCACAGGGCGACCACCCGCTGCATGCCCACCGCATCCAGCGAGGGAATGGCGATCACCAGCAGTTTGGCGGCGGTCTCGCGCACCACCGTCGGCGCATCGTCCAGGGTGCCCAGGATGGGCAGACCCTGCAGCTTGGCACCCTGCAGGTGCGGGGCATCATCAAGCAGGCCAACCGGTTCGAAGTCGCCCGAACGGCGCAGGTCGCGGACCAGGGCCTCAGCGGCCTGGCCGGCCCCCAGGATCAGCACCCGACGGGCGCTGGCATCGGACTGCAACGCCTGGTAGTCCTTCCAGGCGCGGTACAACAGGCGTGGCGCGCCCAGCAGGGCCGACAGCGCGAACGGATAGATCACCAGCACCGACATCGGCACACCGGCGAAGCGCTTGTACGCCAGCGCCACCACGATGGCCAGCAAGCCGATGAAGCTGGCCTTGAAGATGTTGAGCAGGTCGGCCACGCTGGCAAACCGCCACAGGCCGCGGTAGAGGCCCACCCGCCAGAACACCACGGCCTGGATCGCCAGCACCAGCGAGGTGTCGATGTTCCAGAGTGGCAGCGAGGGGGCGTCGGCGAGCATCGAATAGCGGCCGGCATGCAACAGCTGCCAGCATGCCCAGACCATGAACAGGTCGTGGGCCACGATCGCGGCGCGCGGGAGCAAGCTGGTGAGACGGTCCTGCCAAGGCGTCATAAAACAAACAATCCTTCTAGTTGCGCATTCCATTGCGCAGGAGTAGCCACAAGCCGGTCGCGAAGAGCATCCACGCGATAGCTACGGCAGCCTCCCACCTCGGCTGCAGATCGCTGCAAGCATTAAACACTGTAATACTGAACAGGCCAAAAACAAAATAGAGTCCGGTCACCAAAGTGTGGCTTGCGCCACCTTTGACGGCACGTTGATAGAGATGCTGGGTGTGGGCTTCCATCCATCGTTGCCCAGACAGCATGCGCGACAGCAGTGTGAAGCCGGCGTCCACAAGGAAGGCCGAAAGCGGCACCAGCAACAGCAGCCAACTGACCTCGGTCACCACGCTGGCCAGGCAGACCAGGGCGGCCACGGCGTAGCCCAGCGCGCCGCTGCCAACGTCCCCCATGAAGATGCGGGCGCGTGGAAAATTGAACGGCAGGAAGCCCAGGCAGGCCAGCGCCAGCACGATCCCGGCGAGCGCGAACGGAAGCGGCATCACCAGGGCAAAGGCCAGTCCGACCAGGATGGCCTGGGTGGTGGCGATACCGTTGATGCCATCCATGAAGTTCCAGATGTTGACCAGCGAGGTGGTGAACAAAACGGCCAACAGGGCGTGCAACACATTGCCAGTGGCCTGCCACACCAGGGTGCCCAGCAGCGCGGCGGCCACCATATGCACCGCCAGGCGGCGGAGTGCGGGCAACGGACGGTGGTCATCCCACCAGCCAATCCCGGCCACCAGCCCCAGGCCCAGGCCGAACACCAGCAGCGGGACGCGCGCGGCCGGCCACACCAAGGCCGCCGCCGCAGTGGCCAGCAGCAGGGTCAGCACAATGGCGATGCCGCCGCCGCGCGGGGTGGCCACGCCGTGGCTTCGGCGTTCGCCGGGCTGGTCCAGCAGGTTGCGGCGCAACGCGTACTGGCGTGCACCCCAGGTGAGCGCCGCCGCGATCGCCAGCACGGCTGGCAGACCGATCATCCAGGCCACGGGCATGACTTAGAGCACCGCGTAGTTCAGCAGTGGCTTGACCGTGCCCCACTCCTTGCAGCTCGGGCATTGCCAGTGGTGGGTGCGGGCGCCGAAGCCGCAGCGGGTGCAGCGGTAAGCGGGATTGCGCACCAGCAACTGGTCGGTGATGTGCTTGAGGTCGTGCAGGGTTGCCGTGGCGTCGGCGCCCTCGGCCAGGGTCAGGTCGATCAGCGCCGACTCGCCGCGCACCGAGGGCCGATCCTTGAGCTGGCGCCCCAGGTAGGCGCGCGCCGGCGCCACGCCTTCCTGCTCTTCCATCAGCTGGGTCAACGCCAGCACCGGGGCGATGCCGCGGTAGTGCTCGGTCATCTCGGACAGGAAGGCGCGCGCGCCGCCCATGTCACCGACCTTGCGGTAATTCTGCATGAGCGGCTGCAGGACTTCGGGCAGGTACTCCGGGTCGTTGCGTGCCGCACGCTCGAATGCACGCACGGCGGCCTCGGCATTGCCGGCATCGGTTTCCAGGCGGCCTTCGATGATGCCGGCGCGGACCGACATCGCATCGGCCTGGTAGGCCCGCGCAATTGCCGCCCTCGCCTCGTCGATCTTGCCTGCACCGCGGAAGCGCTCGGCCAGTTCGCATTCGAACTGCCCGATCAGCTTGCCCATCGGCTCGCCGGTGACTTCTTCGAAACGGCTGGCGTTGTCGATCGCCTTTTCCCAATCGCGCTCGGCCTGGTAGATGCCGATCAGGTGCTTGAGCGCCTGCGGAGCACGTTGGTCCAGCTGGGCCAGTTCGGTGAACACGGTTTCGGCGCGGTCCAGCAGGCCGGACTTCATGTAATCCTCGCCCAGCGCCAGCAGGGCCTGCACGCGCTGTGCATCGGTAAGGTCGGACCGATTGACCAGCCCCTGGTGCAGGCGGATGGCGCGATCCACTTCGCCACGGCGGCGGAACAGGTGGCCCAACGCCACCTGGGTTTCAAAGGTTTCCTTGTCCAGCTCGGCGATGTGCAGGAACAGCTCGATGGCCTTGTCCGGCTGCTCGTTGAGCAGGTAGTTCAAGCCACGGAAATAGGTGCTGGACAGGCGGCTGACCTGGTTGTCGCCATGACGCTGACCGCCGCGGCGGCCGATCACCCAGCCCGACAACGCGGCCAGCGGAAGGCACAGGAAGAACCAGAACCACTCGGAGACAAATTCCATCGGGGCTCAGCGTCCGTCGAAAGTAGAAGAAGAGGGAGAAGCAGGTGCCACCACTACCGTCGGGCTTGCCTTCTGCGCCTTGCGCAGCTTGGCGTACAACGGGATCACCAGGCTGGCCAGTACCAGGCCGCCACCGATGATGGCACCGGACAACAAGGCGATGATGATCGCCAGGCCGGTGGTGGTGGTGAGTTGGGTGAAGCCCAGACTGAGGACCATTTTGTCCGAGTTGAGCGCACCGATGATGAGTCCGGCGACCAGAACCGCCAGCAGGACAAGCAGACGTACGACTTTCATGCAGTTGCTCCGGTTCCGGGAGATTCAAGAGTAGCGGACTAACAGTCCGCTCTACCAGCAGCAAGGGACCAACAGCCCGCTCTGCCAGCAGCCAACCCGGTGGAATTCATGCATCCGCGCGGCGGATGCCAGCGCTGCCAAGAGCACAGCGGACTCACAGCCCGCGCTATGCCGGGTCGCTTTCCAGCGGCACCACGGCGCTGACGCGTTCGCGCAGCTCCTTGCCCGGTTTGAAATGCGGGACATGCTTGCCCGGCAATGCGACCGATTCCCCGGTCTTGGGGTTGCGCCCCAGCCTGGGCGGCCGGTAATGCAACGAAAAACTGCCGAACCCGCGGATCTCGATGCGATCCCCGCCGGCCAGCGCCCCACCCATCATTTCCAGCAACGACTTCACGGCCAGATCGACATCGTCCGACTTCAAATGCGCCTGTCGGCGCGCCAGGATTTCGATCAGCTCGGATTTGGTCATTACGGGCTCTTCGGGGGGAACTCAGACCCTGAAACGGCCCGGACTGATGTCCGGGCCGTCCAGGAAACTACGACAGCGTGAGGCCGATTACTCGGACTTGTTGCTGTTCAGCTGTGCACGCAGCAGCGCGCCGAGCTGGGTGGTGCCGCTGGACGCCGAAGAGGACTGGTATTCCTCCAGCACTTCGCGCATTTCCGCGTCGTCCTTGGCCTTGATCGACAGCTGCAGGGTACGACCCTTGCGATCCATGCCCACGAACTTGGCTTCCACCTTGTCGCCGACCTTCAGGAACTGGGTTGCGTCGTCGACGCGCTCGTTGGCAACGTCGCGTGCCGCCACGTAGCCTTCGATGCCGTCAGCCAGTTCGATGGTTGCGCCCTTGGCGTCCACTTCCTTGACCACGCCTTCAACCTTGGAACCCTTCGGGTTGGCCGCCATGTACTGGCCAAACGGGTCCTGCTCCAGCTGCTTGACGCCCAAGCTGATGCGCTCACGTTCCGGATCGACGGCCAGGACCACTGCGTCCAGGTTGTCGCCCTTCTTGTAGTTGCGGACCACGTCTTCGCCGGTGGTGTTCCAGCTGATGTCGGACAGGTGCACCAGGCCGTCGATACCGCCGTCCAGGCCGATGAAGATGCCGAAGTCGGTGATCGACTTGATCTGGCCCGACACCTTGTCGCCCTTCTTGTGGATGGCAGCGAAGGTTTCCCACGGATTGGCGGCAACCTGCTTCATGCCCAGCGAGATGCGGCGACGCTCCTCGTCGACGTCCAGGACCATGACTTCAACTTCGTCACCGACCTGCACAACCTTGGACGGGTTGACGTTCTTGTTGGTCCAATCCATTTCCGACACGTGCACCAGGCCTTCCACGCCCGGCTCGATCTCGACGAATGCGCCGTAATCGGTCACGTTGGAGACCTTGCCGAACACGCGGCTGTTGGCCGGGTAACGACGGGCGATGTTGTCCCACGGATCTTCGCCCAGCTGCTTCAGACCCAGCGAAACGCGGTTGCGCTCGCGGTCGAACTTCAGCACGCGCACGTCCAGCTCGTCGCCGACGTTCACGACTTCGGACGGATGGCGCACGCGCTTCCAGGCCATGTCGGTGATGTGCAGCAGGCCGTCGATACCGCCCAGGTCCACGAATGCGCCGTAATCGGTCAGGTTCTTGACGACACCCTTCAGGATCGCGCCTTCCTGCAGCTTGTCCATCAGCTGCTCGCGCTCTTCCGAGTGCTCGCTTTCGACGACAGCGCGGCGCGAGACCACGACGTTGTTACGCTTGCGGTCCAGCTTGATGAGCTTGAATTCCAGCTCCTTGCCTTCCAGGTAGGCCGGATCGCGCACGGGGCGCACATCGACCAGGGAACCCGGCAGGAACGCGCGGACATCCTTGATGTCCACGGTGAAACCACCCTTGACCTTGCCACTGATGCGGCCGGTGATGGTTTCGTTCTTTTCCAACGCTTCTTCCAGCTCGTCCCACACCATCGCGCGCTTGGCTTTCTCGCGCGACAGGACGGTCTCACCGAAGCCGTTCTCGATGGAATCGAGGGCGACCTTGACAACGTCGCCTTCGGCAACGTCGATCTCGCCAGCGTCGTTACGGAACTGTTCGATCGGCACGATGCCTTCGGACTTCAGGCCGGCGTTGATCACCACCACGTCGCCGCGGACTTCGACGACAACACCACTGACGATCGAGCCCGGCTTCAGCTTGGCCAGATTGGCCTGACTGGCTTCGAACAGCTCTGCAAATGATTCGGTCATTAGATTTACTCTGTTGGACACATGGGCATTGGCCCCCGGAGGAACCGCTTACTGCCCGCCTGTTGGTCGACCCCGAGGCTGCAGGTCGTGTGTTAAGTAGGAAAACCGCCACGCACTATTGCGGGACGGAGCTTTTGTTGCCTTGCGATGTGCGACACCGCCGATGGATCGGCGGCTCTCCTGTACAACGGATCAGGCACCCGAAACCGGAAGCAGATCCAACACGTTGGCAACGACTGCGTCGATGCCGATGCCACTGGTGTCGATGATGACGGCATCGTCTGCCGGCTTCAGGGGCGCCACTGTGCGCTGTGCATCACGGGCGTCGCGGGCCATGATCTCGCGCAGGAGGTCTTCAAAGTTAACAGAAACCCCCTTGTCTTTCAACTGCTTATGCCGGCGGCCGGCCCGCTCCTCGGCGCTGGCGGTCAGGAAGACCTTGAATGGGGCGTCGGGGAAGATCACCGTGCCCATGTCACGCCCGTCGGCGACCAGGCCGGGCAGAACCCTGAATGCGCGCTGGCGCTCTTTCAGCGCCGCCCGCACCTCCGGGATGGCCGCAATGGCCGAGGCCAGCGCACCGGTGGTCTCCAGGCGCAGCTCATCGGTGGCGTCGGTATCGTTGACCACCACCCGCAGGCCACCATCGGCCGCCTCGATGAACCGGACATGGGTATCAAAGGTGCAGCGCACCAGCGCCGAGGCGTCGGAGGTGTCGATATCGGCCCAGCTGGCGGCCACGCCCACGGCGCGGTACAGGGCGCCCGAATCCAGGTAATGCCAGCCCAGGCGGCGTGCGACAATGCGGCTGACGGTACCTTTGCCGGCCCCGGACGGGCCGTCGATGGTGAGCACGGGAGGAAGCTGGTTCATGGGTTTCCCTGTGGATTGGACCGCCCATTCTAGCCCCCGCCCGGGGCCGCTTGAGACCTTTTTGGTGCAACCACTTGAAAGGATGGAAAAAAGACCGGTAGAATGGCGGGCTTGAACGGGCGTCACCTGCCGATTGTCATCTGCATATCGCGGCCGCGCTCCAACCGAATCCAACGTTTACGCCGAGGTATGCAATGAAAGTCCTGTCTTCCCTGAAGTCGGCCAAGGCCCGTCACCGCGACTGCAAGGTCGTCCGTCGCCGTGGCAAGATCTTCGTGATCTGCAAGTCGAACCCGCGTTTCAAGGCTCGCCAGCGCTGAGCCGGAAGGGAGTCACGGCCAACGGTCGCGACGCACCTGAATAAAAAGCCGCCTCCGGGCGGTTTTTTATTGCCATTTTTGTTGTAATCGCATTTCTTGACCACTGGGGAGTAGCTCGAGATGAAGCGTTACCTGACCACCCTGCCATTGCTTGCCCTGCTGGCCTGCGCCAGCGCCCATGCCGACACGCTGCTGATCGACCGCAGCCAGGAAAAGCCCGCCACCGCCCTGCCCGTCCGCGGCCAGAGCATGCAGCAGGTGCAGGCCCAGTTCGGTGACCCCGGCGAACGCCTGGACCCGCGCGGCGGGCAGAAGCGCCAGTGGCCCACGATCAATCGCTGGGTCTACCCGCAGTTCACCGTCTACTTCGAGAAGCAGAAGGTGATCGACGTGGTGGCCAACAAGGCCGACGCCAACGAGGTTGGGCCGAAGCCGCCGATCCGCTGATTTTTTCTTTTCTCCCGCCCATCGCCCGGCGGGCCATCGCACCGAGACCATGAACGACACGCTCCGCTTTCCGGCCGAATGGGAAACCCAGTCCGCCATCCTGATCGCCTGGCCCCACGCCGACACCGACTGGGCCGACCGCCTGGGTGACGTCGAGGACACCTACATCGCCCTGGTGGCCGCCATCACCCGCTTCCAGCCGGTGCTGATCATCGTGGCCGACGATGACCTGGAGGCCTACGCCGACGCGCGCCTGCGCTCCAACCGCATCGACATGGACCGGGTGCGTTTTGTCACCGCGCAGTACGACGATACCTGGCTGCGTGATTCGGGCCCGATCACGCTCAAGCGTGCCGACGGCGGCTTCCGCCTGCTCGATTTCCGCTTCACCGGCTGGGGTGGCAAGTTCGACGCCAGCCTGGACGATCAGCTGGTCGGGGTGCTGCATGCGGCGGGGGTGTTCGCGCCCACTGCCGAGGTGCAGAGCATTCCGTTCGCGCTGGAAGGCGGCGGCATCGAGACCGACGGCGCCGGCACCCTGCTGACCACCTGGCAGTGCCTGCACGAGCGCCACCCGGACCGCGAGCGCGATTCGCTGAGCACCGATCTGGCCAACTGGCTGCAGCAGGATCGCGTGCTGTGGCTGGACCACGGCTACCTGGAAGGCGACGACACCGACGCCCACATCGATACGCTGGCGCGCTTCGCGTCGGTGGACAGCATCGTGTACCAGGCGTGCGATGACAGCAGCGATTCGCACTTCGCCGAACTGCAGGCGATGGGCAGCGAGCTGGCGGCGCTGCGCACCGCGACGGGCGCGCCGTACCGCCTGTTCCCGCTGCCGTGGGCGCAGCCGGTGCTGGACGAGGGCCGCCGCCTGGCCGCCTCGTATGCCAATTACCTGATCCTCAACGGCGCGGTGCTGATGCCGGCCTACGGGGATGTGGCCGACGAGGCCGCGCGCGCGGTGCTGGCCCAGGCCTACCCGGACCGCGAGATCGTGCTGGTGCCATGCCGCTCGCTGATCTGGCAGAACGGCAGCCTGCATTGCATCACCATGCAGTTGCCGGACGGCCTGCTGGCGTAACGCGTAGTGCCGGGCTCTGCCCGGCAACCTGCAAAGCAGCGCCTCCATGTTCCGTGCCGGGCGGGGCCGGGTATCCCCCTCGACAGATGGCGTGTGGCGGCAGGAACTGCAGAAGCCCTTCGCGGCCGCTTTGTCCTTGCCGTGGCCACCGACTCAGCATGGAAGGGCCGCCGGGCGCGGGGGTACGGGACAATACAAAACATGGATGTTTTGTATTAGCCCCCAAGGGTGAAGGCGCATTGCTCGCGAGGCACTGCCTCGCATGCGACTGAACGCACAGCCGCCAGCGGCTGGGCCGGACCGCGGAGCGGGGTTCACGGCGTGTCCCGTACCCCCGTGCCCGGCGGCCCTGCACCGGGATGTTCCAGCCGAGGGCTTTACGCCCAAATCCGTGAAGCAGGCATCGCCGCGCATTTAGCGCGCAGCACGCTGCGTGCACGCATCCGCGATAACATTGCGTTTTCCCCCGCAGGACCGCACCCGGATGAGCTCACGCCACACCCTTTCCGTCGCCCTGATCCAGGAGCGCAACCACGGTGACGCCGCTGCCAATCTGGCCGTGATCGAAACGCGCGTGGCCGAAGCGGCCGCCCAGGGTGCCAAGCTGATCCTCCTGCAGGAACTGCACAACGGCGCGTACTTCTGCCAGCACGAATCGGTGGACGAATTCGACCTGGCCGAACCGATCCCCGGCCCGAGCACCGAGCGCCTGGGCGCGCTGGCGAAAAAGCACGGCGTGGTCATCGTCGGCTCGCTGTTCGAGCGCCGCGCCGCCGGGCTGTACCACAACACCGCAGTCGTCTTTGAAAAGGACGGCACGCTGCTCGGCAAGTACCGCAAGATGCACATCCCGGACGATCCGGGCTTCTACGAAAAGTTCTACTTCACCCCGGGTGACATCGGCTTCAAGCCGATCGACACCTCGGTCGGCCGCTTGGGCGTGCTGGTGTGCTGGGACCAGTGGTACCCCGAAGCGGCGCGCCTGATGGCGCTGGCCGGTGCCGAACTGCTGCTCTACCCCACCGCGATCGGCTGGGACCCGGACGACCAGCAGGACGAACAGGGCCGCCAGCGCGATGCCTGGGTACTGAGCCACCGGGGCCACGCCGTAGCCAACGGCGTACCGGTACTGAGCTGCAACCGGGTTGGCCATGAAGCCTCGCCGCTGGGCGCCTCGGGCATCCAGTTCTGGGGCAACAGCCACGTGCTTGGCCCGCAGGGTGAGTTCATCGCCGAGGCCGGTGGCGAGCCTACCGTGCTGATGTGCGAGGTTGACCTGCAACGCAGCGAGCACGTGCGCCGGATCTGGCCGTTCCTGCGTGATCGCCGCATCGATGCGTACGGCGACCTGCTCAAGCGCTACATCGACTGACGCACAGGACCCCCACCCGTGACCGTAACGTTGCGCGACGCCCTGGACACCGATATCGACGCCATCACTGCGATCTACGCAGTGGAGGTAACCGACTTGGTCAACACCTACGAATACGACGTGCCCGACGCAACGGAAATGCTGCGACGCATGCACGACATGGTCGGGCGCGGCTTCCCCTACCTGGTGGCCGAGGTCGATGGCCAGGTGGCCGGTTATGCCTACGCCAACACGTATCGCGGGCGCATCGCCTACCAGTGGACCGTGGAAAACTCGGTCTACGTCAACGCCGCCTTCCAGGGCCGGGGGGTCGGTACGGCATTGATGCAGGGCCTGATCGACGCCTGCGTGGCGCGGGGTTACCGGCAGATGGTGGCGGTGATCGGCGAACCGACCAACGCCGCGTCGATCAAACTGCACGAACGCTTCGGTTTCCATACCGTGGGCATTTTCCGCGGCCTCGGCCGCAAGCATGGCCGCTGGCTGGACACTGTCCAGATGCAGCGCGCGCTCGGCGATGGTGCCGACAGCGCCCCTTCGAATGAATGACATGACAGAACCCCATATCGATGACACCGGCGACACCCTGTTCGCCGGCCAGCCCGTGCGCGTGGTTGAACGCGACGGCGTGCGCTACACCCTGCTGGGTACCGCGCACGTCTCACAGGCCAGCGTGGAAGCGGTGGAGCGTGCCATCGGCAGCGGCCGCTTCGACGCGGTGGCCGTGGAGTTGGACGCACAGCGCCTGCAGGCGCTGACCAACCCCGATGCACTGGCCAAGCTGGACCTGGTCGAGGTGATCCGCAAAGGTCGGGTGGCGCTGTTCGCTGCCAACCTGGCGCTGGCCGCCTACCAGCGCCGCCTGGCCGAGCAGCTCGGCATCGAGCCGGGTGCCGAACTCAAGCGCGCGGTGACCCTGGCCAACGAACACAACCTGCCGGTGCACCTGATCGACCGCGAGGTGGGGTTGACCTTCAAGCGTGCCTCGCAGCGGCTGGGCTTCTTCGGCCGGATCAAGCTGGTCATGGGCCTGGGCGCGGGCCTGTTCGCCTCCGATGAAGTGGGCGAAGAAGAGATCGAAAAGCTCAAGCAGGGCGACATGCTGGAAGCGAGCTTCGGCGAGTTCGCCAGCGAGAGCCCGGCCCTGTATGAAACCATCATCGGCGAGCGCGACCGCTACATGGCCACCCGCCTGCGCGAAGTGCGCGACCCGGCGCAGCGCGAGGTGCTGGCGGTGGTCGGTGCCGGGCATCTGGCCGGGCTGGCGAAGTATCTGGAAACCGATACCGATGCACCGGGCCCGCTGCGCGCGTCGCTGGAAGACGTGCCCAGGAAGCGCAACATTCCGTGGATCACGCTGACCATCCTGGCGGTGGTGCTGGCCGGCATCGCGCTGGGCTTCTACCGCGGCGGGCTGGGCGTGGGCGGGGAACTGCTGCTGACCTGGGCGATGTATACCGGCGGCCTGGCCGGGTTGGGCTGCCTGTTGGCCGGCAGCCATCCGTTGAGCATCCTGACGGCGATCGTGGTGGCCCCGTTCAAGCCGTTCCGGTTGAGCATTCCCACCGGCGCCTTTGCCGCGCTGGTGGAAACGCGGCTGCGCAAGCCGGCCTACGAGGATTTCCTGAAGCTGCGCGACGACGCACAAAGCGTGAAGGGCTGGTATCGCAACCGGGTCACCCGGGTGGTACTGACCTTCATGCTGACCAACCTGGGCAGCATGCTGGGGCTGTGGCTGACCGGGTTCCAGGTGTGGCACAAAGTCGGCGCATAGCGCCGCCTTTGTGCCGGGTACGCGCCAGGCTCGCGCCGTAGACCCGGGGCACCTCTTTCCGGCCTGTGCACCCTCGCCGCTTCGCGGCCGCCCCCCCGACGCCGGGGGCTCTCCCCACCCCGCGCACCGCCTGGGCCGGCCAGCGGCCGGCGCTACCGGCTCGGATTACGCGGCTTCGATCACTTCCCCGCTGCCCTTCGGCGGCAGCCCACGCGCGCGGCGGATGATCCGTGAGACCGCGCTGCTCATGTCATCGAGCATGGCGTAGATGGTGGGCAGGAACAGCAGGCTGACCACGGTGGAGAAGGCCAGGCCACCGGCAATCGCACGCGCCATCGGGTAGTAAGGCGGACCGTTGCCGAGCAGCTGGGTGTCGGTCAGCGAAATCGGCACCATCGCCAGGATCGCCGTGCCCATCGTCATCATGATCGGGCGCAGGCGCTCGCGCGAGCCTTCCACCAACGCCTGGGTACGCCCCATGCCGCGCCGTCGCAGGTTGTTGATGTGTTCGATCATCACGATGCCGTTGTTCACCACCACCCCCATCAACACCAGGATGCCGATGAAGGACATGATCCCGAAGGACGTGCCGGTGATCCAGAACAGCCAGAACACGCCGAAGATGGAGAACAGCACCCCGCTCATGATCGCCGCCGGGAACAGCAGCGATTCGAACACCGCGGCCATCACCACGTAGATCATCACCAGTGCGATGATCAGGTTGAACAGCATCTGCTGCATCGCCTCGTTGTCGTTGCCGTAGTCGCCACCATCGAAGGTGAAGGTGTAGCCGGCCGGGAAGCTCATCGGGGTGAGCACCTCCTCCATCGCCTTGCGGGCGTCAGGGGTGGTGATCTTCTCGGCCAGATTGGCCTTGATGGTCAGCGTGGTCTGGCGGTTGGTGCGGCCGATCTGGGTGGCCGCCGGCTTGATCGACACATCCACCAGGCTCAACAGCGGCACCGAACGCCCGTCGCCGGTGCGCACGGTGAAGCTGGCCAGGTCCTCCGGGCTGCTCTGCTCGGCCCCGGCGAAACGCACCCATACCGGCACTTCACTGTCGCCACGACGGAACTCGCGCAGCGGCGCGCCACGCAGCGCCAGGCCGACGAAGCTGGCCACCTGCTCGGCGTTGAAGCCGAATGCCGCCGCGCGCTCGCGGTCGACGTGGATGGCCAGCTCACTGCCCTTCTCGCCATTGTCGATGCGCACATCACGCAGCTCCTTGCGCTGGGCCAACAGCGGCACCACTTCCTCGCCGATCTCCTGCAGCATCTTGGTCGAGTCGCCCACCAGCTGCACCTGCACCGACTGGTTGCCACCGCCACCGCCGCCGTCACCGCCCTGGTTGCCCACGATGTAGTCGGCACGCGCCGAACGTGGCAGGCCCTTGCGCAGCGCCTCCTGCACGGCCGGCATGTTGTTGGCGTGGGCCGGGTCGAAGGTGACGGTGGTGCTGCTGCCTTCCTGCTCGCTGTACCAGGAGTAGACCTGGGTGATGTGCAGCTTTTCGCGGTTCTGGTCCAGGTAGCGCTCAACCCGCGCCACTTCCTCGGACATCTGCCCGTAGGTGAAGGCGCCCTTCCAGTTGTAGCCGATGAACACCTCGTGGCCACCTTCGCCGCCGAACATGTCGACCTTGGTGAGCTTCATCGGCACCAGGCTGACCAGCACCACCATCAGGATGCCGAACACACTCCAGCCGCGGTGTTCCAGCGTCCACTGCAGCAGCGTGGCGTAGCGCCGCTGCAGGCGCGCGATCGCGCCGGTTTCGGACTGCACCAGCTTGGGCGTCTGCATGCGCGCGGACAGCATCGGGATCAGGCTCACCGCCACCAGCCACGAGGCCAGCAGCGAGACCGAGATGGTGATCGCGATCTGCGACATGAAGATGCTGATGTTGTTGGTTTCGCCGAACAGGTTGGGCACGAACACGATGCAGTGGCACAGGGTGCCGGCGCTGAGTGCGATGGCCACGTTGCGGGTGCCGATGATCGAAGCCAGCCGCGGCTGGTCGGGCATGCGCTCGCGCTCCTGGTAGATGCTCTCCACCACCACCACCGCGTTGTCCACCAGCATGCCCACCGCCAGCAGCAGGCCCATCATGGTCAGGATGTTGAGGGTGACCCCGGCGAAGTACATGAAGCCCAGGGTGACCACGAAGCAGATCGGGATGGCCAGGGTCACCATCAGGGTGGACGGCCAGTGGCGCAGGAAGAAGAACAGCACGGTGACCGACAGCAGCAGGCCCACCGCACCGGCCTCGGCCAGCTCCAGCAGCGACGAGGTCACCATCTTGCCCTGGTTGTCGATGACCTTGATCTGCACATCGCGCATCGAGGGCTGTTTGCGGATCACCTCGACTTCGGCCAAGGCTGCACGCGAGACTTCCACCAGGTTGGCGCTGCGCTCCTTGTAGATATCCAGGCCCACCGCCGGGTTGCCGTCCAGGCGCCGGCCATAGTTCATGCGGGTTGGCTTGAGCCGGATGTCGGCGATATCGCCCAGGCGCAGCCCCTTGGTGTCGATCACCAGGTCGCGCAGTTCCTGCAGGTCGGTGATTTCGCCCACCGGCTGGATGCGCACGCGCTGGCCGTTGTCGTCGATCTGCCCGGCCGAGATCGAGAAATTCAGGGTGCGCAGGCGGTCGCTGAGTTCGTTGATGCTCAGGTTGTGCGCGGTCAGGCGATCGGCATTGATCGCAATCTCGACCTCGTTCGGTGGCGCGCCGGAAATGTTGACCCGGGCCACGCCGGGAATGCGCTCGATGCGCCGCTTGAACTCGCGGTCGAGCATGTCATAGGCGCCGGTCAGGTCGGTGCTGCTGGCCAGGCGCACCTTCAGCACCGGGTCGTCGCTGCTGGACCACTTGAACACGCTGTAGCGCTGCAGGTCGTCGGGCAGGTCGCTGCGGATGGCGTCGATGCGCTCGCGCGCGTCGGACGCGGCGATGGCGATGTCGCGGTCCCAGTCGGTGAACTCGATGAAGATGCTGGCGCCTTCGGAGGTGGCCGAGGAGCGCATGCGCTTGATCCCGGTCATGGTGGCCAGCGCCTCTTCGGTGGGGCGGATGATGTTGCGCTCCACCTCTTCCGGGGTGGAACCGGTGTAGGGCACCTGCACGAACAGGAACGGCGCGGAGATGTCCGGCAGCGCCTCCAGCGGCAACCGGAACGAGGCGATCAGGCCCACCACCACCAGCGACACGAAACACATGATGGTGGTGATGGGACGGCGGATGGAGAACTCGGCGATGCTCATGCCGGCTCCTGCGCGCTGCCGTTGCCGCCGGCTGCGGACTCGACGTGCTGGCCGGCGTGCTTGCGGCCGCGTTCGCGGTAGTAGGCATCACCACGACGGTCAAGCAGGTCGTACACCACCGGGATCACCACCAGGGTGAGCAGCGTGGACACCAGCAGGCCGCCGATCACGGTGATGGCCATCGGCGCGCGCACTTCGGCGCCCTCGCCCATCGCCACCGCCAGCGGCAGGAAGCCGAACAGCGTGCACAGCGTGGTCATGATGATCGGGCGCAGGCGCGAACGCGCCCCTTCCACCAATGCCTCCTGCTTGGGCACGCCGGCCTCGCGCAGCTGGTTGACCTTGTCGATCAGGATGATCGCGTTCTTGGTGACCAGCCCCACCAGCAGGATCAAGCCGATGAACACCACCACCGAGATCGGCTTGCCGGTGAGCATCAGGGCCAGGATCGCACCCACCAGCGCCAGCGGGATGGTGAACAGGATGACGAACGGATGCAGCAGCGATTCGAACTGCGAGGCCATCACCAGGTAAACCAGGAAGATCGCCAGGCCGAAGGCGAAGATCAGCGAGCGTGCCGATTCGGCCAGCTCCTCGCCCTGCCCGCCAATGTGCATGCCCACGCCGGCGCCCAGCGGGTCCTTGGCAACCATGTCCTGCACTTCGCGCACCGCACCGCCCAGGTCGATGTCGCGCAGGTTGGCCGACACCACCGCAACGCGGGTCTGGTCGGCCCGGTGGATCTCGCTCGGGCCGCTGGTGGCCACCACGTCGGCCACCGCGTCCAGCGTGACTGGACGGCTGCTGCCCGGATTGACGATCAGACGGCGGATGCTGTCCACGCTGGCGCGGTCGCCCTGCTGGGCGCGCACCAGCACATCGATCTTGCGGTCGCGGAAGCTGTAGCGGGTGGCCACGTCGCCGCGCACCTTCTTGACCACCACATCGGCGATCTGCCGGGTGGTCAGGCCCAGCGCGCCGGCCCGTTCCTGGTCGAAGCGGATCTGGATTTCCGGGAAGCCCTCTTCCACCGTGGATTTGACGTCGGCGTAGTGCGGGTTGTTGCGCAGCATCGCCGCCAGGGCCTGGCCGGCGCGTTCCAGCGTGGCCATGTCCTGGCCGCGCAGCTCCACTTCCAGCGGGGTGGAGAAACTGAACAAGGCCGGCCGCGCGAAATCAACCTGCACGCCGGGGTGCTGCTGCATCGAATCACGCAGGCGCTCGGTGATGGCCGCCTCGGTGCGCGCATCGCCACCGCCGGCCATCACCACGGTCAGCTTGCCGATGTTCTCGCCACTTTCGGTGGGGCTGGCATCCAGCCGCGTGCCACTGCCGCTGACGCCGTACAGCGAGGCGATGCTCTCGTCCTTGGCATGCGCCAGCTGCAGCTCGCGCACCAGTGCATCGGTCTGCTTCAGCGGCGTGCCGGCCGGCAGCTTGGCGGTCATTTCGAAGCGGTCCTGGGCCAGCTGCGGAATCAGGTCCGCACCCAGCATCGGCACCAGCGCCATCGTGGCCACGAAGGCCAACGCCGCCAGGCCCAGCACCTTGCCCGGGTGGTGCAGCGCGCCGGGCAGCAGCTTGAGGTAGCCGCGTTCGGCACCGGCGTAGGGCTTCATCGCCACATCGCTGGCTTTGCGCATCACCGGGCCGACCACGGCCACCACGCCACGCCACAGGCGGACCACCGCCCAGGCGATGCCGAAACAGGTCCAGCGTACCAGCGTCCCGATACCCCGACGGCCACCGGCCACCGGCTTGAGCCAGCGCTTTTCCGGCTGCCAGGCGGTGTGTGCGGGTTCTTCGGGGAAGGCCAGCGGCGGACGTCCCTTGAGCGAGCTCAACATCGGGATCAGGGTCATCGACACCAGCAGCGAGATCGCAATGGCGATCGCCACGGTCAGCGCCTGGTCGCGGAACAACTGCCCGGCGATGCCGTCCACGAACACCAGCGGCAGGAACACGGCAATGGTGGTCAGGGTGGATGCAACCACCGCCATGCTCACTTCCCGGGTGCCGGTAATGGCCGCCTGCAGGATGCCCAGGCCGCGCTCGCGCGCCTTGGCGATGCTCTCCAGCACCACGATGGAATCGTCCACCACCAGGCCGGTGGCCAGTGCCAGCCCGCCCAGCGACATCACATTGAGGCTGAGCCCCATCTGGCCCATGAAGAAGAAGGTGGTGACGATCGAGACCGGCAGCGACAGGCTGATCACGAACGTGCTCCAGCCATCGCGCAGGAACAGGAAGATGATCAGGATGGCCAGCAGGCCGCCGATCACCGCATCCTTCTTCACATCGCTGATGGCGTGTTCAATGAAGCGCGACTGGTCTTCGATCGTGGTCAGCTCGGCGTCGCCGGGGATCTGCGCCTTGATCTGTTCCAGCTTCGCGCGCAGCGCCTCGGCGGTGGCCACGGTGTTGGCGTCACCTTCCTTGTAGATGGCCAGCTCGACCGCTTCCTTGCCGCCCAGGCGAATGATCGCCTCGCGCTCCTTGTACCCCTGGCGCACGGTGGCGACATCCTTGAGCCGCACCGGCACGCCGTTGGCGATGGTGGTGGAACTGCTGCTGGACGCGCTGCTGGCCGCCGATGCCGCCGCCAGGGCGGCATCTGACCCGGTCGAGGCGGCAATGGCCATCATCTGCTGCATGGCCGCGTCGGCAGCGTTGCCATTGCTGCCCTGGGTGGTCACCAGCAGGTTGCGGATGTCCTCCAGGTCGGCGAACTGGTTGACGGTGCGCACCAGGAAGCGCTGCGAGCCTTCCTCCAGGCGACCGCCGGAGATGTTGATGTTCTCTTCCTTGAGCCGTTTGATGACATTGTCGATCGGCAGGCTGAGCTGGGCCAGCTTCTGCTGGTCGATGTCGACCTGGATTTCGTCTTCCAGGCCACCGCCGACCTTGACCGCAGCCACGCCGGCGACCGGCTCCAGCTTCTTCTTCAAGTCCTCATCGGCATAGCGGCGCAGCTCGGTGAGCTGGCGCACCGCCTCGGTACTGGTGGCCGCATCATCCTTGGCCGAAATCACCAGACGCATGATCGGCTCGGTGGACGGGTTGAAGCGCAGCAGCACCGGGGCCTTGGCCTCCAGCGGCAGATTCAGCGCTTCCATCTTGTCGCGCACCTCCAGGCTGGCCTGGTCCATGTTGGTGCCCCAGGCGAACTCCAGCACCACATCGCTTTGCCCGGTGCGCGAGACCGACTTGAGCTTGCGCAGGTTCTTGACCACGCCTACGGCCTCTTCGACCGGTTCGCTGATCAGGGTTTCAATTTCGGTCGGCGCCGCCCCGGTGTACTCGGTGCGCACGGTCAGGGTGGGATAGCTCAGGTCGGGCAGCAGGTTGACCTTGAGGTTGCCCAGCGCAATCACGCCAAACAGCATCAGCGTCACCGTGCACATGGCGATGGTGACGCGGCGGCGGGTAGCGAACTCCACCAGCCCGCCGCCCTGTGCACCCGGGCGGTCGCCGTGGTGCGGATCGTTGCCGTGGTCGTTGCCGGCCGAGGTCATTGACGGCTCTCCGCCTTCTTCGCCGGTTGCGCCGCCGCGGTGACCGTGGCCGCCTTGGCACCGATCACCTGCACCGCGGTGCCGTCACGCAGGGCCACCTTGCCAGCGGTGACCACCTGGTCGCCTTCGGCCAGGCCGTCGCGGATCTCCACCCACGCGCCTTCGGCATAGCCGAGCTTGACCGGCACCCGGGCCACCTTGCCGGCGCGCACACGGAACACCGCCGGCTCGCCATCATCGAGCAGCGCCACGCGCGGCACTACCAGCGCATCGGCGCGCTGGTCGTAATCGATGCGGATGCGGCCGAACATGCCCGGCTGCAGGCCCTGGGCGTCCTCGCCGAACCCGCTCACCACACGGAAGGTGCCGCTGCCGGCATCCACCACCGGCGAGATGCGGTCCACCACCCCGGGGAACGACTTGCCCGGCAGCGCGTCGGCCACCAGCGTCACCGGCTGCCCGGCGCGCAGCGTGGCCAGCTCGCGCTCGGGCACGTTGAGGGTGGCTTCCAGCCGCGAGTTGTCGATGATGCGGAAGATCGGCGTGTTGATCTGCACGAAGTTGCCGGTCTTGATCGAGCGCGAGGCGATGACGCCGGAGATCGGCGCGACTACCGTCGTATAGGACAGTTCCAGCGTGGCCAACCGGTACTGCGCGCGGGCATTGTCCACGTCGTACTTGATCTGGTCGACGTCGGCGGCGCTCACCATCTGCTGGCCGATCAGTTTCTGTGCGCGCTGGTAATTGTTTTCCAGCTTGCGCATCACCGCTTCACTCTGCGCCACCGCCAGGCGCGCACGGTCCGGGTCCAGCCGCACCAGCGGCTGCCCGGCACGTACCGCCTGTCCTTCTTCCACCAGTACCGCCAATGCAACACCGGAGGTCTTGGCCACCACCTGCGATTCGGCACGCGCCTCCAGCGCGGCAGTGCCGGTGTAGCTGGCGGCAACCGCGCGACGGCTGGCCGCGACGGCTTCGACCGGCACGGCGTCGACCGCCTTTTCGGCCTTGGGATCCTTTTCCGCCGCCTGCGCGTTGGCGGCGCCGGTGCCGGCACCGCAGCCACTCAGCAGCAGGGAGGTGGTGATCAAGAGAGCAGCGGCGCAGGTTCCGGTGCGGCCGTGCAGGAAGATATTTCGCGACATCGTCGTGTCCCTGAGGGATGCGTAAGCAGGTGTGGTAGCAAAGTAATGCACCACGTCACGATGACACCATATCCCAAAGGTCATGGTGACCTGCGGCAACGGACCTGGGGCCCGGTTTCAGCTAGATGAAAACGCAGGCTATACTCGGGTCAGTTCCGTACCCCACGCCGGAACGACCAGACCCGTATACCGGAAAGGACATCATGCGCCCGCAGCCGCTCGCCGCTTGTCTCGCTCTGGCCGTCCTCCTGCCCCTCGGGGCCGCCGCACAGGCCGCAACTGCTCCAGCAGTACCCGCAGCACCTGCCGCACCCGTTTCCGCCCCTGCCGCTGCCGCCCCTGTCGCCCTTACCGGGAGCTTCGACAATGGCCGCGTGCTTGCCTACACCTGCCAGGGGTGCCACGGCATCACCGGGTACAAGAACGCCTACCCCAGTTACCGGGTGCCCAAGATCGGCGGGCAGACCCGGCAGTACCTCAGCCAGGCGCTGAGCGAGTACCGCCAGGGCAAGCGCAAGCATCCCACGATGCAGGCGCAGTCGATGAGTTTCAGCGAACAGGAGATCGCCGATCTCGCTGTTTACCTGTCCACCGCCAAATAAGCACGCTCATGACGAAAGCCGCGCCCTTCAAGCGTCACGCCATCGCCCTGTCCGTTGCCCTGCTGCTGGCTGCATGTTCGCAGTCGCAGGTGGAAAACAGCGCAGATTCCGCCGCCGATCCAGGCCACGCCAGTGGCGAGCACGGGTCCGGCTCATCAGCAGGCCTGCCCACCGGCCGACTCGCCGCCGGCGAGGCCCGCGCCCAGGTCAAGGGCAAGGCCACCGGTCAGAGTTGTATCGACTGTCATGGGGCCGACGGCAACAAGCCGATCGACCCGACCTACCCGAAGCTGGGTGGGCAATATGGGGATTACCTGGCGCATGCGCTGCAGGCGTACCGCAGCGGGGACCGCCAGCACGCGTTGATGACCCCGCAGGCAACCAACCTGAGCGATCAGGACATTGCCGACCTGGCCGCATATTTCGGCTCCCGGCCGAGCCAGTTGCGGGATCTGCACGGGTTGAAGTGACGGCCAGGCCGTCACGGGTAGAGCCGACCGTTGGTCGGCTGCCCTTGGTTGCGGCGTGATGAACGCCTGACGCAAGCCGACCAACGGTCGGCGCTACCTGTCCAGCACCGGCACGCCGGGCAAAGCCCGGCGCTCTGCGTCACCGCATCAGGCGTCCAGCTCTTCCCAGCGCGCGTAGGCGGCATCCAGCTCGGCCTGCACCTTGGCCAGCTTTTCGTTGTGCGCCGCCATGTCCGGAGCACTGCGCTGGTAGAACGCCGGATCGTTCATCGCGGCGGTGAGGCCTTCGACATCCTTCTCCAGCGTTTCAATCTTCAGCGGCAGCTGCTCCAGTTCGCGTGCGTCCTTGTAGCTGAGCTTGCGCTTGGCCGCCGCCGGTTCGGCGGCCGCCGCGGCAACCGCGGTGGCCGGCTTGGCCAGCACCGCCGGTGCCGCAGCCGCCGCGGCGGCCACGCGTGCGGCCTGGCGCTGCCAGTCGCTGTAACCGCCGACGTACTCGCCCACCACGCCGTCGCCTTCCATCACCATCGTGGAGGTCACCACGTTGTCGAGGAAGTCACGGTCATGGCTGACCAGCAGCAGGGTGCCGGCGTAGTCGCTGAGCAGCTCTTCGAGCAGCTCCAGGGTTTCCACGTCCAGGTCGTTGGTCGGTTCATCCATCACCAGCAGGTTGGACGGCTGCGCGAACAGCTTGGCCAACAGCAGGCGGTTGCGCTCGCCACCGGACAAACGGGTGATCGGCGCGCGGGCGCGCTCGGGCGAGAACAGGAAATCCTGCAGGTAGGCATGCACGTGCTTGCGCTTGCCGTTGAACTCGATGAAATCGCGGCCTTCGGCCACGTTTTCGATCGCGGTCCAGTCTTCGCGCAGCACCGCACGGTACTGGTCGAAGTAGGCAATCTGCAGGTTGGTGCCAGCACGCACTTCGCCGCTCTGCGGCTGCAGGTCACCCAGCAGCAGCTTCAGCAGCGTGGTCTTGCCACTACCGTTGGGGCCGATCAGGCCGATGCGGTCGCCACGCAGGATGACGGTGCTGAAGTCCTTGACCATCACCCGATCGCCGAACGCGAAGGACACGCCCTTGACGTCGATCACCTTCTTGCCGGAATTCTCGGCCTGGGCCGCTTCCATGCGCACGTTGCCGCCCAGTTCGCGGCGCTGCGAGCGATCGTTGCGCATTGCCTTGAGGCGGCGCACGCGGCCTTCGTCGCGGGTGCGGCGGGCCTTGATGCCCTGGCGGATCCAGATTTCCTCCTGCGCCAGCAGCTTGTCGAAACGCGCGTTCTCCTGGGCCTGCGCATTGAGGCGCTCTTCGCGGCGACGCTCGTAGTTGGCCCAGTCGCCCGGCCAGCTGGTGACCTGGCCGCGATCGATCTCGACGATGCGGGTGGCCAGCGCACGCAGGAAGCGGCGGTCATGGGTGACGAACACCACGCTGCCGTTCCAGTTCTTGAGGAACATTTCCAGCCAGTCGATGGCTTCGATGTCCAGGTGGTTGGTCGGTTCGTCGAGCAGCAGCAGGTCCGGCGAAGACACCAGCGCGCGGCCGAGCAGCACGCGGCGCTTCATGCCGCCGGACAGGCGCGCGAATTCGGCCTCGCCGTCCAGGTCCAGCTTGGTCAGGGTTTCGGTGACACGCTGGTCCAGGCCCCAGCCGTTGGCCGCGTCGATCTTGGCCTGCACGGCCGACAGTGCATCGCCATCGAACTCTTCGGCCATGCTCAGATGATGGAATTCAGCCAACCACTGGCCCAGTTCGCCCAGGCCGTCGGCCACTACGTCGAACACGCTGCCGGCAGCACCGTGCGGCACTTCCTGTTCCAGCCGGGTGATGCGCACCCCCTGCTGCACGCGGACTTCTCCGTCATCGGGCTTGTGATCGCCGGACAGCAGCTTGAGCAGGGTCGATTTGCCGGCGCCATTGCGGCCGATCAGGGCAATACGCTCGCCCGGTTCGATCGACAGTTCGGCTTTTTCCAGCAACAGGGGGCCGCCGACGCTGAAGTCGACGTTTTGCAGAGTAATCAGAGGCATCCGACCATTGTACGATGCGGCGGCGTGCGGCGTCGCTCAACCGGGCGGAAAAGCGTCCGATGCCAGCCCCAGCAGGGTGCGCAGCGGCGGCGGCACGTGCTTGCCGGGGTGGTGGACCACCCACAGCTGGCGCGACAGCGGTGGCAACGGGCTGTCCAGGATGCGCAGGCTGCCCAGTGCCACCAGGTCGGCCACCGCGTGCCGGGACAGGCAGGCCACGCCCAGCCCGGCCGCAGCGGCTTGCTTGATCGCCTCGGTGCTGCCCAGCTGCATGGCGCGGGCGAAGTGGTGCAGGTGCGGCAGCAACGCCTGTTCCACCGTCTCACGGGTGCCCGAGCCGGGCTCGCGCAACAGCCAGCGCGCCGCCGCCAGCTGGGCCAGGCTTGGCCGGGCAGGCAGCGAGGCGGTCGTGGCGGCCACGATCACCAACGCGTCCTGCTGCCAGGGCAGCACGTTCAGTCCGCTCTCGTGGCATGGCCCCTCGATGAGGCCCAGATCAACCTCCAGCCGCTGCACCGCCGCCACCACCTCGGCGCTGTTGCCGATGCGAAGGTCCACGTCCATGCGCGGATGCTCGGCCAACAGGGCCGCCACCCGGGCCGGCAACAGGTAATTGCCGATGGTGGAGCTGGCACCGATTCGCAGCTGCAGCGGTACGCCGTCGGCGGATGCCGGCCGCCCTACCCCGGCCGTCGCCTCAAGATCCATCGCCGCAGCCAACAACGCACGCGCCGGGTCCAGCAAGGCCCGGCCCTGGGCGTTGAGCACCAGCCGGCGGCCGATGCGGTCGAACAGCGGCGAAGGCAACCGCGCTTCCAGTTCGTTGAGGGCCGCACTGGTTGCCGATTGCGACAACGCCAGCTGCTCGCCAGCGGCCGCGGTGGTGCCTGCGTCGGCGACGCTCACGAAGATCTGCCATTGGCGGAGGCTGAGGTGCATGTCCCCATTAACCCATTAAACCGGTTGCAATTACATGAACAATCCGTTTTACAGGTAAATGACACAGGCGCAGGCTGGAGGCTGCCCCGGATTGGAGTCCCACCGTGAACGCGTCCCGCCCCGCCCCCGCCTCGTTCCTGCCCACCTTCGCCCAGCGCTGGCGTGGGCGCCTGCCCGGCCTGTTGCTGGCCGCCGGCGTCGCGGTGGCGGCGATGGCGCTGGCCACCCTGCCCTGGCTGCAGGCCCACGGCATCAGTGCACTGACCCTGGCCATCGTGCTTGGCATCGCGCTGGGCAACAGCGTGTACCCGCGCCTGGCGCCGCAGGCGGCGGCGGGCGTGGGCTTTTCCAAGCAGTGGCTGCTGCGTGCCGGCATCGTGCTGTATGGCCTGCGCCTGACCTTCCAGGACATCGGCCAGGTCGGCGTGGCGGGCGTGCTGATTGATGCCCTGGTGCTGGCCAGCACCTTTGCGCTGGCCTGGTGGGCCGGCACGCGATGGTTGGGGATCGACCGCAACAGCGCGCTGCTGATCGGTGCCGGCAGTTCGATCTGCGGTGCCGCGGCGGTGATGGCAGCCGAACCGGTGGTGCGCGGCCGCGCCGAGCAGGTCACCGTGGCGGTATCCACGGTGGTGGTGTTCGGTACGCTCGCCATGTTCCTGTACCCGGCGCTGTATCAGCTCAACCTGGCGCACGCCTGGGTGCCGATGAGCGAGCCGATGTATGGCGTGTTCACCGGCTCCACGGTGCATGAGGTTGCACAGGTAGTGGCGGCCGGGCGCGCGGTGAGCGAGGGCGCGGCCGATACGGCGGTCATCGCCAAGATGGTGCGGGTGATGATGCTGGCACCGTTCCTGGTTGCGCTGTCGTTGCTGTTGGCCCGCCGCGGCACCGGCCAGCCGGGCGCGGCCCGCGCCAAGATCGTGGTGCCGTGGTTCGCGTTCGGGTTCGTCGCGGTGGCCGGGTTCAATTCGTTGCACCTGCTGCCGGCCGGGCTGGTGGCGCTGGCCATCGACGTGGACACCGTGCTGCTGGCGATGGCGATGGCCGCGCTGGGCCTGACCACCCACGTGTCGGCGCTGCGCCAGGCCGGCATGAAGCCGCTGCTGCTGGCGCTGCTGCTGTTTGGCTGGCTGCTGGCCGGCGGGCTGGGCATCAACCTGGGCGTGCACGCACTGCTGGGGTAAGCGCCGACCACGTGCAACACTGGGCGGATGGACCGTGAGCGCGTTGCCCCTGTTGATCGCCGCCGCCTGCTGATTCCGTACCGGCAGGTGCTGGACCGCTACGGCGCGCTGGATGAGGCCGAGGATGACCTGATAGACCTGGTGCAAGGGGTGCTGGGCACTACGGTGGGGGTGCGCTGGGCGCATGACGTCACCCACCCCAATCCCTGGTTCCACACCCTCATACTGGATGTCAGCGACAGCCTGGGCGAAATGAGCGACGCCCAGTACCACGCATTGCAGGCGGGGCTGCGGGCGCTGGATCTGGCCTGAGGCGTACCGGCACCCGCCCAGCCGGGCGGCGCACCGGGTAGAATGCGCCATGAATGAATTCTCCGAACTGCCCCTGTCGGCCTCGCTGGCGGCGGGCATCGACGCGCTGGGCTATACCCAGATGACCCCCGTGCAGGCGCAGAGCCTGCCGGCCATCCTTGAGCGCCGCGACCTGATCGCACAGGCCCCCACCGGCAGCGGCAAGACGGCGGCGTTCGGCCTGGGCCTGCTGCAGGCGCTGGATCCCTCGGTGATCCGCGCGCAGGCGCTGGTGCTGTGCCCGACCCGTGAACTGGCCGACCAGGTCGGCAAGCAGATCCGCAAGCTGGCCACCGGCATCCCCAACCTGAAACTGGTGGTCCTCACCGGCGGCATGCCGCTGGGTCCGCAGCTGGCCTCGCTGGAAGCACACGACCCGCACGTGGTGGTGGGCACCCCCGGGCGCATCCAGGAACTGGGCCGCAAGCGCGTGCTCAAGCTGGGCGGGGTGACCACGCTGGTGCTGGACGAAGCCGACCGCATGCTCGACATGGGCTTTGAAGAACCCATCCGCGAGATTGCCGGGCGCACCAGCAAGGACCGCCAGACGCTGCTGTTCTCGGCCACCTACCCCGACGAGATCCGCAACATCGCCCGGGTGCTGCTGCGCGACCCGGTGGAAGTGACCGTGCAGGGCGCCGACAACGCCCCGGCGATCCGCCACCTGTTCTGCGAAGTCGACCTGGCCAGCAAGCAGAAAGCGCTGGCCGGCCTGCTGCTCAAGTACAACCCCGAATCGACGGTGGTGTTCTGCAACACCCGCCGTGACGTGGACGATGTGGCCAACTCGCTGCAGCAGTTCGGCTTCTCGGCGCTGCCGCTGCACGGTGAAATGGAACAGCGCGACCGCGATGAAGTCCTGGTGCGCTTTGCCAACCGCAGCTGCAACGTGCTGGTGGCCAGCGACGTGGCCGCGCGCGGGCTGGACGTGCAGGATCTGGCCGCGGTGATCAACTACGAGTTGCCCACCGACATCGAAACCTACGAACACCGCGTGGGCCGTACCGGTCGCGCCGGTGCATCGGGGCTTGCGATCAGCCTGGTGACCAGCCGCGAGCGCAACCGCGCCGATGCACTGGAAGCGGCACAGGGCAAGCCGCTGGATTGGCAGAAGACCCCGCTGGCCATCGCACGCCCGGCGGTGCTGCCGCAGGCGGCGATGGAAACCCTGCGCATCGACGGCGGCAAGACCGACAAGCTGCGTCCGGGCGACATCCTCGGCGCGTTGACCGGCGAGGCCGGGTTGTCGGCCAAGGTGATCGGCAAGATCGATATCTACGCCACGCGTTCGTACGTGGCCATTGCACGCGAGCAGGTCGGGCGCGCGATCGAGCGGCTGGAAGCGGGCAAAATCAAGGGCCGTCGCTTCCGCGTACGCCGGATGTAACACCGTCGATGCCACCGGTAGAGCCGACCGTTGGTCGGCTTACGCGTCCCACCGGTAGAGCCGACCGTTGGTCGGCTGCTCTCCGCGTTAAACGTCCAGGAGCCGCCGACCAACGGTCGGCTCCACCAGCGGCGTCGGCCGCAGGTGCGGCGTAGAGCCGACCGTTGGTCGGCTGCTCTCCGCGTTGAACGTCCAGGAGCCGCCACCAACGGTCGGCTCCACCAGCGGCGTCGGCCGCAGGTGCGGCGTAGAGCCGACCGTTGGTCGGCTGCTCTCCGCGTTAAACGTCCAGGAGCCGCCGACCAACGGTCGGCTCCACCAGCGGCGTCGGC
>JAHREJ010000053.1 GCA_021733645.1 Bacillus subtilis subsp. subtilis | reverse complement strand
TCCGTGATAATGACCCTACATCTACGAGCACGGGCACAAGTAGGTTCGGGGGTTCGCCTTAGGCGGCTGTAGAACTAAACGCTAAAGCTGTTTTTAGGCAGCGATTGCGAAGTCGTTCGAACCGTAGTTGTCGTCGTTGGCAACTAAAAGTTTGCTGCTGGATTAACGAGGAAAGCTGCCCCCTCGGCATGCACCAAGTAACTTCACAACCCCCGTCGAAACCAATGCACCCCCGGTTTCTTCAAGAACCGCAAGACATCTGGCGACCCAGACGCTACTTGACAGCGCCAATCCTACTCCAATCCAGCTGAACAGTCACGCCGGGCGCTACAGCCAGGTCACATCTACTGGTCGGCCAGGTAGAACAGGGCATGCGCGCGGCGTTCCTTGCCGATCGCCTCCAGCCAGCGCTCGGCCTGCACCGGATCGGCGCGCACGCCCAGCCCGGCGAGGGTGGCAATGGCGAGCTGTTCCTGCGCGAAGGCGTTGCCGCTTTCCGCCGACTGCCGATACCAATAGGCGGCCCGGGGCAGGTCGACGGTGATGCACTGGGCGCGCGATGGGAACGGGTTGTACCGGTTGATCGGGCCGCCGATGGCGTGGATATCGCCCAGCCACCGCATCGCCTCGGCGTCGCCCTGCGCTGCGGCCCGGGTGAACAGCGCGATGGCCCGTACAAGGTCCGGCGAGGTGCCCAGCCCGAACAAGTGTGCACCGGCCAAGGCGAGCGTATCGGCGGCGGCGGGGTCACCGGCGGGTTGCGGCGGTGCCGTCATACGCTCGTCAAGGATGCGGCGCCGGTCTGCCTCCGCTGCGGTGCACGCGTGCGGCACCGGGCCGCTTTCGGGCGGCGCGGCGGTGTTGCTGCTGCCCAGTAAACCGAGCAGCAGCCATGCGCTCAGGGCGCGCAGGGCGCCGGGCGCCAGCTGCGCCAGCCAAGCCACAGCCCGGCCAGCAGGCAGGCGCCGATCACCGCCATCGACAGCGGCAGATGGAAGCTGCGCTCGCCCGCACCGGCAAAGCCGGCGTGGATGAGGAAGGTGCCGATCCCGAGCGCCGCACAGACCCGCGCGTACACGCGTGCCTGTGGGCTGCCCAGCAGCACGTGCCGGTAGCCGAGCAGCACCACCGGCAAGGCCAGCAGGTTGAACAGCAGGTAGCCCTGCACGCCGCCGGGCAGGTGGAACAATTCCCACTCGTGCCAGTAGGCGGCGTCGATCTGGTGCACGATCAGGGCCAGCAGTGTGGCGAAGTAACTCTTTTCCATGGGGCTGCCGGCAGGCATCCGTTCCCGTGTCAGCCGGGTGGGGCGGTGACTCAGCGCTTGCCTTCGCGCTGGCGCTTGCTGTCGGCCTGGTGCTTGGCCTTCAGCTTGCGCTGGTGGTTCTGCTCGTTGCGCTGGGACATGGCCTGCTTGCGGGCTTCGGGCTGCACCTGCACCATCAACGCGTCCACCCGGGCAATCAGGCGGCGGTGTTCGAGGGTGTCGAAGGTCTGCTTTTCCGAGGCGTCACGCTTGGCATTGCGACCCAGGTAGGTCAGCACCTTGAGCAGGGCGGCCGGATCCATCGCGCGGGTCAGCTCGGCGAAAATCGACTCATAGGCGGCGACATCGGCCTTGAGTTCGGCGATCGGGTCCGCGCTCACGGCGGTTTCCTGGGGGATTTCCTGTGTCACGCAACGCTCCAGCCTGGGTAATAAGCGGAGATTCTGACACTTGTCGGTGCGCTGCGGGAAAAAGCCGTGGCGCGTGACCGGGTCGCCCGGGCTCAGGCGGTGGCCAGGCGCTTGCGCAGATAGCTGCGCTGATGCCCGGGCGGGAACGCCTCGAGCCGGCCGAAGACCGCGTACCCCTGCTTGAGGTAAAAGCCCTCGGCCTGCCAGGAGAAGGTGTCGAGCATGGCCGAATGGGCGCCCATGCCCCGTGCCTGCTGCTCGGCATCGGCGAGCAAGGCCTGGCCAAGGCGGCGGCCGCGTTGGCCGGCGTCCACCCACAAGGCGTGCACCATCAGCCAGCCGCCGTAGACATCGGCCACCAGGCCGGCACAGGGCTGGCCCTGCGCGTCGCGGATCACCCGGTTCAAGGGCTGGTCGTCCAGTGCGTTGCCGCAGGCGGCGTGGTTGAACGCACGCAGCCCGGCATACACCGCAGCCGCGTCGTCGGCGGTGGCCGTTTCGATGCGGAGCGGGGCGGCCGGGCGGGACATCACGCGTCGCGGTTGTGGCGGCGCATGGTGCGCGACTTCTCGCGGGCCCAGTCGCGGTCCTTCTCGGCGTCGCGCTTGTCGTGGGTCTGCTTGCCCTTGGCCAGCGCGATCTCCAGCTTGATCTTGTTCTTGCTCCAGTACATCGCCGTGGGCACGATCGTGTAGCCGTCGCGCTGGACCTTGCCGATCAGCTTGTCGATCTCGTTGCGATGCAGGAGCAGCTTGCGTTCGCGACGGTCGTTGGCCACCACGTGGGTGGAGGCCTGGATCAACGGGGTAATCTGCGCGCCGATCAGGTAGATCTCGCCGTCACGCACGTAGGCGTATGCATCGATGATGTTGCCGCGCCCGGCACGGATCGACTTGACCTCCCAGCCCTGCAGGGCCAGGCCGGCTTCGAAGCGATCCTCGATGTGGTACTCGTGGCGGGCACGCTTGTTGAGCGCGATGGTTTTGTTGGCCGTCGCGTTGTTTGCTTTATCCTTGCCGCTGTTCTTGCTCATGTCCGTATTGTCTCCGATTCGGGCCTCCCCGGTCGATTCTTCAGCAAACTGTATTGCCGTATGCCAACTATCCGCCGTAGTGCCCTGGTCGAACATTCGGCTGCCAGCATGTTCGACCTGGTCAATGATATCGATGCCTACCCGCGCCGGTTCCGCTGGTGCTCGGCAGCGCAGATCCTGGAATCCGGTCCGGACCGCCTGGTGGCGCGCCTGGACCTTGGGTTGGGCGCGTTCTCGACCTGGTTCATGACCGAAAACACCCTCAAGCGCCCCTGCAGCATCGACATGCAGCTGCGCGATGGGCCGTTCAAGCGCCTGCACGGGCGCTGGGAATTCCACGCGCTGGCCGAAGATGCCTGTAAGGTCACCCTGACCCTGGAATTCGAACCGAACTCGCGCCTGCTCGGGCCGGCGCTGGCGCTGGGTTTCCAGGGCCTGGCCGACCGCATGGTGAATGATTTCGTCAGCGTCGCCGATGCGCAGGACTGAGCGGTGATCGACGTGGAGGTGCTGCTGGCCTGGCCGGACCGGGTGCTCTCCCGCCGGCTGCGGCTGCCCGATACCGCCACGGTGGCCGATGCCATCACCGCCGCTGCGCTGGACGGCAGTGCGCTATGCCCGGCCGTGGCCGTGCACGGGGTGCTCGCCCGCCCGGCCCAGCCGCTGCGCGACGGAGACCGGGTAGAACTGCTGCGGCCGCTGTTGGCCGACCCCAAAGACAACCGCCGCCGGCGCGCACGCGCCGGCAGCTGAGCCAGGGTCAGGCGCCCTCAGCGGGCGCGCTGCTTCTTCTTGTCCTTGGCCAGGTTGCGGCCGAACTGGCGCACGCTGGTCTTGGCAAGCTCGGCATCCTGGTTGGGGAAGTACTCGCCATCCCAACGGGTGACCTGGTCGTTCTCGAAGTACACCGTGAAGTTCTTCACTTCGGTCTGGCCCAGGCGGTTGATGCGCTGGCTGGCGGTGTAGTCCCAGCGCTGGGCGTGGAACGGGTCCGGGATCGAGGGGGTGCCGAGCAGAGCGTTGACCTGCTGCTTGCTCTGGCCCACCTGCAGCTGACCGACGGCCTGCTCCCGGATCAGGTTGCCCTGATAGATGGGTTGCTTATAGATGATGCCGCAGCCCGTGGTGGACAGGGCAACGGCGGCGACCAGCAGGAGTTTGCGCATCGGGAATGGCGTTTGGGGAAATCGAGTCGATGATACACTCACGACGCGTCGCCGCGACCCAATCCGAGGCAGCTGGCGCTAAATCGCCAATGAACGGAGAACTATGGAAACCCACGACCTGCGCAAAGTCGGCCTGAAGGTGACCCATCCGCGGATGCGGATCCTGGCGTTGCTTGAGCAGCGCAATGCCCAGCACCACCAGCACCACATGACCGCCGAAGACATCTACCGCCAGCTCCTGGAGCACGGTGACGAGATCGGCTTGGCCACGGTGTACCGGGTGCTGACCCAGTTCGAGGCTGCCGGCCTGGTGCTGAAGCACAATTTCGAAGGCGGCCAGGCCGTCTACGAGCTCGACCGTGGCGGCCACCACGACCACATGGTGGACGTGGACACCGGCAAGATCATCGAGTTTGAAAGCCACGAGATCGAAGAGCTGCAGCGCAAGATCGCCACCGATCATGGCTATGAGCTGGAAGAGCACTCATTGGTTCTCTACGTGCGCAAGAAGCGTCGATAACGGCCTGGACGCGCGTAGTGACTGACAAAACCCCGGGCATGCCCGGGGTTTTTCGTTGCGGCAGCGCCCGAGCGGCCGCGCTTGGCCCGTGGGCGTGGGGCGGCTTGATCGACCGGTGCGACGCCGGCAGCAGCTGGGCCTGGTCCACTGCTGCCGCCACGACCCGGTTGCGGCTAATCGTCCAGCGGCGTGCCGGGCAGGGCACCGGCGAACGGCGGCGCGGCGCCCACAATGCGTACGCCACGGGCATGGGCGCGCCAGACCAGGCTGCGATAGCCGGCCTGCAGCTCGGCCAGGGCGGGGGCGCCTGCGCGGGGGCGATGGCTGTGCCGGGCCGGCCGATGTCGGTGATGCCGATCAGTACGATCACGCTGACCATGCCTGTCGGGTCCAGCGCGTCGCGCTGGACCCATGACATGACGGCCTTACCCATGCCGTCGCGCAGCAGGCGGCTGCCGGAAATGCCGGTGTTGACCATCGCTCCCCCCTGCGGGGCAAGCCGCGCGGCCCGATGGTCGGTCCAGCGCCGGTCGCGATCGACGGTGGCGCGCGGGCCCCATCGGTGATCGACGTGATCGTGGCGGCACCGGCCTATGCCCGGCATGGCCTGCCGCAAAGTGCCGAAACAGGCCAATCCGGGCGATCTGGAGGCCGTGCACGCCGTCTTCCTGGGGCAGGGCGGCTACCTGCCCCTGCGGGTGGATCTGGCCAACCCGGCCGGTCAGACCTGCAGCAGCTTGCGGGCCGCCGCGCGGGCTTCCTTGCTCACTTCGACCCCGCCCAGCATCCGCGCCAGTTCCTCCTCGCGGGCCTTGGGGTCCAGTTTCTCCACCGCGCTCTGGGTCATGCCGTCCACCGGTGCCTTGCTGACCCGGTAGTGGGCATGGCCCTTGGACGCGACCTGCGGCAGGTGGGTGACGCACAGCACCTGACGCTTCTCGCCCAGGGCGCGCAGCTTGTGTCCGACAATGTCGGCCACCGCGCCGCCGATGCCCGAATCGACCTCGTCAAAGACCATGGTCGGCACCGCGTCCAGCCCCAGTGCGGCCACTTCGATGGCCAGCGAAATGCGCGACAGCTCACCACCGGAGGCGACCTTGCGCAGGGCGCGCGGCGGCTGCCCGGCGTTGGCGGCCACCAGGAACTCGACCCGCTCGGCCCCGTTCGGATCGGGCTTGGCCACGGCCTGGGGCTCGATCTCGATCAGGAACTGGCCGCCACCCATGCCGAGCTCGCCGATCAGGGTGGTGGTGGTGTCCGACAGGGCCTTGGCTGCCTGCCGCCGGCTGGCGCTGAGGACCTCGGCCACGGCCTGCCACTGGCCGGCGGCGCGCTCGATCTGGCCGGCGAGCGCCTGCAGGCGGGTATCGGCGCCACGCAGCTGTTCGACCTCCGCTTCCATCGCGTCGCGGTGCTCGCCCAGCGTCTCCATCGGCACCCGGTGCTTGCGTGCCAGGTCGTGCAGGCGGCCCAGGCGGCGTTCGATGTCCTGGAACTGCTCGGGGTCGGCATCCAGGTCGTCGTGTACCCGGTCCAGCAGTGCCAGGGCTTCGTCGAGCTGGATGGCGGCGCTGTCGAGCAGGGCATCCACCTCGCCCAGGCGCGGGTCGTGTTCGGCCACCCGGGCCAGTTCGTGGCGGGTCTGCTGCAGCAGTTGCAGCGCCGAGGTGTCGTCATCGCCATTGAGGCGCGCCACGGCCACGTCGCAGGCGGCAATCAGCGCGCTGGCATGGGCCTGGCGGCGGTGGCTGCTGCCCAGTTGGGCGATGGAGCCCGGTTCCAGGTCTTCACGCTGCAGCTCGGCCAGCTGGTGCTCCAGATAGCCGATGCGGTCGCTCACATCGCCCTGGCGCGACAGCGCTTCGGCCTCGTCCACCAGCACCTGCCAGCGGGCGGCCGCCTGGCGCACCTGGCCGCGCTCGGCATCGTTGCGCGCAAAGGCATCCAGCAGAGCCAGCTGCGAAGGCCGCGCCAGCAAGGCCTGTTGTTCGTGCTGGCCGTGGATCTCGACCAGGGTGGCGGCCAGCTCGGTCAGCTGGGTGAGCGTGACCGGGCGCCCGTTGATCCACGCGCGTGAGCCGCCATCGGCGCGGATGATGCGGCGCAGCTGGCACTGGTCGTCGTCGTCCAGTTCGTTCTCGCGCAGCCAGCGCCGCGCCGGGGCGTCCGGGTCGGGCGCGAATTCGGCCGACAGTTCGGCACGGGCCGCGCCGTGGCGGACCACGCCGCTGTCGGCGCGCAGGCCGGACAGGAAGCCGAGCGCGTCGACCATCAGCGACTTGCCGGCGCCGGTTTCGCCAGACACGACGGTCATGCCCGGCCCGAATTCGAGTTCGGTGGCGCGGACGACGGCGAAATCCTTGATCGATAGATGTTTGAGCATGGTTGTCTGTTCGTTAGCCGCGCAACGCTAGCATGGGCGGGGGGCAGCTCCAATGACTTGCCTTCGGTCCCCGCAGCCATTATCTAAGGTGGCGTCTCACAGGCTGATTCCATGCATCCTTCCGCGTCACATCTTGCGCCCCGCGCCCGCCACCTGCTGCGGACGCTGATCGCCCGGCACATCCAGGACGGCGAACCGGTCGGCTCGCAGACCCTGGCGCGACTGGCCGGGCTGGATGTCAGCCCGGCCACCATCCGCAACATCCTGGGTGACCTGGAAGACCTGGGCCTGCTGAGTTCGCCGCATACCTCGGCCGGGCGGGTACCCACCGCGCACGGCTACCGGGTGTTCGTGGACAGCCTGGTCAAGATGCAGCCGCCCGGCGAAGGCGAGCTGAGTCGGCTGCGCAGCGAACTGGCCAGTGGCAGCGGCACCCAGGCATTGCTTGGCAGTGCATCGGAGCTGCTGTCGGCGATGAGTCATTTCGTTGGCGTGGTCAGCGCCCCCCGCCGGGAGCAGTTCGCCTTCCGGCATATCGATTTTGTGGCGCTGGATGCCGGCCGGGTGCTGGCGATCCTGGTGTTTGCCGATAACGAAGTGCAGAACCGGGTAATCGAGCCGCGGCGCAGCTTCGGGCCGGGCGAGCTGGAGCAGGTGGCCAACTATCTCAATGCCAACTGCGCTGGCCGGCCGCTGTCGGAGATCCGCCAGCGCCTGCTGCTGGAGCTGCGTGATGCCCGCTCGGAGATGGAGCAGCTGCTGGCCCACGGTATCGAGCTGGCCGAGCAGGCGCTGGTGCCGCCGGCCGACGACATGGTGCTGGCCGGCGCCACCCGGCTGATGGGGGTGCAGGACCTGTCCGACCTGGAGCGGTTGCGCGAGCTGTTTGAGGTGTTTGCCAGCAAGCGCGAGATCCTGCAGCTGCTTGAGCGCACCATCCAGGCCCCCGGCGTGCGCATCTTCATCGGCGAGGAAACCGGGGTAATGCCGCTGGAGGGCGTGTCGCTGGTGACCGCGCCTTACTCGGCCGGCGGCCAGGTACTGGGCGTGCTGGGGGTGATCGGGCCCAAGCGGATGGCCTACGACCGCATGATTCCGCTGGTGGAGGCCACGGCCCAGGTGCTGGGGGCCGCCCTGGCCGACCCGGGGGGCGGATTGTCCCGCGATCGCGCCTAAACCGGTGCCGGACTCTTGAATCCGCACCCCGCGCCCACATAGGGGTGGGTGGAGGCGGAGAGTCACCGCCAAGGATCCGGAAATGAACCAAGATCAGCCTGATATCGCATCCCAGACCGCCGCCGGCGAACCGGCCGCGGACGCATCCCTCCAGCAGCAGCTGGACAGCCTGCACAATGAAGTGGCCCTGCTGCGCGCCGAGTCGCTGCGCGAGCGCGCCGACCTGGACAACCAGCGCAAGCGCGTGGCCCGCGACGTCGAGCAGGCGCGCCGCTTCGCCAATGAAAAGCTGTTGGGCGAACTGCTGCCGGTGTTCGACAGCCTGGACGCCGGCCTCAACAGTGCCGGTGCCGACCCCAGCCCGCTGCGCGAAGGCCTGGAGCTGACCTACAAGCAGCTGCTCAAGGTCGCCGCCGACAACGGCCTGACCCTGCTTGACCCGACCGGGCAGGCCTTCAACCCGGACCACCACCAGGCCATCAGCCAGGTCGACGCGCCCGGCGCGGCACCGGGCAGCGTGGTGCAGGTTTTCCAGAAGGGCTACCTGCTCAACGACCGCCTGCTGCGCCCGGCGCTGGTAGTGGTGGCCCGCGACTGATCCGCACGTCGGGCAGCCGGGCCACGCCCGGCGCTGCGACGCGCGCATCGGTAGCCCCGGGTGCTGCCAGGCACGGTTCCGCCGGCCGGACAGCATCCGGTTCCACGACCCGACGCTGAACGTGTTTTGCCCGCATCGGACGCTGTGTTTGATGGACGGCTTGAAAGTTCTCCCAGCGTCCCACACATCCCATTCATAACCCGGCAACTGCCGGATGTTCCCCGACATTTCAGGAGTCTCCCTCATGGGCAAGATCATTGGTATCGACCTCGGCACCACCAACTCGTGTGTGGCGATCATGGACGGCGGCAAGGCCCGCGTCATCGAGAATTCGGAAGGCGACCGCACCACGCCTTCGATCGTCGCCTACACCAAGGACGGCGAAGTACTGGTAGGCGCCTCGGCCAAGCGCCAGGCCGTCACCAACCCGAAGAACACCTTCTACGCCGTCAAGCGCCTGATCGGCCGCAAGTTCACCGACGCTGAAGTCCAGAAGGACATCGCGCACGTGCCCTACGGCATCCTGGCCCACGACAACGGCGACGCCTGGGTACAGACCAGCGACGCCAAGAAGATGGCCCCGCAGGAAATCTCCGCCCGCGTGCTGGAGAAGATGAAGAAGACCGCCGAAGCCTTCCTGGGTGAGACCGTCACCGAGGCGGTGATCACCGTGCCGGCCTACTTCAACGACAGCCAGCGCCAGGCCACCAAGGACGCTGGCCGCATCGCCGGCCTGGACGTCAAGCGCATCATCAACGAGCCGACCGCGGCCGCGCTGGCCTATGGTCTGGACAAGGGCGACAACAAGGATCGCAAGATCGTGGTGTACGACCTGGGCGGCGGCACCTTCGACGTGTCGGTGATCGAGATCGCCAACGTCGACGGTGAGAAGCAGTTCGAAGTGCTGGCCACCAACGGCGACACCTTCCTGGGCGGCGAAGACTTCGACAACCGCGTCATCGAGTACCTGGTCGACGAGTTCAACAAGGACCAGGGCATCGACCTGCGCAAGGATCCGTTGGCCCTGCAGCGCCTGAAGGATGCTGCCGAGCGCGCCAAGATCGAGCTGTCGACCGCCCAGCAGACCGAAGTGAACCTGCCGTACGTCACCGCTGACGCGTCGGGCCCGAAGCACCTGAACATCAAGCTGACCCGCGCCAAGCTGGAAGCGCTGGTGGAAGAGCTGATCAAGAAGTCGATCGAGCCGTGCCGCGTGGCGTTGAACGACGCCGGCCTGCGCTCGAGCGACATCAGCGAAGTGATCCTGGTCGGTGGCCAGACCCGCATGCCGAAGGTGCAGCAGGCGGTGACCGAGTTCTTCGGCAAGGAACCGCGCAAGGACGTCAACCCCGACGAGGCCGTGGCACTGGGTGCGGCGATCCAGGGCGGCGTGCTGGGCGGCGACGTCAAGGATGTGCTGCTGCTGGACGTGACCCCGCTGTCGCTGGGTATCGAAACCATGGGCGGTGTGTTCACCAAGATCATCGAAAAGAACACCACCATCCCGACCAAGGCCTCGCAGGTGTTCTCCACCGCCGAGGACAACCAGTCGGCCGTGACCGTGCACGTGCTGCAGGGTGAGCGCGAGCAGGCCCGCTTCAACAAGTCGCTGGCCAAGTTCGACCTGTCCGGTATCGAGCCCTCGCCGCGTGGCATGCCGCAGGTGGAAGTGTCCTTCGACATCGACGCCAACGGCATCCTGCACGTGTCGGCCAAGGACAAGAAGACCAACAAGGAACAGAAGGTCGAGATCAAGGCCGGTTCGGGTCTGTCCGAGGACGAGATCGCGCGCATGGTCGCCGATGCCGAAGCCAACCGCGAAGAAGACAAGAAGTTCCACGAGCTGGTCCAGACCCGCAACCAGGCCGACGCGCTGATCCACGGTACCCGTACCGCGATCACCGAGCACGGCAGCAAGGTCGGCGGTGAGGTGATCGGCAAGGTGGAAGCGGCGCTGGCCGACCTGGAAACGGCGATGAAGAGCGACGACAAGGCGCAGATCGAAGCCAAGTCCAAGGTGCTGGAAGAAGCCGGCCAGGCACTGTTCGCCGCCTCGGCTGCGGCCGAGCAGGGCGGTGCCGCCCCGGGCCCGGATGCCGGTGCGGGCAACGGCGCGCACGACGATGTGGTCGACGCCGAGTTCACCGAAGTCAAGGACGACAAGAAGTCCTGATCCGACCCAGACACGGGACGTTGCGCAGGCAACGTCCCGTTGTCGTTTCCCCTGGGTCCTGGCAGCCGTAACACGGTCTGTCGGGACGCCCGACGAAAGAGCGGACCTGGTTCCGCTCTTCCGCTTTGACGAATCCCGACTTCCGGATACCGATTCAAGTTATGAGCAAGCGCGACTATTACGAAGTGCTGAGCGTGTCCCGCACCGCCAGCGAAGAAGAGCTGAAGAAGTCCTATCGCCGCTGCGCGATGAAGTTCCATCCGGATCGCAACCCGGGTGACGCGGCGGCCGAAGCCTCCTTCAAGGAGTGCAAGGAAGCCTACGAAACGCTGTCCGATGCCAACAAGCGGCGCATGTACGACGCGCACGGCCACGCTGCGTTCGAGCACGGCATGGGCGGCGGCGGTGGCGGTCCGGGCGGTCCGGACATGGGCGACATCTTCGGTGACATCTTCGGCAACATCTTCGGGGGTGCCGCCGGCGGTGGTCAGCGCCAGGCCCGTCGCGGTGCCGATGTCGGCTATGTGATGGAGCTGGATCTGGAAGAAGCGGTGATGGGCGTGGAGCGCCGCATCGAGATTCCCACCCTGGCCGAGTGTGACGACTGCAATGCCAGTGGTTCCGAAGACGGCAAGGTGGACACCTGCAGCGTGTGTCATGGCCACGGCCAGGTACGCATCCAGCGTGGCATCTTCGCCATGCAGCAGGCCTGCCACAACTGCAACGGGCGCGGCAAGATCATCCAGAACCCGTGCAAGACCTGCCACGGCAACGGCCGTGTGGAGGAAGACAAGGTGTTGTCGGTGAAGGTGCCTGCGGGCGTCGATACCGGCGACCGCATCCGGTTGTCCGGCGAAGGCGAGGCCGGTCCGGCCGGCACGCCGCCGGGCGATCTGTACGTGGAAGTGCGGGTGCGCGAGCACGCGATCTTCCAGCGCGACGGCGACGACCTGCATTGCGAAGTGCCGATCCGCATTTCGCAGGCGGCCCTGGGCGACACGGTGCGCGTGGCCACCCTGGGCGGGTACGCGGAAATCCGCATCCCGGCCGAAACCCAGACCGGCAAGCTGTTCCGCATGCGCGGCAAGGGCGTGCGTTCGGTGCGCAGCCGCAGCGAAGGCGATCTGTACTGCCGCGTGGTGGTGGAGACCCCGGTGAACCTGACCACCGAGCAGCGCAAGCTGCTGGAGCAGTTTGAAACCACCTTCACCGGCGACGAAGCGCGCAAGCACTCGCCGAAGTCGGCCACGTTCATCGACGGCGTAAAGGGTTTCTGGGACCGGATGACCTCCTAAGCGCGAGGCGGTTCGTGCAGAACAGCAAGGCCCCCTGGCAACAGGGGGCTTTTTTTTGATTCTTCTTCCATCGGGGTGGCAAGCACAAGGTGCATGCTGACTGCTTTGGGCGGGTTGGTAGGCGCCGGTGGGTCGGGCGCTGGGCCGCGCTGCCCTTGCCGGCAAATGTCCTCCGGCGTCGGCCTGCGGCCGCCCCCTCCTCCTTTACTTTGCCCGCAAGGGCAGCGCGGCCCAGCGCCCGACCCACCGGCGTCTACGGCAACGGCCGGTTTCCCGCCTGCGTACCGCACTCCGAGTGCCGCCGCGGCCGGCAGGCCCCTGGGCAAATGTCCCCCGGCGTCGGCCTGCGGCCGCCCCCTCCTCCTTTACTTTGCCCTGGGGCCTGCCGGCCGCGGCGGCACTCGGAGTGCGGTACGCGGGCGGGGAAACCACCACGATCCCCACTGCGCCGTGACTATCCGCCTCCACGCATACCGCCGCGCGACATCTGCCACGGCCCGTGGAATGAGGTGCTTCCCTTCATTGGGACAAGCATCTTTTCTGTTGTTGCCGGTATCGCCACGACATGCGTGGCCGCGCAGGAAACCGGCACCGCGTGCAGCCACCCGTGGGGTGGCTCCACCGGGCGCGGCCGGGCGTAAAATGTCCCCATGAACGAATCCCTCGAAAGCCATCTGGTCCATGGACGCCGCCAGCGCCCGGACGGTCCGTCGCCGGTCGACGTCATCTCGGTGCAGTCGCAGCTGGTGTACGGCTATGCCGGCAACAGCGCGGCGGTGCCGCCGCTGCGCGCGCTGGGCGTGCGCGTGGCCGAAGTCCCCACCACGCTGCTCAGCAATGCACCGTTCTACGACACCACGCGCGGCCGCGTGCTGCCGGCTGACTGGTTCGCCGACCTGCTGCTGGGCGCCAGTGAGCGTGGCCTGCCGCAACGCGCGCGGATGCTGGTGTCCGGCTACTTCGGCAGTGTGGGCAACGGCGCCGCGTTCGCTGATTGGCTGGATTTGGTGCTGCCTGCCGCGCCGCAGCTGCGCTATTGCCTGGACCCGGTGATCGGCGATACCCATACCGGCCCCTACGTGGAGCCGGGCCTGGAAACGATCTTCGCCGAGCGGCTGCTGCCGCACGCGTGGCTGGTGACCCCCAATGCATTCGAATTGGGCCGCCTGACCGGCATGCCCAGCCTGGCCGAAGACGACGCCATTGCCGCCGCGCAGGCGCTGCTGGCGCGCGGTCCGCAGTGGGTGCTTGCCCACAGCGTTGGCGGCGAGCCAGGCCAACTGGTGACCCTGGCGGTCAGCCGCGAGGCGATCTGGCGTTGGTCCTCGCCGCACCTGCCGGTGGACGTGGCCGGTACCGGCGATGTGCTGATGTCGCTGCTGGTGGCGTTCCTGCTGCGCGGCGAATCCTTTGAACAGGCCATCTCGCGCGCCATCGCCGGCGTGCACGTCGCGCTGGAAACCACCTTGGCCAACGGCCATGAAGAGTTCGACGTGCTGGCCGCCGCACCGGCGGCGCTGGCCTTGCCGCAGCGCTTCGTGCCCGAGCGCCTGGCGTGAGCGCACGAGTTGTCGGCATCGTCGGCAGCGCCGGCGCCTACGGGCGTTGGCTGCGCGGGTTCCTCGAAGGGCGGATGGGCCTGGAAGTGATCGGCCACGATCCGGCCGATCCGCAGTCGGACGACCCCGAGGTGCTGCTGCAGCGTGCCGACGTATTGATCTTCTCCGCGCCGATCCGCCACACCCCGGCGCTGATCGCCAACTACGTGGCGCGCTCGGCCGGACGCGAGGCAGGACGGTTGTGGCTGGACGTGACCTCGGTAAAGCGCGATCCGGTGGCCGCGATGCTGGCCTCGCAGGCTGAAGTGGTGGGCCTGCACCCGATGACCGCACCGCCGAAGGCCCCCACCTTGAAAGGCCGGGTCATGGTGGTCTGCGAGGCGCGGCTGTCGCGCTGGCAGCCGTGGGTGCAGCAGCTGTGCGAGGTGCTGGAAGCCGAATGCGTGCGCGCCACGCCCGACCATCACGACCAGGTGATGGCGCTGGTGCAGGCCATGGTGCATGCCACCCACCTGGCCCAGGCCGGCGTGCTGCGCCACTATGCACCGCTGCTGGGCGCGCTGCCTGCGCTGATGCCGTACCGTTCGGCCTCGTTCGAACTGGATACGGCGATCATCGCGCGCATCCTGTCGCTGAATCCGGCGATCTACGAAGACATCCAGTTCGGCAACCCGCATGTGGCGCCGATGCTGGATACGCTGCTGGCCCAGCTGCAGCAGCTGCGCGACCAGGTCGGGCAGGGCGATGATGCCGCGCGCGCCGCCTTTCGCCAGCAGTTGCTGCTGGACAACCGCGACAGCCAGGGCGAGGCGGTGCTGGCCGCCGGGAACTACACCTTCGAGCGGGTCGGCTACCTGTTGGCCGACCTGACCGAGCGCAATGCCATCAGCGTGCATCTGCCCGAGGACCGGCCCGGCTCGCTGCGCGAACTGCTGCACGTATTTGAGCGACACGCGGTAAGCCTGGCCTCGATCCACTCCTCGCGCACGCCGGCCGGCGAGGTGCATTTCCGGGTCGGGTTCGTGGCCGGCAGCGATGTGCAGGCGCTGCAGCGGGCGGCCGTGGAAATTGATGCGTCCGGGATCGGCCGGGTGTTGCCGCGCTGACCTGCTGCAGCGCCGCATTCATCCACAGGGGGTGTGGATGAGTTGCGCACAAACATGTGGATAACCGCGTGCAGCCGTTGCGGCAACAGGCTGTCAAGATGGCTGGCCATAAAATGACCAGCCTTTCTGAAACTTTTTTTCCGCGCACCCATCGCTGCGTGGTGGCAGCTCAGGTCGTGAGCGTCAACTCGCCACCGGGCGTGCGGAACTGCCGCCCCTCGCGCACCAGGTGGCGGCCATCGGCCAGTTCGTAACGGGTCCCGGGGGCCGGCGGCGACGTCGCCGCCGGCGACTCCTGCTTGAACTCGATGATGACGTAGCTTTCGCCATTGGCGTCGGTGGCGGGAAACTGTCGGAACGACATGAAGCACCTCCTGCAGCGCGATCCTGTGACCATCGCACCATGCAACGCCGCGCGTTAGCGGTGCGTCATCAATCGATGAACTGCAGCTTGGCCAGTTCGGCGTACAGCCCGCCTTCGGCCAACAGCTGCGCATGGGTGCCCTGGGCGACGATGCGGCCATGCTCCATCACCACGATCCGATCGGCTTTGAGCACGGTGGCCAGGCGGTGGGCAATCACCAGCGTGGTGCGGCCGGCCATCAGCCGTTCCAGTGCCTGCTGCACCGCGCGTTCGCTTTGTGCGTCCAGCGCGCTGGTGGCCTCGTCCAGCAGCAGGATCGGGGCATCCTTGAGCAGCGCGCGTGCGATGGCGATGCGTTGCTGCTGGCCGCCGGACAAGCGCGCACCGCGCTCGCCCAGTTCGCTCAGGTAACCCTCGGGCAGCGCCTGCAGGAACTCGTCGGCCTCGGCCGCTTCGGCCGCGCGCTGTACGTCCTCGTTGCTGGCGTCCAGCCGGCCATAGCGGATGTTCTCCAGTGCGCTGCTGGCAAACAGGGTGGGCTGCTGCGGCACCAGCGCCATCTGCGCGCGCAGCAGCGCCGGGTCGACCTGGCGCACATCCACGCCGTCGACCAGGATGCTGCCGGCGGCCGGATCGTGGAAGCGCAGCAGCATCGATAGCACCGTGCTCTTGCCGGCGCCGGACGGGCCCACCAGCGCCACCGTTTCGCCGGGCCGCACGTGCAGGTCGAACTGCTGCAGCGCCGCCGTATCCGGACGCTGCGGGTAATGGAAGACCACGTTGTCGAAGCGGATCTCGCCGCGCAGCGGCAATGGCAGCGGCACCGGATCGTCGGGCGCGGTGATCTCGATGTCTTCCTGCAGCAGCTCGGCGATCCGGCCCATGCCGCCGGAGGCGCGTTGCAGCTCGTTCCAGACTTCGGCCAGTGCCCCCACCGAGCCGCCGCCGATCAGCGCGTACAGCACGAACTGGCCCAGCGTGCCGGCAGTCATGCGCCCTTCGTTGACATCGTGCGCGCCCAGCCACAGCACCCCGACGATCGCACCGAACACCAGCACGATGGCGGTGGCGGTGACGATCGACTGTGCGCCGATGCGCCGGCGCGCGGCCTTGATCGATTCGCCGAGCGCGGCATTGAAGCGCCCACGCTCGTATGGCTCACGCGCGTGCGCCTGCACGGTACGCACCGCGCCCAGCGTCTCGGCGGCCAGGGTGTTGGCGTCGGCGACGCGATCCTGGCTGGCGCGCGCGATCTTGCGCAGGCGGCGTGCGCCGATGATGACCGGCAACACGGCCAGCGGAATGCCTACCAGCGACCACACCGCCAGGCGCGGGCTGGTGACAAACAGCATCACCAAGCTGCCGATCACGGTGACGCTGCTGCGCAGTGCCACCGACATGGTGGACCCGATCACGCTGCGTAGCAGTTCGCTGTCGGCAGTGAGCCGGGAGACCAGCTCGCCGCTGCGGCTGCGGTCGTGGAAACCGGCGCCCAGGGTGATGAGGTGGGTGTACAGCTGGCTACGCAGATCGGCCACGACCTTTTCGCCCAGCAGCGACACAAAGAAGAAGCGCGCGGCCGTGGCCAGCGCCATCACCACCGCGACCAGGAACAACAGCGCGAAGGCGCGGTTGATCTGGCCACCGCTGTTGAAGCCGTGGTCGATCATCAGCTTGACCGCCGGCGGCAGGCTGAGGGTTGCCGCCGAGGACACCACCAGTGCCACCAGCCAGGCACTGAACAGCCCCGAATGGCGGCGCACGAACGGCCACAACGTGCCCAGGCTGCCAAGGCGGCGCAGCGGCGGGGGCGGGGTAGTGGTGGTGGGCTCAGTCATCAAGGTGGCCTGGTTCGGTGCATCGTTGGATGCGGATACGATCACGGGTGGCGTCGCGGAGGCGGTTTTTCAACGGCTCGGCCTGGTCGGACGGCAACTGAAGCCGCAGTTCCACGCCGGATGGGGTGAAGGATTCATCCAGTTTCTCGGCGGCGTGGCTGGCCAGGGCGGCATGCAGCGCGCCCAGGTCCTCGAAACCGGCCTGCACGCGCAACTGCGTCAACGCCACCAACGCAAGCCGTGGCGCGGTACGCAGGCATTCGGCGGCGGTGCCGCCGTAGGCCCGGACCAAGCCGCCAGCACCCAGCTTGATGCCGCCATACCAGCGGATCACCACCACCATCACCCGGTCCAGTCCCTGTCCATCGATGGCCGCCAGGATCGGGCGCCCGGCGGTGCCGGCCGGCTCGCCGTCGTCGCTGGAACGGTACGCGTTGCCGTGCCGGTAGGCCCAGCAGTTGTGGGTGGCATCGGGCACCGATACCGCCTGCAGGAACGCCAGCGCGGTGGCGGCCGTGTCGATCGGCGTCGCATGCGCGATGAAGCGGCTGTGCTTGATCTCCAGGCTGTGGCTGACAACGGTGGCGAGCGTATCGGGCATTCCCACCATTGTAGTGGGATGGCTGCCGCCGGGTGGGTCAGTTGTCCAGCAGCTGGCGGACGTCGCGCGGTACGCGTGCTTCGGGGTATTGCTGCAGGTAGTGCTCCAGGCTGGCGCGTGCGGTGTCCAGGTCGCCGGCGTCGCGGCGTTCGCGGATGCGCGCGAGCCATTGCTTGCGCGGCAGCGCGGCGTCGGCGGCCACCGCTGCTTCCACGGCGGTGGCCGAGAGTGCGCTGCTGGCCATCGGTGCGGCGCGACGCATGACCCCGGGCGCGCCCCCGCTGCGCGCGGCGCCGGATGCGGTGGGCGCGGCCTGTACCTCCGATGCACTCAGCTTGGCACGTTCGCTCGTTGTACGGTCGATGGGACCGGGTTCGACCGCATCCATGCTGTAGGCGGCTGGTGCAGCCGGTGCAGCCGGTGCAGCCGGGGCGGCGGCAGGCGGTGCCGGCGGCGCGGGTGCGGACACGATGGTCGGGGCATGCGGCGGTTCGGCACGGCGCTGATCGCGCGGTGCCGGCGGGGGCACATCTGCTGCCACTTTCTGTGCGGCTGCCGCGGCGGGGGGCGCTTGCACCGGGGCCGGGACAGGGGCTGCGTGGGTGATGCGGTCGGCGGCGCTGTCGTGGGCGGCGTTGGCAGCCTGGGCAGGCGCAGCGGCGGACGCAGGCGTTGGGTCTGTTGCCGGCGCAGCGTGCGATGCGGCTTCCATCCGCGGCGGCGGCTGCGGCGCCTCGGGCTTGAGCTGCCAGGCAATACCCACGGCGAACACCACCGACGCGGCAAGCCCCACTGCGGCCGGCAGGCGCGAGCGCCTGCGACGTGGTGCGGGTGCGGCGACGCGAGCATCGGCATCGGCATCGGCATCGGCATCGGCATCGGCAACAGCCTGTGCGGCCGGTTGCGGGTGCACCGCCGCACGCGCCGCGGCCAGCACCGCATCATCCAGCGCCGCTGATGGCGCGCTGGGCGTGGTGCGGCCGAGCAGGCGGGCCAGATCGCGTTCTTCGGGGGTTAGCGGCTCGGTGCGGTTCATTCGGACAGCCCCGCGCGCAGTTTGTCCATCGCATAGCGCAGCCGCGACTTGACCGTTTCGCGGCCAACGCCGGTGATCTGGGCGATTTCCTCCAGACTCAGTTCCTGCTCCAGCCGCAACTGCAGTACCTCGCGCTGTTCATCGGGCAGCTGCTCCATCGCCAGCTGTAGCCGGCGGCGCTGTTCGAACTCGGACAGCTGCGTTTCCGGGGTGCGCGTATCGCTCATCCGTGCGACGCGTTCGTCGGCATCACCAGGTGCGGGCGGACGGTGCCGCGCGGCGCGCCAGTGATCGTTGAGCCGATTGTGGGCGATGCGGAACAGCCAGGTGGTGAAGGCGGCCTCGGGCTGCCAGCCGGCGCGCGCGGCGATCACCCGCTGCCACACGTCCTGGAACATCTCATCGGCAAGCGCGCCGTCGCGCAGCTGGCGCAGCAGGAAGCTGTACAGCCGGCTGCGATGGCGCGCATACAGGGTTTCGAACGCACGCACCTCGCCAGCGGCCCAGGCCAGCATCAGCGACTCGTCGGTTGGCAGGGCAGCGGCATCCACGGCGCACAGGGTAAGCGCTGGGCGGGATTCCGCATAGCAGGCCGGGGCAGCGGCGGTGGCAGGCAGGAACATGGGCAGGGGGGACCAGGAGCGACGGTGGATTCAACGGCCAGGCGTGCTGAACGGGGTTGTGGGCTTCCATTGCCCCCCGGGGAGCGCGTTATGCTCCCTGCACAGGGGAGGTGCCGGGCATCCGGCGCCAGAAGAGATCAACAACGTGTCCAGCCAGGTAGCGACGTCCTTGCGGCATCCGGATCGTGACGCAGTGGTCTCCGCCGCGCTCGCGCAGGCGTTGTGCGCGCTGCTGCCCAGTGGCGCCCAGGTGGCGCTGGCCTGGTCCGACCCGGGCCTGGGCGAGGGCTGTCAGATCGACCCGGTGCCACCGCAGGCCCCCGGGCAGGCGCTGGAATCGTTGCTGGGCGCGCCGACCGGCGCGGCCACCGGTCTGCGCCGGTGGCAGGATCACGGCAGCGAACTGGCGGTGCGCGCTGTGACCGTCGATGGCATCCCGCCCGATGACGCCTGGTGGGATATCGCGCGGCAGGCGCTGCAGGACGCCGTTGCGCTGGCGCGGCAGCGCGCACAGATCCGGTCGCTGGAAACCTCCAAGCGGTTGCAGCAGGCCCTGTATGAGATTGCCGACCTGGCGGGCGCAGACCTGGAAATGGCCGAGATGCTGCGCCACTTCCACCGCGTGCTCAATTCGCTGATGTATGCGCAGAACTGCTACATCGTCGAGTACGACGATGTGCGCCGCCGGGTGCGGTTCCTGTATTTCGCCGACCAGCGCGACAATTTCGTGGCCGATCCCGACCGCAGCTATGAAGAACACGAAATGCCGCGCAGCCTCACCTTCGCGCTGCTGCGCCACGGCCAGCCGCTGAGCGGACCATCCAACGAGCTGCTGGCGGCGATGAACGACGAGTACGACCCGCAGCGCGGTCCGGAGAGCCTGGACTGGCTGGGCGTGCCGATGCTGCGCGAGGGCCGCGTGTGCGGTGCGATCGTGGTGCAGAGCTACGAGCAGCGGGTGCGCTACAACGAGGCCGACCGCACGCTGTTGGGCTATGTGGCCCAGCATATTCTCACCGCGATGGACCGGCGCCAGGCCCAGGTCCAGCTGGAGCGCCAGGTGGAGCGGCGCACACTGGAGCTGCAGCGTGCCAACCGCAGCCTGCAGGACGAGGTGGTCGAGCGCCGGCGCGCCGAAAAGCTGCAGCTGGCGCTGTTCAACATCGCTGAAATGGCGATGAGCGCCGGCAGCCTTGCGCAGTTCTACGTGCAGGTACACGGCGTGGTGGGCACCCTGCTGGATGCGCGCAACTTCTACATCGCGCTGGTCAACGAAAATGGCGACGGGCTGGATTTTGTCTATTCGGTGGACGAGTACAACGCTTCGCGCGCCCCGCGTCCGTTCAGCCAGGGCCTGACCGAGTTCATCGTGCGCAACCGGCAGCCGCTGCTGGCCTCACGCGAGCACATCGATGCACTGCGCGACGCCGGACGGGTGCGCGAGTTCGGCGCGCGTTCGCACTGCTGGCTGGGCGTGCCACTGCTCAGCGACGACGACGTCGTCGGGGTGATCGTGGTGCAGAGCTATTCGCCGGACGTCAGCTTTACCGCGCACGACCAGCGCCTGTTGACCTTCGTCGCGCAGAACATCGGCAACGGGCTGGCACGCCAGCGCGACCAGGAGCGCCTGCGCAACGCACACGCCGAGCTGGAGAAGCGCGTGGAAGAGCGCACCCGCGAGCTGGCCGAGGTCAATGACAAGCTGCTTGGCCAGATCGGTGAACGCCTGCGCGCCGAGCAGCGATTGACCCACCAGGCCATGCATGACGCACTGACCGGGTTGCCCAATCGCCTGCACCTGCTGGACCGCCTGGAAGATGCCATCGCACGCGCGCGCGCGCCCGATGGCCCGCGCTTTGCGGTGCTGTTCCTGGACCTGGACCGGTTCAAGCTGGTCAACGACAGCATCGGCCATGCCGCCGGCGACCAGATGCTGGTCGAGGTGGCCAAGCGGATCGTGTCGATGGTGGGCCGCGGCGACGTGGTGGCGCGGCTGGGCGGCGATGAATTCGCCATCCTGCTGCAGTGCGAACTCGGGCTGGAAACAGCGCGTGATTTTTCACAGCGGATGCTGGTGGCGCTGGAGGAGTCGATGTGGGTGCAGGGCCGCGAACTGTTTCCCTCGGGCAGCCTGGGTATCGCCATGTGGAACCCGCGGTATCGCAACGGCGAAGAGCTGGTGCGCGATGCCGATGCGGCGATGTACCGGGCCAAGGCCCAGGGCAAGGACCGCTGTGCGGTATTCGACGAGGCCATGCGCGAGGAAGCCATGCGCAGCCTGGACCTGGAGGCGGACCTGCGCCGGGCGATCATCAGCCGTGATTTCCTGCCGTACTACCAGCCCATCGTCCGCCTGGGCGATGGCCAGGTGGTGGGCTACGAAGCGCTGCTGCGCTGGCGCCATGAGCGGCGTGGGCTGCTGCTGCCCAGCGCCTTCCTGGACCTGGGCGAAGAGAGCGGGCTGATCGAGCAGGTGGACTGGTTGCTGTATGAGGAGGTCATCGGCCAGTTGGCGCGCGGTGGCGAGGGCTACCTGTCGGTGAACGTGTCGCCGCGGCACTTCCGCTCGGCCGATTTCATCGCGCGGCTGTTCGGATTGATCGAAGCGGCCGGCGCCGACCCCCACCGGTTGCGTCTGGAGATCACCGAGGTGGCCCTGCTCGATGACGGCCCGCGTACGCTGCGCATCCTGCAGACCCTGCGCGAGCGCGGGGTGCTGGTGCAGCTGGACGACTTCGGCACCGGCTTCTCGGCGCTGTCCTACCTGCACCGTTTCCCGATCTCCACCTTGAAGATCGACCAGAGCTTCATCGCCGGGCTGCATGGCCAGGACATCCAGAGCACCTATGCGCTGGTGCAGGGCGTGCTGTCGCTGGCGCGCACGCTGGGCATCGAAACGGTGGGCGAGGGCATTGAAAACGATGCCCAGCGGCAGACCCTGCTGCAGCTGGGCTGCGACTACGGCCAGGGCTACCTGCTGGGCCGCCCGGCGCCGATGGAAACGTTCGCGGCGGGTTGACCGCGCCGCGAACGTGCGGGGCTCAACGCAGCGCGGTGCGACGCTTTTCGTCGATCCACTTGGACGCCTGCGCAGGCTCGTAAGCCCGCATCCAGTCCAGCATCGCGTCGATATCCGAGCCGTACCAGAGGTCGGCGCGCTGCTCGGGGTGCAGGAAGCGCTCATCGACCATGCGGTCGATCATGCCGATCAGCGGCGCGTAGAACCCGTCCACGTCCAGGAACGCACACGGCTTGTTGCCAATGCCCAGCTGGCGCCAGGTGAGCATTTCGAAGATCTCTTCCATCGTGCCAAAGCCGCCGGGCAGGGCGACGAATGCGTCGGACAGGTCGAACATGCGTGACTTGCGCTCGTGCATCGAACCGACGATTTCCAGCTCGGTGAGCCCGCGGTGGGCCACTTCCCAATCGGCCAGCTGCTGCGGGATGACGCCGGTGACTTCGCCGCCGCCGGCCAGCACGGCGTTGGCGACGGTGCCCATCAGGCCGACGTTGCCGCCGCCATATACCAGGCGCAGGCCATCACGGGCGATGCGGTCGCCCAGGGCGATGGCGCGCTCGGTGTATACCGGCTTGCTGCCGGGGTTGGAGCCGCAGTAAACGCAAATCGACTTCATTGGATCTTCCTGTGTTCAGAAAGCGGGGCGGCGGAAACGAAAAAGCCCCGCCGATGACCAGTGTTCCGGTCTCGTGACGGGGTATGTTTCCGCGAATGCGGGCGCTGATTCTAGCGCGTTCGCCCGGCCAGGGCCAAACCAGGCCTGACCGGGCGGTGCCGGGGCAGGCCCGGCCGATGGCTCAGGCGGCCTGCGATTGCTCCCGGCGCGGGCCTTCCTTCAATGCGCGGCCCACCAGCCCGACCAGCAGGTCCAGCTCTTCGCTGTCCATGCCGAAGTGCGGGGTGAAGCGCAGCGAGTTTTCGCCGCCGTGGATGACGTTGATGCCGTGGTTGCGCAGCCACTCTTCAGTGGAGCCGGTGCCGTAGCATTTGAACTGCGGGGCCAGCTCACAGGAGAACAACAGGCCGGTGCCCTGTACTTTGGTGATCAGCCCACCCAGCTCGGCCTTGAGCTGTTCCAGCTTGCGCACCGCCTCTTCGCCGCGCACGCGGATGTTCTCGCGCACCTGCGGGGTCAGCAGCGACAGCGTGGCGCAGGCCACGTCCAGCGCGCGCGGGTTGGAGGTCATGGTGTTGCCGTAGATGCCCTTGCGGTAGAGGTGGGCGGCGTGTTCGGTGACGGCCAGCACCGACAACGGGTACTGGGCGGCGTTGAGTGCCTTGGAGTAGGTCTCCATGTCCGGCGCCTCCAGCCGCTCGAAGCCGGGGTAATCCACGATCGACAGCACGCCGTGGGCGCGCAGGCCGGCCTGGATCGAGTCGATCAGCAACAGGCTGCCATGCTGGCGGGTCAGTTCGCGGGCCAGTGCATAGAACGACGGCGGCACCGAACGGCCGGGGTCGCCTTCGCCCATGACCGGTTCCAGGAACACCGCTTCGATGAACCACTGGTTCTGCTCGGCGTCGGCGAACACGCGCTTGAGCGCGGCTTCGTCATACGGGGCCAGTGCGATGACGCTGTCTTCGCCGCGATAGCTGGCCAGGTGCTGGGTGTAGGTCTTGCGGCTGGAGTCCGAATACAGGCCGGGGCGGTCGGTGCGGCCGTGGAAGCTGCCCTTGATCACCACCCGCTTGATTTTCGCGCCGGCATGGCGGGCGCCCGGGTCGGTCTGCAGCTTGGCATTGACGTCGGCGATGCGTGCAGCCAGGCCCACGGCTTCGGAGCCGGAGTTCAGGCACATGAAGTGGCTGTACGGGCAGCCGTTGCGGCGCTGGCCGATTTCCCCGCGCAGGGCCCGGATGAAGCGCTGCTGGGACAGGTTGGGGGTCATCACGTTGGCCATCACCTGCGGGGCCGTCATGGCCGCCATCACCGCCTCGGGGGTGTGGCCAAAGCCAAGCATGCCGTAGCCGCCGGCGTCGTAGAGCACCGCGCCCTTGAGCGTCACCACCCAGGCGCCACGGGCGGCCAGGGCGACATAGGGGGTAACCGCATCGTCGGCGTAGAAATTGACGAACCCATCCTGCATCGCGTCGATCTGGGCGCGCTCGTCCAGCGCCAGCAGGTCGCCGAGGTCGGCGTGGACGCGCTCGAACTCGACGGCAGCGGCGTCGATCGCAGCCACCAGGTGCGGGTGGCCGGCGGACAGGCGTTCAAGGGTGGCGTCATCCAGGCCGGCGGTGAGGCGGGTGCCGGGCTGGGCGCGAAGGGGGGCAAGACGGTCGATGAAGCTCATTGCAGATCTCCTGAAACGAATGGCGGCACGGCGGAAATGCAAAACGCGCGTCTATTCGCGCGCGCTCGGGGCATTCCTGCTCGTGCATCTGACTTCCAGCCCGATGCTATCACGCGGTTTTTCGCGCGATAACCCCGGCAAAAACTGTTGCATAGCAGCATTTTGCGCGACGTTCGGCCAATGCTGCATGGCCACCGAGGGCCAGTCGTACAATGCGCGACATTGCCTACACGTTGCCGTGCGCTCCCTTGAAGAAGTCAGATTTCAACTACGAACTGCCGCCCGAACTGATCGCGCAGGCGCCCTTGGCCGAACGCTCGGCCAGCCGCCTGCTGCTGGTGCCGCCGGCCCCGGCCGCCTTCGCCCATCACCAGGTGCGCGACCTGCCGGCCCTGCTCAACCCGGGCGACCTGCTGATCTTCAACGACACCCGGGTGATTCCGGCCCGCCTGTTCGGCCAGAAGGCCAGCGGCGGGCGGGTCGAAATCCTGATCGAGCGCCTGCTTGGCGCCCAGCGGGCGCGGGCCCAGGTGGGCGCCAGCAAGTCGCCCAAGGCGGGCAGCCGTATCGCACTGGATGCCGGTGGCGAGGCCGAGGTGCTGGGCCGTGATGGCGAGTTCTATGTGCTGCAGTTCCACGTGCCCGAAGCGCTGGAGCAGTGGTTGCTGCATGCCGGGCGGTTGCCGCTGCCGCCCTACATCCAGCGCGAACCGGGGCTGGACGACCGTGAGCGCTACCAGACCGTGTTTGCCCGGGAAGTGGGCGCGGTGGCGGCCCCGACCGCCGGCCTGCATTTCGACGAGTCTCTGCTGGCGGCGTTGAAGGACCGGGGCGTGGCGCTTGGCCACGTCACCTTGCACGTGGGCGCTGGCACCTTCCAGCCGGTACGGGTGGATGACCTTACCGACCATGTGATGCACCGCGAATGGCTGAACGTGGGCGCCGAACTGGTCCAGCAGGTGCGCCGCACGCGCGCCGCCGGCGGCCGGGTGATCGGTGTGGGCACCACGGTGGTGCGCGCGCTGGAAAGCGCGATGCGCGACGGCGAGCTGCTGCCCTATGCCGGTGAAACCCAGATCTTCATCACCCCCGGCTACCGCATCCACAGCGTGGATGCGATGGTGACCAACTTCCACCTGCCCGAAAGCACCTTGCTGATGATGATCTCGGCCTTCGCCGGCCAGGCGCGCGTGTTCGAGGCCTACCGCACCGCGATCGCCGAGAAGTACCGCTTCTTCAGCTACGGCGATGCGATGCTGCTGTTCCCACGGGCCGACTGACCGGGCCGGGCGGCGGGGCGGGTGCCGGATGGGACGATCGGGCCTGGAACTGGCCGCCCTCCAGCCCCGCCGGGCGTCGCAGCCCCCTTGGAGTACAAGGCGCGCGCCGACAGGGACGGGGAGGTGGAAGGTGGTAGCCGCGGCCCGCATTGTGCGCGGCCAGGCATGGGGCGGATGCGCAAATGCGCATTCGCGGCGACAATGGGCAATTATTTGCCCGAATCCCGCTCCATGTCCCGACTCCAGTTCCAGCTCCAGACCACCGATGGTCGCGCCCGCCGTGGCCGCCTGACCTTCCCGCGCGGCACCGTGGAAACCCCGGCGTTCATGCCGGTGGGTACCTATGGCTCGGTCAAGGGCATCCTGCCGGAGCAGATCCGGGCGCTGGGCGCGGAGATCATCCTGGGCAATACCTTCCACCTGTACCTGCGCCCGGGCCTGGAGGTGATTGCCGACCACGGTGGCCTGCACGGCTTCGCGCGCTGGGATGGCCCGATCCTGACCGATTCGGGCGGTTTCCAGGTCTTCTCGCTGGCGCACCGCCGCAAGATCACCGAGCAGGGCGTCACCTTTTCCTCGCCTACCGATGGTTCGCGTGTCTTCCTCGGGCCGGAAGAGAGCATGCGCATCCAGAAGGTGCTGGATTCGGACGTGGTGATGATTTTCGACGAGTGCACCCCGTACCCGGCGACCGAGCCGGTCGCCCGGGCCTCGATGGAACTGAGCCTGCGCTGGGCCCAGCGCAGCCGCAACGCGCATGAGGCGCTGGGCAACGACGCTGCGCTGTTCGGCATCGTCCAGGGCGGGGTCCACCATGACCTGCGCAGCCGCTCGGCCGAAGGTCTGCAGCAGATCGGCTTTGACGGTTATGCCATCGGCGGGCTGGCCGTGGGCGAGCCCGAGCATGAACGCAATGCCATGCTCGACCACATGCACCCGATTTTGCCGGCCGACCGCCCGCGTTACCTGATGGGCGTGGGCCGCCCGGAAGACCTGGTCGAAGGCGTCGCCCGGGGCGTGGACATGTTCGATTGCGTGATGCCCACCCGAAACGCCCGAAACGGCCATTACTTCACCTCCGCCGGGACCGTGCGCATCCGCAATGCGCGCTACCAGCGCGACATGGACACCATCGAGCCGGGCTGCGGCTGCCACGCCTGCACCAGTGGCTACACCCGGTCCTACCTGCGCCACCTGGACCGCTGCAATGAAATGCTGGCGCCCATGCTGGGCACCATCCACAACCTGTATTACTACGAAAAACTGATGGCCGACATGCGCGCGGCCATCGAGGCGGGAACCTTTGCCGCCTTCCGTGAGTCCTTCTACGCGGCCCGTGGCATGGCCACGCCGGCGCTGTAGGGGCTGCCTGCGGTCCCCATCGGCGCGCGAACCCTGCCAAACGGCCCAAGGACGAACCCCCGGGGGCATGGCATACTTCGTGGCTGACCCCTGTTTCGCGGCGTGCCCGGCCATTTCGGCGGGGGCGCCTCCCAACCCAAGGACACAAGATGAACCTGATCGCTTTCCTGATTCCCGCCGCCCACGCCCAAGCCGCTGGTGGCCAGCCGGGCGGTGGTATGGGTCTGACCACGCTGTTGTTCCCGATCATCCTGATCGCGATCATGTACTTCCTGATGATCCGTCCGCAGATGAAGCGCCAGAAGGAACACAAGGCGATGCTGGAGAAGATCAAGCGCGGCGATGAAGTGCTCACCAACGGCGGCATCGCCGGCGTGGTCACCGATATCGGCGACAACTTCATCACCATCGAAGTGGCCGACAACGTGCGCATCCGCGTGCAGAAGGGTGCCGTCGGCAACGTGCTGCCGACCGGTACGCTGAAGTCGGCCAACTAAGCCACTCCTTTTCAGAAGCACAACCGCGGCGCCGGGATGGGCGCCGCGCGGGACCCAAGCAATGCTCGAATTTCCACGCTGGAAGTATTTCCTCATCCTGATCGTGCTGGCGCTCAGCACCCTGTACGCGCTGCCCAACGTGTATCAGAAGGACCCGGCCGTCCAGATCACCGCCAACCGTGGCGGCCAGATCGACGACGCGCTGCGCGACCGGGTGCTGGCCGACCTCAAGCAGGCTGGCATCACCACCATGGGCGTGGAGAAGGAAGGCGACAGCCTGATCGTCCGCCTGTCGGACCTGCAGGCGCAGGCCGCTGCCAGCGACACGCTGCGCGACAGCGTGGGTGAAAACTACGTAGTGGCCCTGAACCTGGCCTCGACCGTTCCGGACTGGCTGGCCAAGTTGGGCGGCCGCCCGATGGTGCTGGGCCTGGATCTGCAGGGCGGCGTGCACTTCGTGCTGCAGGTGGACCAGAAGGCTGCGTTGGACAAGCGCCTGGATGCCTACGCCGAAGACGTGCGGACCAGCCTGCGTGATGCCCGCATTGCCTACCAGTCGGTGGAGCGTCGCCCGGACAACACCATCGTGGCCACGATCAGTGCGTCGGCCGGTGAAGAAGCGGTGGCCAAAGCCCGCGAGGTCATGGCCAAGGCGCAACCGACCCTGGGTTACGACGTGACCGGCAACCGCATTGCGGTGACCGTGCCGGAGGCCGAACTGAACCAGATCGCCAACGGCGCGATCGAGCAGAACATCAACACGCTGCGCAACCGCGTCAACCAGTTGGGCGTCGCCGAGCCGATCATCCAGCGCCAGGGCGCCGACCGCGTGGTGGTGCAGCTGCCGGGCGTGCAGGACACCGCCGAAGCCAAGCGCATGATCGGCGCCACCGCAACGCTGGAATACCGCGCCGTGGTCGAAGGCAACGCGCAGGATGCGATCGCCAGCGGCCGCATTCCGCCGGAAGCCAAGGTCTACCAGCAGCGTGACAACCGCGGCCCGGTGCTGCTCAACAAGCGCGTGATCGTCACCGGTGACCAGATGGTTGCCGCGCAGGCCACCACCGACCAGAACGGCTCGGCCGCGGTCAGCGTGACGTTGAACAACGTCGGCGGCCAGCGCATGTTCGACTTCACCAGCGCCAACGTGAACAAGCCGATGGCGGTGGTCTACACCGAGCGCATTCCGACGGTGAACATGGTCGACGGCAAGGAAGTGCGTAGCTTCCGGGTCAAGGAAGAGGTGATTTCGGTTGCCAACATCAACGGCGTGTTCGGCAAGAACTTCCAGACCACCGGTCTGGAGAAGAAGGAAGCCGAAGACCTGGCCAAGCTGCTGAAGTCCGGCTCGCTGGCCGCGCCGATGGACTTCGTGGAAGAGCGCGTGGTCGGCCCGAGTCTGGGTGCCGAAAACGTCCAGAACGGCATCACCGCGGTGGTTTACGCGTTCATGTTCACCCTGGTGTTCTTCAGCGTGTACTACCGCATGTTCGGCGTGATCACCTCGCTGGCGATGCTGTTCAACCTGTTGATCGTGGTGGCGGTGATGTCGATGTTCGGCGCCACCATGACCCTGCCTGGCTTTGCCGGTCTTGCGTTGTCGGTGGGCCTGTCGGTTGACGCCAACGTACTGATCAACGAGCGCATCCGCGAAGAACTGCGAGCCGGCATGCCGGGCAAGACCGCCATCGTGACCGGTTACGAGCGCGCCAGTGGCACCATCCTCGACGCCAACCTGACCGGCCTGATCGTGGGTGTGGCCCTGTATGCCTTCGGTACCGGTCCGTTGAAGGGCTTTGCGCTGACCATGATCATCGGTATTTTCGCCTCGATGTTCACCGCGATCACCGTATCGCGCGCACTTGCGACGCTGATTTACGGCCGTCGCAAGAAGCTCCAGAACGTGGCCATCTGACGAGACGACACGCAC
>JAHREJ010000052.1 GCA_021733645.1 Bacillus subtilis subsp. subtilis | reverse complement strand
GATGGCGGTCGTCATCTTCCAGCACGATGGCATCGGCCATACACCGCTGCACGGTGAAGATGCCCAGCCGCTGCCCGGGCGCGGCGTCCACGGTCGCCTGCACGGCACGCAGCGACCCCAGATCCTTCATCCCCAGCAGCCGCATGCCACTGTTGCGCACTGCCATGAGCCCGTCGAACCAGCCCGGCACCGTGGCCGCCATGTCCTGGTAGGCCTGCAACGCCGAGCGTCCGTCGCGCGGCACCTGCGCACGGCACGCATGCACGAAGTCGGCACCCGGCAGTTGCGCATGCAGCACGCTGCCGGCATCCACCGGCACCCTGCGCACCACCGGCGCACTCACGGCTTGGGCCCCTGCCCTTCGTTGTCTTCCCAGTGCAGGATCTTCCGGGTGACGAAGCGGTACACCGGCTTGCCGGTGCGGAACCATACATCACGCACCCACGAGGTGCGCTTGAGCAGGCGCTTTTCCACCGGGGTAAGGAACTCGCGGCAATACATACGCTTGTGCTTGAGCAGGTGGCGCAGGTCTTCGCGCGCCAGCAGGCGCATCCAGCGCGAGCGCGGGTTGCCGATCACCGCCAGCTGGAAATCGATCAGGGCCGGCGAGCCGTCGTCGCGGACCAGCCAGTTGGCTTCCTTGGCCAGATCGTTGTGCGCGATGCCATGCCGGTGCACGCGCTGCAGCAACCGGCGCGCGGCGCGGAAATAGGCCAGGTCGCCATGCGGGGGGCGCTGGTACATCGCGTCACCGGCCATGAAGCTGCGGTCCAGCCAGCGCCCGTTCCAGGCCAGCAGCGCCGGGGTGTCGGCCATGCCGCCCAGATGGGCCAGCGCGCGCGCTTCGCGCCGAGCCAGCCACCAGGCCGGCAGGCGCAGCCACCACGGGGTGGCGCCCAGGTCGCGGCGGACAAAGCGCTTTCCCTCCTGCTCGATCAGCAGGATGCGGCCGAAACTGTCGGCCTTCAGGGCATGCGGGGCGGGATCGGGGGCGCGGTTCATGCCGCCATTCTAGGCGGGCGATCGCGTTCATTCACGGTAGATGACGCACGTTGACCTCTCCCGGCCGGCAGTCAGTCACCTTCACACCCCTATAATCCAGGCATGGACTCATCATGGATCGATACCACCCTTACGTGGATCGCAGCTCACCCCGTGCTTGCCGGCGCGGTCATTTTCCTCATCGCCTTCTGCGATGCGGTCATCGTGCTGGGCGCGATCGTGCCTGCGTTGCCGTTGTTGTTCGCCGTGGGTGTATTCATCGGCCTGGGCCAGATCTCCGGGCCGTATGCGGTGGCCTGCGCGGCATTGGGTGCCTTCGCCGGCGATGGCATCAGTTATTGGGTGGGGCGGCGCTGGGGGGATCGGCTGCGGGGCTTCTGGCCCTTCAGCAAATACCCGCAGCTGCTGGACCGCGGCGAAACCATGTTCCGCCGCAATGCGTTCAAGAGCATCCTGGTGGCGCGCTATGTCGGCGCGATCCGCCCGTTCGTACCGGCCATCGCCGGCATGATGAACATGCCGCTGTCGCGCTACATCCAGGCCAGCGGCATTGCCAGCCTGTCCTGGGCGGTGCTGTTCCTGGCGCCGGGCTGGGTGCTGGGCGAGGCCTACGACGCGGTGGCTGCGGTGGCCGGGCGGCTGGTGATGGTGCTGGGCCTGGTGGCGGTACTGATGGGTGCGGTGTGGGCAATCGTGTTGTACGGCTACCGCTGGTCGGCCTCGCGCATGGACAGCTGGCTGGCCACGCTGCTGCGCTGGTCGCAACGCCACCCCACCCTGGGCCGCTATTCGGTGGCGGTGTTCGACCCGCAACGGCGCGAGTCGGTGCCGCTGGCGATGCTGGCGCTGATGCTGCTGTTGCTGGGTTGGTGCTGGTTCGCGCTGTTGATGGCCGTGGTGGCCCACGGCGAGCCGCTGCGCCTGGACCTGGCGGTGCACCACGCCATGCAGGCCCTGCGCAATCCGCTGGCCGACTACCCGATGGCCGCGCTGGCCTCGCTGGGTGCCTGGCAGGTATTGCTGCCGGCCACCGCGGCCGGCATGGGCTATCTGGTCTGGCGCCGGCGCTGGATGGCCGCGGCACACTGGCTGGCCGCGCTGGCCTTTGGCCTGGCGCTGACCAAGCTGCTGGGCGCCACGGTACATGTGGTCCGCCCACCCGATGCCAGCAGTGGCTTCGGCTTCCCGTCGGTGTCGGTGACCATGGCCACCATCATCTTCGGCTTCTTCGCGGTCCTGATCGCGCGCGAGCTGCCCGGCCGTACGCGGGTATGGCCGTACCTGCTGTCGGGCATCGTGGTGAGCCTGATCGGGTTCGCGCGCCTGTACCTGGGCGCGCATTGGCTCAGTGATGTGATCGGCGGCATGCTGTTTGGCATCTTCTGGCTGCTGGTGCTGGGCATCGCCTACCGCCGCCGCTTCAACCGTTCGTTCTGGGTCAAGCCGGTGGCGTGGCTGTTCTACGGCGTGTTCGCGCTGGCCGCGCTCTGGTATGCGCCGCGCAACATCCCGGTCAAGCTGGCGCGCTTCGAACCGGCGCAACCGACCCCGGTGGACATGGCCGCGGCCGCCTGGTGGAAGGATGATTGGCAGCAGTTGCCGGCGCGCCGCAACGAGTTCGACGACGACCAGCGCTGGCCGCTGGATGTGCAGGTGGCCGGCCCGCTGGCGCCGCTGCAGCGACGGCTGGAAAGCCAGGGCTGGCGCGTGCAGGCACAGGCCGGCTGGGAACAGGCGCTGCTGATGCTGGACAAATCGGCCACGCCCGATGAAGTGCCGGTGCTGCCGGCCACGCTGGATACGCAGGTTGAATCACTGCTGATGCTGCGGGCTGGCAATGCACCCAATGAGATCTTCGCGCTGCGCCTGTGGCCGGCACCGGCACGGCTGCAGCCCGGCGACCAGCCGCTGTGGCTGGGCAGTGCGCAGACCCTGCACTACCAGCAGCATTTCCACCTGATCGGGATGTGGCGGCCAATGCGCGGCATCGACCCGTCGCTGAAGGCGGTGCGCGATGCGCTGGACGGGCTGCCGCAACAGGTGGATACACATCCGGAAACGCAGATGCCGGTGTTGCGGGTGAAGACGCTGGCGCCGTTGTAGCGCCGGGTTCCAGCCGGCTGGCACGGCGGCAAGGGCAGCGGGGCAGCGCCCCGCTCTACCGGGGTGGGCGCAGCGGGGGAACCCTGCGCTACGGGATCCAGGTCAGCAGGTCCTGGAGGCGCTGGTGGGGGTCGTCGTGCTGCAGCAGCTGCAGGCGTTGCGGCTCTTCCAGCGGCAACAGTTCGGCCAGGCGCCAGCCTACCCAGGCCGCCTGCTCCAACTGGGCCGGATGGGTCGGCGCGTAGGCCGCGCCGGCCTGTTCGATGATGTGGCCGAGCACGGTTGCCAGCAACGCGTGCTCCGGCCGCAGTTCGTCGTCATGATCCGGCGCGCTCCATTCCACCTCGGCCACCACCAGGCCGTTGTCGCGGATGCGCGTGCGCAGCACATGGAAACGACGCTGACCGCGCAGGCGCAGTACCAGCACGCCGTCGGCGCCCACGTCGAAATCCTCGATCCGTGCCTCCACGCCAAAAGCAGCCGGTACTGCCGGGCGGCCAGTTTCTTCGCCGTCCAGGATCAGGCACACGCCGAAGCTGGCATCCTGGCGGCTGCACTCGCGCAGCATGTCCAGATAGCGCCGCTCGAACACACGCAGGCCCAGCGCGGCGCCGGGCAGCAGCACCACGTGCAGCGGGAACAACGGCAGGGAGGCGGTATCGGTCATGGCCTGCGGCACGGCCGCCTCACCCCTGCTGCAGTTGCGCCAGGAAGCGGCGCGGCGCGCCGTCGAAGCCGCCATTGGACATGAACACGACATGGTCGCCCGGCTGTGCGATCTGGCCCAGGCCGGCCAGCAGTGCATCGGTGTCGGCCACGGCGTGGGCTTGGCCGCGTACGGCCGCGATCACCGCCGACGCATCCCAGGCCAGCTCGGGGCGATGCAGGAACACCACCGCATCGGCCAGGTCCAGCGATGGCGCCAGTGCCTGGGCATGCGCGCCCAGCCGCATCGAGTTGCTGCGCGGCTCCATCGCCACCACGATCCGCGCATCGCCGACCTTGGCGCGAAGACCTTCCAGGGTGGTGTGGATGGCGGTGGGGTGATGGGCGAAATCGTCGTAGATGATGATGTCGCGCGCCTGCCCGATCACTTCCAGGCGGCGCTTGACGCTGCGGAAGTTGGCCAGCGCCGGGATCACCCTGGCCGGCGCCACTCCCACCGCATGCGCGGCAGCCAGCGCGGCCAGGCCGTTGAGCACGTTGTGCCGGCCCAGCAGCGGCCAGCGCACTTCGCCCACGCGCACGCCGCGATGGTGGACCACAAAGGCGCTGCCATCGGCGTGGATGAGGTCGGCGTGCCATTCCAGCGACGGATCGAAACCGAAACGCTCCACCGGGGTCCAGCAGCCCATCGCCAGCACCTGCGCCAGATAGGCATCCTCGCCATTGACGATCAGGCGGCCACGCGCCGGCACGGTGCGGATCAGGTGATGGAACTGGCGCTGGATGGCGGCCACGTCCGGGAAGATGTCGGCGTGGTCGTATTCGAGGTTGTTGAGGATCGCCACCAGCGGCCGGTAGTGCACGAACTTGCTGCGCTTGTCGAAGAAGGCCGTGTCGTACTCGTCGGCCTCGACCACGAACGCGCGGCCGCCGCCCAGGCGCGCGGACACGCCGAAGTCCTCGGCAACGCCGCCGATGAGGAAGCCCGGCTCGCGCCCGGCCGCCTGCAGCAGCCAGGTCAGGATGGTGGTGGTGGTGGTTTTGCCGTGGGTACCGGCCACGGCCAGCGTATCGCGGCCGGGCAGCACCTGTTCGGACAACCACTGCGCACCGGAGATATAGCGCTGGCCGGCATCCAGCACCGCTTCCACCGCCGGGTTGCCGCGTGACAACGCATTGCCGACGATCACCTCGTCGCAGTCGGCGGCCACGCTGTCGGCGCGGTAGCCCGGGTCCAGCGCAATGCCCAACTGTTCCAGCTGGGTGGACATCGGCGGATAGATCGCCTGGTCGCTGCCATGCACGGTATGGCCCAGTTCCCGCGCCAGCGCGGCCACGCCGCCCATGAAGGTGCCGGCAATACCAAGGATATGAATCTTGCTCATGGATTGGATTGTGACCGATCGCCCGCGAGTGTGGATATTGCCGTCAGACAATTTCCCAAACGCTTGTAGGAAAAATTCTCTGGGTGTCGGGGAATCCCCGATAGCCATGCACCGTGAAGACGGACACAATTCAGCTGGCCAGCCGCAGCACCCCATTGGTCCTACTCCCCAAGAGGCCATCCCCAGGGGAGCTCATGCTGCGGGGCTCTGAGCAAGCCCGTCCGCTGGCACCTTAAACCGCACGCCTGGTCCCCTCGGGGGCCGGGCGTGTGCGTTTACGGGCGCGGCAGGCGCTGCCGAAGCAGCGCCGTTGGCTCAACCGTGGATCGCCGCGCGGATGCGCGCTTCCACATCGTTCAGCTCACCCACCCCGTCCACGCGTGCCAGGGTGCCGCGGCCTGCATAGAAATCCACCACCGGGGCGGTCTGGTCGTTGTAGACCTGCAGGCGCTGGCGCACCGATTCGGGATTGTCGTCGGCACGGCCCTGTTCGGCGGCGCGGCCGGCGATACGCTCGACCAGCAGTTCGGTCGGCACGTCCAGCTGCACCACCGCATCCAGCGGCTGGCCGATCTTGGCCAGCAGGGTGTCCAGCGCGTTGGCCTGGGCCACGTTGCGCGGGTAACCGTCCAGGATGAAGCCGTTGGCCACGTCGGCCTGGCCCAGGCGCGATTCCAGCATGCCCAGCAGGATGTCGTCGGACACCAGGTTGCCGGCATCCATCACCGCCTTGGCCTGCTTGCCCAGCTCGGTGCCGGCGGCCACTTCGGCACGCAGCAGGTCGCCGGTGGAAATGTGCGCAATCGACAGGTGTTCCTTCAGGCGCGTCGCCTGTGTCCCCTTGCCCGAACCGGGCGGTCCCAACAGAACCAATCGCATCAACCTGACTCCAACTTGGTAGAAAAATGGAAGGGCGCGCGCCCCGGGATTGTCCACAATCACGCTGCACCGCAATACGCGCACTTTACCCCATACCGGTAATGTCTCTGCAATGTCCTTCCCCCCGCACCAGGTGAAATGATGTCCAAAGGTACCCTGCTCTACGCCCAGTCAGGCGGCGTCACCGCCGTGATCAACGCCACCGCCTCGGCGGTGATCAGCACCGCCCGGGCCAAGGGAATCAAGGTCTTGGCCGCGCGCAACGGCATTCTTGGCGCGCTCCGTGAAGAGCTGATCGACACCACCAAAGAGTCGGCGGCAGCGATTGCCGCACTGGCCCACACCCCGGGCGGGGCGTTCGGCTCGTGCCGCTACAAGCTCAAGTCGATCGAGGCCGACCGGGCCAGGTACGAACGCCTGCTGGAGGTACTGGTCGCCCATGACGTGCGCTGGTTCCTCTACAACGGCGGCAACGACTCGGCCGACACGGCCTGGAAGGTGTCCCAGCTGGCCAAGGCCTTCGACTACGATCTCACCTGCATTGGCGTGCCCAAGACCATCGACAACGACCTGGCGGTGACCGACACCTGCCCCGGCTTCGGTTCGGCGGCCAAATACACCGCGGTGTCGGTGCGCGAGGCGGCGCTGGACGTGGCGGCGATGGCCGAGACCTCGACCAAGGTCTTCGTCTACGAGGCCATGGGCCGCCACGCCGGCTGGCTGGCCGCGGCCGCCGGGCTGGCCGGCGAAGGCCCCGATGATGCCCCGCACATCATTCTGCTGCCCGAGCGCGCCTTTGATGAGGCCGCGTTCCTGGCCAAGGTCAAGCAGGTGGTCGAGCGCGTAGGCCATTGCGTGGTGGTGGCCTCCGAGGGCATCCAGACCGCCGATGGCACCTTCGTGGCCGATGCTGGCGGCGGCAAGGATTCGTTCGGGCACACCCAACTGGGCGGCGTGGCCTCGCAGTTGGCGGCACGGGTCAAGGACACGCTGGGCTACAAGGTCCACTGGACCCTGCCCGACTACCTGCAGCGCTCGGCCCGCCACATCGCCTCCAAGACCGACTGGGAGCAGGCCCAGGCGGTGGGCAAGGCGGCGGTGCAGTTCGCGCTGAAAGGCCACAACGCGGTGATGCCGGTGATCGTGCGCAGCAGCGACAAGCCCTACCGCTGGAAAATCGAGGCCGCGCCCTTGCACAAGGTGGCCAACCACGAGAAGAAGATGCCGGCCGGCTTCATCCGCAAGGACGGCTTCGGCATCACCGCCAAGGCACGCGCCTATCTGTCCCCGCTGATCAAGGGCGAGGCACCGCTGCCCTATGGCGCCGATGGGCTGCCCAGGTACGTCACACTCAAGAACGTGGCCGTGAAGAAGAAGCTGCCGGCCTGGCAGGAAGACTGAGTACGGCGGGGCGGCGGCGCCTTCGGGGGTGCCGCCGCATGGCAATTGCGGCGCGCCGGGGCGCCCCATACAATCGCGCCGAGCCAGCAGGACATGCGGGCTTTCGCACCCGCGACCCAACCTCCGCACCTGTGTGCGATGACAAGGACTGTACCCATGAAGCGCCAAACCCTGTTTTCCGTGCTGCTGCTCGCCGTGGCAGCGCCTGCCTTTGCCGATACCTGCGAGAGCAGCTTCCAGAAGAAGGGCAACCCCCTTACCGGCACCACCTACACCGCCTCGGTGACCGTGCCCGACCTGACGATCAAGAGTGCGATCGGGCAGATGAACGTGATTGCCAAGGGCAACAACATGGATGTGTTGAGCTCGGACGCGGAGAACGGTGCGATGCTGATCGAAGATCCGCAGACGGCCATGCACAAGACCATCCCGATCATCATCAGTGCCACCAGCGAAGGCCGCACCGGCACCGTTGCGATGACGGTGAAGCTCAATCCAGGCGCGTTCGCCAAGGCCGACGCGGTCCGTGTTGAAATGTGCAAGATGCTGGCCCAGGTGAAGTCGGGCAAGGCCGGCGAGCAGCTCGCCGCGTCCACGCCGAAGGCGTCCACGGTGAACATTTCGGCCACCGATTTCGGCTACCAGCTGCGCACCCAGCACAAGGACAACCCGGCGGCGATCGAGCCGCGCTACAAGGGCAAGATCTATTCGATCACCGGCCGGGTCAACGGCGTGCTCAAGAGCGGTGGCACCTACAACACCGGCTTCGAGCTGCCCAACGGTTCCGGCGGCATCGACTTTGAAAGCGTGGCCATCACCTGCGCGTTCGCACCGAGCCAGGCGGCCTTCGCGCTGGCGCTGCGCCCGAAGGAAAAGGTCACCCTGGTGGGCGTGGTCGACCATTACGACCAGATCGGCCGCGTGCTGTGGCTGAAGGAATGCAAGGGCAACTGAGCCCGGCCAGCAGCGCGTGATACCCAAGCCCGGACAGGCACCACCGTCCGGGCTTTTTCATGCCCGCCCGCAGGACGCTGGACGGCCTGCCGGGGCGGGCCTCATGCTCCGCACACGGCCCGGGTGGGGGCAGTGCCACGGCACTGCACCGGGCCGCCCATCGGCGGGCGGATGGCTTGGCCCGCCTCATGCAACCAGGGGAAGGAACCATGCACAAAATGGTGTGGGTAGGCGCGCTGCTGCTCGTTGCAGGGCAAGTGGCGGCCAAGGAAAAGATGATCCCGTTGTCGGCGCAGGATGCCGACGCGCTGCGCGGAAAAACCGTGGCGCTGACACTGCATGAGCCACCGTCCTTCATGGCGATGACCGCCGGCAAGGCGTCGTTTGCCCTGTTCGGCGCCGCCGCGATGGCCAGCGCCGGCAACGAGCTGGTGCGGCAGAACGCGGTGCCGGACCCGGCCGGGCTGGTCCGCGACCAGTTGGGCGGTGCGCTGGCGCAGGCGTTCGGCGCGCAACTGCTGCCTCTGGATGCGGCCCCCACCAAGGCAGTCAAACCGACCGAACTGGCCAAGCTGCATGGCGATGCCGACTACGTGCTTGACGTGCGTTCGGGCGGCTGGAACTACGCCTACTTCGCCACGCAGTGGGGACGCTACTGGGTGGGCTACAGCGTGCAGGTGACACTGGTGGAGACCGGCAGCAAGCGGGTGGTGTCCAACGTGGCCTGCGCGGCCAACACCATCAACGACGGCGACCCGCCAACCCGCGAGGCGCTGCATGCCAACCAGGCCCGCCTGCTCAAGCATGTGACTGCCGCGCTGGGCGCACGCTGCGTGCAGTTGCTGGGGCGCCAACAGTTCCAGCTGACCGCCGCGCACATGCCGGTGCTGCCGCCAGCGCTGGCCAACACCCTGCGCCCCGGCAACGCGCCGGCAGACGTGGCCGCAGCAACCGACATGCCCGCACCGGTCACCCAACCGCTGGACAGCGGCGAACAGCTTGCCGTTGCCGCTGCGGCCATGACCCCGGCTCCCGTGGACACCGTTGCCGAGGCCGATGTCACCGCCGCCGTTGACGCGCCCGCGCCGAGCGCACCGCTGCCGCTGCCGCTGCCGGTGGCTGTGGCCCCGCCCCGCTCCGCCGATCCTGCGCCCGCCCCGACCGGTTCGGGCGGCACCAACTGGCGGCAATGGCCCGCACGCAGCGGCCTGTAGCGGCCATCGCGCACCGGCTCCGGCCAGGGCTTCCCCCGGAACCGGTGCGCCACCTCAACGGCAGGCAGCGCCTTCGACGGTCAACTGCGCGGCGAACATCGGGATCTGTGCGATCTTGCCGGCGGCCGCCTGTTTCTTGGCATCTTCCAGGTAGATGCGGGACTGTCCCTGGCCATCCAGTTCTGCCTTCTGTGCCACCGGCATGCGCCACACGCGTACCACCGCCTGCTGCGCCGGGCAGCTTGCGTTGGGCACGCGGATCACATCATTGAGTTTCCACCCCTTGGCCTGGCTCGGCTGGGCCTTGGCGAAATCCACGAAACGCGCACGCGGCTGGCACTGCTCGCTGGTGCGCACCACCGCGAATTTGTAGGGTTGGGCGGCATCGGCGGTGAACATGCCTTCCAGGCGTGCGCAGGCTTCGGGAATCTGGCGCAGCGTATGCGCCGCGCCCACCGCCTGCGGCGCGCCGATGGCGCGTGTCAGCTCGGGAGTTTCGGCGGCGCTGGCGACCACGGCAGGCAGCAGGGCCAGCCACAGCAGGTGACGGGTGGACATGGACAGGACTCCAAATGCGTGGGATGGGCCGAGGCTGCCAGTGAGTGGCTGAACGGCATGGCAAGGGGCGCAACCCGGATGGAAGGGCTGCCGGGCATGGATCGGCACTACCCGTATGCGGGCCATGCCCGCATACTCGGGCCACCAGGGATTGCTGAACACCGCCACACGCTTGATGACCGGGCACGGTCTGAACGGGTTGGTCCAAGGTTGCAGCCCGTTGTGCCCCCGCGTGGAGAGGTTCATCCGTTCGACTGGATGCCATTCCATCACCCGGGAGGGGACATGCTGGAACGTTACGGGCTTTCTCTGGCGCTGTTCTGCGCCATTCTCGCGATTCTCTACGGCATTGTGTCGGCACGCTGGATCCTCCGGCAGCCGGCCGGCAATGCCCGCATGCAGGAAATCGCCGCCGCCATCCAGGAAGGCGCGCGCGCCTACCTCAACCGTCAATACCTCACCATCGGCATCGCCGGCGTCGTACTGTTCGTGCTGGTCGGTATCTTCCTCAATTGGTATACCGCAATCGGCTTTGCAATCGGCGCGGTGCTGTCCGGCGCGGCCGGCTATATCGGCATGAACGTATCGGTGCGCGCCAATGTGCGCACCGCCGAGGCGGCGCGCAATGGGCTCAGCGCGGCGATGGACGTGGCGTTCCGTGGCGGGGCCATCACCGGCATGCTGGTGGTGGGGCTGGGTCTGCTGGGCGTAGCCGGGTACTACGCGCTGCTGTTGCGGCTGGGGCTGGATACCGCGCAGGCGCTGCACGCACTGGTGGGGCTGGCCTTCGGTTCGTCGCTGATCTCGATCTTCGCGCGACTGGGCGGCGGCATCTTCACCAAGGGCGCCGATGTCGGCGCGGACCTGGTTGGCAAGGTCGAAGCCGGCATTCCCGAGGATGACCCGCGCAACCCGGCGGTGATCGCCGACAACGTCGGCGACAACGTCGGCGACTGCGCCGGCATGGCCGCCGACCTGTTCGAGACCTACGCGGTCACGGTGATCGCCACCATGCTGCTGGGCAGCCTGATGATCGCCGAAGCCGGCCGCAATGCCATCCTGTATCCGCTGGTGCTGGGCGGGGTGTCGATCATCGCCTCGATCATCGGCGCACTGTTCGTCAAGGTGAAACCCGGCGGCTCGATCATGGGCGCACTGTACAAGGGCGTGATCGTGTCGGCAGTGTTGGCGGCGATCGCGTTCTATCCCATCACGCTGCAGTTGATGCCCGACAACAGCCACGGCGCGTTGAACCTGTACTTCTGCGCCCTGATCGGGCTGGTACTGACCGGGCTGATCGTGTGGATCACCGAGTACTACACCGGCACCCAATACAAGCCGGTGCAGCATGTGGCCCAGGCTTCCACCACCGGGCATGGCACCAACATCATTGCCGGGCTGGGCGTGTCGATGAAGTCGACCGCGTTGCCGGTGATCGCGGTGTGCGTGGCGATCTGGCTGGCGCACTACTTCGGTGGCCTGTACGGCATCGCCATCGCCGCCACCGCGATGCTGTCGATGGCCGGCATGATCGTGGCGCTGGATGCCTACGGCCCGATCACCGACAACGCCGGCGGCATTGCCGAAATGGCCGAACTGCCCTCCAGCATCCGCGACATCACCGACCCGCTGGATGCGGTTGGCAACACCACCAAGGCGGTAACCAAAGGCTATGCGATCGGGTCGGCGGCACTGGCCGCACTGGTGCTGTTTGCCGACTACACCCACAACCTGCAGGCCGCCAACCCGGGCGAGGTATTCGCCTTCGACCTGTCCGACCACACGGTGATCATCGGCCTGCTGATCGGCGGGCTGATTCCCTACCTGTTCGGGGCCATGGCGATGGAAGCGGTGGGCCGCGCCGCCAGCGCGGTGGTGGAAGAAGTACGCCGCCAGTTCCGCGAAATCCCCGGCATCATGGAAGGCACCGGCAAGCCGCAGTACGACCGCGCGGTGGACATGCTGACCCGCTCGGCGATCCGCGAAATGATCGTGCCCTCGCTGTTGCCGGTAGCGGTACCGGTGGTGGTCGGGCTGTTGCTCGGGCCGCGCGCGCTGGGCGGGTTGCTGATCGGTACGATTGTCACCGGCCTGTTCGTGGCGATCTCGATGACCACCGGCGGCGGTGCCTGGGACAACGCCAAGAAGTACATCGAAGACGGCCACTTCGGCGGCAAGGGCAGCGAAGCGCACAAGGCCGCGGTGACCGGCGATACCGTGGGGGATCCGTACAAGGACACCGCCGGACCGGCGATCAACCCGTTGATCAAGATCATCAACATCGTGGCGCTGCTGCTGGTGCCGCTGCTGTAAATTCACCGTCGCCCGGCCCACGGCCGGGCGACACGCACTCAGTGCCGCCCGATGAAGAACGCCACCGGCACCATCACCTCCACCGGGTCGCCGCCGATCTCCGGCGGCGGCGCCGGCACCGGGCTGCCACGGCGCACCGTGTCCAGGGTTTCTGCGTCCAGCAACGGGTGGCCACTGCTCTGGCCGATCCGGATGTGGCTGGCATTGCCCTGCCTGTCCACGGCGAAGCGCACATAGACCACGCCCTGCTGGCGCAGCCGTTCGGCGCTGCGCGGGTAACGCCGATGCTGTTCCAGATGGCCCAGCAGCAGGCCCTGCCATGTTATCGGCGCGTTACTGCGCTGGCCGGCGGTGGTCTGCGGGGCGGCATAGCGCGGGCCGGGCGTTGCCTGCACGTCCGGTGGGGCCAAGGTCTGCTCCACGTTGTGGTCGTCCGAGGGCGTCTGTTCGCGCGGGGGCAGCCGGTGCTGCGCCTGCGCCTCACCGTCCGGGTGCGGCTGCGGTGGCAGCGCGAATGCGCGCACCGGCTGCGGCTCCGGCTCCGGCTCGGCACGGTGCTGTTCCTGCTGCGGCGGTCCCTGCGCGATGTCGGTGGCTGGCGCCGGCGGCGCTTCGGCAACCGGGGCCAGTTCCACCATCAGGGCTTGCGGCGGTGCGCTGGCCAGCAGCGGCGGCGAACGCCCGAGCCACCACAGCGTGGCTGCGATGCAGATCGCGTAGGTGGCCAGCACGATGCCCAGGCTACCGGCCCAGCGTGCGTACCCTGCACGGCCAGCGCTCATGGCGCGGCCTGTTCCAACCCCACCAGGGCGACCTTGAGGTAGCCGGCCGCACGCAGTGCGTTCATGGTCTGCATCAGGTCGCCATAGGCCACCTGACGGTCGGCACGCAGGTAGATGCGCTGCTCGCGGTCACCGCCGGTCAGGCGCTGCAACGCCGCCGGCAACGCGTTGGCCGCCACGGCGGCATCATTCAGCCGCACCGACAGGTCCGCCTGTACGGTCAGGAACACCGGCTCGCCCTCGCGCGGCTGCGGGCGGGCGCTGCTGGCGGGCAGGTCGACGGCAGTGTCCACCGTGGCCAGCGGCGCGGCGACCATGAAGATGATCAGCAGTACCAGCATCACATCGATGAAGGGGGTGACGTTGATCGCGTGGGCTTCTTCCAGCGTATCGTCGTGGTGGTGTGCGGTCCGGATCGGCATGTGCAGTGCTCAGTGGGCCGCGCGCGCCAGCACCGGGCCGGCGTGTACGGCGGCACGATCGAGGTCGCGCGACACCAGCTGCTGCACCGCCGCCGACAGATCCCCAAGCAGCGCGCGCAGGCCCGCCAGCACGCCGGTGAAGTGGTTGTAGATCACCACGGCGGGGATCGCCGCCACCAGGCCGAGCGCGGTGGCCAACAGCGCTTCGGCGATGCCGGGCGCTACCACGGCCAGGTTGGTGGTGTTGGACTGGGCGATGCCCACGAAGCTGTTCATGATGCCCCACACGGTGCCGAACAGGCCGACGAATGGTGCGATCGCGCCGATGCTGGCAAGCACGCCAATGCCGCGGCGGGCGTGGCGCGCGCAGGCCAGTTCGATGCGCTCCAGGCGCGAACCCACCCGATCTTTCACGCCGGCCGGGTCACCACCATGCGGCGACAGGCGCAGTTCGCTACGCGCCGCCTCCAGCAGGCGGTGCACGACGGGGTCCTGCAGACAGGGGTCAGACGCCGGATCGGGCAACTGCACGCTGTCCAGCAGCAGCGCGCGCGCCTGCAACAGGCGGCGCCGCACGTGCGCCAGTTCGCGGCCCTTGGCCAGCAGCACGGTCCAGGTGGCCACCGAGGCGAGCACCAGGCCGATCATCACCGCCTTCACCACCACGTCGGCGGCCAGGTACATGCCCCACGGGGTCAGCGCGTGCGCCGGGGCGGCGATGGCAAACGGAAGCAACACGATCATGGGCGGGCTCATCAGGAAAGGTGGCGCAGGACGATTGTGGACAGCGCCGGGAAAAAGGACATGCTCAATCGGTGTTGGAGGGCAGGCGCGGCGCCGGCCGCGACAACACGTAGGCGGCACTGGCGATGAAGAACAGACCCACGCCAAGCAGCAGCCTCCACGAGGGATGCGCGCCCCAGCAGAACATCACAAAGCCGAACGCCATGCCGGCCGCAGCGAACGCCTTGCCCTTGCGGCTGACCGCGCCCTGCTCGCGCCACAGGCGCAGTGCCGGGCCGTAGCGGGGGTGGTCGAGCAGCTTGCGTTCAAAGCGCGGCGAACTGCGCGCAAAGCAGGCCACGGCCAGGATCAGGAAGATGGTGGTGGGCATCACCGGCAGCAACGCGCCGATCACGCCCAGCGCCACCATCACCCAGCCAAGGCAGAACCACAGCCAGCGCATCAGGGTTGGTCAAACTCGAGTTCGACATGGCCATGCACGCTTCGGAACGCCGCATCGGCCGCGTCGATCACCTGCTGTTCCTGCGCATCATCCAGCGCCACTCCATCCAGCGCAGCGGTGAATTGGCGCCAGTGACGTGCCGCCCCATCAGGATGCGCGGCCAGGTGACGCGCGCCGAAGCCGGCGTCCAGACCCAGCGTGGCTGCCATCTTGTACAGGATGGTGCCGCCCAGGTTGGAGCCTTCGGCCACGTACAGCCAGCCCAGTGCAGCCGGCAGGGCCAGGTCCGGGTCCAGGCGCATCGACACCGGTGCCGGCAGGCTCTGTTCCAGATCGGCCAGATCGCGGGCGACCAGCGGCAGGCGGCGGCGTGCGTCCAGCGCCGGCAGCAGTGCGTCCAGCGCGGCGTTGGCGTACAGCGCATCAATGTCGCGGTGGAAGCGGTATTGCACGCGCAGGAAGCGGGCGAACTGGTCGCGGCTGGCGAAGATGTCGCCGGCCATGATGCGCTTGTCCAGCGCGCCGTGGCTGTCGCGGGTGGCCGCCTTCAGGCGCTGGCTACGGGTAGCTTCTAGGGTGTCGATGACGGTCATGGCGCTCGGGCTGCGGAGATTTCCATGCTGAGACGTCTGCCACGACGGCAACCCCAAGCCGGTTTGACGACGATGACGGCCTCACGCGCCTGCACCGATAATGGGGCCACCCCGCTTCCGGAGCCTGCCATGATGATCACCACCGAACCGCGCATGACCAACCTGTTCCTGCAACTGGGGCTGGATGCATCCGAAGCGGCGATCGCGCGCTTCATCCTCGACCACCAGTTGCCCGCCGAGGTGGCCTTGGTGGATGCACCGTACTGGAACGAAGGCCAGCGCCAGTTCCTGGCCGAGCAGCTCAAGTCCGACGCGGACTGGGCGATCATCGTCGATGAACTCGGCGAAGCGCTGCACGCCGACGCGGTCGCGCGCCAGGTCGGGGCCTGAAACGCCCACGGGGGCCGGCCGTGGCCGGTCCCCGTGGGGTGCATCCGCTCAGTAGCGCCAGGTCAGCGCCAGCCGCACGATCCGGCCCGGCGCCGGCATCACGCCCAATGCCAGTGGATCCAGGTAATAGCGGTCGGTCAGGTTGTCCACGTTGAGATCCACCGCGAACTGCTCGCTGGCCTGCCAACTGGCGAACAGGTCCACCACCGTGGCCGGGCGGTACAACTGCTGGATCGCCGACAGGCCCACGTTCCATTCCTTGTCCAGCTTGCTGATCGGACCGGCGTTGTGGATGACCCGGGTGCCGAAGCTCAGGCGCTCGTCGAACAGGCGTGAGCCCAGGGTCAGGTTGACGGTGTAGCGCGGCGGGTTCTGCGTGTTGCTGTAGGACCCCTCGAAACCGCCATCGACGCAGTCAGGGGTGTTGACCAGCTCGGCGATCTTGCGCTGCACACCGTAGGCACGACGTTCGGCGGCGATGTCCGGGGCGCACGTCTTGGCCTGGAAATAATAGTGCGCCGACAGATCGGCGAACACCTTGCCGGCGTCATAGCTGGACTGGAACTCCATGCCGGACACCTTGAAGCGGTCGATGTTGCGGATGTAGCCGGCCGATAGCGTGCGGTAGTCGCGGGTGATCAGGTCATCGATGCGCGTATTGAAGTAGGCCAACTTGAAGGCAGCGGTGTCGCCATCGGTGAACACCCCCTGCTTGACCGTGCTGGCGCCGATTTCCCAGGTGCCGGCACGTTCGGGCTTGAGCTCGCCACCGACCGGCTTGGCCGCGGTGAACAGGCCCAGCGTGCTTTCAAACAGGCTGGGCAGCTTCACGCCTTCGGCATACTTCACATACACCATGCTGTCGTCGTTGAAGTGATAGGTGACGCTGGCGGTCGGCATGAACGCGTTGTCGGTACGGCGGATCGGTTTGGACCAGGTCCAGCGGTTGGGCACGCTCAGGTCTTCGGCATCGGTGATGTCGTGGAAGTTCCAGCCGGTGATATCGGCCACGGTGCCCTTCTTGTACGGCGAGGCCAGCAGCGAAGCCTCGGTGAACTGGCCGTTCGCATCGGGGTACCAGTTGAGCATGGCGATGCGCTTGGCGCGCCAGGCCGGCAGCGACGGGTTGCCGTTGAGCAGCTGGGTGTAACGGTATTGCCCGATCACTTCATAGCCATCGGGGGTGGCCAGCTGGTTGCGGTCGTGGATGCTGACCCGGTTGAAGCGGCCGCCCAGCAGCACTTCCCAATGTTCGTCGGGCTGCCACTTCATCGAGGCCACCGCACTGTATTCCTTGCGCTCGGCATTGCGCAGGAAGCGGTTGTTGATCAGGTCGTCGTGCTTGATCGGCGCATCCTTGCCGGGGCCCACGTCTTCGTCGCTGTAGGCCAGACCGTAGTCGAAGGTGAACACGCCGGCTGCATCGGTAACCAGATGAGTGGTGTTGGACACGTCAAAGCCGAACCGCTGCTGCTGCATGCTGTTGCGGTAGGCGTCCTTGTAACCCGGGTCGGTGTTGAAGCTGGGGCCGTCATACCACTCGGTGCGGCGGTCGAAGTACCACGGGGTGATGCCGGTCAGACCGTTGTACATCAGGCTGTCGGCATCGGTGTACCAGAGGTTGGCCTTCAGATCGACCCGGTCGTTGCCCGGGTTGAAGCGATACCGCAGGTTGTAGGCGTCCATGTCCACGCTGCCCGGCGCCCACTGCGGCACGCGGTCACGGTCCACGCGGATGATCTGCGAGGCCATGATTTCGCCCTGGCGGCCGGTGTAGTGACGGTAGCCTGCTTCCAGGGTCTGGGTGTCGTCGATCCGCCAGGTGCCTTTCAACAGCACCGAATTGGATTTGGATGAGGTGTTGAATACTTCGGTGTTGGGCGGGTTCAACGGCGCCAGGGTGCGCCGGGTCTGCGGAAAATCATCGTAGCCGTGCTTGCCGCCGTAGTAGTTGCCGGTGTCACGCCAGGCGTAGGCAGCCACCAGGTCGAACGCATCCCAGTGCTTGCCACCGGCGATGTTGAAGAACTGGCCGCCCAGGCTGTTGCGATCGGTACGGGGCGTTGCGCCGTAAGCCGGCACATCGCGCGCGGTGCCGTTGGAGACCCCGCTGCGCACGCGCAGGCCAACGCTCTGGTCATCGCGCAGCACATCGCCGATCTTCAGGGTTTCCATCTCCACCACGCCGCCGATGCCACCGGACGCGTTGGCCCCCAGGCTGGGGCCTTTGGTCACGGTGAGGCTGGAGATCAGGTCCGGGTCCAGATACGTGCGCTGCGACTGGCCGGCATAGCCACGGTAGGTGTCCATGCTGGACTGGCCACCGTCGATGATCACCGGAATGCGGCTCTGGCCCTGGATACCGCGGATGTTCAGGTCCAGCGCATTGGCGGTGCGCGGATCGCCCGCGGTCACCCCCACCATGCCCTTGACGATGTCGGCGGTGGAGGTGCCGCGGAAGCGCTCGATGGTGGCGCGCGGAACGAACACGCTGGAGCCGGCGGTGCGATACACATCCAGCGCGCGCGCCTCATTGCTGCCACCGTCCACGGCCTGCTCACCGGCTACCCGCAACGGGTCGGTGACAATCACCCCGTCCGTGCCATCGGCGATGGTCGCCCGCTCCAGGGTCACCGCATCGGTGCCAACCGTCCGCATCACCAGGCCACTGCCGCGCAGCAGGTGTTGCAGCGCCTGCTGCGCATCAAGGTCGCCACTGACGGCACTGGACCGCACGCCATCGGTCAGGGCTGCCGGCCATGCAACCTGCACCCCGGATTGCCGCATGTAGGCGCGCAGCGCCTCGGCCAGCGGCTGGGCCGGAATGTCGAAGCGATGGGTGGCGGCGGCACGCGGCGCGCTGGCCTGGGCCATCGCCGGCAGCGCGGGCGCGGCCACCAGGCCGGCGGCCAACAGGGCAATGCAGAGACGGGACGGACGCGGTGAGCGGCCCGGAGGGGAGGTGATGCGCATGATGGAACCTGTCGAGAAGGCGAGATCGCAGAAGCGACGTCCCCGCACGGTGTGCGGGCGCTGCGAAGTACGTGGCGGCGGCGGGTACGTTCGGGGGTGAGACGACTGGGGCGGCGACAACCCCAAGACCATTCAGTTCAGACCGCGCACGCGGTCACCGGCGCGCGGCAACCTGCACGATCGCCACGCCCATCGGGAGGCGGGTGACGCGCAGGCCGGCACTACCGGCCAGTGCGTCCAGCGCCTGCTCGGGCCGGTCGATGCGGAACGCCGCGTTGATGGTCGGCAGTTGAGACAGGTCGCCGCGGACGAAGGTAGGGCCTCGCCGGTAACGCCCGATGCGCTGCACCGCATCGGCAACCGCCACGTCATCCAGCAGCAGTTCGCCCTGCCGCCATGCCGCGATCCGGTCAGGCGCCTGGTCGGCCAGCCGCTGCACGCGGCCACCGGCAGCGAATGCGGCACGCTGCCCGGCCTGCAGCCAGGTCCAGCCACCGCCCTCGCTGGCCGCCACCCGCACCTGGCCCTGTTCCACATCGGCCTGCACGCCCGCGGCGTCGCTGGATACCGAAAACGCGGTCGAAATGTCCTCGACCACGCCGCCCTGCGCGCTCACCTCGAACCGCTGCGGCTGGCCCGGCGCCACCTGGAACCAGGCACGACCGCGCAACAGCGCAATACGGCGCACCTGGCCATCGAACTGCACGGCGATGGCCGAATCGGCATCCAGCACGGCGCGGCTGCCGTCGGGCAGCGCCACCTCGGCGATACCGGTGCCGGTGCGGTGGTCCGATTGCAGCCGTAGCCACGCATCCGGTGCCACCCAGGCCAGGGCCAACACCGCCGCAGCGGCCAGCGACCAGCGGCGCACCCGCGCGTGCGGGCGCGGTATGGCGCGGGTGGCCGGCGGTCGTGGCCCCAGACTGCGCCACAGCTGACGTTCGCGCTCGAACACACGCCGATGGCCCGGCGTGGCCAGCCACTGTTCAAAGGCCTGCATGCCGGTGTCATCCACCCTGCCGGAGGCCAGCCACGCGATCCACGCCTGCGCCTGGTCGGCGACAGGATCGGACGATGCAGGCGGTGGCGGAAGCGGATCGATGTGCGGCGGGCTCATGGCTGGCGGGTTGGCGCGGTGGGGGCGATGACACCCGCAAAGGATAGAAGCGGGGGCGCGCAACAGCGCCCCAGTATGATCAAGACGAATGGCGGGTGCAGGTCCCCAATGCCATGACGCGCGCGCGGGCCATCACCGCCCGTTGCGGGCCCATGCCAGGCGCTGCAACGCGGCACGGACGTGGTTCTCCACGGTCGTCACCGACACGTTGAGGCGCTTGGCCACGTCAGCCTGGGTCAGCCCCTGCAGGCGGTTGAGCCGGAAGATGGTGCGGGTCGGCTCGGGCAGGTGCTCGGCAGCGGCAAGTACGCGCTGCAGTTCGTCCTGGGCCATCGCCTGTTCTTCGGTCGACAGCACCTCGTCCGGTCCCCACAGGTAATGCTCGGCCAGCAGGCGCGCGCGGCGGGTGCGTTCACGCCCGTGGTCGGTGGCCAGGTTGGTGGCCAGCCGGTACAGATAGGCCCGCGGGTTGCCGATTGCCTGGCCATTGCCGACCCCGCGCGCCTTGAACCAGATCGCCTGGATCACGTCTTCGGCACTTCCATCCGTACCGAGGATGCGCTGCACCAGGCGCAGCAGCGCCGGGCGTTCGCGGATCAGCAACTCGGTGAGGGCGGAGGCGTTGGTGGTCATGCGACAGATGCAGGGGCCGGGATGGAAGGCGCGCCATGCTACCCCGCAAATGCGAATGAGTCACGTTTGTGCGCCCTGTCCGCCGTCCCACCCTGCAGCGATCGGGCCGCAGCTCACAGGCAGGTGGTCAGCCCCTCGTACACGGTGGTGGCGGTCCCCGGCAGCACGGTGTCGATGGCTTCCTGCCCCTGAAGCGTATCCAGCAGCACCGGCAAGGAAGTGTAAGGCGCCAGCGGCAGCCGGCAGGCCCAATCGCGGGCATCCACCCTGACCGCGCCGGTGACGGCCTCCACCGCCATGTTGCTGCCGGCAAATGTCCACCGGCACTCACCGACCCGGCCGCTGGCGGCGTGCACCGAGCAGCGCAGGCGCATGGCCTGCAGGTTGTAGTACTCGCCTTCGCAGAAGGTGTCGCCGCAGATGTCATCGAAGCCGCGCACCAGCGCCTGTTCCAGCGCACGGATACGCGCCCCACCCTCGCCCTGACCGGGATAGTCCCGCGCGTCCACGTAACGGGCTGCCGACGCCACGCGCTGCGGCTGCCGGGTCCGCTGGAGGCAGTCGCCCACCGCCTCGCCGATGGACATCGCGGCACCGGGCAGCACGATATCGAGTGCGTCGGCTCTGTCCAGCGACGCATGGAAGGCCTTCACCGCCACCCCCTTGCCCAGCGGCAGGAGGCAGTCCCAGCGTCGGTTGTCCACCTGCACCTTGCCCGTGTCCGGCGCTACCTGCAGTTCGCTGGCAATGAACAGCCAGTTGCAGGCGTACACCTGCGCCTTGGCCGCGTTCACCGAGCAGCGCAGCTGCAGCGCGCGCAGATTGCTGACGTCGCCTTCGCAGAGGGTATCGGCACAGACCGCGTCGAAACGGCTCGCCAGGTGGGATTCCAGGGTATGGAAGCGGTCCCAGTTGGCCTCGTTGCGGGGGAAATCCACCAGGTCGATGAACGGCTGGGCAAGCAAGGGGGCGCTGGGCAGTGCCATCAGCAGGGCAAACAGTCGCAGCAACGGCCGGTAACGCATGCGCATGACCCGACTCCAACAGAAGGAGGGACCACCCTCTCTCATTCCGGGACGTGGCCCCATCCGGCAAGACCGCGTCGGGCCGTGGGGAAACCCTCCACGGGGCGGTGGTCTCCCCCCCGCTGCACGCGGCCCGGCAAAGGCATAAAATGGGGGGCTATCCGCCTACATCCCCCTCTCGGAGTACATCATGGGTCTGGAACTCGTCTCGCCCGGCAAGAACCCGCCGGAAGAAATCAACGTCATCATCGAGATCCCGAAGGATTCCGAGCCGGTGAAGTACGAAGTGGACAAGGAAACCGGCGCGATCTTCGTCGACCGCATCCTGTCCACCCCGATGCGCTACCCCTGCAACTACGGCTACGTGCCGAGCACCCTGTGCGGCGATGGCGATCCGGCCGACGTGCTGGTGGTGCTGCCGCTGCCGCTGATTCCCGGTTCGGTGGTGCGTTGCCGTCCGGTCGGCGTGCTCAAGATGAGCGATGAGGCCGGCAGCGACGAGAAGATCCTGGCCGTGCCGATCTCCAAGGTGTTCAGCGGTTACGCGCACGTGGAAGATATCGAGCAGGTGTCCAGCCACTGGCTGGAGCGCATCGGCCACTTCTTCGAGCATTACAAGGATCTGGAAAAGGGCAAGTGGGTCAAGCTGGACGGCTGGGCCGGCGCTGCCGAAGCCAAGCAGATCCTGGTGGAAGCCCACCAGCGGTACCTCAGCAACAACGGCTGAGGCTGAACCGCATCGCTTCGGCGCCGGTCGCCGAAGCGATGGACATCACGTTTTTTGAAGGCGGCACATCACTATTTGTGCCGGATTGGGTACATTGCGTCTTCACACCGTCCACGGTGCGCTTCACCGTGGTCAGCCAGGGGACTTGTCGTGCGCATTCTGCTTGTTGGGGACCAGGCCAGCCTGTCGGCTGAACTGATGGATTTCATTGCCGATCTTGGGGAAGAGTGGCAACCGCTGACCGCCAGCGATGGCCAATCGGCCATGAGCATCGTTGCCGCCGGTCCGGTGGATGCGGTCATCGCCTGCCCTACCCTGCCCGATCTCAACGCGACCACGCTGCTGGGACAGATCCGTACGCTGCGTCCGGAAACGATCCGCATTGCGCTGGTGGATGTGGATCATGGCAACCGCCCACCGCCGGCGCGCCTGATCGGCGTGGCGCATCGCTTCCTGCCGCTGCCGCTGGCTCCGGAAGTTCTGCTGGAAGCGCTCACCAGCCTGGAAGAGCTGCGCGAGCTGCTGGACAGCGCGCGCCTGCGCAGCGCCATCGGCCGCATCGAGAAGCTGCCCTCGCCGCCGCACCTGTACCTGAGCCTGACCCAGGCGCTGGAACACGACGATGACACCAACACCGCCGATGTCTCCAAGCTGGTGTCGGCCGATCCGGCGATCGCGGCCAAGGTGCTGCAGCTGTCCAATTCGGCGTTCTTCAACAGCGGTCGCACGATTTCAGACCTGCGCACCGCGGTAACCCGCCTGGGGCTGTCGACCCTGCGCGACCTGGTACTGGCCAGCGAGGTGTTCTCCGCATCGGCGCTGTCTGGCGCCGAACGCAATTCGCTGCAGCAGCGTGCTTTGCTGGCCTCACGACTGGCAGCCAAGCTGCTGCCCGAATCCAGCGCCGAGCTGGGGGCGACCGCGGCGTTGCTGGCCGACATCGGGCTGCTGCTGCCGGGCGTGCGCAACGAGCGCAGCGAACCGACCGACGCGGCCGATGACCGCCCCGGCCATGCCGAGGCCGGTGCCTACCTGCTGGGTCTGTGGGGCCTGCCGATGCCGATCATCGAGGCCGTCGCGTTCCACCTGCAGCCACAGAAGTCCAATACACGCAGCTTCTGGGTGACCGGTGCGGTGCACGTGGCACTGGCCTTGATCAATGGCGACCCGGTGGATGAGGAATATCTGCAGCGCGCCGGCGTGCTCAACAAGCTGCCGCAGTGGCGCGATCATGCCAATGGCCTGATGGGCCTGGTGGCCGCCGACGCCTGAGGCCCGCCGCGCGGCGGCGCGGCACCGGGGAAATGCAACGCAGAAGCCGGCCATTGGCCGGCTTTTTCGTGTCCGCGCCAGCGGCCCCGGTGGGGGCCGACAGCGTTGGGGGTTCTCCGCGCAAACAAAGAGGGCGGACCTTGCGGTCCGCCCTCCTTTTTTACCGCAACAGTGCTTCGATGGATCAGAAGCGCTGGGTGTACTTCATGTACAGGAAGCGACCAATGTCGAAACCGCCGTAGTTGGCGAAGCTCGAGTTCGGCGCCGAGTACATCAGCGGACCGCGGTGGCCAAACACGTTGTTGGCACCGACGGCGATGGTGGCATCCCACGGCGCCTTCCAGTTGACCTGCAGATCGTGGAAGGTGTTGGAACCGGTGTGGCGCAGCGGCGCGCTTTCGCCATTGGCCACGTGGTCCGGCGCATCGCACCAACGGTCGTCAACGCAATCTTCCTTCATGCCCGAGTAGTAACGGGCGGTGTAGGTGGCGCCGAAGTTGCCCCGCTCCCAGTTGATGCCGACGTTGGAACGCACGCGGAACAGACCGGCTTCGCTGACGCGACCGATGGTGATGTTGTCGCCATCGGAGTTCTGGCCGGCTTCGTCGTACTTGGCCAGGTAGCTGGTCTGCCAGTCGATGCTGAACTGACCGATCGCCAGTTCCGGCAGACGGTACTTCACGCCCAGGTCGTAGCCTTCGGTCTTCATCGAACCGAGGTTGGCCAGGCCGTAGGTCAGCGCGCTGATGTGACCATCGGCGGCACGGGTCACGCCTTCGCAGCGAGCCGAGTTGCCCAGCACGTAGCAGTCACGCAGGATGCGGTCCACGCTGTCTTCGATGATCATGTCCTTGATCTCGTAGCTGTACCAATCCAGCGAGATGTCCAGACCCTGCACCCAACGCGGGCTCCACACCAGACCCACGGTCTTGCTGGTGGAGGTTTCCGGCTTCAGCTCGCTGTTGGAGCCGCTGATGAACTGGTCCGGGGTCGCGCACGGCCAGGTCTTGCACGGCTGGCCACCCTGGGCCTGCTGCACGTAGTTGGCCGGGGCACCGGCGCTGATGCAGGCGGCGTTGCCTGCAACGCTGCCCGACACGCCGACGGCGCACGGATCGGTGTAACGCTCGAAGCTGGCGTTGCGGCCGCCGTACAGGTCGCTGATGCTCGGGGCACGGAAGCCTTCAGCATAGGTACCACGCACCAGCAGCTCGTCGATCGGACGCCATACCAGGCCGAACTTGGAGTTGATGGTGTCGCCGAAGTTGCTGTAGTCCGAGTAACGGCTGGCCACGTTGAAGCTCAGTTCCTTGGCGAACGCCATGTCCGACAGGATCGGCACGTTCAGTTCCAGGTAGAACTCATTCAGGCTGTAGTCGCCCGACGTGGTGGTCGAGGCGAGGCCGGTGCTCTGGCCCGACTGGCGGAAGGCGTCCGGTACGAAGCGGCCTTCTTCCTTGCGGTGCTCGTAGCCCATCGCAATGCCCAGCTCGCCGGCCGGCAGGTCGATGATCGAACCCGACAGGTTGGCGGTGTAGCTGGTGGTCTTGGTGATGCCGGTGTCGGTGAAGGTCGGGAACAGGAAGCTCTGCAGGTCCGGATCAGCCAGCGAACCCTGGCCAGCCACGCCGTACGGCAGCAGCGGGTTCCACGGACGGCAAGCGCTCAGCGGGGTCGGGCTGGCGGCGGTACCGCACTGGGCCACACCGTTGGCGTTGATGAACGACGGGCCCAGGGCCTGGCGCGACGCGATCAGGCTCATGTCGCCGTGGCCGGTCTTGGTGACTTCGTTGCGGTTCCACAGGGCGCCAGCGTCCCAATCCCAGGTCTTGCCGGCCAGCTCGAAGAAGCCGCTGACGGTCGGGGCGAAGCGCAGGGTCTTCATGTCGCTCTGGGTGGTGCGCGGCACTTCCCAAAGGCGGCGACGGAACTGCAGGTCCTGGCCAACCGGGTTGAACGCGCTGGAACCGGACAGCGGGGTGTTGATCGCTGCCGACTGCGACTGGTACGGGTAGCCGGCAATCTGCTGGTCGGTGGTGCGCTGGTTGTACAGCAGGTCGGCGTTGAACGTGATCGAATCGGTCAGGTCGTAGTTGCCGTTGACGTACACCGACTTACGCTCGATGCCGGTGGAGGCCATCATCTGCTGGTTGGCGTTGGAGTACTCATCCGCAGTCAGCGCGTGGTAGTCGTTCGGGTTGTTCGGGTTGCCGCCCGGATTGAGCGTCTGCCACACCGAATCCTTGCTTTCGCACTTGCCGAACAGCTTCGGGTTGCACCAGGTGCTGTTCTGGCTGATCGGGCTCCACTCTTCGGACGTCGAGTTCGGGCCACGGCCGCCATCACGACTGAACCAACGGTCCTTTGCCCAGACCGGATCCTGCTTGGAGTATTCGGCCGACAGGGTCACGCCGCCGCGCTCGCCTTCCGAACCCAGGGTCAGCGAGTAGGTGGTGCCTTCGCCGTCGCCTTCGCTGTACTGGCCGTAGTAGACGCTGGCTTCAGCGCCGTCGAAGCGCTTGCGGGTGATCACGTTGACCACGCCGGCGATGGCGTCCGAACCGTAGATGGACGAGGCGCCATCCTTCAGCACTTCGATACGCTCAACGGCCGACATCGGGATCTGGCTCAGATCCTGGTAGCCGCCGGTGGTGGCACCCAGACGCTTGCCGTTCATCAGCACCAGGGTACGGGTAGCACCCAGGTTGCGCAGGTCGACGTAGTAGCCGCCCACGTTCTCGCCCGACGACAGTGCATCCGAACGCGAGATGGCCGGAGCACCGGCCGAGGTCAGGTTCTGCAGCACGTCGGCTACCGAGGTGTAGCCCTGCTTTTCCAGGTTCTCACGGCTCAGCGTCAGGATCGGCTGCTGGGTCTCCATGTTGGCGCCACGAATGCGCGAACCGGTGACTTCAATGCGATCCAGATCGGTCGCGCCCTTGGCTTCCTGTGCGGAAGCGAAGGTCGGCGACAGCGCGAGCGCAATGCCGGCGGGCAGAAGGCCCAGCCGCACTGCAGGAGTACGAAAATTCATTTATCTCTCCGAGGTACGTTAGTAGCGTGTTAAACCGCCTCGGAAAGTTACGATTGCGTTGCCGTTAATTATTTGCGGGAAGCAACCGATGGCTTTGCCGACTTTGGCGGCAGCGTTCCACCGGCCTCGCGGAAGCCTGACGCAGACTGCCCGTAACGTGCGCGAAATGCCCTTGCAAAGCTGCAGCAGTTGTCAAACCCGCTGGCTGCGGCAACTTCGCCGATCATCATGTCGGTATCACGCAGCAGGTCGGCGGCGCGTTCCAGCCGCAAGCGGGCCGACAGCGACTGCGGGCTTTCTTCATACAGGCTCTGGAAGGTCTTGGACAAGTACCAGCTGGAGAAGTTGGTCAACTCGGCCAGCTCGCCGATGCGCACCACGCGGTGGCTGTTGCCTTCCAGGTACAGGCGCGCGCGCTGCATGCGGCCAAACACCTGGCGCTTGCGCACGCGCGAACGGCCCGGGCACCGCTGCACGCCGGTGGCCAGCACGCGTTGCAGCGAGGCCAGGTGCAGCAGCACCGGGCGCAAGGCCTGGGCGGGCTGACCGCTGGCCAGGGCATCGCGCCACAGGCGCAGGGCCACGCGCACTTCGGCGCGGCTCATGCTGCCGCGGCCGGCATACAGGCTGCAGTCTTCCAGCTCGCCCAGCGCGCGCAACGCGTCCGGGGTCAGGCTCAGGCCGATGCACAACCCATCGCGACCGGCCTGGATCATCGGCTTGGATTCCTTCTCAAAGGCGATCCACTCACGCTGGCGCAGGCGGAAGCGGCCTTCCTTGGATTCCACCCACGCACTGCCACGCAACTGCATCCACACGGTAAAGGTGGCGCCTGCGGTCTGCAGGCTGCCAAGCCGGGCCACGCCCAGGCAGGTGGGCAGCGGACCGTCGTCGACGATCTTGTCCAGGGAAAGCGATTGGCCGCGATCGGCCAAGGAAAGCTGACGCATGACTGCACACCGTGTTTGCCGTTACTGGGCAAACGTTTTGCCAAATCAGGCGAGCCGGGTCAGGAAAGTCCTACGAGATTCATCCGAATTCGACACGAGGCCGAGACGAAGGAAGTACGAAGACTACTTCCCCTTCAAAAACAGTGCGTTGGAGACCGCCGAGAATACCGGCACCGGCGCTTCGGGCAACGGCATCACGCCGATGTCGGCCCCGTCGGCAACCGCCAGGGCCAGATACAACGCGCTGCCATCGGCCTGCGCACTGAAGCCATTGCCAGCACTGAGCCGATCGACGTCCAGGCAGTGTTCGGTGGGGATCGCACCGGCGTTGATACGCGAAAACAACGTGGCGCACTCGGCGCCGTTGGACAGGTAGTCCACGCTGCCATCGCGCGCCACCGTCCAGGTGCGGTAACGCCAGCGCGAGGGCCGGTCTTCACTCACCTGCTGGATGCTGGCCGCACTGAGCTTTGCATCGACCGACCACAGCCCGCCGGCCGACAACCGGGTGAACAGCACCCGCTGCGCGCTGCGGTCGAAGCGCGCCTGCGATACCCCTTCAATACTGGCCAGCAACCGCCAGGGCGACTGACGGCGGTCGAACAGGGACAGCCGCAACCGCTCGCGTGCATCACGATCGACCACCAGCACGTGGTCCTCATCGCCGCCGTACAGTGCCTGCAGCGGCTGGGCGACCGGGACCGGCAGCGCCACGACCTGCTCATCGCGCGGGGACACTTCGTAGATGACCGGGTTGGCCTGCGCATCGCGCCCGGACACCAGCAGGTGCCGGCTGTCGGGCGACCAGTCCGCCGCCTGGCGCGTTTCCGGGCGCAGCCCTTCCACCGGGCGCAGCGAGTCGGGCCGGGTCAGGTCGGCCCACCAGAGGCCGTAGTTGCCGGATCGGTCCGAGGTGAATACCAGTTGCCGGCCATCGGGGGCCAGCATCGGCTGGCCATCGCGGCCATTGGAGGGGAACAGGCGTTGCGGTTGGCCCGGCTGGCCGTTCTTGAGTGGTACCCGGAACAGGCCGAACTGGGCCTTGCGGTGCACGAAGGCCAGCATCTGGTTGTGGCGCGACACCGCCGGCGACTGTGCATCGTCGATACCCACATCGCGCAGGGTGCGGCTCTGCGTATCCAGTTCGTACAGCCGTGCTTCGCTGTCCACGCGCCGGCCGAACACGATGTGCCGGCTGTCGCTGCGCCAGGCCCAGCCGCGGATCTCGGCCGAATCGGCGGTGAGCTGCTCGGGAACACCACCGCTGGCGGGCAAACGCCACAGATCACCGATCTGCGGGTTGCGCACGAAGACGATCCAGCGCCCATCCGGCGAATAGCGCGGTGCGTAATCGAAGCTGTCCTCGGCCACCGTGTAGGCCAGCGGTGTCCAGCGACCCGTGGCGATGTCCAGGACGCGGATGCCGCGATGGGCGTGCGCGCCGGCCAGCGAGCCGAACAGCAGCCCGCGCCCGTCCGGGGTCCAGTCGAAACTGAGCAGTTCGGTGCCGTCGCAACGGGTGACGTGGCGCACCGCGCCGCCGGTGGCGCTGGCGATCAGCACCTCGCAGCTGGCCTCCGGGCCGAAGCGCGCAAAGGCGATGTCGCGCCCATTGGGCGACCAGCTGGGGAAGCGGTCGGAGTAGCCCTCAGGTGGGTCGGTGAGCAGCCGCGCCGGCGCATTGCCCGCGGTCTGCACCTTTACAGCGCTTCCCTTGCGGGCGCTGCTGTCCGCCTCGTAGGCCACCTGCGAGCCGTCCGGGGACAGTGTCGGGTAGGTTTCAAAGCCGGCGGTGGCGGTAATCAGGCGGTAAGGCCGCTGCGGACTCCCCATCACCCGGCTGCCGTCTTCCAGCACACCGCTGGACACCGGCTCTGCCGATGGGCGCTGCAACAGCAGCGCGGCCATCACCAACAGTGCAACCAGCATGGCCAGCCCCACGCCCAGCAGCACGTAGCGCCGGATGCGGCGCCAGCGGCCGCGCACCGACACCGCCGCTGCAACCGTTGCAACAGGCGTGGACGTGGACTCCACCGGATCCGGATCCGACACCACGCCGGGCTCGACCGGCAGCCGCAGCGCCGTCTCGGCGGCGTGCATGCTCACCGGCACCAGCAGGCGATAGCCGGTCTTGGCGATCGTTTCGATATAAGGCGTGGCATCCCCGTCGTCGCTGGCGAACGCCTTGCGCAACTGGGTCACAGCCTGGGTAAGCACGTCATTGGTGGGCAGCGTATCGGGCCACACCTCGGCAAACAGTTCATCGCGGGTCACCACCGCACCCGGAGAACGCAGCAACGCCTTCAGTACCCCCAACGCCTTCGGAGTAAGCCGGCGCACACGACGCGCACCGGGCACCATGACCTCGCGCGAGGACAACGTGACGGTGCAACTGCCGATTCGAACTACATCGGCCGAAGGAGGTTCACTAATGGTGCTGAAGGCGTTGCTGCGTTCTCCGGGTGCGGTGGTG